>NZ_JAQPZT010000006.1:0-307042 GCF_037619475.1 Corynebacterium sp. USCH3
CCGGTGTGATGTTGGCGTCGCCGGCGCTGGACTTCCAGCTGTCGGACTCCTACTTCGTCGTCGCCCACTTCCACTACACCTTGTTCGGCACCCTGGTGTTCGCCTCGTATGCGGGGGTGTACTTCTGGTTCCCGAAGATGACCGGCCGCATGCTGGACGAGAAGCTGGGCAAGATCCACTTCTGGCTGACCTTCGTCGGGTTCCACATGACATTTTTGGTGCAGCACTGGCTGGGCAGCATGGGTATGCCGCGTCGCTACGCCGACTACCTGGACTCCGACGGCTTCACCCTGCTGAACCAGGTGTCGACCATCGGTGCGCTGATCCTGGGGCTCTCGGTTCTGCCGTTCGTCTGGAACGTGTTCAAGTCCTGGCGCTACGGTGAGGTCGTCACCGTGGATGACCCGTGGGGCTACGGCAACTCGTTGGAGTGGGCGACGTCGTGTCCGCCGCCGCGGCACAACTTCACCTCGATGCCGAAGATCCGTTCGGAGCGTCCGGCGTTCGAGTTGCACTACCCGCACATGGTGAAGACCGCCCGCGAGGAAGCCCACGTCGGACGGCACTTCTGAGGCTCCCCAACTGTCGGTGCCCCCGAGGAGTGCGGGTCAGCGGATGAGGGCGAGGATCTGCGTGATCCAGCCCTGTTCAATGAGGAAGAGGACTGTTTTCATCGCTGCCGGATTGTCCGCGAGGTAAGAGAAGACGGCGATGATGTCGCTGATGCTCACGCCGGCACCCTGCAGGGCCATGAAGATCGTCACGATGTCACCGACGCTGACACCGGCGTCCAGCAGTGCGGTGATCACGGTGACCGCGGTGCCGAGTTCACCGCCGCCGACACTGCCGAGGCTTCCGAGCGCGTCGAAGGCCTCGGCTTTCTGAGCGCTCAGACTGCTGCTGGTCTGCGATGAGTCGGCGACGGCGGTCGGCGCGAAGACCAGGGCCGGGGTCACGACGACGGCGGCGATGCCGGCCTTGAGACGGCGGGAGACAGGTGAAAGGGTCATGGCCCGTACTTTCTACTGGTGAAGTTGTTGGCTTAGAACAATAGCAGTGCAGCGTACGGGGCGTCCAAGGAATCGGGGTGGAACGCGTGACGGGCCCGCGGCGCAGTGCCACGGGCCCGTACGGGAAAGCGGGGGACTACTCGCCGGTGCCGCCGGTGCCGCCGTCGCCGTTGTCTCCGTCATCGCCGCCACCGAGGCCGGGGAGGAGATCGAGGATCCGGTCGATGATGTCCTGGATGTTGATGTTCTCCAGGCTGCCGGTGGACAGCGAGCCGTCCTCGGAGGAGCCCTCGAGGAGGTTGGTGGGCAGGGAGCTGTCGGCGTTCTCGTCCTGCGCGAACGCGGTGGGCGCGAAGACGAGTGCGGGGGCGACGGCGACGGCGGCGACGCCGGCCTTGATACGGCGGGAGACCTTCATGGTTCCAACTTTCTTGTGGTGAGGTAAGTTCTCCATGAACGGTATCAGAGAGCTGAGGATCCGGCCACGTTCCTTCACTTCTTCTTCGGTGAGAGTCCCGAGGCGACGGCGGCGGCGCAGACGAGACAGCACGCGGACACCACGGCCAGGGCGGCGGTGTACTCCGTCCCGCCGGTGACGGCGGCCAGCACCGTGGGAAGCAGGAACCCCAGGTAGGCGATCGAATAGTAGATCCCCGTCATGCCGGCGAGGTCCTGCGGGGTGGACAGTGCCTGTGCCAGCAGCAGCCCGGCGACGAGACAGATGCCGAAGGAACCGCCGAGGACGAGGGCGGCGACGAACGCCAGGACCGGGCTACCCGTCGCAGCGGTCACGGCCGCGAGGACCATGCCGAGGAAGAGGAGTACGAGGCCGACCGGAAGTGCCCGCCCGCGCGTCACCCGGTTGAGCCAGCCGACGCCGGGCTGCGTCGCCGACCCGGTCCCCAGGGTGAGGACGGTGAGCACCGTGGCGAAGATCGTGGTGTGGTCGCCGAGGCTCTCCTCGAACACCGTCGGCAGGACGGCGTAGGCCACGCCCGCCGCAGCGAAGACCCACGGGGCGGCGGGGACGATGATGCGGAGGAACGGGCGCCGTGACGCCTGTGGGATCGTGAGGTCACGCCACCAGGGGTGGGCGTCCTGCGGTCGTCGGTCGGGCACCGTCTCCGGGCAGCGTGCGGACGGAAGTGCCGCGACGATGCAGAGCAGTACGTGCAGGACGTAGGGTGTCTGCGCCGGCCACGGACCCCACTGCGCCAGGACTCCGGTGATCCCGGCACCGACGGCGAAGCCGAGGGTGAGGGTCAGTGAGGAGCGCTGGGCGCCGGCGGTGATCTTCGCCTCCGGGTCGTACTCGCGTCCGGAGAGCTCCTTGATCCAGCTCGACCCGACGGACATGGCCACGCCGACGCCGACGCCGGCGAAGAGCCTGCCGATGCACAGCACAGTGAACGACCCCATGCCGCACGCGAGGATGACGCTTCCCGCCGCCGCGGAGGCGAGGCCGGCGAGGGTGACGGTCCGGCGTCCGTACCGGTCGGACAGCGCCGCGGCGACCAGCAGTCCCGGGATGAGTCCGAACACGTACATGCCGAGCAGTAGGTTGGACTGCCACGGGGCGTAGCCGCCGACGGTCTCGTACAGGTGCAGCAGCGGGGTGAAATGGTTGCCGCCCCAGGCGAGCAGGAACACCGCCGGGACAGGCAGCATCCACAGGCGTTGTGGCGTCGGTGGCGTCGGTGGCGTTGGTGCCGGCGTCACGGGGCGACCTCGTAGCGGCCGTGCCACCCGGTGAGGTGCGCCCCGATGAGCTCCTCGAAGCGGGGGACGTCGCCCTCGCGGACGGCGTCGGCCAGGGCGGCATGCTCGTCGATGACGGGCAGGAGGTTGCCGGCCATGGCACGCACGGCGAGGAAGGTCAGTCGGGCGAGGCGGGGGGCCAGCAGGTCAGAGATCTCCGTGACCACCCGGTTGTCGTCGAAGTGGATGATCCGGGAGTGGAAGGTGAAGTCCAGTACGGCGAAGTCGTCCGGGTCTGTGGTGCTCGCCTGCTGCCGCACGACGGTCGCGTCGAGGTCGGCGGCGAGTGCGGTGCGGGCGTCAGTGTCCTCGGCGATACGTCGGACGATGTCGGTCTCGAGCATGGACCGCACGGTGAGGAGCTCGCTGCGTTCGCGTTCGGTGGGGACGGTGACGGTGGCGCCTTTCTTCGGGGCGATCCGGACGAGCCCCCAGGCCTCGAGGCGGAGCATCGCTTCGCGGACGGGGGTCCGGCTGACCCCGGAGCGGTGTGCGACGTCGACCTCGGTGAGGATGTCGCCGGGGGCGATCGCTCCGCCGACGATGTCGCGGGCGAGTTCCTCGGCGACGCGGCCGGCGATCGAGCGTTCGGTGGTGCCTGGTGCCCACACGGGTGGGCCGTCGTGCTGATGCATGCATTAAAGAATACATCATGTGCTGAAGTGTCTGTGGTCGGGGTGGAGGTGGGGCGAGCTGGCAGAGGTGTCGGCACATTGGCGGAGTTGCCGGTCGCTTTCCTGCAGGAATCCGACCAGTGCCTCTGCCGCGCCGCCGACTGCTCTGCCACGTCTGTCGGTCACCTGGAAACAGAAGAAGAGGCCACCGCATTGTGCGGTGACCTCTCGGAGGCTGTGACGGGGGTCGGTTACTCCGCGGCGTCGCCGGTGTTGCTGTTGTCGCCGGTCTCACCGCTGTCGCCGAGCGATCCGGTGACGGAGCCGATCACGTCGCCGACCGTGGCGTCGCCGCCGTTGACCAGGGAGATGATGTCGAGGATGGTCTGCAGCGACACGTCGCCGCCGACCACGTCACTCAGGATCGAGGCGACGGCCTTCCAGTCGGCGTCGGCCAGCGATGACGCGGCGTCCGACGAGCTCACGCCCTCGGGCAGGGAGCCCTCGACCGAGCCTTCCCCGGAACCGTCCTCGGACACGTCACTGTCGCCGCTGTCCTCCGAGGGCGACGGAGCGGAGGAATCGACGGCCGGGGCCCCGGTCTCGTCGGCGACGGCGGCCGGTGCTGCGAGGACCAGGGCGGGGGCCAGGGCGACGGCGGCGATGCCGGCGTGGGACAGCCGGGAGAAACGGAGAGTGGAGAAACTCATGGGGATCCTTTCGGGTGAGGGGTGGCTTATGTCTGCGAAGTGTAGGGGACGTTCCGGAGGCTGTCCAGGGTTCGTTGCCGTGCGATCTGATCAGTGGGGTGCGTCGTCCTCCGGCACGACGGTCGCGGCACCGGTCGCCGGCAGGATGTCCTGTGTGGGGTACCACGGCCGGTCGTCGCGGGCGAGGACGACGGCGCCGTCGATGTCGCCGTAGGCGGCGATGATACGGCGTGCCGGGTCGCCGAAGCCGTGGGGGAGGCGGGTGCCGAAGCGTGCGGCGAGGGCGTCACCGGCGGCGGCGACGTCGGCGACCCCCTGCCCGACTTCCGCGACACCGAGTAGCTCGGGTGGACCGTCCGGCGGGGTAGCGGCGGGTGCTGCCGGACGCGCGGTGTGCTCGATGAGCTCAAGGACGGAGTTCTCCGGGCCGGCGAAGTAGATCGACCTGCTGGCCCAGTTGCCTCCCCGGTCGATGACGGTGGTGCCGTCGTCCTCGAGCAACGGTTGTCCCGTCGCTGCCTCGACACGTCCTGCGGCGTCGTCGATGGTGTCCGTCGGAATCGCGAAGGCGAGGTGGTGGCCGCGTCCCGGGGCGTCGTCGGAGGTGGCGGTGAAGCGGAGCGTCGTCCATCCGACGCGGACGCTGGCGCCGTCGACGCGTGGTGTTCCGAGGCGGTCCGAGAGCCAGAAGACCCACCGGGACGGGTCGTGGACCGGGAGGGTGATCTCAAGGAACTTCATGGCACCGAGTGTAGAGGCGAGGCAGGCTACTCGCCGTGGCGCTTGGTAAGTGCTGTGAACTGCAGTGACGCATGATGTTGGCGTTCGCTGGCAATTCCCCCGGGGGCATCGCTTTTCCGGGGGCGGAGCTTGTACGGTCGCCGACGGACAGGAGGATTCCCCGAATGACACATCCCCGAAAGAGACGACAGACACCGAAGGTGCTGGCGGCGTTGGCTGCCGCCGTCGGCGTGACCGCATCCGTGGCCGTTGCGCCGACCGCAGCAGCCGACCCGGAAAGTTGCGCGCAGTACCGTGACACCTCCGCGTTGGAGTGCTCTGTGCACTCCCCGTCGATGGACCGCGACTTCACCGTGGTCGTACGGCCCGCGCACACCGACGGCAATCCGAAGGTCGCCCAGTTCATTGACGGTGCTGACTCCACCGACACCAACGCCTGGGTCACGGCCGGCGGCGCACTGGATGCGTTGGCGGACGAGGACGCCACCCTCGTCTTCCCGGCGATGGACGCCTGGAGCTGGGTGCAGGACTGGGACGGCGTTCAGGGTGCGCAGTTCGAGACCTTCATGAGCCAGGAACTGCCGGACTACCTGGAGTCGGAGTTCGGAGTGCCGAACGGAGGCCGGGGCAGCACCGGCGTGACCGGCCTGAGCTCCGGTGCGTACGGGGCCATGAACCTCGCGTCGAAGCACCCGGACATGTACAGCTCGGTGTACGCACTGAGCGGGCTTTACGATCCCGGTATGCCCGTGCAGCGCGCCGTGATGGACGGGACGTCGATGCTCAACAGCGGGCACGACGAGATTCCGTGGGCCGACGAGCGGTCGCGTGCGGAGAACAACCCGACGCTGAACATCGACAACCTCACCATGCCGGTGATCGTCAGTGCATCGACCGGCATCACGAACTTTGCCGGCGACCTGGGCCCGGACCCGGTGGCGACGGTGGTGCGCGGTGGCCCCTTTGAGGCTGGTTCGATGGTGATGACCTCGGAGTTCCAGGCGCGTGCGGCGCTGGCGGGACGCGACAACATCGAGTTCAAGTACGACATCATCGGTTCCCACGCGTGGGACACCTGGCGTCGCGCTGCCTTCGACCAGGGCAACATGTACACGTTCATGGATCGGATCTGAGGTCTTCTAACTACAGTTGTGCATCCGAGCCGTCGTAGGGGCCAATAGGCAGCTATTCTTTGACCCCCTGCGGCGGCTCAGGTCGTCTGGAGTTCGATCTGTCTCGCAGGGATCACGGGATCTAGCTGCCATCGGGGTCTCCGGCCGCGGAATACACACTGGTGACGATCTCTTCGAGCACTTGGTCGCTTTGCTCGGTAAATCGCTCGCTGCAGAAGCCTCGAGGTGCTTGGCGAGCGCATGCTACGCGATTCCGTGCCCGGTTTTTGTCCAGCGTCATGGCTAGTTGCCAGATCGTCAATCCAGACATTCGTTGGAGTGTGGCCATGGGGAGCTCATTCTCGGAAAGGGCTACATTTCGCCGCGTAGTGTTTGCCTAGCATTCGGGATGGTTAGCTGGGCTCGACATCGGTGAGGATTGCGTTGACGGCATGAGGTATACGGATCATGGTTATTCCACGCCAGTCCACTGGCTCGGATTTCTCGATGAGGCCCAGGCCTACTCATCGTTGGCATATCGAACCGGGTCTCCGAGGATTCTGCGGGCTGCGTCAACGAAAGCTTTGGTTCGTTCGGTGATCCGTGAGGCGGTCGGAACGAGAGAGACGACATCCAGCGGGCCGTGGTCGCACGCGAGCTCAGCGGCTGTGTATGAGATGCCTTCGTAGCTGACTGAGTGAAGAGTTCTCTGGGTGAGGAGTGAGTACCCGAGACCACGTGAGACAAGCCCCCGGATCACTTCGAAGTCGCCAGTGCGGTACCGGACTCGGGGTTCCACGCCCTCATCGCGGAACAGAGAAAGGAAGTATTGGTCCGCCGGTTCAAGATCGAAGAGGATGAGCGGGTCCGATGCGAGATCAGTTAGTGCTACTGGGCCGGTTCCTGCAAGCTCATGGGTTCCGGGAAGGAGGACGTAGGGAGGGAAAGCTCCGAGGGGGAGCAGCGTTCCCCGGTCAGGAAGATCATCCTTAAACGGGTAGTCGTAGACGACAAGTAGGTCGAACCGTCCCTGGGCGAATCCTTCGAGTAACTCGCTGCGTGACCCTTCGGTGAACCGGATGGTCAGTTCCGGGTACTGGTCCGAGAACTCCGCGATGATCCTCGGTAAGAGGAGTGGGGCGATGGTCGAGTAGCAACCTACTGTCAGTGTGCCTGACATATTGGTGCCGAGGGACGTCGCATTCACCTCGAGGTCTTCCGCTTCACGCAGCAGTGCCCGCGCTCTACCGAGGACAGTACGTCCTTCTCCAGTGAGGGAGAGACCGCGGGCATGGCGGGTGAACAGGCGGACACCGAGCATGTTCTCTAACTCGGTAACGGTGGTCGACACCGCTGACGCGGAAAGGTATAGACGTTGTGCAGCTGCAGTGATGCTGCCCGCGTCGGCGACGGTGACGAAGTAGTCCAGCTGGCGGAGAGTGATGTTCACTGTTCCACGCTACCGCGTCGGAGCGACTTGGCCTTCTGCATTCCGGTCACCGACGTCAGCCGAACCCGTGTCTGTGGCGGCGTCGAACTCCTTGTCAGCAATGAATCCGATCCCCTTGGTCTCCGGAATCGTGGAGACGGTCACGAGGCCGACCAGGGCGACGACCATCAGCGTGAAAGCTGGCACCATGATGTTGTCCGTCCAGTCGATCAACCAGGTGTTGAGATACGGGAGTGTACCCGCGAAGAACGCACCGGCGATGCTGTACGCCATCGACAGGCCGGACTGCCGGGTTCGTGTCGGGAACAGCTCGGCGACGGTGGAGGCGTGGGTACCGAGGATGAGGGCGAGGACGGCGGAGAGGACGAACGTGGCACCGAAGCCGGAGACGGACGTCCCCTGGTTCATCCACAGGAACATCGGCCAGGCGAGCACCAGCAGAAGGACACCGGCGGCGAGAAGGACAGGTTTGCGACCCCAGCGGTCGGAGGCCTTGCCGGAGAGTGGGATGATCACCGCCGCGGTCAGCGAGGCGATCACCGACAGGCGTGCGGCGGTCCCTGCGTCGAATCCGACGGTGTCCTCCTGGTAGGTGAGTAGGTAGGTGAGCACCACGTAGAAGGTGCAGTTCATGAAGATCTCGATACCGACCGTCTGGAAGAACTGCTTCTTGTTGTGCTTGAAGACCTCCTTGATCGGGGCGGTAGGCACCTCCTCGGCTTCTTCTAGTGCGCGGTAGTCGGGGGTGTCCTCGATCTTCGTGCGGATGTAATAGCCGACGATGGCCATCGGCACCGTGATCAGGAACGGGATGCGCCAGGCCCAGTCGGTGACTGTCTGGTCGTCGAACACGGCGAAGAGAACTGCCACGACGCCTGAGGCGAGCAGGAAACCCATGACGGAGCCGAACTCGATCCACGAGCAGTTGAATCCCCGCTTCGACGGCTTCGAGTACTCGGCGAGGAATGATGCGGCGGAGCCGAACTCACCGCCGGCCGCGATCCCCTGGACGATGCGCCCGATGATCAGCAGCACCGGGGCCCATACACCGATCGAGTCGTACGACGGGGTGAGTCCGAGCATCAGCGTTCCCACGGCCATCAGGATGATGACGAGGGAGAGCGTCTTTTTGCGTCCCAGGGTGTCACCGAGGTGTCCGAAGATGACGGAACCGACCGGGCGGAAGAAGAAGGCGATGGCGAAGACGCCGAAGACGGCCAGCAGGCCCGTGGCTCCTCCAGACTCGGGGAAGAACACGTCGGAGATGGTGGTGGCGAGGTAGGCATACACGGCCCAGTCGAACCAGTGCACCAGTACGCCGACGGAGCCCGCGATGACACTCCGGCGCAGAGTCCTGCCGTCGATGTCGTGTGGATCTGGGGCAGTTGTCGTGGCACCGTTCATGGGGTCCTCCTTGAAAGTGGTCCGGACAATTCCTGTTCGTCCGACTTCTTGGAGGACAATGCTAAAACTCCCAGACTGTGTTGGCTATCACAATAAATCGAAGCAGGGTTCGGATAATGTGAAGACACATTCCGGAAACAATGAAGCTCTATTCCGGTAACAGTGCATTCCGGCACGCGTCGAGGAATGCCTGGCTTTTCATGGACAGGGGTTCGCCGGAACGGTAGGCGACACCTGTCTGCAGGTGGGAGCGCACGCCGGAGATGGGGAGGCGGACCAGGCGGCGTCCGTCATTGGTGAAGTCGTGGGAGGGGCGCTGGTTCAGGATCGTGTAGCCGTGGCCACGGGCGACCATGGAACGTACCACCTCCATCGACTCGAACTTCTGGTGGACCACAGGCCGTAGGTGCGCGTCACGGAACAGGGACAGGAAGTAGTTCGTGGACTTGTCCATGTCCAGCAGGATTAGGGGAAGCCGGGAGAGTTCGCCGAGACTCACCGACGTCCGGTCCGCCAGTGGGTCGTCCTCTGCGACGGCGGCGTAGATGGGTGCCTCGGTGATCCGTTCGAAGTCGATGTCCCGGCCATAGTCGAAGTCGTAGGTCAGTGCGACCTCAATCTCCCTTCGCTGCAGCAGTGAAATCACTTGGTCGGCGGTGACCTCGTGAAGCGTGCAGTTCAGCCCTGGTGACGAGGTCTGCAGTTGTTCGAGAACCTCAGGGAGCCAGTAGGGGGCGAGGGTCGTGAAGCACCCTGCGGTGAGGGTTCCGGTGAGCTGCCCGGGGGAGAGAGTCCCTACCGCGTCGTCGACGGACTCCAGGACCCGGACCGCAGCAGTGTGGAAGGCACGTCCCTGTTCCGTGAGGACCACACCCTTGGATCTCCGACGGATGAAGAGCGTCGCGTCGAGGGACTTCTCGAGCTGGTGCATCGCGGTGCTCACTCCGGACTGTGCGACGAAGAGTTCGTCGGCGGCGGCGGTCATGGACCCGAGTTCAGCGACCCGGGTGAAATAGCGCAGCTGGGTCAGTGTGAGAGCGTCGCGAGTCTTCGGCACGGGCGGTCCTTCGCAGTGGATGCGGTCATATGATGTTTAACATCATTGTAAATCACTCTGAGCGATGTGGAATATCATTAAACCATGGTTGCTATATTTCCGGCGTCTGCCGACACTGAATTCCATGACAGCCACCGAAATCACTGAGGTCACTGAGGCCACCGACGTCGTCGTCATCGGCGCCGGCCAGTCCGGAATCGCGACAAGTGAGCACCTCACTATCGCGGGAATTCCGCATATTGTCCTGGAGCGCGACCGCATCGCCGAGAAATGGCGGACCGGCCGCTGGGACTCGCTGTGCGCCAACGGCCCCGCCTGGCACGACCGGTTCCCGAACCTCACCTTCGACGAGTCCGTCCCGTCCGGGGCTGAGCCGGTCGACGGCGAAGCCTTCGCCCACCATGACCGCGTCGCGCAGTACTTCGAGGACTACGCCGCGAAGATCGGTTCGCCGGTCCGGACTGGTGTGGAGGTCGTCTCGGTGTCCAAGCGGACCGGAGAGAACGGCTACCTCGTCACCTGCGCCGACGGCGCGACCATCGCCGCCGACCACGTCGTCTCCGCGACGGGGCCTTTCCAGGTCCCGGTGATCCCTCCGGTGATCTCACAGGACGTCGCCGATACCTGCGGTATCACCCAGATCCACTCCGCGGATTATGACAACCCGCAGGGGCTCCCGGACGGCGGCGTGCTCGTCGTCGGTGCCGGGTCGTCCGGCCTGCAGATCGCCGCGGAACTGAACAAGGCGGGTCGGGACGTCACTCTCGCCGTCGGTGCCCACGACCGTCCACCGCGCCGATACCGGGGCCGCGACAACGTCTGGTGGCTCGGCGTCCTCGGCAAATGGGACATGGCCGCCCCGCCGGTCGGTGCTGAACATGTCACCATCGCCGTCACCGGTGCCGACGGCGGCTACACCGTCGACTTCCGTGACCTCGCCGCCGACGGCATCCACCTCGTCGGACGTGCGGAGACGTGCGACGCCGACGGCACCCTGCGCTTCCGCAACGACCTCGGGGACCATATTCACGCCGGCGACCGGAACCTGCTCGGCCTCTTCGCCGAGGCGGACGCCTACATCGAGGCCAACGGGTTGGACCTGCCGGAGGAACCCGAGGCGTGGGTCCTCGGGCCCGACCCGGAGGACGTCACCGACCCGGTGCTCAGCCTCGACCTGGCGTCGTCCGGCATCCGTACCGTGGTCTGGGCCACCGGTTACAGCGTTGACTATTCCTGGCTGAATGTCGACGGCGTCACCGACGACCGGGGGCGTCCCGTCCACCAGCGCGGGGTGAGCCCCGCCAACGGCGTGTACTTCGTCGGCCTTCCCTGGCTGTCGCGCCGCGGCTCTAGCTTCATCTGGGGTTGCTGGCACGACGCGAAGTACGTCGTCGACGAGATCATGATCCAGCGCGGTTACGCCGCCTACACCCCTGAGAAGGAGACCACCCGATGAAGCACACCCGCATCCGCCCGTTCAACACGAAGGACACCTACCCGGAGCAGAATCTGGACAACGACCTGTGCCAGGCCGTCGTCGCCGGGGGAGTGGTCTACCTGCGCGGACAGATTGGCCAGGACCTCGACACCCGCGAGAGCGTGGGCATCGGCGATGTCGAGGCGCAGGCGGAAAAGGCGATGGCCAACATCGCCATGCTCATGGACGAAGCCGGCGGCAGCCTCGAGGACATCGTCAAGGTCACCGTGTACCTCACCGACATCCGCTTCCGGGAGACGGTCTACCGGGTTATGGGGCACTGGCTGAAGGGCGTCCACCCGGTCTCCACCGGCATTGTGGTGGACGCCCTGGCCCGCCCCGAGTGGCTCGTCGAGATCGACGCGACGGCGGTGCTGTAGATGACCTTCTCCATCATCGCCCGGGATGCCGACGGCGCCCTCGGTATGGCCGTGTCCTCGTCTTCCCCGGCCGTCGCGGCACGGTGCCTGCACTTGCGCGGTGGTGTCGGTGTGGTCGCGTCGCAGAACATCACTGATCCGCGGTTCGGGGCCTACCTGCTCGACCGGCTCGCCGACGGCTTGAGCCCCACAGACGCCGTGGCACGCCTGCGTGAGGACGACGACACCCTCGACTACCGCCAGATCAGCGTCCTCGCCCCCGCCGGCACCGGCACCGTTCACTCCGGGCAGCACACACTGGGGACGTACGCCTCGTCCGTCGGCACCGACGCCGTTGTCGCCGGAAACATGCTCGCCGGCACCGGTGTGCCCGATGCCATGCTCGCTGAATTCGGCGATACCGTCGGTGACCTGGAGACCCGACTGCTCGCCGCCATGCAGGCCGGCCTGCGCGCCGGGGGAGAGGCCGGGCCAGTGCACTCCGCGGGACTCGCCGTCGTCCGCGACGCCGGTTGGGCCGAGACCGACCTGCGCGTCGACTGGTCGGAGGATCCGCTCGGCGACCTGGCATCACTGCTGGAGACCTGGCTGCCGCAGCGGGACGACTACGTCACCCGCGGCAAGGACCCGGTGTCCTCACCGTCCTACGGAGTGCCCGGCGATGAGTGAGGAGCTGAAAGTTGCGCTGAAGGGCCGCCTGAAAGACGCCGTGGTTGCAGCGCAGCCCGACTTGGTCGCGCTGTCCGAATGGCTGCACGCCCACCCGGAAACCGCCTGGCAGGAGCACGACTCGGCGGCACGGTGCGCGTCCTTCCTGCGCGACCGTGGCTTCGAGGTGACGGAGAACTTTGTCGACCTGGAGACGTCCTTCCACGCGACCTGTGGCAGCGGACCGTTCCGTCTCGCGCTGATGGCGGAGTACGACGCGCTGCCGAACATCGGGCACGCCTGCGGCCACAACCTCATCGCCGCGATGTCCCTCGGTGCCGCCGTAGCCCTGGCGCCGGTGGCCGATGAACTCGGCATCACCGTGGAGGTCTTCGGCACCCCGGCCGAGGAGGGCGGCGGCGGCAAGATCGAGATGCTCGACCGCGGAGCCTTTGATGGCCTCGACTTCGCGATGATGGTGCACCCCGCGCCGGTGGACGTGGTCCGCGCCCGCCCCTTCGCCGTCGAGCACTGGGAGGTCACCTACACCGGACAGGCAGCGCATGCGGCGTCCTACCCGACGGAAGGCGTCAACGCCGCCGACGCCTTCACGGTCGCCGAAGTCGGCATCGCCCTGCTGCGGCAGCAGCTGCCGTCCAGCGTGCGGGTGCACGGCATCGTGACCCACGGTGGTGACGCCCCCAACGCGATCCCCGGACGGACCCGCGGCCGGTGGTACGTGCGTGCCAATGACATGCAGCAGCTCAAAGAGACCGGCGACAAGGTCAAACGTTGTTTCGAGGCCGGGGCCCTGGCCACCGGTTGTGAGGTCGAGATCCGCGATGAGTCCAAGCCCTATTCTGACTTCCGGACTGCCGACCGTGCCCTGCGGTTCTACGAGGCCAACGCTCTAGCCCTCGGCCGGGAGCTACACCGCGAAGGTGACGGGCCGGAGGCAGAGATGTGCCGGGCATCGACGGACATGGCGAACGTGTCCTGGGCCGTGCCCGCGATCCACCCGTACATCGGTGTGGGCTCCTACCCGGTGCTGAACCACCAGGCGCCCTTTGCCGACGCGTGTGTGGGGCAGGTCGCTGAACAGGCACTGTCCGACGGCGCGGTCGGGTTAGCGTGGACTGCGGTGGACGTGGTGGGTGCTGTGGACACTTTCGGTGCGGCCTGACACCTTCCGTTCAGTTGCCGGTCATCTGTCGTCCGCCGGGGCCGCCTATCGTGCGGAGACGTGAAGCATCTCCATAAAACCGTTGCCGCAACCGCCCTGGCCGCTGTGACTGCCCTGCCTTTGGTCATGACTGCCGTGCCCGCCGCTGTCGCCGTTCCGGCCAGCTCGGCCGTCGTCATCAACGAAGTCGAGTCCAACGGCGACCCCGACGGCGACTGGGTTGAACTCGCCAACACCGACCCGAACAACGCCGTCGACCTCGCCGGCTGGAGCATCGTCGATGACGACGACTCCCACGACCCCATCGTCCTGCCAGAAGACACCGTGGTGGAGTCCGGCGGCTACATCGTCATCCCCACCGAGGAGAACTTCGGCCTCGGAGGCAAGGACACCGTCACGCTCCGCGACGCCGACGACACCCTCGTCGACGAGACCAGCTGGACCACCCACGCCTCCACTACATGGGGCCGCGTCCCGGACATGACCGGCGACTTCACCGTCACCGGCGAACCGACGAAGGGCCTGCGCAACACCTCCGCCGAGGACGCTGAAGCCGCTCCGGGGGCTGACACTCCGACCGCGGCCTGGCCGCACGATCCGCAGGACATCAACCCTGTCACGCTCGCCGGCGAACACACCGAGGACTTCGAGGGCGAGGACATGTCCGGCGTCGACGTCGGTCCCGACGGCACCGCCTACGTCGTCAACAACGACAAGGGGACGCTCTACGTCCTTACCCCGGACGACGGCAACAGCTACACCGTGGAGGCGCTCCACCAGCTGCGTTACCCCGACGGTTCGGGCATGCCGGACGCCGAGGGCGTCACCGTCGGTGCCGACGGCGCGGTTTACGTCGCCACCGAACGCGACAACACCGAGAACGCGAAGAACACCTCCCGTCCCTCCGCCCTGCGCTACGAGCTGGACGGGGCGGCGGACGGTGATGAACTCTCCGCCACCGACGAGTGGAACCTCGCGGAGTTCACCGGGGAGCTCGAGGCCAACGGCGGGCCGGAGACCATCGCATGGATCCGTGACTCACTCTTCGCCGTCGGCGTCGAGGACACCGGAGAGGTCCTCTTCGTCGACCTCGCCGACAAGGAACCGGCTCTGGTGCAGCGCTACGACTCCCCGTTCGAGGGTGTGATGGCCAGCGACTATGACGCGGCCGCCGGTGAACTGACGATCCTGTGCGACGAGGCCTGTGACGGGGCGTCCCAGGTGCTCGTGGAGCGCGAGGGAGCCTTCGCCGCGAAGGACGACGACATCAACGCCCGCCCCGACGGCACCGACAACCTCGCCAACGAGGGCTACGCCCGATACGTCGGACCGGACGGGACCGAGCGATTCCTCTGGGCCGATGACGGTGCCACGGACGGGGTGGGGCTGCGCGACGCGGTGGGTTGAGGGGGGGGAGCGATGACCCTTTTTTGCGTACCCGAATCGCTCAATCGCCGGCCGCGGAACCCGGATCCTGAGACGCACATCCGGGTTGCCGCCGAGTGCCGAGGGCACGAACCACCTTTTTCCGGGTCATCCAACCACTACACTCTGCAGGCGTGCCCCGAAGCGTAGACCACGACAGACGTCGCCAGGAGATCATCGGCTCGGTGTGGCTGCTCATCGCCGACGAAGGTCTCGACGTCGTCACCACCCGCCGCATCGCCGAGGCCACCGGGTTCTCCAACGGCCTGCTGCGCTACTACTTCCCGGGCAAGGACGCCGTGGTCACCGCGGCCTTCGAGTACGTCTACGCGGCGACGAACGACCGCGCGCAGGTCTTCGGGGGTGAGCGCGGACGCGTCGGCCTGGACCGTCTCGCTGAAGAGATCCTGCCCCTGGACGACGTCCGACGTGCCGAGGCGCGCGTCGTCACCGCGTTCTGGCAGCGGGCCGTCACCCACCGGGACGAGGCGGAGGTCTTCGCCGAACGGATGGACCGCTGGCGACGGTACTTCCGTGCGCGCCTCGCCGAAGCGGCGGAGGACGGTGACCTACGTGAGGGACTCGAGCGCGGGACGGACCGCGAAACCGTCGTCGACGAACTGCTCACCATGCTCACCGGGGCACAGGTCTGGGCCGCGTTGAACCAGGACGAGGCAGCCCCGGAACGGCTCAGAGCACAGCTGACCTCGTTCGGTAACCGGGTCTTTACGTCCTAACCCCTGTTTTTCTCCAAGCGTACAAAACAGTCATGGCGCAGCAATGGTGGGGAAACACCCGACCGGTTGCATGGAGAGCATGACAACCACCGCTCCCGCGCCAGCGACCGCCGCCCCGTCCAGCCCACGACTTGACACCCTCTACCTCAGCGAACCAGACATGGTCGCCGCCGGGGTGAAGGACATGCCCGCCTGCGTCGACACCATGGAGGAGATGTTCTCCCTCCTCGGCGTCGGCGACTACCGGATGGGTGGGGCCAACAACAACTCCCACGGGTCCATGGTCCTGTTCCCCGACGAGTCCCCGCACGAACGGATGCCGAAGAACGGCCCGGACCGTCGTTTCATGGCCATGCCTGCCTACCTCGGCGGACAGTTCCACACCGCCGGCGTGAAGTGGTACGGCTCGAACACGGAGAACCGCGCCTCCGGCCTGCCCCGTTCCATCCACACCTTCGTCCTCAACGACGCCGACACCGGTGCTCCACTGGCCATCATGAACGGCAACCTGTTGTCGTCCTACCGCACCGGCGCAGTGTCCGGCGTGGGGGCGAGGCACCTCGCCAAACCCGGTGCCACAGTCGCCGCCGTCGTCGGGTCGGGTGTGATGGGCAAGACCGCACTCGAGGCTTTCGCCGCCGGTGTGCCCACCCTGGACACCGTGAAGATCAAGGGCCGCAGCCAGGCCGGCATCGACAGCTTCGTCGCCTGGGTCAGGGAGACCCTGCCGCGGTTCACCACCATCGAGGTCGTCGACACCGCCGAGGACGCCGTCCGCGATTCCGAGGTCATCGCCTACACCACCACCGCCCCCATCGGCTCGGGGAACTACCCGGTGCTTGAGCCGTCCTGGCTGTCGCCGGGCGCGTTCGTCTCGATCCCGTCCTGCGTGAACATCTCCGACGAGTGGCTCGCCTCGGACTCCGCGCGCCTCGTCCTCGACAACCGCAGCCTCTACGAGTGCTGGCACGAGGAGTTCGGTGACGACGCCTTCGAGACTGTCGGCATCATCGGCAACAAGTTCCTCGCCCTGGAGAAGAACGGCAGGATCCCGGACGGGAGCGTCGTCGACATCGCCGACGTCATCAACGGCGACACGGTGGGACGCCGGTCCGACGACGACATCGTCGTCTACTCGGTCGGCGGCATGCCCGTCGAGGACGTCGCCTGGGCCACCACCCTGTACCGCCGCGCGCTGAACGAAGGCATCGGCACCAGTCTGCCGGTCTGGGACACCCCGGAGCTGGTATGAGTGACCACTACGATTACGTCGTCGTCGGCTGCGGCTCCATCGGCTCGATGGCCCTGTGGCAGCTCACCGAACGCGCCCCGGGCGCCCGCATCCTCGGCATCGAACGCTTCGGCCGCATCCACACCAAGGGCTCCTACTCGGGAGAGTCCCGGCTGTTCCGGGTGGCGCTCAAGGAGGGAGGCATCTACATCCCGATGGTGCGCCGCGCCCGCGAGATGTGGCTCGAACTCAACGAACGCACCGGACGCGACGTGTTCCTGCCCATCGGTGCCGTCAGCGTCGCCCCCGCGGACTTCCCGACCATGGAACAGACCATGGAGGTCATCCGGAACCACGGGCTCGACCATGAGGTCCTCGGCGCCGTGGAACTCGCCGAGCGCTACCCGGCCTTCGCCGCGCCGGCCCCCGGGGCGCCACCGGACATCGCCCTCATCGACCCGGACGGCGGCGGGATCCGTCCCGAACTCGCCGTGGCCCTGTCTCAGCAGCTCGCCATCGACGCGGGCGCGGAACTGCGTGACAACACCCGCGTGCTCGCGATTGAGCCGGGGGAGGGGCCGGACGGCACGACCGTCATCCGCTGCGCAGGACCGGACGGGACAGCCACAGTCACCGCAGACAAGGTGATCGTCGCCAACGGGTCCTGGGCGTCCGACCTGTACCCGGACCTCGCCGACCACATCAGCGTGCAGGCCATCCCGCTGACCTGGTACCTGCCGTTGCAGATCACGAACTTCCTGCCGGAGAACCTGCCGATCTTCATGCGTGACATCGTCACCCCCGGCGGCGACGTCTGGCACTGCTACGGGGCGCCCAGCCTCGACGGGTACAGCGTGAAGATCTCCCACGGCGACTTCGCCGGCGGGGCACCCACACCCGACGGCATCGAGGAACTGCGCACCGGCGTCCTGCCCGACATCCTCTCCCGCATCTTCGCCGAACGCAGCTCCGCCTTCTTCGACGGGGTACTCGACGACCCTGTCCGACTCACCCTCCACCACGACGGGTTCACCGCCGACCACGCGCCGGTCCTCGGGCTGGCCCCGGGGAACACACTGGGGAGCGAGGGTGCCGTGACCATCGCCACCGGCATGAGCGGCAACGGCATGAAGTTCGCCCCCGTCTACGGGCGGATCGCCGCCGACCTCGCCGTGGACGGCACCTCGCCGCTGCGTCCCGACTCCTTCGATTACCCCACCACACCGCGGACGGCGAAGGCCGCCGGACACCGCGCCACCACACTCACGTCCTGAAAGGACGCACCATGCCCACACCAGTCAGTCCCGTCACCACCGCCCCGGTCGCCGGGGCCGCGACCCTGAAGAAGGGGTCGCTGACCACCACCTCGATCGTCTTCATGGTCATCGCCGCGGCAGCACCCCTGACCGTCATCGGCGGTGCCCTGCCCATCGGCATGGCCGCCGGCAACGGCGCCGGGTTCCCCGCGATGTACGCCGTCGGCGCGGCCATCCTCATCCTGTTCTCCGTGGGCCTGACCACCATGTCGAAGTACCTCGACGAACCGGGGGCCTTCTACTCCTACGTCGAGACCGCCTTCGGACGACGCCTCGGCATGGGCACCGCCTACCTCGCGTTGCTGACCTACACCGCCATCCAGTTTGCCGTCTACGGATTCCTCGGCCAGCAGCTCACCCTGCTCGTTGCCCCGGTCGCAGACGTCCCGTGGTGGGTGTTCTCCCTGGCCACCGCTGCTGTCGTCGGATACCTCGGCTACCGCAGCATCGAACTCAGCTCGAAGGCGCTTGGTGTGCTGCTCGTCGCCGAGATAGCCATCGTCGTGCTGCTCGACGTCGTGGTCGTCGGACGCGGCGGGGCCGAGGGGCTCAACGCAGACCCCTTCCTGCCGGAGAACGTCTTCTCGGGTGCGATGGGCGTCGGGCTGATGATGGCCATGGCCGGGTTCATCGGCTTCGAGTCCACCACCGTGTTCCGATCCGAGGCCCGCGACCCGGACCGCACCGTCCCGCGGGCGACCTACATCTCCGTCGCCGTCATCGGCATCTTCTACACGGTCTCCGGATGGGCCGTGGTCCAGGCGTGGGGTACCGGCAACGTGCTGGACGCCGCGGTCTCCAACCCGGACGAGATGATCGCCACCACCGCGGTGAACTACCTCGGTGGCTGGGCCGGACCTGTCGTCCACGTCCTGCTGCTGACCAGCCTGTTCGCCTGCGTGCTGTCCTTCCACAATGTACTGACCCGCTACCAGCACGCCATCTCCCACAAACGAGGGTTGCCCCGACGTCTGCGTGCGGTGCACCTGACCTACCGGTCACCGCACATGTCGTCGATCGTGCAGACGGTCACGGTCGTCGTGCTCACCGCCGTCTGCGCTCTGGTGGGACTCGACCCGGTCACCGAGATCTTCACCTGGTTCTCCGGTCTGGCGACCTTCACGATCATCATTCTGATGCTGCTGGTCTCCGTGGCGGTCATCGTGTACTTCCGGTCGCGGCCGGGGCTGCAGGTGGGAGCGTGGAAGAGGACGGTCGCCCCGGTTCTCGCGTTCCTCGGGCTCTCGACGGCGCTGTACTTCATCGCCACGAACCTGACGATGCTCGTGGGCGGGAGCCAGGCTGTCGCCCTTGTCCTCGTGATGTCTGCGCCGGTGGCCTTCATCACCGGCGTGGTCTGCTCCACCTTCGTTCCCGAGTTCGACGATGACGTCATCATCCGGGCGATGGAGAATCGGGAGAAGAGGCTGGGGAGGACGTCGCGTTGAACCGGGTTGTGGTCCGAGCCGGAAGCCGCGCCGCCTGCTCCGACGTCGTCTGAGCCACCCCTCAGGTCAGTAATCGGCCGTTCGCTGACCCCTGCGGTGGCTCAGCTGACATCCGGGGCCGCGACAGCGACCGTTCCCCTCCCGTTGGCCCCGTTGGCCCCGTTGGCCCCTCCGGCCGTCCTTTTACCGCAGCGTCACCTGAGCGAAACACGGGCCCACCACACTGGCACCCATGACTTCCTCCGTCACGCCCCAGACGCCCCGGACGTCTCCGAGGCTCCCCGTGTCGCAGGGCCACCTCGTCGGGTGGACACGTGGACAGATCGCGCACGGTGACCTCCGGGGCTGACCACCCCGGAGCCACCCCACGCACGAGAAGAGGACAACCACATGACCACGACCGCACCGGCGACACCGGCGACACCGACCTTCCAGCCCGACGTCTCCCGCATCACCCGCAACCCGAACGCAGGACGCCCCGCCCCGACACCCGCAACCCCGTCGACCGGCCACACCCCGCGCCCCGGCGATCTCCCGTTGCCGCGCAAGCTCACCTTCGACCCGGACGACTGGCAGATCATCGCCCGATTCTGGTACCCGGTCGCCTACAGCTCCGAGGTCACCGAAGGCCCGCTCGGCGTCACCCTCCTGGACAAGCCGCTGGTCGTCTACCGGGTGGACGGAAAGGTCACGGTCGCCGACAACCTCTGCACCCACCGGGGCATGATGCTCAGTCTCGGCGAGGACCAGCACGACGGTAAAGGCATCAAGTGCCCGTACCACGGCCTGCGTTTCGGCCAGGGCGGTCGCTGCACCGAGATCCCCGCGCACCCGTCCAGCCGCATCCCGAACCGGATGCACCTGCCGGCCTATGGTGCCGTCGAACGCTACGGCCTGGTGTGGGCGAACCTTGCCGCGAAGCCGGGCGATGTCCCAGGCGTGGACACCGACTCCGGCATCCCGCCCGTCCCGCACTGGGACGAGGACGGCTACCAGCGGATCAACTGCCCCGGTATCGACGTCGCCGCCTTCGCCGGACGCCAGGTCGAGGGTTTCCTCGACGTCGCCCACTTCGCCTTCGTCCACGACAAGTCCTTCGCGTTGGCCGACCAGCCGGAGGTGCCGGACTACACCCCGCAGGTCACCGCGGACGGTTTCGAGACCGAGTACTGGTCGACCATGCCGAACATCCCACACGACGCCTCCGACGAGGTCAAGGCCGCGGTACCGGACGGATTCCGGTGGTTGCGCCACTTCCGGCTGCACGTCCCGTTCACCGCCACCCTCGACGTCCACTTCCCGGGCGGCAAACACCTGGCGATGATGAACACCGCCTGCCCGGTCTCCGCCACGCAGACCCGGCTGTTCGACGCCCGGGTCCGCAACTTCGACACCGACCAGCCCGTCCAGGACGTCTACGACTTCAACCTGCAGGTCTTCGAGGAGGACCGGGCGATGGTGGAGGCTCAGAAGCCGGAGAACCTGCCGCTGGACCCGTCGCTGGAGGTCCACATCCCCGCCGACAAGTCGTCCATCGCCTACCGACGCGCACTGCGTGGCCTGGGCCTGTCGCAGTTCTTCACGGCGTAGGGGGTGGGTGGCATGACCCTTGCGACCGTCCACTCCATGACCCGTGCAGGACGCGACGTCCTGCTCATCGAGCTGCGGCCCACCCACGACAGCACCTTCCCCGCCGCCACCGCCGGAGCCCACGTCGACCTGCACCTCGGCCCCGTCGTCCGGCAGTACTCGCTGCTGGGGGACCCGCGCGACGCCGGTCGCTGGCTCATCGCCGTCAAACGCGAGGACGCCGGACGCGGAGGCTCGGACGTGATCCACACCCAGCTCCGCGTCGGACACACCGTCGAGGTCTCCGGGCCGCGCAACCATTTCCCCCTGGACCACGCATCCGACCAGACAGGACGCACCGTCCTGCTCGCCGGGGGCATCGGCGTCACCCCGCTGGCCGCGATGGCGGAGCAGTGCGACGCCACCGGACGGGAGTTCACCCTGCACTGCTACGCCTCCGCTCAGGACGAGGTGCCGCTGCGCGACCATCTGGCGGCCCGTCCGTGGGCGTCGGGCGTCGTCGAACACCTCAGCAACGACGGAGACTCCCTGCGCACCGCCGACACCCTGCCACAGTCGTACCGTCCCGGCGACGACCTCTACATCTGCGGCCCCGCCGGATTCATCGCCCGCGCGCTCGAGCTCGCCGAGGCTGACGGCTGGCCCACCGACGCCGTCCACGTCGAACACTTCGCACCGACCGAGGTCCCCGACCTCACCGGTGACGCCTTCACCGTGACCGTCGCCTCGACCGGGGCGTCCTACCCGGTTGCCGAGCACGACACGATCGCCGAGGTGCTCGCCGCCCACGGCGTCGCGGTGGACCTGTCGTGCGAGCAGGGGATCTGCGGTTCCTGCCTCACGGGTGTCGTCGACGGGGTGCCCGACCACCGCGACGAGGTGCAGTCGCCGAACGAGCATGCGGCCAACACGCAGGTCACGTTGTGCTGCTCGCGGTCGAGGACCGCCAACCTCACGCTCGCCCTCTGAGCTCATCGAGCCTCCCCGTCGGGGTGACGGCGGGGTGACGGCGGAGTGACGGCGGGGTGTTCTCGGCACCGGTCGGTCGGCTACCGTTGTAGGTCCCCGTCGGCTCTCTGCGCCGCACCGACAGACAGGCCGGACCTCCGTGAACGCACCCTCGCCGACCCCGCCCACCTCCGCCGCGCCCACCGTCCCGCCGGACGGGTTCCGCATCTTCCTCACCGTCCTGGTCAACACCGCTGTCGCGAACGTCACCACCAGCTTCCTGTGGTTCGCCCTGACCTTCTGGATCTACGCCGAGACCCGCAACGTCATCGCCACCGGCGTCATCGGGGCGTCCTACATGCTGTTCGTCTCCGTGTTCAGCATGCTCTTCGGCACCCTCGTCGACCGCTTCCGCAAGAAGACCGTGATGGTGTGGGCCACCCTGGCCGCGCTGACGGTGATCCTGCTCGACGTCGTCTTCTTCCTCCTCATCGGTGAGAGCCGGATCGCGGACCTGGGCACACCGTGGTTCTGGGTCTTCGCCGTGGTCCTGCTCGCCGGGGCCGTCGTCGAACAACTCCGCAACATCGCCTTGTCCACGACCGTCACGCTGCTGGTCCCCGAGGAACGGCGCGCCAACGCCAACGGCCTCGTCGGGACCGTCCAGGGCATGGCGATGCTGGTCACCAGTGTCTTCAGCGGTCTGTCCGTGGGCTTCCTCGGTATGGGCTGGACGCTGGTCATCGGGGTGGCCGTCATGGCGCTGACCCTGCTGCACCTGGTCACGGTGCGCATCCCGGAGAAGGAGATCGTGCAGTCCGATGACGCGACGGGGTGGGTCGACCTCCGGGGCGGATGGCTGGCCGTGATCGCCGTGCCCGGCCTCCTCGCACTGGTCTTCTTCACCACGCTCAACAACCTCTTCGGCGGGGTGGAGATGGCGCTGATGGACCCCTACGGCATCGACCTGTTCGGCGTCCAGGGCTGGGGGATCTGGTTCGCCGTGGCCTCCACCGGGCTGTTCGTGGGCGGTGGCGTCATCGCGAAATGGGGGCTGGGGAGCAACCCCGTGCGTACCGTGCTGCTCTTCGCCGCCGGGATCGGCGTGCTCGGCGCGGTGATGACGCTGCGCGAGTGGGGCTGGCTGTTCGTCGTCGGCATCTGGCTGATGATGGCGTGCATCCCCGCCGTCGAGGCCGCGGAGCAGACGGTGATCCAGAAGGTCGTGCCGTACTCGACCCAGGGGCGCGTCTTCGGTTTCGCCATGACCTTCGAGGCTGCAACGGCCCCGGTGACCGCACTGCTGGTCGCGCCGATGGCGGAGTGGTGGGTGATCCCACACCTGAAGACGGAGGAAGGCGCCCGCCAGTGGGAGTGGCTGCTCGGGACGGGGGAGTCGCGTGGCATCGCGCTGATCCTCGTGGTCGCCGGGATCCTCTGCGTGCTGCTGGCGGTCGCGGCGATGTGCACGCCGCAGTACCGACGGCTGTCGCGGAGCTACAGCGGGGCCCCGGAGGCAGAGGGCACTGCGTCCTCTTCGTCCCCGACCACCTCCGACTCTGCCGATGTCATCTGAGTCACCGCCCAGGTCAGTAAACGGGCGATTCCTGACCTGGGCGGTGACTCAGATGACATCCGGCTGACCGGTCGGTGCCACAATGGTCCCCATGTCTTCCCGTCCGTCCAGCATCACCGTCATCGGCGCCGGCGTCATCGGCCTGTCCTGCGCCCACGACCTGTCCGAGGCCGGCCACGAGGTCACCGTCATCGCCGACCACGGCCCGGGCGACACCGTCTCCGCCCTGGCCGGCGCGCTGTGGTTCCCGTACCACGCCGCAGGCACGGAGGAGGTGGTCGAACGGTCGCTGCGCAGGTTCGTGGAGTTGGCTGACCTCGGCGACGCCGGCACGACTACCGACGATTTCACCGACGACGTCCCACCTGTGCAGATGCGCACCGGCACCCTGCGCGAACGGCTCGACCCGCCGGACCGTTCCTGGGTCGCGCCGGTGGTGAAGGTCCTGGGCGAGCAGGCCGTCCGGCCGGTCGACGGTGGTGTGCGCGCCACCCTGCCGATGATCATGACCTCCCGGTACCTCGCCTGGCTGATGGACTCCTGCCGGATGAACGGTGTGGCCTTCCAGTGGCGCACGGTGACCTCCCTGGACGACCTCGCGGGCACGACGGACGCGGTCGTCATCGCCGGTGGCCTGCGTGGCGGCGACCTGCTCGGCGGGGACGACGCTGTCACCCCGGTGCGTGGGCAGCTGATGCTCCTGGCCAACAGCGACGACAACCCGCTCACCGACTGGGTCGTCGACTCCGACGACCCGTCGCAGCTCACCTATGTGTTCCCCCGCGAGGACGAGATCGTCGTCGGTGGCACGTCCGAGCCCGGCTCGTGGGACGAGGTGCCGGACCAGGCCACCGCGGAGGCGATCCTGGCGCGGGTGGAGGCCCTGGTGCCGGAGCTGAAGGAGCTGCCGATCCTCGGTCACGGTGCGGGCCTGCGTCCGTCCCGTGAGACGGTCCGGCTGGAGCGCGTGGACGGGTACGGCCTGCCGGTCATCGCCGCGTACGGGCACGGCGGTGCAGGCGTGACTTTGTCCTGGGGCACCGCCGAACGCGTGGTGGAACTCGTCGGCGACCTGTAGTTGTCCACAGGGTTATCCACACCCTTTCGCCGGGGCGCCGGATCGGCTTCACTGGTGGGATGGGGGTGGGGACACGGAAGGCACCGGAGCGGCATGGGGAGCAGCGACGCCGCGAGTTCCGTGAGGAGAAGCAGCGTCGACGCCGGTGGTTGGCGACGGCGCGCCGGGAGGGACGGGTACCCGACGGCCGGGGTCTGGAGCATTCCATCCGGGTCCTGCCGCGTCCGGCACCGGAACTCCGGGCGGAGGCCCTGGCGTCGGGACGTGCTACGCGCACGAGTCTGGCGACGTCGTACCGGGCCGTCACGAGGTCCGTCGTGGTCAGCACCGTGCAGGAGGACATGCCCGACGAGTTCCGCGTGCGGCCGGAGGACTGTGGCGCGTTCGTCCTCGACGCCGTCACCCGTGCCCGGGCGCACTGGATGCGCAACACCGCAAGCGTCGTCGGGTTCTGGGCGGCCGCGGCGTTCCACGGCCTGCCGTACTGGTGCGACGACGCCCCGGTCGTCCTGCTGCGCGACGCATCCTCCCGTGGTGACGCCCGGTCGTGGGTCGCCGCCGAAACCCTACGGACCCCGGTGTTCCGTCGGCTCCGACCGGGGACGCCGACCGTGTGCCCTGATCCGGCATTCCCCGGCCTCCGGGTGGTCGGCGCAGCGGTCTCCGCAGGTCAGTGCCTTCACTCGATCATGAACGGGACGCACGGCTGGGACGTCCCGGACGTGCCCGGACTCACCTGCCGGGAGGTGCGTGCCGTCCAGTTCATCGACGCCGTCTACCAGTGCACCCGGCTCACGGCGGACGACATCCGCCGTGGTGCGCGCCACTACGTCCACCGCCGGACGGTCCGTCGGCTGCTGGGGTGGGCGGACACCGGGGCGCAGTCGCCGCGGGAGACACTGCTGAGGCTCTACACGCGGGACTGTCTGCCGGCGGGACACACCTGGACCTCGCAGGTCACCGTCCTGCTGGATCCGGAGGGGCGACCATGGAAGCACCTGGTCGCCGACCTGGCTTGCGAGGAACTGCAGGTCGCGTTGTTCTACGACGGGTCGTACCACCGGGCGGAGGAGCGGCGCGGCATCGACTTCGGTCAGGTGCACCGGCTGCGCGCGTTGGACTGGGAGTCGGTGCGGGTGGGGGCTGCGCTGATGGCGGACGTGCCACAGATGACCGACGACGTCGACGAGGCGGTGGACCGTGCCATGCGGCGGGTGGACGCCCTCGCTGAGGCAGCCGCGGAAGCAGCCTCGGAGACAGCCGCTGATGACCCGAGTGTCGTCTGAGCCACCACAGGGGTCAGGGAACGGCTGATTTCTGACCCCTGTGGTGGCTCAGATGACATCGGGGGTCTGGGGAGGGGCGCGTGACTACAACGCCGGGGTGAACCCGCCGGCCGCGGCGGAGCGGACCATGCCCTCGTCCGCCAGGCGGTTGACCTCCGCGTACTCGCCACCGGAGGGGCATTCGGCGGACGAGTCGTAGACCGCCTCACCGCCGACGTACACCTGCCGCAGGTGCCGTAGCCCGCAGGCCAGGACGTACGTCGCCACCGGGTCCCACACCGGTCCCGTCGCCGGATCGCGGGGATCCACGACCACCAGGTCGGCGAACTTGCCGACCTCCAACGAGCCCACCGTGTCGCCCACACCCATGGACCGGGCGGATCCGAGGGTGTGCAGGTGCAAGACGTCGTCCACGGCCATGACCGAGGCGTCGGAGCGCACGGCACGCTGGGTGAACAGCCCGGTGCGCATGTTCTCGAAGGGGTCGGAGGTGTCGGTGCAGGACTGGTCGTCGACCCCCATGCCCACGGTCACCTCGCGCCCCAGCAGGGGCACGATGTCGGCGATGCCGGAGCCCAGGCGCCCGTTGGACATCGCCTGCCACACCACCGAGGTGCCGGACTCGACCACACGCTCCACCATGCGTTCGGTGGGGTGGACGAAGTGCCCGAAGGCGAAGTCGCGGCCGAGTACGCCGGCGTCGTCGTACCAGTCGAACTTGGACTGCTGGACGTCGATCTGCTCGGCGGTCTCCACGAAGTGCGCCTGGTTGGTGATGCCCCACTTCTCCATCAGGGTCTTCTCCCGCTCGGCGGTGACGGCGGCGGACGCCCACTGCACCGCGCCGTACACCGAGCCGCCGAGGTTCAACGCCGGGTCGATCTCGTCGAGGTGTGCCATCGCCACACCGAAGGCGTCGAAGGCGTCCTGCTCGGGAAGCTGTTCGTCGTCGACGCGCACCGACGTGACGAAGCGGATGCCGGCGTCGGCGACGCCGTCGATCTGCCGGGTCACGAAGTCCGGCTCGTGGACCTTCACGGCCTTCAGTGTGGAGGTCTCGTAGTCGAAGCGGCAGATCACCCGCGACTGGGTGAAGTTGTACACCGAGGTGATGCCGGAGGAGAGGTGGTCCAGGCCACCGGCGCGGGAGAGCCAGTACATGGTCTCCGGGTCGGCGTTGGCCAGCATCGCACTGTTCTGTGTGACCCACTTGTACAGCGGGGAGGAGTGCTCCACGCCGCGCATGCCGCCGGTGTAGATGTGGCTGTGCGCGGAGATGAACCCGGGGGCGAGGAAGGCTCCGCCGAGGTCGACGACGTTGGTGTCGGACGCCGCGTCGGAGGTGTCCGGGGTGCCCTCTCCGAGGCCGTCGATGCGTCCGGCGTCGTCGACGCAGAGCCAGCCGCGGAACCACCGGGGTTGCGCGGGGTCGACGGGGATGATGACGGCGTTGGTGAACAGCGTGCTCAAGGTGGGGAACCTCCTGGTCCGGCTGGGTTGTGGGCAGTCGGCGGTGTGCAGGAATGCTCTCTTGTGCGGGCGCCCGGCTCGAGGAGTGGGCGCGGCAACGGTCGTGCACCGCGGAACGCCCGCGAGTCTACGGTCCGGGTGTTTCGGCGGTGTTGCCGATGCGTGCGGCACCTGAGCGACGGACACACCTTGGGGGGGGGAGTGACCGTTGTTTGTACGGGTGTACCGCGCGCGGCAGGACGGGTCGTGGTCCCTGGCCGCCCCATGTCATCTGAGCCACCGCAGGGGTCACGAAACAGCTGATCTTTGACCCCTGCGGTGGCTCAGATGACTTAGCCCGGGAGCACCTCGCGTGACCATCCCCCGCCCGCACGGCTGTACCGCACGCGGCGGGACGGTCCGACGGCGTCGGCGGTCCAGAACAGGTACTCGCGCGGGACGACGGCGTACCCGGCCCACGTCTCGGGCGGACCGGAGCTGCCGAGGTCCGGGTGCTCGTCGGCGAAGGCCGCCCAGAGGCGGCGACGCTCCTCCGTCGTCTTCGCGGCGAGGTCGGCGTCGTTGAGCCAGGCGAGCAGCTGCAGGTAGCGGGAGCGTCGGGCGAAGGCGGCGCGTTCACCGGTGGGCGTGTCAGGGACGATGTCACCGACGACGGTGACCTGCCGCTCCCGGTCCGGTGTCAACACCGTCAGCGACGCCTTCGGGCAGGAGGCGATGTCCCGGACCTTCCGCGACCGGGCGTCGGTGTGGAAGAACACACGGCCGTCCTCGCCGACACCGGACACCATCACGGTGCGGGTGCGCGGATAGCCGTCCGGTCCGACGGTGGCCAACGTCATCAGGGTCGGGGTGGTCGGTGACTCCTCGAGGTGGTCGAGGAACAGGCGCGACAGAGTCATCGCCGTCACTGCCGTCCTCCCGGGGTGAAGGACGCGATCTCCGGCAGGGCGGCGACGATGTCGTTGACCCGCTCCTCGAAGAGGTCGCGACCGACCTCGGCGGATGCCCCGGTGGGATCGCCGACCACCCCGGACTCCGACAGGTCGGTCGACAACCAGCCGAAGGTCACCGGGCGCCCGGGCGCGCCGAAACCGATGTGGGAGCAGTCCGCGACGGTGTCGGCGACCTGCGGGCCCAGTGCGGTCGCCGCGCCCATGTCCACCAGCTTCGGGGCGATGTGCAGCATCATCGAAGTCTCTGCCCACCCGGCGTGCACCCCGATGCCGCGTTCGGTCTCCCCGGGGAGGGCCGGTCCTGACATCAGGAAGGTGTGCAGGTCGAAGCGTCGGCGTAGCTCCCGTAGCGCGACACCCAGCAGGGCGGAGTTGCCGCCGTGGCAGTTGACGAACAGCAGGCGCCGGGCCGGGGTGGCGGCGATGGAGCGTCCCAGGTCCACCACCGTCTGGAAGAAGGTCTCGGGACGCAGCCACATCGTGCCGGGCAGCAGGGCGTGCTCGTCGGACTTGGTGTAGGCCAATGGCGGTAGCAGCCAGACGTCGGTGCCGGACGCGGCAGCCCGGGTCACCGCCTCGGACGCGACGGCCTCGGCGACGGTCAGGTCGGTCGACACCGGCAGGTGCGGGCCGTGGGGCTCTATCGCCCCGGTCGGCAGCACCAGCACGCTGTCCTCCGAGAGGACGGTGGGGACCTCGGCGGTCGTCAGGTCGGCGAAACGCCGGGACGCGCTGATCACATCCACCTCCCGGGGTTGAGGATGCCGTGGGGGTCGGAGGTGTCGGCCAGGGCCCGCACGCGCTCGGGTTCCAGGTCGATGTACCACTGGTGGGGCGAGTGCACGCCGACGCCCAGGGCGGTGAGCTCGGGCACGCCGGCGAGGATACGGTCCTTGAGGTCGGTCACGTCCTCGTCCTCGCCGATCCGTCCGTTGAGCATGCCGAACATCATGTTGTTGCCGACCTCGAGGTGGAACAGACCACCGCCGTCCGCGGTGGAGAACACCGCCTCGACCTCCTCGAGCCGGTCCACGACGGCGTTGCCCTGGCACTCCATGTGGAACCAGCGTCCGGGCTGGTTCTTCTGCAGCCACCAGGTCGGGTGGTTGTAGGAGATCGTGGACAGACGCACGGACTGGGCGATGCCCGCGCGGACGTCCTCGACCTGCCCACCGTAGGACGCGACGATCGCGGCGACGTCCTCGACCTCATCCGTGTCGACGATGCCCCGCAGGCTCGCCCGTCCCCGCACCAGCGCCGGGTCGGCGGGCAGGGCGTCGACGATCTCCGCGCCGTCGGCGGACATCAGGCGCGGGTGCAGCCGGGCGTCCAGCACCGCACGGGCGGCGTCGAACGCGGCCCGTGTCGATCCGAAGGACGCGTACACGCACCGCCAGTCCTGCAGCGGCTCGACGCGCACGGTGGCACGCACGATGACACCGGCGACACCGTAGGTGTGGACGAACGGTCGGGCGTCGTCGCCCTCCAGGTGGATGATCCGGGCGTCCTCGGTGGCGGGGACGATGTCGACGGCGGTGACGAAGCCCTGGTGGTTGCGTCCGTGCACGATGGTGCCGGTACCGGCGGACCCGCCGCCGAGGAACCCGCCGAGGGTGGACTGCACGGTCGACGGGTACATCCACAGCTGGTGGCCGTGGTCCCAGGCGTACTGCTCGAGGGTGAGCATCCTCGCGCCGGCGTCGGCGGTGATCGTGCCGGAGGCCGGGTCCAGCCCGTGGATCCCGGTCAACGAGGTCATGTCGAGGACCAGGCCGCCGAAGCGGGGCAGGACCTGGCCGTAGTTGCCGGTGCCCTTGCCGCGGGTGGTGACCGGCACGCCGCGGCGGACGGCGGCGCGCATGATCTCGGGCACCTCCTCGACGCGCCGGGGGTAGCAGACCACGTCCGGCGTCCCGAGTTCCCCGGCGGCGAGCTGGGCGGACAGGACCGGGCTCATGCCGGAGCCGTCGCGGGACGCCCGGTCGATCGCGCGGGGAAGCTGGCTGACTCCGCGCGGGCCGAGGACGGCGATGAGGTCGTCGACCAGGGCGTCGACCTCGGCGCCGGTGAAGTCGGGGCGCCCGTCCGGCGTGGCGGTGGCGAAGACGTGGTCGACGTCGGTCTCGACGCGGACCCCGAGCTGCGGCTCCGAGGGTGCTGAGGGGACTGAGGGGGCCGGCGCACTCATGAGAGCGAGACGCTCTCGTCGAGGAACTCGTTGGTGGCCAGCTCGTCGGTGTCCACGCCGTCCTTCACCGGGGTGTTCTGCTCGTCGAAGATCGGGGTGACGATGTCGAGCACCTCGTTGACGCGGTCCTCGTCGAAGGAGCCGAGTACGCCGTCGGTGCCGTCGGCGACGAGCCCCTCGTCCAGCATCTGCCGGTGGCCGTACTCCGCGTTGCCGTCGCCGTAGACCCAGCCGGCGTTGAAGTCCTCGACGGCCGTGACGATCAGTTCGTTGGTGGCCGCGGGGTCCTCCATGTAGGACTTCACGCCGCGCTGCAGCACGGGGACCAGCGCGGAGAGGCAGTCGGTCGTGCCGGCGTCCTCGAGGTCGGCGGTCCTGGCGGCGAGTGCCGACTTGTAGGTCGGGAAGCCGGCGTCGTGGATGAGCTGGTAGTCCACCGGCTTCATCCAGCCCTGCACCTCGTTCTCGTAGTTGTAGGGTTCGGAGGACGAGTAGCCCTGCTGGGCGTTGGCACCGTCCGCGGCGACGAAGGTGGCGGGCGAGCCGTCGTAGCTCTCGTCGATCTGCGACTCGTCGAGGATGCCGGCACCGGTGAGGTACCTGATGTACGACATGTTCGAGAACGTCAGGACGGTGGCCTTCTTCTCCTTGAGGTCGGCGATCTCGTGGACGTCCGGGTAGGTCTCCGGGTCCCACATGATCATCTGGGGACTCTTGTCCAGGGTCGCCATCACGCCGGTGGTGGGCATGCCGTCGGAGTTCTGGATGGACTGGTCGGTGTCGACGTAGCCGAGCAGGATGTCGGGGTCCTGGTACATCTGCGAGGTGACGTTCTGGTTGCCGATCGCCGGGCCGCCGGAGCGGATCTCGAGGTCGACCCCGGTGTAGCCGGCGTCGCCGTCGAACAGCGGGCCGCTGACGACCTTGCTGTCGGCGTCGACGGTGACCGCGTCACGTCCCTCGCCGCCGTAGTTGAGCTGCTCGTAGAGGTGGCCGTGCTCGGCCTCAGGGAACCAGTCGGTCTGCACGACGACGGTCGACGGGCAGACGGCGGACAGGTCGGTCCCGCCGATGTCGCCGTCGTAGTCGGACGCGGCGGACGCGGAGGACGAGGTGCTGTCGTCGCCACAGGCGGCGAGCGCCAGGACGGTGGCCACGGCGACGGTGCCGGCGGTGACGGTGGTGACGGTACGGGTGGTTCTCATGGGGGTTTCTCCGGTTCTCGGGTGGTCAGGGGAGTCAGACGGTCACTTGCTGTACCAGCGGCCGACGACGCGGTTGCCGATCCAGCCGAAGATGAGGAACACGACCACGCCGAGCAGGGAGGCGAGGATGATCGCGGCGAAGAGCTCCGGGGACTGCAGGCGGGAGCGGTAGTTGTCCAGCAGCACGCCGATGCCGGGGGTGCCCTGCTTGAAGAAGAAGTCACCGACGATCGCGCCGACGACCGACAGGCCGGCGGAGGTGCGCAGGCCGACGAAGATCGACGGCATGGCGGCGGGCAGCTCCAGCTTGCGCAGGACCGTCAGACGGGACGGGTGGTGCAGGGCGAAGAGGTCACGCATGCCCGGGTCGACCGACTTCAGTCCGAAGAGCGTGTTCGACACCAGGGGGAACAGTGCGATCAGCACGCACACGAAGACGCGGGCGGAGAAGCCGAAGCCGAACCAGAAACCGACCAGCGGCACCAGCGCCAGCACCGGGATGCACTGGAGGAACACAGCGTAGGGGAACAGGGCCGCCTCGGCACGTCTCGACTGGGACATCACGATCGCCCAGGTGACACCGATCGCCGCGGCGATGACCAGTCCGGTCAGTGCCACGGTGGTGGTCTGGCCGAGCCCCTGCCACATCTCGGTGGCGGACGGGCCGAACAGCCCCTCGGTGATCACCTCGTGCGGCGGGGGCATGAGGAAGCGGCGGGACTCGTCGAGCAGGATGTAGCTCACCGCGTACCAGGCGGCGATGACCACGCCGAAGACGGCGAGGGGTAGGACGATGCCGGCGAAGGGGATCGACCGCAGCGTCCTGCGCGGTGACGGTGCCTTGGAAGGCGCGGTTCCGGTCGGCGCAGGCTGCGCCTCCGTCACGGGCGTTTGTTCTGTCGGAGCGGTCTGGATCTTCTTTTCAGTGGTCGGTGCGGTCATGAGTGGGCCTCCATCAGTGAGTTCGAGACGCGTTCGGTGAGTGTGGTGAACTCCGGGGAGAAGCGGAGTTTCGGGTCGCGGGGGAATGCGAAGGGGACGTCGACCTCGTCGACGACGGTGCCGGGGCGGCCGGACATCACGGCCACCTTCGTGGAGATGAACACCGCCTCGGTGACCGAGTGGGTGATGAACAGCCCGCCGAAGCGCTTCTCGGCGAACAGCTGGGTGAGCTCCACACCGAGCCGCTCGCGGGTGATCTCGTCGAGGGCGGCGAAGGGCTCGTCGAAGAGGAAGAGCTCCGGTTCGATCGTCAGTGCGCGGGCCAGGGAGACGCGCATGCGCATACCGCCGGAGAGCTGGTGGGGGAGGTGGTCCTCGAAGCCGTCGAGGCCCACGGTGGCCAGGGACTCGCCGCAGCGCTGTTCCCGGTCGGCCTTCGGCAGCCCGTCGAGCTCGCCGAGCAGCATCACGTTCTCCCTGACGGTGCGCCAGGGCAGCAGGGTGGCGTCCTGGAAGACGTAGGCGATGCGGTCGGTGGCGGTGGTCATCACCCCGTCCGTGGAGGTCTCGAGGCCGGAGGCGAGGCGCAGCAGGGTGGACTTGCCGCAGCCGGACGGTCCGACGACGCTGATGAACTCGCCGGGGGTGACGTCGAGGGACACGTGGTGCAGTGCGGTCGTCTCGCCGTCGAAGGTCATGCCGGTGTCGGTGAAGCTGACCAGCGGTGTTGCTGTTGGGGTGGTCACGGTGTTCTCCTTTGTCGCGGTGTGCGGAGACGTCTGCGGGGCGCCGGGGAGGCGGTCAGGCGGACGGCCGGAGGTGGGGGTAGGTGGTCGTGGACGTGGTACGGGCGACGAGTCGTCCGGCGGAGATGACGACCCGGTCGGACGGCGCGGCGGCGATGAGTGAGGCGGCCGAGGTGCCGGCCGTGCGGACGCACAGCAGTTCGGCCCGCGCGCCGGGTGTCGGGCCGCCCGGCGGCAGGCCCATCACGGCGCGGGCGTGGGAGGTGACGAGGTCGAGCGCCTGGTCCGGGGTCTGGTGGGCGGCGGTGACGAGCAGCGCCGCGGTCTCCAGGGCGTCGGCGCGTCCGGTGGGGTTGAACGGGTCGGCGATGTTGTCGCCGCCCGCGGCCACCCGGACACCGTTTCTGCGCAAAATGCTCAGGGGAGCGATGCCGCGGGAGTCGGAGGCCTGGAGGTAGAGGTTGGTGGCGGGCAGGGCGATGACGGGCATGTGCGCCGCGCGGAGCTCGACGGCGGTGGTGTCGAGTTCGGCGGCGGTCATGCCGGACAGCCGGCAGCAGTGCCCGGCAGCCCGGTCGAGGCTTCCCGGCCATCCGGTGACGCGTTCGGCGTAGCGGTGGATGGTCTGTGCGCGGGTCAGGTCGGTGAACTCGTCGATGTGCAGGTCGCAGCCCACGGCGTGGGCCTCGGCGGCGTCGACGAGGGCGTCGGTCTGGGCGAGGGGGTCGGCCGCGAGGTGCGGGGCGCCGCCCACGAGGTCTGCGCCGGCCTCCAGTGCCCCGGCGACCAGGTCGGTGATCAGGGCGTCCGGGGTGGAGGCGGGGATGAGCGCCACGATCTGCAGCGTCATCATCCCCTCCAGCTCCCTGCGGAGCCGGTGGACGGCGCGGATGCCACGGAAAGGGTCGGCGCCGGTGCCGGGTGCGGCGTCGGGGTAGACGTCGACGTGACTGCGCACCGCGGTGGTCCCGGCGGCGAGCATGCTCAGCGCCGTGCCGCGCGCCCGCGTCAGGATGTCGTCCTGCGAGAAGCGCGCCGAGGCGGACGACCAGGCGTCCACCGCGCCGGGGAGGTCCCCGACAGGTGGGTTGACGAGATCCCAGGAACGGGACTTGTCCAGGTGCGCGTGGGGGTCGGCCGTGGCGGGAAGGACGCTGTAGCCGCGCAGGTCGAGCATGCTCGCCGTGGTGTCGGGGTCGTGGGGACGGACGGTGCCGACGACGGCACCGTCGAAGGTGATGTCGACGGTCTCCCCGGCGAGCCGGACCCCCGACACGCCCGCCAGGCGGGTCGGGGCAGAGGTGTCAGAGGTGTCAGGTGTGCCAGGTGCCGCAGGTGCCGCAGGTGCCGTCATCGGGGGTCTCCTCTCGGTCTCAGGTCGGGACTGCCGCAGAGGAGAGGTCATCGCCGGACTGCAGCAGTCGAAAACGTCGGTGTGTCAGGGGTTTCGACATGCAGGACAGAAACTGTCAGTCGGCGGTGTGCAGGAGTGCTCTGTCGTGTCCTGGTCCTGTATCTGGTCCGCGCCGGGCCGGGGCTCGGTCAGGGGGCAGGGACATCGGTGGTGCACCGCATGTGGATTCGTCGTGCAGTTACGCAGACTATGGGCCGGGTGTTTCCCCGCTGTTTCCCTCCCGGATCACTTCGGTGACGCCCTACGCCACGGGACGCGGAGATTCCGGCGTGGTGTTTCGCGAGGGTGAAACTTCCGGTTACATCCGTGATTCCGGGGCCCGGACCTGCGCGTGGACTCCCGCGCCGCGCTAGGGTGGCTCCCGTACGCGCCGGGCCGGGGTACGCAGAACCACTGGAGGTACACCCCGTGAGCACCGACATGACCACCGCCACCGTGGCGGCCCGACGCACCCTGACCCCGCGGGTCGAGGAGTTCACCCTCGCGCTGCCCGACGACGCCCCACCACAGACCTGGACGGCCGGCTCGCACCTCGACGTCCACCTGCCCGGCTCGCCCGTCACCCGGCAGTACTCCCTGTGCGCGTCGGAGTCCCCCGGCAGCTACGTCATCGCCGTCGACCGCTGTGCCGAACAGGACGGCGGACGCGGCGGGTCGGTGGCGCTGCACCGGGACGCTGTCGTCGGCGCGTCGGTGCAGGTCGGGGAGCCGAGGAACCATTTCCCGTTGACCCGCGCCCTGAACTACGTCTTCGTCGCCGGTGGTGTCGGGGTCACCCCGATGCTCTCCCTCGCGGCGGAGGCGGAGCGGTCCGGACGCCCGTGGCGGATATTGTGCCTGGCGCGGACGTCCGCGGACATGCCGTATCTCCCCGAACTCCGGGAGGGGCACGGGGAGCGGGTGTCGTTCCACGCCTCGTCCGCGGGACGTCTCGACCTGGCCGCCACGCTGGTCGGGCTGCCACGTGGTACAGCTGTATATGTCTGCGGTCCCGGAACACTGGCCGACGACGTCGCGGTCGCCGTCGAGGGGCAGCCCGCCGTGGACGTCTTCGTCGAACAGTTCACCGCCCCCGACCTGCAGGGCGGTGAGGCCACGTCCTTCGACGTCACCCTCGCCGCCAGTGGGGAGACCGTCACCGTCCCACCGGAGGCCTCCCTGCTGGACACGCTGGAGGGCACGGGGAAACTGCTCGCCTCGTCCTGCCGTGAGGGGGTCTGCGGCACCTGCGAGGTCGGTGTGGTCTCCGGGGAGGTCGACCACCGGGACAACGTCCTGACCCCGGAGGAACGCAGCGAGAACGAGTCGATGATGGTCTGTGTGTCCCGCTGCCGGTCCGGACGGCTGGTGCTGGACCTGTGAACCCCGTGCTGCTGAAGGACCCGCTGGTCGGGCCGGACATCGTGGTGCAGGACGGGCTGATCGGCGACCCCGCCGTCCCCGGTGCCGAGGTTGTCGACGTCTCGGGCTGCGTCATCACCCCGGGCCTGGTCAACGCCCACCACCACCTGCTCCAGTCCGCCTTCCGTACGCTGCCCGGAACGCGGGGCGTGCCGATGGCGGACTGGCTGGCGGTCATGGCTGAGGCCTACCGCGGGTACGCCGTGGATCCCGAACTCGACCGCGCGGCCGCGGCGGTGGGGCTGGCCGAGTCGCTGCTTTGCGGGGTGACCACCGTCGCCGACCACCACCTGACCTGGCCTCCGGGTGTCGACCCCGTCGACCTGGCGCTGGCCACGGCCGACGCCGCCCACCAGCTCGGGGCGCGGCTGTGCTTCGTGCGCGGGACGGCCGGGGACGACCCGGACGCCGCGGCCGACTCCGTCCGGGACATCCACCGCGCCTTCGGTGCGTTCGACCCGGACATGCTGCAGTTCGCCGTCGGACCGTCCGGCGTGCACGCCGACGGCCCCGAGACCTTCGCCGCCCTCGCCGAGGTCGCACGGGACCTCGGCCTGCTGCGACGCACCCAGGCCAATGAACAGGTCGACGTCGCCGTCGCCGCCGAGAGATACGGGCGGCGCCCGCTCGACCTCCTCGACGACTGGGGATGGCTCGAACCCGGCGTGACCGTCGCACACCTCTGCGACATCACCCCGGACGAAATCACCGTTATCGCAGAGTCCGGGGTCGCCGTCACCCACGCACCGGGCTGCGACGTGCCCATGGGGTGGGGCGTCGCCCCCGTCGCCGACCTGCTGCGCCGTGGCGTGACCGTGGGGCTGGGCACCTCCGGCGGCGGGAGCAACGACGGGGGCCACCTCCTCGCCGACGCCCGGCTCGCCGTGCAGGTCTCCGGGCTCACCGGCTCCCCGGTCAGCGCATCCGACGCCCTGGCCATGGCCACCTCCGGCTCGGCCGTCGGACTGGGGCGTCCCGGGCTCGGCACCCTCGCCCCCGGGACGCCCGCCGACCTGTGCGTCTGGGACATGGGCGACGTCGCCGACGCCGGCGTCCACGACCATGCCGCCGGACTGCTCTGGGCCAGCCCCGGACGCCGCCCGCGCGACGTCATGGTCGCCGGGCGCTGGGTCGTCCGCGACGGCGTCCTGCTCACCGCCGACTCCCGCGACCTCGCACGGACCCTGAACACCATGATCAAGGAGAGAACAGCATGATCCACGTCCCCGCCATCGACATCACGCCCTACATCGCCGGAGGAACGGAAGAGGACCGCGCCAGCGTCGCCCGGCAGGTCGACGCCGCCGCCCGCGAGGTCGGCTTCATCCAGCTCACCGGCCACGGCATCGACCCGGACACCTGGGACGGCCTGGCCGACGCCCTCGACGCCTTCTTCCTGCGCGACCTCGAGGTGAAGAAACGCGTCACCACCCCGCCCGAGATCAACCGCGGCTACTCACCACCGAAGTCCGAACGGCTGTCCCTGTCGCTCGGGGTTGAGTCCGCGACCGGGATGAACGACTTCTTCGAGGCCTTCAACATCGGCGCCCAGGCCAGTAGTTTCCCGGATCTGGCCCTGCCCGCGGCCGACTACCCGGAGAACGTGTGGCCGGCCGAGACCGACGGTGCCATGGCGGACTTCCGCGACAACCTGGAACGCTGGTTCGACGCGGCCCGGCACGTCGCGGAGACACTGACCGTCATCTTCGAGGACGCCCTCGACGTGCCCCGTGGCACGATCACCTCGTTGACGGACCACTCCATCGACGTGCTGCGCACCATCAACTACGCCCTGGACCCCGGCCAGACCGTGGAACTCGACGGGGAGCTGACCGGCATGGGTGAACACACCGACTACGGCATCGTCACCGTCCTGTGGGCCGACCGGGTCGCCGGCCTGCAGGTCCTCGGGTCGGACGGGACGTGGAACGACGTGCTGCCCGAACCCGGTGCGTTGCTGGTCAACCTCGGCGACGTCACCGCACGACTGACCAACGACCAGTGGAGGTCGACGCTGCACCGGGTGCGTCCGCCTGTGGTCGACGGGACGATCATGCGTCGCCGGTCCGCGGCCTTCTTCCACGACGGCAACGTCGACGCCGTCGTCGGACCGCTGCCGGGCATGGTCGACGACGAGCACCCCGCACGCTACGAGCCGATGACGGTGGGCGAGCACGTCGCCCGCAAGCTCGGCGGCTCCCGGTCGCTGGAGCTCAACGCGTCCGACACCTCCCGCGAGGCAGAGCGGGTGCTGGCCTCGAGGCGGTGACCGGCACCGGCCTGTGTCCTCCCGATGTCGTCTGAGCCACCACGCAGGTCAGGAAACGGCTGATTTCTGACCTGTGCGGTGGCTCAGACGACATGGGCCGTGGTTGTCCGGGACGGGGGTTCAGCCGGGAAGGTCTTCGGTGACCCAGCCGTCGCCGCTGCGGGTGCACCGGACGCGGTGGGACGGCCCGTCGTCGTCGCCGACCCAGAACAGGTACTCGCGCGGGACCACCGCGAGGACGGCCCACGTCGACGGCGGGTCCTGCTGCGCCAGGTCAGGGTTCGCCCGGTCGAACTCGGCCCAGCGCCGCCGACGGGCCTCCAGCTCCTCCTGGGCGAGGCCGTGGTCGTTCAGCCACGCGAGCAGCTGCAGGTAGCGGGGCTGACCGGCGTAGACGGTACGTTCGGTCTCCTCGTCGGCACGCACCACGTCCCCGATCACCGTCACCTGGCGGGAGGCGTCCGCGGTCAGTACCGTCAGGGAGGCTTTCCCGCCTGCGTCGATGTCCCGGACCTTCCGGGACCGGGTGTCCGTGTGGAAGAGGATTCCGCCGTCCTCCCGGACGCCGTTGACGTTGACGGTGCGGGTCCGCGGGTAGCCGTCCTCGCCGACGGTGGCGAGGGTCATCAGGGTGGGGGAATCCTCGAGATGGTCGATGAACAGGCGGACGGGATCAGTCGGATCAGTCATCGGGTCTCTCCTCGGTCACGTCGTACTTGAGCTGCACCATGCCGTTGCCGAAGCCCCTGGACGAGCGCAGTGACAGGGACAGTGCCAGGTCGGGAAGCATGCGCAGCCCGCCTCCGACGGTGACGGGGCAGACCAGCATGTGGATCTGGTCGACGAGTCCGAGCCGCAGCGCCTCCGCGGCGAGGGTCGGGCCGTCCACGGTCAGGTCGCCGTCCGCGTCCTTGAGCTGCTGGATGTCTGCGGCACGGAACTCACGCTGCAGGTCGGTGTGCTGCGTCCACACCTCCGGCAGTGTGGTGGAGTAGACGATCTTCTCTGCGGCGCACCAGATCTTCGCCCATTCGGCGGACTCTTCCGATTGCGCGGCGGCGTCCGGATCAGTCTCCCAGACGTGCATCATCTCGTACATGCGCCGGCCGTACAGGTAGGTGCGTACGTCGGCGGTGTCGGCGTTGATGACGGCGAGGACCTCCTCGTCCGGTACCGCCCAGTCGAAGTTGCCGTCCCCGTCGGCGACATAGCCGTCCGCGGAGACGAGCATCGAGTAGATCAGCTGGCCCATGGTGTGCCTCCCTGGTGTCGTGTGCCCACAGCCTACGTCCGATCCTGGTGCCAGGTCCTTGCCTGGGTGACCGGATCCGGTACCCGCCGACGGTGGAACGCCGATCCGGTAACCCGGTCCAGGATCGGACGGGACCCGGGGGCGGGGTTGTTCTCTGACATGGTGACCACCCTGCGCACTGGACCGGCACAGGGCAAGGCCCCGTTGCTGACGGCGGAGCCGCCGTGGGCGGACGGCTCAGCGACCGGTGAGGTAGCTCTCCCAGCCGGGGGTGAGCAGGTCGAAGGCGGCGTCGGTGGTCTCTGTGTCCGTCCCCTCCTGGACGTTGATGAGCTGGACCTGCAGGACGAAGCGGCAGAATGCCCGGACCGTGGCATCCGGCACGGACATTCCCAGTTCGGCGGCGATGGTCTCGGCGAGGGCGTCCTCGTGCCGCAGCCACATCTTCTGCGCGTACTCGCTCAGCGAGGGGGAGTCGTCGATGAGTTTGGTGAAGCGCTGGTGGGAGCCTTCGGGGGCGTCGGCGTGCCAGGCGTCCTCGCGGTAGAACGTCCGGAGGGCGTCGGGGATGCTGACACCGTCCGGTCGGTCGGAGACGGCGGCGGTGAGGTGTTCGCGCATCTCGTCGTCCTCGTCGACGGCGATGGCTTCCTTGCAGGGAAAGTGGGCGAACACCGTGGTGGGGGAGACGTCGGCGGCGTCGGCTATCTCGCGGACGCTGACGTTGTCGAAGCCGCGTTCCAGGAAGAGTTCCAGCGCGGCGTCGGCGATCGCCTTCCTGGTCGCGGCCTTCTTGCGCTCGCGTCGGGTGGGGGTGGCGGGTGTCGTGCCTGCGGTGTCGTCTCGTGCCATGTCCACCACAGTAGCGCTGAAAGTGTAATTGATATAACACTGGATTGACTTCAAAACTGGACCGAGTACAGTTTTGAACCATGACAAGCAATGAACCTGCGGTGACGTCACGCTGGGCCTGGCCCATGCTGGTGACCATCACCCTCCTCAACGTGATCGGCATGACCATCGTCCTGCCGATCCTCCCGTTCGTCGTCCGTGACGTGATGCCCTCCTTCGGCACCCTCGCCCTGTGGGTGGGTCTCCTCGAGGCCGTCAACGCTCTCTGCGCCTTCATCGCCGCCCCGATCCTCGGCGGCGTCTCCGACCGGTGGGGACGCCGTCCCGTCATCGTGATCGGAGCCTTCGGCGCCGCGGTCGGATTCCTCGTCTTCGCGCTCGGAGGGTTCCTCGCCGGGACGCTCGGCGGGGCGATCTGGCTGCTGCTGCTCGGCCGGATCATCCAGGGGATCACCGCCGGGGACATGCCCGCGCTGTTCGCCTACGTCGCCGACATCACCCCGGCCGAACAGCGCGCGAAACGCTACGGGATGCTCGGCGCGCTCACCGGCATCGGCTTCATGATCGGGCCGGCGGTCGGTGGCCTGCTCGCCGCGCACAGCGTTGACCTGCCGGTGCTCGCCACCGCCGCCGTCGCCCTCACCGTCGGGGTCGTGGCCCTGGTCGCCCTCCCGGAGAGTCACGCCCCGGAGAACCGGACCGGCACCCTCACCATCGAGCAGGTCCATCCGCTGGCCGTGTTCCGGGAGGCGTTCGCCCGGCCCCGGCTGCGGATGCTGCTCACCGGGCTGCTGTTGGTGGTGATCCCGTTCAGCTTCTTCGTCAACAACTACAGCGTGCTGGCGATGGACACGGTCAACTGGTCGCCGACCCAGATCGGCCTGCTGAACTCCTGTATCGGCGTGCTCGACATCGTCATCCAGGGTGCACTGCTCGGCGTCCTGCTGAAGTGGGTCGGGGAGCGGGGTGTGATCCTCGGCGGGATCGCCGTGCAGGCTGCCGGCGTGCTGGCGCTGGCGCTGCTGGCCTCGGCACTGCACGAACCCTGGCTGCTGATCATGGGCACGCTCATGCTGGGAGCCGGCGAGGGGCCGATGACCGCCACGGTCAACGGTGTGCTCTCCACCTCCGTCGGCGACGACGAGCAGGGCTGGCTCGCCGGGGTCACCCAGGGCATGCAGAACGCCGTGGGCGTGGTCGTCCCGCTCGCCGTCGGCGTGCTCTACGGCATCGGGATCGCGGTGCCGTACTGGCTTGCACTGGTGCTGCTGTGCGCCGCGGGGGTCGTCCTGGCGAAGGCGTCCTTCGACAGCCCGTCGAAGGTGCGACGGGTATCCGGGGAGGCGGGCACAGTCACCGGGCCAGAACCTGCTCTCCACCGCGGATGACCAGCTGAACCTGCAACCCCGCGTCCAGGACGACGAGATCCGCGCGTCCCCCGGCGTGCAGGCCGGCGGTGGGGAAGCCGACCGCGCGTGCCGGGTTCACCGAGGTCTGCCGGACGGCCTGCAGCAGGGCGGCGTCCGGGTCGGCGGGGCCGTGGTCCACGGCGAAGCGGAACAGCTGGTCCATGGTGGCGGTGCTGCCGGCGATGGTGTCGGTGCCGGCCACACGCGCCACGCTGTCGACCACGTCCACGTCCAGGGTGCCCAGCCGGTAGCTGCCGTCGGGCATGCCGGCGGCGGCCATCGCGTCGGTGACGAGCGTGACGCGGTCGGGGCCGACGAGCTCACACACCCCGCGGTAGAGGGAGGGGTGCAGGTGGACGCCGTCGCCGATCATCTCCACGGTGACCCGCGGGTCCTCGACCAGCGCGGTGACGGGGCCGGGTTCGCGGTGGTGGACCGGGCGCATCGCGTTGAACAGGTGGGTGCCGACCCGCGCGCCGGCGTCGATCGCGGCGAGGGTCTGTTCGTAGGATGCGTCGGTGTGACCGACGGCGGCGACCGCACCGGTGTCGACGACCTGCCGGATCGCGTCCATCGCGCCGTCCAGTTCCGGGGCGACGGTGACCATGCGCACCGTACCGCGGGCGGCTTCGAGGACGCGGGTGATCTCGCCGGGGTCGGGGTGGCCCGGTTGCCGCAGCGCCGTGGGGTCGTGCGCACCCTTCTTCGACGGTGCCAGCCACGGCCCCTCGAGGTGGATGCCGCCGATCAGACCGTCCCGGACGTGCCCGGACAGGACGTCGACCTCGCGGAGCAGCTCGTCGGGGTGCGCGGAGACCAGCGACGCCATGATCGTCGTCGTCCCGTGCGCGGCGTGCATCGCCACCGCGGTGGCGGTCTCCTCGTCGGTGGCGACGGGGAAGGCGCCGCCGCCGCCGCCGTGGACGTGCATGTCGACGAACCCGGGCACGACGGTCGCCTCACCGAGGACGAGGTCGCCGTCGCCGGTGGGACGCGGCGGCGCCCCCTGGCCGAGGCCGGTCACCGTCCCGTCGTTGACGGCGACCCACCCGGGGTGCAGGACCTCCTCACCGGTGACGAGGGTGTCGGCGGTGATGAGCATGCTCACAACCCCTGCCAGACGGGTTTGGCGGCGTAGGTCTGCCGGTAGTAGTTCGCCAGCTGCAGGCGGCCTGCGGCGGCCTCGTCGACCAGCACGGAGACGTGCGGGTGGTGTTGCAGGATCGTCGCCGGCCAGAGGGCGCTGACGCCGCCCTCGGCGAGCTGGTGCACGGCCTCGGCCTTGTTCTGCCCGGTGGCGACGAGCACGATGTGGCGGGCCTCCATGATCGTCCCGAGGCCCTGGGTGAGGCACTGGGTGGGAACCTGGTCGAGGTCGTCGTCGAAGAAGCGGGCGTTGTCGATGCGGGTCTGCCGGGTCAGCGTCTTGATGCGGGTGCGCGACGCCAGCGAGGAGCCGGGCTCGTTGAAGGCGATGTGTCCGTCGGTGCCGATGCCGAGGATCTGCAGGTCCACTCCGCCGGCGGCGTGGATGGCGTCGTCGTAGCCCTGGCAGGCGGCGGGGATGTCGGTCGCCAGGCCGTTCGGCCCCTGGACGGAGCCGGGCTCGAAGTCGACCCGCGAGGTGAACTCCTTGTGGATGACGTTGGCGTAGCGCTCCGGGTGGCCGGCGTCGAGGCCGACGTACTCGTCGAGGGTGAAGGCGCGGGCCCGGGCGAAGGAGACGTCGCCGGCGTCGTACCGGGCGGCGAGGTTGTCGTACACCGGCAGGGGGGACGACCCGGTCGCCAGGCCGAGGACGGCGTCCGGCTTGCGTTCGAGCAGTGCGGTGACGGCGTCGCCGGCGAGGTCGCCGATGGCGTCGGAGTCGGGGAGGATGACGATTTCCATGCGTGCCTACTTCTTCTTCTTGGTGACGGTGAACAGCGGGCGCATCGAGGACACCGGGGCGGGGGTGTCGGCGAGCTCGTCGACGGTGGCGCCGCGGGCGTCCATGACGACGACGGGCACGACGGTGGGGTACCCGGTCGCGGCGACGGCGGCGACGTCGTAGGTGATGATCGGCTGTCCGGCGACGACACGGTCACCCTTGGCGGCGTGGGCGGTGAACCCCTCACCCTTGAGCTTCACGGTGTCGAGGCCGAGGTGGACGAGGACGGCGGTCTTGTCGTCGGTCATGATGGCGTAGGCGTGCGGCAGCAGCTGCATGAGCTTGCCGGAGACCGGCGCGACGGCCTCGACAATGTCGGCGCTGCCGGCACTGCCGGCGGGCTCGATGGCCAGACCCGGGCCGACGGTGCCGGCGGCGAAGGTCTTGTCCGGGACCTCGGACAGGGCGACGGTGCGGCCCTGGATCGGCGCACGCACCAGCGTGGGTTCGGGGAGCGTGTCGGCCTCGTCGGTCTCGGCGGTGGTCTCCTGCTCGACCGGTGCGACGACGGGCTCGGTGACCGGCGCGGGGGACTCGGCGGGGACAGGCCCGGCGAGTGCGGCCTTGATCTCGTCCTTCAGGACGTCCGACTGGGTACCGAAGACGGCCTGGACGTTGTTGCCGACCTCCATGACACCGGCTGCGCCGAGGGACTGCAGCGCACCCTTGTCGACGGCGTCCTTGTCGGCGACCTCCATACGCAGGCGGGTGATGCAGGCGTCGACGCCGACGAGGTTGCCGCGTCCACCGAAGGCGGCGATGAGCTGCTCGGCGCGTGCGGTGCCGGTGGCGTCACCGGAGCCGTCACCGGACTGGGCGGCCTGGGAGGCCTCGAACTCGTCGTCGGGCGCGCGGCCCGGGGTACGCAGGTTCCAGCGCACGATGGCGAAGCGGAACATCACGTAGTACAGGACGGCGAAGACCAGACCCTGGACGACCAGCAGCGGAATGTTTTGTGCCGCCGGGGCGGTGCCGTAGAGCAGCAGGTCGATGAGGCCGGCGGAGAAGGAGAATCCGAGGTGGATGTCCAGCAGGTTGGCGACCGCGAGGGAGAGGCCGGTGAGCACGGCGTGGATGACGTACAGCGGGAACGCCAGGAACATGAAGGCGAACTCGAGCGGCTCGGTGACACCGGTGAGGAAGGCGGTGAGTCCGGCGGCGGAGAAGATGCCGACGGCGACCTTCTTCTGCCGCGGCTTGGCGACGTGGATCATCGCCAGGGCGGCGGCGGGCAGGCCGAACATGAGGATCGGGTAGAAGCCGGAGGTCAGCGTACCGGCGGAGGGGTCGCCGGCGGCGAACCGGCTGAGTTCACCGGTGACCAGTCCGTTCGCTCCCTCGTAGTCGCCGTAGATGAACCAGATGAAGGTGTTGAGGATGTGGTGCAGACCCAGCGGGATCAGCATGCGGTTGGCGAAACCGTAGACGAAGGCACCGAGGGCACCGGAACCGGCGATGAACTCACCGACGGAGGTCAGTCCGCTGTTGAACAGCGGGTACACGTAGGACATGGCGAAGCTGACGAAGAGCACCGTCAGTGAGACGACGATGGGCACGAAGCGTCGCCCGCCGAAGAACCCGAGGTACGGGGGCAGCTCGATGTCGTGGTAGCGGTCGAACAGCCAGGCGGTGATGAGACCGACGATGATGCCGCCGAAGACGCTGTAGTCGATCATCGCCTGATCGCCGGCGGCGTCGGTCACGCCCTCGAGGACGACCGGGGACATGGTGTCGAAGACGGAGGTCATCACCAGGTAGCCGGCGACGGCGGCCAGGGCGGTGGAGCCGTCGGCCTTCTTCGCGAAACCGATGGCCACGCCGACGGCGAAGAGGATGGCGAGGTTGCCGAAGAGTCCGTCGCCGGCGGCGCTCATCGAGTCGAAGAACGGCCCGATGACGGGGATGTCGGTGCCGCCGAGGAGGTCGTCCTGTCCGAGACGGAGCAGGATACCGGCGGCGGGCAGCAGGGCGATGGGCAGCATGAGGCTCTTGCCGAGCCGTTGGAGCTGGGCGAAGCCGGGGACGCGCAGTCCCTTGCGCTTCTTGCCGGTGGCGGCGCCCGCCGACCCGGGGTCCCGGGTCGTGTCTGGGGTGGTGTCTGGAGTGGTCACGGGAGGCTCCTCGCGTCAGTGGGGGTCCGGGGACTGGGGAGGGGCAGCCCGGACCAGTACCGACAATATTGGACTAGACCAATTAACTGTGTCAAGGGTCACGCCGTCGGGCCGATTGTTTGGTCTACACCAATGTCGGTACGGTGGTGCCATGAAGGTGCCCAAGTACTACCTGGTCAAGAACCAGATCCTCGAGCTCATCGCTGGTCTCGAGCCCGGTGCCGCGGTGCCTACCGAGCGCGAGCTCGCCGAACGTTTCGCCACGTCACGCACCACGGTGCGGCAGGCGACCGGTGAGCTCGTCGCCGACGGACGCCTGGAACGCACCCAGGGGCGCGGCACCTTCGTCGCCTCGCCGAAGATGCTGTTGCTCCCGCAGGTGTCGTTCTCCAGCAACGCCGTGTCGCAGGGGTGGCGTCCGGGCCGGGTGGTCGTGTCCGCGCGCTGCGAGGCAGCCTCCGGGACGGTGCGGGAGAAGCTCCGTCTGGACGACGGTGCCGAGATCACCCGGTTCGAGGTGCTGCGCACCGTCGACGGGGAGCCGCTGGCGCACGAGACCGTGCACCTGCCCGGCGACCTCACGGAGCTGACGGGACGGCTGGAGGCGCAGGACTCGCTGTACCGCATGCTGGCCGACGAGTACGACATGGCGATCGTGGAGGTCGAGGACGTCGTCGAGACGATTCCCTGCAATCCGCTGCGGGCGGACCTGCTGGGCGTGTCCACCGGGCTGCCCCTGCTTCTGGTGCACCGCACCGGATTCGGTGCGGGAGGACGGCCCGTGGAATGGACCGAGTCGGCGTTCCGCGGCGACCGCTACCGGTTCGTCTCGCGGCGGACGCTGTAGGTCCGGGTCTGCGGCACTGCCGCGCTCACCCCTGCTGCGTCTTCCGGTTGGCCCGCAGTTTCGCGAGGATGCCGACGACCATGAGCAGCAGGCCTGCGGCCAGGAACCGGTCCGGCAGCACGCTGAGGACGCCGAGCAGGACGATGAGCAGGCCGGCGAGTTCGGCCGTCCAGGCGAGGATGTTCAGGCGTCCGGGGGTCACGGGGATTCTCCTTGTGTCGGGGAAGTGGTGGTGGTCATGTCTTTCAGCCGCTTCAGCCACTCCTGGAGCAGCCGTGTCTCGGCTGCCCCGAGAACGTCGGGGTGGGCGGCGGCAGTCTCGGCCGCGGTGGCGAAGGCCTGGTGTGTGCCGTACTCCGCGGGGGCGCCTGTCCCGGTGATGGCGCTGATCACGCCTTCGCGGACGGCCGCGGACAGGTCGGGGTCCGGCGCGCCCTCGATGATCTGGCGGAGGGTGACCCCGATATTGGTCGCCAGGACATGTGCTTTGGCCTGCTCCGGGGGGACGGCCAGGCGTCCCTGTTCGGCGGCGCGGGTGGTCAGGCCGAGCAGGATCTCATCGGGACGGGACTGGGCCGCGGGGGCGTGGCCGGGCTGGACGTTGCCGTACATCAGCGCGTAGAAGCCCGGATTCGCCAGACCGAAGTCGACGTGGGCGTCCCATCCGGTACGGATGTCCTGGATCGGGTCGCCGGACCATTCCATGTCCTGCTTCCGGGAAATGTACATGTCGAAGCCATGTTCCACGACGGCGTCGGCAAGGCCCTGCTTCGAACCGAAGAAGTGGTACGCCGTGGGGAGTTTGACGCCGACGGCGTCGCACACCGCACGGAGTGAGAAGTCTTCACCGGGGGAGCGGGCGATCATGTCCGCGGCGGCGGCGATCAACTTTTCCCTCGTACCCGTCGACATGTCCTTGCCCATGCTGCTACGGTAGCGCATATATCGCCGATATATAGACACATGTCAGCGATATTGACATTCTGTACACGACACAGGAAGGCGCCATGACTGAACGCACACTCAAGGGAAAGAACGTCCTGATCGCCGGCGGAGGAAAGAACCTCGGGGGACTGGTGGCGCGCCAGTCCGCAGCCGCCGGAGCGAACGTGGTGATCCACTACAATTCCGACGGTTCACGTGAGGAGGCGGAGGCCACCCTCGCGGCTGTCGAGGCCGAAGGTGTCACGGGTGCGGTCCTGCAGGCGGACCTGACGTCGCCGGAGAACGTCGCCACACTGTTCGCCGAGGCAGAGAAGGCCGTCGGACGGATCGACGTCGCGGTGAACACCGCCGGGAAGGTCCTGCGTAAGCCCATCGTGGACACCACCGAGGACGAGTACGACTCGATGCTGGACATCAACGCCAAGGCCGCCTACTTCTTCCTCAAGGAGGCGGGACGGCACCTGGCGGACGACGGGAAGATCATCACCGTGGTCACCGCCCTGCTGGCCGCCTTCACCGACGGCTACTCCACCTATGCGGGTGGCAAGTCCCCGGTGGAGCACTTCACCCGCGCGGCCTCGAAGGAGTTCGCCGACCGCGGCATCTCGGTGAACGCCGTCGCGCCCGGCCCGATGGACACCCCGTTCTTCTACGGCCAGGAGACCCCGGAACGGGTCGAGTTCCACAAGTCCCAGGCCATGGGGAACCAGCTCACCCAGATCGAGGACATCGCGCCGATCATCCGCTTCCTGGCCACCGAAGGCTGGTGGATCACCGGTCAGACGATCTTCGCCAACGGCGGCTACACCACGCGGTGACGGGCCCGGGATCACCGGATCTTATGGCTGCCGGTGATTCCGCAACACCGATATGGTCGTTCCGCCGACCATCGTGAAGATGGGGACCATGAGTCACCTCAAGGTTCTCCGACGCGCCGTCGCGCTGGTCCTGGCGGGGGCCGTCGCGTTCTCCGCGAGCGCCCACGCCGCCCCTGCCACCTACCCGGGCTATGCCGGCGGCGGGAACTACAGTGTCGCCGAATACGGCGAATGGGCACCGCCGCCGTTCGGGCCGGGAGGGGTGCCCGTGCTCCAGTTCGGTCACCGGGACTACGTCCCGCGTTCGTCTGACCCGAACCAGAAGTTCCCGTTCGTGCTGATGACCGCCGGTGTCGGCGGCGACGGCCGGTTCTTCGGTGAGACCTACGCCAAGAAGCTGGCCTCGCGGGGGTACGCCGTCCGCATCGGGTACGGGGCGGCGAATCTCACCGCCGTCACCCCGGAGGCGCACCTCAGCAGTCTCGGCCTGGAGATCACGCAGGGGCGCCCCGGGGCGCTCGCGCAGAAGGCGGACTTCACCCGCAGCGCGTTGGTGGGGTACTCCGCCGGTGCGGGGGCGTCCCTGTGGGCGTCGGCCACGCAGGGCGGGGTGGGCGTGCTCGGAGCGAAGATCCCCGGGTTCCGCCTGGCCGGTGCGGTGAACATGGGGCTGCCGGCGAACTACTACGCCGCGGAGCCACTGGTCCCGGACAACCTCCCCGTGCTGATCATGTACGGCGAGCACGACCAGTACGGGCTCGGCGGGCTCTCGCACCAGGCGATGCACGCGCTGGCAGAGCACAAGCACCAGACGATCGTCGGGGTGCGCGGCGCCGACCACCTCGGTCCCGTGACCACCGGACCGGTGGACTACCAGGGCCGCTACTTCACGCTGATGACGGCGTGGCTGGACGGGCAGGTGCGTGGCGACAACGGGGCCCGCGAGGCGTTCCGCGTCCGCGACCGCGGCCTGGTGCGCAGCGACTACTACACCGTCTACGACCAGACCGCGCGGGCGCGGAGGTAGGACGACCTGGTCGTGGGCTGGGTGGGGCTACTGTGCGACCTTGGCGACGTTGAACACACTGTCGCCGGCGATGATTCCAGCTCCGACCAGGGCGAGGGTGGTGTCGTCGTCTCCGCGGTACCTGCGCCAGACGACGCGGACCGCGAGCGCGATGAGGACCAGAACCCCCGCGTGGGGCGTGGACACCAGGAGGCCGGTGGCAAAGAGGACACCCATCTGCCGTGTCGATCCTCCGATGAGCTGGATGGCCGCGCCGGGAATCGCCCACAGTGCCATCGTGACGGCCACGTGGGGGTCGGAGACTCCGGCGGTGATGGTTTCGGCGAAGACGTGGGAGGACGGGGGAATGCTGCCCTGGCTGAACAGGCCCTGCCATGAGACGGCGACGACTCCGACTGCGACGACGATGGCGATGATCGAGGCCTTCAGCTGTTCCCGGCGTCCGGCGAGTTCGTAGGACCGCCAGGGGCGGACCTCGCGTCGCAGGATCCAGCCGGCCTTGTAGTCGTACCCCATGTCGGCGAAGGCCGGACCGGTGGCCGAACAGTAGGCGACGAGGATGACCAGTGGCGTGGTGGGGATATTCAGGAAGAGGCCGATGATCAGGAAGATCAGTGTCACGGCGAAGGCGGGGAACCAGCCGGCGTGCATTGCGGCCAGACCGACGATCAACTCGTGGATCATCGCGGCGACGCCGGCGAAGAGGATGAAACCGAGCATCCCCCACAGGGAGAGGTCCGACATCGCGCCGCCGATCAGGGCGATCAGCAGGGCGCCGAGAACGAACAGGACGTAGCCGGTGCCGATCGCCCGGCCCAGACCGGTGTCGGTGATGGTGTACCCCAGGGTCTCGTCCTGCGCGACCCGGTCGAGGCGGTCGGCCTCCGAGCGCTTCCCGGACGTGGTGCGGGACTTGACGATGATCCAGACAACCTGGAGCAACGCGACCAGGCCTGCTCCGATCATGAAGCCGTGTGCGACGTAGAGTTCGCTGAGGTTGATGTCCCAGAGAACCGGAGCGTACTGGGAGATGAGGAGTCCGATCGCGAACATCAGCAGCGCCCAGACATTGCCGATGAGGGCGACACCGGCCGCGGACATCGGCAGGGAGAGCAGCGACCCGGCGACGCCGGCGACGGCACCTCCCACCAGGATGAAGACCCTTTTCCCGCCGACGACCCCGGCACGGATCGTCTCCGCCGACGCGACGCCGGGCGGCCACGGCGCCGACGCCGGGAGGAACCGGGAACCGAACGCACGGAAGAGGACGAAGACGTCGACGGCGACACCGAACGAACAGCCGAGCAGCATCGGCCAGACGAGGTCGGGCTGCCCGAGGGCGTAGGGGATCGCGATGGGGGCCAGGAGCCCGTTGGCTGCGGCGAATGTCGCCGTCGAGATCGCGGTCTGCAGGAGGTTCTGGCGGTGCGGGTTCCTGAACTTCGTCAGCCCGAAGTAGGACGCCCGGCCGATCAGCATGGCGATGACGGCTCCGATGACACTGGTGTTCGCGGAGATGCCGAGGGTCGTGATCAGGTGGACACCGATGACGGCGCCGAGAAGGCTGAGCAGGACGCAGAGTACGAGGACGCCGGGTTCGAAGGCCCGGGGATGGTGGTGTGTTGTAGTGGTGTCATCCGCTACGGGAGTCTTATCCATGATGACTCTTTCTCAGAGGAGGAGCGGACCGGGCACATGTGTGGTCACGTGCGACGGCGTCCCTATTTTTGGAATCGGTCCATACTGCCGTACCGCTCGGTGAGGGTATCTACTTCATCGGTGTCGATGAAGCTCAGTTCACCCCGGCCGAACTGCTTGGCCGCCTGCACGGCGAACCGGGTGGCGTCGAAGAGCGCGTTCTCGTAACTGGCTCCTGTGGAGGATCCGGGAACGACGGCTTTGGCGGTCAGTGCGACGCCGACGACCGGTGCCTGTGTGGCGACCGTCGGCTGCATGATCGAGTTGAAGTGGCGCAGCCCGTTGTCGTAGGGGGTGATGTCCTGCTGCGCCAGCGGGAACGTCCGGGCGGGCTCACCGGTCGCGTACTCGAGCAGCGTAACCAGGTCATCGGCGACGGGGAGGAGGTAGCCGGCCCGCGCCGTCGGCGAAATGGCCACCCCGCGGTGGTTGATCAGCCGGTTGCCCTTGGACGTGTCGAAGGACAGGATCGCGTCCATCGCGGGGTCGACCTCGAAGGCGTTCATGAGGTCGGAGCCGACCGGCGTCCCCATGAAGTCGACCGGCTCCCGTGGCGTGATGCTCACCCGCGTCGCCACATGTGTGGTGACGATGACGTCGCCGTCGAGTTGACCGCCGGCGGCTGCCAGGCGGATGAGCCGCAGGGCAGCGGCCAGGGCGACGATCGATCCGTCCGCGTCCGAGACGTACCCGGTTCTCTCCGGTTGCGCCTGTTGCGCACCGAGACGTCCGACCAGGCCGAGCGTCGGGGCATCGCCGCCGGCCCTGGCACCGTCGGCACCCGGGATCACGACCTTGACGAAGTCGCAGGTGGCCGAGGTGTCCTCGGGTTCTGCGTAGGCGACACTCTCGATCTCCACCTGGACACCGGGAGCGTCCGGTGCCCGCAGGAGGGCGGCGACGCTTTCGCCGGACAGTCCCGGGTCGTCCATGAGGTCGCAGACGTCCATGATTTCGCGCAGTGACATCAGTTCACCGGTCCTTTCAGGTCAGCCAGGGCGAAGCTGGTCTGGCGGTCGATGGTGCGGGGGTCGGCGTCGTGGGAGAACACGAGCGCGTCTCTGTCGCCGAGGACGGTGGCGTCACCACCGTCGACGTACAGGGCACCGCCCTCGTAGAGCGCGAGAACGTCCTCGGCCGGGTTGATCGTGGTGAACTCCAGCAGGCGTTCCTCACGGCTCTCTCCGTTGTGGCCCGCAGGTTTGCCGGGGATGAAGTGCGGGTTGATCTGGAACGGGACAAGCCCGATCGAGGACAGGGTCGGAGGCTCGACGATCGGCATGTCGTTGGTGGTCCGGATGCTCGGCGTCGCCACATTCGTCCCGGCGCTCCAACCGATGTAGGACGCCCGGCCCGTCCGCACCCGTTCCCGGATCCTGTCGACCAGGCCGGCGTCGTACAGCCGCTTCAGGAGGGCGAAGCTGTTTCCGCCGCCGACGGCGATGACGTCGGCGTTCTCGACGGCTGACGCCGGATCGTCGGCGTGGTGGATGGACGTCAGTTCGGCGTCCGCCGCGGTGAAGGCGGGGGAGGCGAGGTCCTCGTAGACGTCGTAGGAGAAGGAGACGGCGGCGTAGGGGATGAACAGGACCTTCCGGCTCGTCCCGTCCAGGATGGTCCGGAGCTGGGAGTCGGCGTGCTCGAGGTAGCCGAGGTTGTCCTTGCGGGAGCTGCTCATGAGTAGTGCGCGTGTCATGCTGTGTGTCCTTACCTGTCGGCCGCAGCCGTGCTGCGGGCATCGTTGACGGCGTCGATGAGACGGTCTACGTCGTCGTGCGTGTTGAAGTAGTTGAGTGAGATCCGGGCCATTCTCTCGATGCCGTAACCCGCCAGGATCGGTCCTGCCATGAAGTGACCGGACTCGATGATGATCCCCCGTTCCTCCAGCATCCTGGTGAGGGTGTCTGAATCGACGGTCGTGAGGTTGAACGGGATGATGCCCAGTCGGCGGGAGTCGTCGGTCGGCCCGTAGATGTCGACCTCGGGGATGGCGCGGAGGCCGGTGGCCGCGTAAGCGGTCAGTTCGTGGACGGTGTCCTCAATGTGGCCGATGCCCGCATCCAGTGCGGTCTCGAGGGCCCCGCCCAGGGCGAGGACGGCGGGAACGTTGGGCGATCCCGCCTCCAGCCGCCGGGCGGTCGAGGGGAAAGTCACCTCACCTGTGGTGGCGTCGATACTGGCGTTCCACCATCCGGCGAGGGTGGGGGTCAGCTCTTCCACCAGGTGCTGCCGCACCGCCAGGACGCCGGAGCCTTCGATGCCGCGCAGCCCCTTGCGGGTGCAGGCCGAGATGAAGTCGCAGCCCCAGTCGTCGAATCCGGAGGGCATCAGTCCGACCGACTGCGCGGCGTCGACATGGCTGAGCACTCCACGGGCGGCGGCCACCTCGCAGATCTCGCGGACGGGTTGGACCACCCCGGTCACGTTGGACAGGGAGGTGAAAGTCACGAGCCGGGTCCGGTCGGTGATGGCGTCGTTGATTCTTCCGGCGTCGAGGACGCCGGTGGCGTCTGTTTCGACGGTGACGACGGTGACCCCGGCTTCCTTCTCGAGCATCCTCCAGATGGCGATGTTGCTCAGCATCTCGGTGTCGGGGACGATGACTTCGTCACCGTCGTGCCAGTGCAGTCCGCGGGCGACCAGGCAGATGGCTTCGGTGCCGTTGCGGGTGAAGGCGATCTCCTCGGGGCGGGCCTGGAACAGTGTCGCGGTGTCGGCGCGGACCTCCTCCACCCGGGAGTAGATGTCGGCGCGGAACGACGGCAGGTAGGGGCCGACGTCCGCGGTGGTCCGGAGATAGTCGACGGCGGCGTCGACGGCCTTGTCGACCGGTGGTGCGGCCGCCGCGGTATCGAAGTAGGCATAGCGTGTGTCAGTCACGGAGTGGTCCTTCACTGAGGTCGTGTCGTGGTGGTGGGACGACTCTCAGCGTCTTGTACGGACCCGCGCAGATCAATAGTTTTCCCGCTATACGGTATCCTCGTTACATGGCTGACACACTGCGCAGCGCCGAAAGGGCTCTGGGCGCCCTTCTGTTGTTTGACGGGGAGCGTCGGGAGATCGGGGTGACTGAGCTGGCACGATGCCTGGGGTGTTCGACCTCCACCGCCATGAGGACGATAGAGACGCTTACGGCGATGGACTTTCTGCGTCGGGATCCGCACCGGCGGACCTACCGGCTCAGTGGGCGGGCCCTCGGGCTGGCCAGGACATGGCACGGCGCGGCATCACTGGCGAATGTCATGAGACCGATCGTCGCCAAGTTGGCGGAGGGGACGGGGCTGACGGCGACGTTCGCCGTCGCCGACCATGCACACATGCGCGCTGTCGTCGCGGTCGATGGTGTCGACGGTCCGTTGCGGAACTATCCGATGACAGGTGAACTGTTTCCGGCGCACGTGGGCGCGATCTCTAAGGCATACTATGCGTTTCTGCCGAAGATCATGCGTGACCAGCTCACGGGTAGACGTCCGATGGCACAGTACACCGAACATACGCGTACCGGTGTGTCCGACATCGAGAAGCAGTTCTCGGAGATCCGGAACGCCGGATACTGTGTGACCAGGGGGGAGTACGACGCAGACGTGTCTGCGCTGGCGATGCCCATCCGGGCGACGAACGACCCGCTCGGTTCGGTGTCCGTCGCGACGAGACGGGACCTGGAGATCACACAGGAACTGCTTGACCAGGTTGCTGCCGCAGCCAGGGACATCGGCTCCCTGCTGGGGCGGCGCCAGTAGGTGTCCGGGGCCGGTTGGCCTACTTCTTCACCGAGAACAGTCGCTTGTTGACGAACTCGTCCATGCCCAGCGGGCCGAGTTCGCGGCCGTACCCGGAACGCTTCACCCCGCCGAACGGCATCTCCTCGGTCTCGGGGGCGGGCTGGTTCACACCCACCATGCCGGCCTGCAGGCCCTCGGCGAACTTCTCGGCACGACCCTCCTCGGTGGCGTAGACGGACGATCCCAGCCCGTACTGCGTGTCGTTGGCCAGCTGCAGGGCCTCGTCGTCGGAGGAGACCTTGTACACCTGTACCACCGGGCCGAAGAACTCCTCATAGTAGATGTCGGAGCCCACCGGGATGTCGGTGATCACCGCCGGGGAGACGAAGAACCCGTCGGCGTGCTCGCCGCCGAGACGCTCACCGCCGGTGCGTAGCGTCGCCCCCGACTCCACCGCCGAGGCGATCTGCGAGACGATCTTGTCGGCCGCACCCTCGGACGACATCGGCCCGAATGACTCAAGCACGTTGTCCACCTTCGTGGGGTCCGACGGCTTCAACGCGCCGATGATGTGCACGGCCTCGTCGACGAACTCGTCGTAGACGTCCTCGTGCACGATGATGCGTTTGTTGGAGTTGCAGGCCTGGCCGGTGTTCTCCAGGCGGATCCCCAGCGCGGTGCGGGCGGCGGCCCGGACGTCGTCGCTGGAGAGGATCACGTAGGGGTCGGAGCCGCCGAGCTCCAGCACGGCCTTCTTCAACGCCGCGCCGGCCTGCGCGGCGATCGCGGCACCGGCACGCTCGGAACCGGTGAGGGAGACACCCTGGACGCGGGGGTCCTCGATGATCGTGGCGATCTGATCGTGTGTGGCGAAGATGTTGGTGTACACGCCCTCGGGGACGCCGGCCTCTTCCATGATCTCGGCGATGGCCAGGGCCGACTCCGGCACGCTCTCGGCGTGCTTGAGCAGGATGGTGTTGCCCAGCATCAGGTTCGGCGCGGCGAACCGGGCGACCTGGTAGTAGGGGTAGTTCCACGGCATGATGCCCAACAGGGTGCCCACCGGGCGGCGCTGCACGACCGACCGGGACTCCGCGGTGTCCTCGATCACGAGGTCTTCGGTGAGCTTCGCGGCATTGTCGGCGTAGTAGCGGAAGATGTCGCCGCTGAACTCCGCTTCACCGGGCGCCTCGGCGACGGGTTTGCCCATCTCACGGGTGATGATCGCCCCGAGCTCGTCCTGGCGTTCGGCGAACAGGTCGGCGACGCGCCGGACGATCTCGGCGCGCTCCTCGATGCTCGTCGCGCCCCAGGAGGCGGCAGCGTTGTGCGCGGCGTCCAGGGCGGTGCTGATCTCGGCGTCGGTGGCGTGGTCGTGCTCGGACAGGACGGAGCCGGTGGCGACGTCGATGCTGCGGTACGGGTGTGAGTTGGTGCCCTCAGTCATGGTTCTCTCCTTGAAAGTTCGGGGAAATCAGTTCTTGTCGGTGTGGTCAGCTGTCGAGGAGTACGCGCATTCCCCGAGAACGTAGGTGGCAAGGACCTCAGCTCCGAGGACATCCCGGGGATCGGCGTCGAGGGGGTTGACGTCCACCTTGATGAAGTTCGCCCGGAACCCGGGCCGAATCTGACCGGTGCTGTCCATATGTCCAGCGTAGGCACCTCCGGCACTGAGCGCAGTGAGCGCCTCAGCGGGGGTGAATGCGCGCTCCGGATGGTACGGCGGCAGGGAAGGGGACAGGGAGGAACCACCGGTCAGGGCGATGTACAGATTAGGAAGTGCCTCGTGGGGTGCCGTCGGAGCATCGGTCCCTAGTGTCATCGCGATACCTGCCTCACGGAACTTGTGCCACGGGAAGCCACGCTCCTGTCGTTCGTCTCCGAGGACGGCCTTCCAATTGTCCATGATCGCCGGATCACTGTGCACCGGCTGCATGGAAGCCACGGCTCCGAGCTCAGCCATCCGACGGATCGTGTCATCGGTGACGCTCTCGAGGTGTTCGATACGGTGGCGGCGCGACCTGATGTCACTCTGGTTCTCCGTGGCGCAGTGCTCAAGGACCTCGATCGCTATCTCGCTGGTGCGGTCACCGATGGCGTGCATGGCGATCTGAAGGCCAGCGGCGTCCACTGCTGCGGCAACCGGCTTCATCCGTTCAGCGTCCCAGATGGGGTCGGCGTTCGATCCGTCGGCGTACGGGCAGCACATTGTTGCGGTCTTGGCGTCGATCACCCCGTCCATGATGAACTTCACGCCGGCGATCCTGAACCATTCGGATTCGCCGCTGGCCTCGAGTTCCTCCCGCAGCGCGATGACCCGGTCGACCTGGTCCAGGTTCGCCCGGGGATCACTTTCGGCGATCATCAGGACGTGCCCGGTGATGGGGAACGGCAGACGGCCGTCCCGTTCGATGATGGTGCGTAGCCCGGAGACCTCAGGTTCCGTCAGCGCCATGTCGGTGATTCCCGTGACCCCGGATTCCAGGTACGCGGAGAACGCCAGACGCAGCGAGCGGATCTTGTCCTCGGTGGTGGCGACCCTGTCGAGGAAGTCCCAGGCATACTTGCGCCCGGCAGTCTCGTAGAGAAGACCGGTTGCCTCGCCTGAGTCGTCGCGGGCGATCTCTCCGCCGACGGGGTCGGGGGTGTCCCGGTCAATACCGGCCTCTCGCAGAGCAGCCGTATTCAGCCAGGTGGAGTGGAGGTCGTTGGCGTCGAGGTAGACGGGGATGTCGGGGAGGACATCGTCGAGCATTGCAGCGGTGGGGTGCGAATCACCGATGGCGTCGAACAACCAACTGACCCCCAGGACCCGGGGGGCGTCCGGATTCTCCCGGCGCCAGTCCAGGAGACGTTGCTGGATCTCCTCCAGCGACCGGCAGTCACGCAGCTGTGCCTTGCCGAGGGCCGTGCCGAAAGAGGCCAGGTGGGTGTGCGAGTCGATGACACCGGGGGCGACAAAGCGCCCGTTCAGGTCGACCTCCTCGACCGGCGTTGTTGAGTCGGCGGAAGCGGTACGGACGTCGTCGAGAGACCCCACCGCGATGAAACGCCCGTCGTCAACGGCAAAGGCGTCGGCGGTGTTTCCGTCAGCGTCTGCGGTGAAGATTGTGGTGTTGTGGTAGATCGTGGTCATGTTCTGCTCCTAGCGGGAGGTCGGGTATTCGGTGGAGGTCCTGCGGAAGAGAAGGAAGTAGACTCCGGCGCTGACGAAGATGCCGACGGGGATCGAGAGGTCCATCCCGGTGAGGCTGGACACCGGGCCGACGAATACGTCGGTGTTGATGCACAGCAGGGCGGCCACTCCGCCGATGGAGATGCTGGCAAGACCGTTCCAGTTCCAGCCGTCGCGGTACCAGAAGGGGCTGCCGGGGGCATCGTCGAGCAGCATCCGACCGTCGTACTGGTTCCGACGAAGAATCACGTCGGCGGCGAAGACACTGATCAACGGGCCGGAGGCGATGACGATGAGCTGCAGGAGCAGCGACACCGAGGTGGTGAAGTCATAGACGGCCACGGAGAAGATCGTCAGAAGCGTGCCGATGACGGTGATGATCAGTGTCGACGGGATACGTTTCAGCGGAATACCGAGGGCCTGCAGCGAAAGGCTTGCACTGTAGATAGTCATTCCGTTGAGTCCGATCGCTGCGACGATGACGCCGAGGGTGAAGATCGGGAAGAACCAGGAAGGCATCGCCGTTTCGAAGGCTCCGAGTGGGTCACCGATCATGTCGAATCCCGTGCCGGTGGCGATCAGTGCTCCGACCATGGTGAAGATGATGCCTGCGGTCGCTCCGCCGCAACCGGTGGCTGCGGCGGTCTTCCACTTCGGTGTTGAACTCGGCAGGTAGCGGGCCATGTCAGGACTGTTGAAGAAGGACAACGGGGAGGACGCGAGGATGGCCACTCCGACCGTCATGGTTGCCGCGAGTTCTGCTCCACTGAGGTGCTCGGACGGTTGGTAGCTCAGGTCGAAGTGGGGGATCATGAACACCGTGGCGAGCAGGAAGACGACGGCCAGCCCGTTGGCGACGTAGGGGTACAGCCTGGTGATCAGTCCGTGACCGTAGATGCCGACGAGAGCGGTGATTCCGGAGATTACGATCACCACGGTGACGTTGACTGCTGCATTGGAGGGCACCCCGAACCGTGCCAGCAGGCCGACACCGTTGACGGAGGCCGCGGACCAGGTCAGGGACAGGTACACCGCGGAAAGCAGCCAGCCGTAGAGGCCGACAATGATCTTGTTGCCTCGGATGCCGTACATGGCACGGGTGATGACGGAGCCGGAGGTACCCGCCGCAGGTCCACTGACCGCGAGGATGCCGACCAGTATCCAACCCAGGTTCGCGATGACGGTGACCGCGAGTGCCTGCCACAGACTGAGTCCCAGCCCGGCGACGAGCACGGCCCCGAGGGTGATGGTGAGGAAGCTGATGTTCGGAGTCGCCCACACCCAGAACAGGGAGCCGGGGCGTCCGCCACGCTTGTCCTCGGTGATGTACTCGATTCCACGTGTCTCCGGACCGTGTACCGAGACGTCAGGGTCGTCCATGGTTACCGGGCTGGTGTCGCGGGCGGCGCCGTCAACTGTGGTTGTCTCTGCGCTCATCCCGTCCGACGGTGGGCCCGGGGGAGTACTCCGCTCGGGCTTTGGTGCTAGTGCAGTCATGACACGGGCCTTTCGGTGGTGGGGGTGGTGCGTTCTGGTGGTGTTCGACGGGTCCGGGCAGGTGCTGTCGCCTCGATCTCGGCGCCGAACCGGAGTAGTCGGTTGTCGTCCCAGGCACGCCCGGCGATGGTGAGTCCGACCGGCATTCCTTTATCCGCGGTGATTCCCATCGGTACCGTGACCGTGGGAATGCCGAGGTGCCGGGGGACGAGGTTGCCGTTGGCGACCCAGACACCGTTGCGCCAGGCGCGGTCGGCGGAGTCGGAGTTCACGTCCGCGTCGGCGGGGCCGACGTCGGCCATGGCGGGGAAGACGACGGCATCGAGTGCCAGGTCGTCCATCCAGTTCTCGAGATCGACCCGGCGAGTCTCCTCCAGACCACGGACGCCGTCCGGCAGCAGATGCAGGGCGGGGTTGTCGGTGAGGTCGGACGGTCCGGTGTGGCTGATCCGGGCGACGAGGTCGGGGTAGGTGGCGATGTCGTCGTCGAAGCCGTCGTAGCGGTCTGGCAGGGCACCGTCGGGGTGCGGGAAGATCGTGGACCCGTCGACCACGGAGAGTGAGTGGAGGCCAGGGTCTCCGTTGGCCTGCAGGAAATCCTCCCACGCCCACGCTGACAGGGCACCGACCTCCATGTCGAGGTAGTCGGCGGAGACCAGGCCCCGGGTGGAGATCGTCGGGGCACCGGGCCGGTCGCCCTCGTAGTTGGTCACGGCGGGGAAGTCGACGGCGACGACGGTCGCACCCGCGGACTCGAGGTCGTGGCGCAAGGCCTCCCACAGGTCGATGACTGAGTCGGACGTATCGATGCGCCGGCCCATCGGCCCGCCGACCCCGGCGTCGGTGGTACGGTCGCCGCCGGTGCCCGACGCTGGGTCGGTGTTGACGTACATCCGGGGAACTCCCAGTCGCACGCCGTCCAATTCTGCGGCGCTGACGTCCACCAGCTCCGTGTAGGACGCCGGACGCACGTCCGAGGATGCCGGGACCTCCACCCACGACTGCATGCGCCAGAAGTCACCACGGGTGGTGTGGTCGTCGGCGACGACGACGTCCAGCACCTCAGCCATGTCGGCCATGGAGCGTGTGTGGGGGACGACGACGTCCATCGTCGGTACCAACGGCCAGTTGCCGCGGGTCGAGATCACTCCGCGCGACGGCGTGTAAGCGCACAGCGAGTTGCAGGAGGCCGGGGCTCGCCCGGACGACCAGGTCTCTTCACCGAGTCCGAAGGCGGCGAACTCCATGGCTGTCGCTGTGCCGGAACCGTTGGATGACCCGGAGGCGAACGCGCTGGTCAGGTAGTCAGGGTTGTACGGGCTTTCCGCACGCCCGTGAAGGCCGCGCTGCATACCCCCGTTCGCCATCGGCGGCATCGTGGTCAGCCCCAGCAGGATGGCACCACCGTCGCGTAGCCTCTCGATGGTGAAGGCATCCTTCTGTGCGACGAGGTCGGCGAAGGCAGGCGAACCTGCCGATGCGGTCAACCCGCGGGCGAGATACGACTCTTTCGCCGTGTAGGGAATACCGTCCAAGGGGCCGAGGGTCGTGCCGGCGCGGCGACGGTCGTCGGAGGCGCGGGCATCGTCCAGGGCGTCGGGGTTGTCGACGATGATCGTGTTGAGTGGGACGCCACCGTCGCTGGCGAGACCGTCCCCGCGTGTGGGATCGGGATGGTCGAACTGTTTGATCCGGGCCAGGTAGGCCTCCACCAGCTCGACGGCGGTCGTTGTCCCGTCCTCGAGGTTGGCGCGGAGTTCAGCGATGGATTTCCCGGTCACGTCATAGATGTCATCCATGACGCACCTCAGGCTGCTGCTGGGTGATGCAGTGGATGCCGCCACCGAAAGCGAAGATGTCGCGGGCATCGACGAGTTCCACGGTGCGGCCCGGGTAGGACTGGGCGAGGATGCCCCGCGCGCGCTCGTCGGCCTGTTCATCACCGAAAGCGCACAGGATGACTGCGTTATTGCAGACCAGATGGTTGATGTAGGAGTAGTCGACCCAGCCCTCCTCGTCCCGCAGGACGTCGGGGGCCGGGAGGTCGACGACTGTCAGGGGGTTCCCATCGGCGTCGACGGCGGAGTCCAGTACCTTGCGGAGCTCCCGGGTGACCTCATGGTCCGGGTGGTCGGGGTTCTCCTGTCGGTGCAGCAGTACATGGCCAGCCTCGGTGAACGAGGCGACGATGTCGACGTGCCCTCTCGTCCCGAATCCGTCGTAGTCCCGGGTGAGTCCGCGAGGAAGCCATATGGCGTGCCGGGTTCCCAGGCGGGTATGGATCTCTTCTTCTACCTGTTCTTTCGTCCATCCGGCGTTCCGGTCGGGGTCCAGCTGGACGGTGTCTGTGAGCAGTACGGTGCCCCGGCCGTCGACATGCAGGCCGCCGCCTTCTCCGACCAATGGTGAGTCGTCGGCGGGGGCGCCGGCGGCGTCGGCGACGGTGGTGGCCAACCGGGCGTCATTTTCCCAGGCAGCCCAGGACTGTGCTCCCCACCCGTTGAAGATCCAGTTCACGGCGCGTAGGGAGCCGTCGGCGTCATGGACGAAGGTGGGGCCGGAGTCTCGGATCCAGGCGTCGTCGAGCGGAGTGCTGACCAGTGTGATGCCGGTGGTGCCGGCAAGGAGGTCTCGGGCGACCTGCTCATCGTCGGGGTCTACGATCAGGGTGACCGGCTCATACAGTGCGACGGTGCGGGCGACCCTGGCCCACGCGCCACGGGCACGGGTGAGCGTCTCGGAACCGTCGGGACCGAAAGTGTCATTCGCGGTCGGGAACGACATCCAGGTCTGCTCGTGCGGGTACCATTCGGCGGGCATGGTGGTGGGGGCGGTTGAAGTCACGGGAGCGGCTCCTTTACTGGGCTTGTCTCCGGGGCGTCGTCGAGTGTGTCGGAGTTGTCGCTGGTGGATTCGGTGACGGGCAGGGTCTCGCCACGGAAGAAGGCGGGGTGGAGGACACGGGTCCAGACCATCAGGACCACACCGATGAGCAGCACGCCGACTCCGAGGATGAAGACCATACCGATGCCGGCGATCGAGTTCCCGGAACCGTAGTCGGGGTCGAGTGAGTCCACGGCGGTCTGCACGAACATGACCAGCAGGATGACTCCGCCGACCAGGGGGAACAGGAACCGGAAGATGATGCTGCGTGCCGAGACGAACAGCTCCTTGCGGAAGTACCAGACGCACGCCAGGGCGGTGATGCCGTAGTAGAAGCAGATCATCAGGCCGAGTGCGGTGATCGTGTCCCAGAGGGCGTTCTCACTGATCAGGCGGGTGATGGTGTAGAAGGCGCCGGCAGCCACCGCCGAGGTGACCGTGGCGACCGACGGGGTGCGGAACCGTGGACTGATCTTCGAGAACACCGGGGGCAGGGCTTTGTAGTAGCCCATGGCCAGGAGGGTCCGTGACGGGGAGATCATCGTGGAGTTCAGGGAGGAGAAGGAGGAGGTCAGCACAGTGATCGACATGAGGATCGCGAAGGGCCCCATGATGGGGGAGGCGAGCGCGGCGAACAGTGACTCCTGGTTCTCCGGGTTCCCGGCACCGAGTCCCTCTGCGCCGGTACCGGCCCACGCGACAACACCGACGGCACACAGGGTGTAGATCGCGATGATGATCAGTACCGTGATCGTGGATGCACGGCTGGCCGTGGTCTTCGGGTCCTTGGTCTCCTCATTCATGGTCAGGGTGGTGTCCCAGCCCCAGAACATGAAGATGGACAGCGAGATGCCCGCGGCGATGACGGAGAAGTCCTCGATGCCCGCCGGGTTGAACCAGTCCAGGCTGATCGGTGTGGGATCGAAGGAGCTGCCGTTGTTCGCCTGCACGATCGCTGAGACGGCGAAGGCGGTGAGCACGACCAACTGGATGGCCACCAGGATGTACTGCAGCATCTTGGTCGATCCCAGTCCGCGGTAGGAGATCCATGCGGCGACGGCGATGAACACCAGCGTGGTGGGGATGTTCACCCACAGGTTGCGGGTCAGTTCGGCGATGCTGTCGTTGTTGAGTATCTGGCCGAGCAGGATGTAGAGGAAGTCTACGGCGACGGCCGCCAGGTTCGACAGCACGATCACGGTGGCGGCGATCAGGCCCCAGCCGCCCATCCAGCCGACCCACGGGGAGAAGGCCTTCGTCGCCCAGGTGAAGGAGGTCCCCGAGTCGGGGAACCGGGAGTTGAGTTCCCGGTAGCCGAAGGCGACGAGCAGCATCGGCAGGAAGCCGAGGATGAGGATGGCGGGCACGTGTGCGCCCACCTCGGCGATGGTGGGTCCCAGTCCGGAGGTCAGCGTGTAGGCGGGGGCGATGCAGCCGACGCCGATGACCACGGTGCCCAGAACGCCGATCTGTCCTTTGGCCAGGCCCTTGTCGCTGGGGGCCGCGACGGCTGAGGTGCCGCTTCCGGTGGTGTCGGTGGTGTGTGTGCTCAAGGGTCAGCCCTCCGTGACGGGATCGGCGGGTTCAGGGGAAGGGGCGTGGAAGGAATAGCCTGACGGGATGACAATGACCGGGACAGGTGCCACCCGCAGCATCTTCGTGGCGGTGGACCCCAGGAACATCCGTCCGCGGGACGCCAGGCGGGACGAGGCGACGAGCACGATCTCGTCGTCGTGCCAGGTGAGCTCGGCCATGGCGCCCGGGACGTCGCGCCCGGTGGCGATGTGGGTCGTCGCACGCCCGGACTCCACGAGTTCGGTCGCGTCTTCCGCCAGGCGCTTCGTGGCGTAGGTCTCGAGGTCGTCGAGGACGTCGGTGGTCACCTCGGACTGATTCTCAGGGACGGCCTTGTCGGTGACGTCCAGGGTCACCAGGGAGACCAGTCGCAGAGGGATGTCACGGTTGCGGGCGGTGACGATGGCTTCACCGATGAGGTCGGTCACCCCGCGGCGGGGACCGAACATCGCGGTGACGTGCCCGAGCGGGCCGGGATGGTCGTAGCCGGCCGGGGCCAGGGCCACCGGCACGTGGGACGCGTGCAGCAGGTGGGATGCCATGGTGCCCAGCCGGTGTCGGCGCAGGAGCCCGCCGGGACGGGACCCGGTGACGATGAGTCCGCCTCGGAGTCGTCGGGTGGCGTCGAGTAGGCCCTCGGGAGCCGACTGGGCGGGAACGAGCAGCGTCGAGCACCGGACGTCGTCGGGGACGGCCACTGCGGCCTCATCGAGCCAGGTCTGCAGCTGGCGGTCGCGGATGCGCCCGTAACTCTGGTCGAAGGGTTGGGCGGCGGTGAAGGCGTCGTCTTCGGGGGCGACCATCACCAGGTACAGGTGGGCGTCTCGCTCCCTGGCTATGGCGATGCCGAGACGCAGGGCGTCCTGACCGGTGGACGTCGCGCTGTAACCGACGACGATGCGCGCGGTGGCGGTGGCGGGCATGGGGCTCAGAGCCCCTCGAGGATGGTCGTTGCCACAGCTTCGCCCTGGCGGACGGCACCGTCGACGTGCTGGTAGCCCTCGGCGGCGATGTCAGAGCAGGCGTAGTGGATCGGGCCGGTCGGCCGGTTCTGCAGGTGGCCCCAGCGGTGCAGGCCGCCGAGGTCGTAGCTGGTGGCGTAGGCGCCACGGGTCCACTCCTCGGCGGCCATGTCGGAGAGGTAGAACGCGATCGGGTTCATCGTCTCCTCGCCGAGGTAGTCGGCCATGGCGGAGAGGATCGCCTCCCTGCGTTCGTCCTCGGGCAGCGCCCACATCTTCTCGGCGTAGACGTCGGAGATGAACCCGACGAGCGTGCCGTTGGCGTCCTCCACCGGCGCGCCGTCCGGCCCGGCCTGCACGTTGGTGTTGTCGTAGACCTCCTGAACCAGGCGGCCACCGCCGAAGGAGGTGCCGGAGAGGCCCTTCTCGCGCCAGAACGGCGTCTCGTAGACGGCGTGCACCTTGATGACCAGGCCCATGGAGATGTGCTGGTGGGCGATGTGCTGCTCGCGGGGCATCGGCGGGACGAACTGGATGCGGTTGTAGAGGTTCGGCGGGACGGCCAGCACCACGTTGCGTGCGTGCACGGTCGCGCCGTCGGCGACGGCGGTGACGGACCCGGCGGCACCGTCGTCCGGCACGCCGTTGCGGACGTCCGCGGCGATCTTGTTGGGTTCGTCGGCGGTGGTCGGGTCGACCTCGTGCCAGGTGATCTCGCGGACGGGGGAGGACAGGACGATGTCCCCGCCGAGCTCGCGGATCTTCTCGGCGAGGGTGAGCGACACCGACTGCATGCCGCCGACCACGCGCTTGTCGAGGATGAAATCCTCGTCGACGAGGTTGGAGAAGGAGCCGGCAGAGGCGGCCATGAGGACGGCCTGCAGGGTGGAGAAGGCGTACGACGGCTTCGTGAGCATGCCGGAGGCGACGTAGATCGACACGTTGTCGATGGCCTCCCGGTCGTCGCTGTGCTGGCCGAGCCAGTCACGGAACGGCACGGTGTCGAGCTCCTGTGCCCGCTCGGCGGCCCACGGTGCCTCAGCACCGACCTCGAGGACGAGGTCGTCCATGAGTGTGATCAGCTTGTCCATCTCCGCCTCGGTCTCCTCGGAGCAGGGCAGGCGGTCACCTTCGTAGGTGTGGCGGGACCCGTCGGGGGAGACGTACACGGACTTACCCTCCCGGTAGCGCTGGTAGGTCTCCAGGCCGAGTTCGTCGACAAGGTCGCTCAGGCGGGTCTGGTCCGGGGAGATCCACTGGCCGCCGATCTCGATGAAGTGGGGCGTGCCGTTGTCGTCGAGGACGTTGCCGTTCCAGGTGCGGCCGCCGACGCGGTCGCGGGCCTCCAGGACGGTGACGGTCTTACCGGCCTTCGCCAGGGTGTAGGCGGCGGTGAGGCCGGCGGGACCTGCGCCGATGACGACGACGTCGCGCTCGTGAGTGGTGGTGGTCATGTTCATGTCCTCCTTGTTAAATGAACCACATTCGTTTTATCGTGACCGTACATCCACGGCGGCCGGAGCGCCAGGTTTCCTCCGAGAAAATATCTCCGATGTGGGTGAGGTAGGCTGCATGTCATTTCCGAGGATCTCCTATGACCTGCGGAGATGTGACGTCATTGGCTCATGTAAATTATTTGTGACATTCGCGCCCGGATATCCCCGGGGCAGTGGGTACTGCGGTTGGAGAGGCCTGGACAGTTGTGACGGAGAGTCGAACGGACCACAAGAAGGGGCGCCGTGCCGGCCGGCCCACGGCACCGGTGCTCGACCGTGCGCGGATCGCGGATGCCGCACTCGCGTTGGTTACCGACGAGGGTCAACGGCGTCTCACGATGAAACGCCTTGCCGACCGGTTGGGGGTGTCCGTGTCCGCCCTCTACAACCACATCACGAACAAGGCGGACCTGCTGCTCCTCGTCGAGGACGCGGTGATGTCCGGGGTGGACGCCTCGGCACTGGGGAGCCTGGTCCGAACTCCGGGTCCAGCGGCCACCGCGGATCTGCCGGACGCGTTGAGGCACTGGGCGTGCTCCTACCGTGACGTCTTCGCGGCCTTCCCGGAGCTCGTTCCCCTCATTGCGACGATGCCGGTGTCCGGCGCACCCGCCACCCGGCAGATGTACGACACGGTGGCCGGTGGACTGCTCGCCGCAGGCGTGCCGGACGACCGGGTGGTGTCGGTGGTCATCGCCTTCGAGTCCTTCCTGTACGGGTCGGCGATGGACGCGAATGCCCCGACCGAGATTTTCTCCTCGGCTCCGGAGGAGGAGGATGCCCCGACCTTCCAGCGCGTCGTCCGGACCTTCACGGCACGGGTCACCGACCGGCCCGTTGGTACCGTGAACCCTTATGCCGACGACCCCTTCGAGTGGGGGTTGGAGGCGCTGATCGGCCGGACGGTCGCGCTGGCGGGGTAGCGTCCCGGAGTCTGCCGTCGTCTCTTCCATCTCATTGTCATCTGAGCCACCGCCCAGGTCATGGATCGGCCGTTTATTGACCCCTGTGGTGACTCAGCTGACAGGGGCTCTGCGGGGCCACGTCTGTTGCCGTGGTGACAACGAGACGACGTATCGATACCGCAAGGTCCATGCCGTGAGTGGACGGCCGTCACCGCCGCGTCACCGCGACGAGCAGAAGTTCGGCGCGCACCACCGGATCGTCCAGGTCGACCTCGCAGATCTGCGCGATGCGGTCGAGGCGGGTGCGGACGGTGTGCCGGTGCACCCCCAGGGCCTCCGCCGTCGCAGCGATCTTGCCGCCGGAACGGAGCCAGGTCAGCAAGGTCGTCGACAGGTCGTCCCCTGTACCGCCCCCGGCGAGTCTGTCCACCGTCTCGGCTGCCCGCTGGTCCAACGCGGAACGCACCGCCGTCTGTTCCAGCCAGTCCGTGCCCGCCTCGTACGGTCCCACGTGGCTGCCCGGTGTCAGCGACCGGGCTGCGGTCTCCAGGCGTCGGACGCGCTCCATCGTCACGTCGCTCCAGGCCACGGGCTCGCCGACCGCGATCCTGATCGCTCGTGCGGTATCCCCGAAAGAGTCGGCGATGCTGTCGACGGAGCGGGATCCGCGGAACAGCAGCAGCGCGGCGGTGGACGGTGCGGCGTCCAGCCCGGTGACGAACATGTGCCGGCCCGTTCGGGCGGCCCGTCGGTCCGCATCGGCCAGTGCCTTGTCCAGCTCCTGGTGACGGTCGGCGGCGACGACCACCGGGCGCACCTGCCCGTCGCTGTCCGAGGCTTCGTCGAGGATGCCACCCATCGACCGGTTCTCCCCGTCGATGCCCAGCAGCAGTTGCAACGCCAGGGTGTTCAGCTCCGTCCTGCTCCTGCGCAGGTACGCCGGACGCTGCAGCAGGATGTCCGCCAGACCCGCGGCATGCTTGACCACTGACCGGTCATGCGGACTGAAGGGGTGCGCTGCCGCGACCGTGATCAGATGGAACCGTTCGCCCTGCAGCGTCATGCGTTGCGTCAACCGCCACACCCCGTCGGTGTGGTCGGCCCCGCTGGCGAGTTGGCCGCGCGCCGGCGTTGTCGCGGCGTAGTCCCCGTGGTTCCGACGGCCGTGCACGCGTCCGTCGTTGTCGGTGACCGCCACTGCGGCGTCCAGCTGTGACGCGGTGGCGTCGAGCAGTGCCTCGAGGCCGCCGTCGACCGCGGCGGCGCTGAGCTGTTCCTGCACGACGACGAGATGCTCCTGGTCACGGCGACTGCGCCGCTCCCGTTCCTCCAGGACCGTGTTGAGGATCGAGATGAACGCGGTGTGGCGGGGGACCTCGAACACGGCGATGCCGTGGTCCCGTGCCGCGTCGACCAGGGAGGACGGGACGGTGGGGAAGAACAGGCCGGTGCCGAAACCGACCGCGGTGACCTCCGCGTCCGCGAGGCGTCGGACGTAGGCGGGGAACGGGTCGTCCTCCCCGGACCTCTCGCTGGTCAGCGCCACGCCGACGGTGAGGACGACGGCGTGGGGCTGCAGGAACTCCCGGGGGTCGGTCAGCTCGGTCGGCTGGATCACGGAGAATCCGGCCCCTGGCACATGTGTATCACCGACCGGGCGCAGGTCGAGTGAGTGCTGGGCGCGCAGCCAGGACAGTGGAAGCTCGTCGGACATGGACCAAATGTACATTCTCACCGATAAAGTTCGACATCATGTCCATGTCGGCGAGGTCTTCCCGCGGCGCATAATGGCGTCCAGTAACCCGGCCAGACCCCGAGAAGAACGCGAAGGAGCCTCCCGATGAAGGACCTCACCTACCGCCTGCCGCAGGAGCGCACGCTCACCACCACCGGCCCCGGGCCGAAGAGCACCGCGCTCGCCGCCCGTCGCGACGCCGTCGTCCCCCGGGCGGTGACCCCGAACCTGCCGAACTACATCGTCGACGCTGACGGAGGTGTCCTCGTCGACGCCGACGGGAACTCCTTCGTCGACTTCGCGTCCGGCATCGCCGTCACCACCGTCGGTGCGTCCAACCAGGCGGTCGTCGAGGCCGTGAGTGAGGCGGCCTCGCACTTCACCCACACCTGCTTCATGATCTCGCCGTACGAGTCCTACATCCGCATCGCCGAGAAACTCGCCGAGATCACCCCCGGCGACCACGACAAGCGCACCGTGCTGTTCAACTCCGGCTCCGAGGCGGTGGAGAACGCCGTGAAGATCGCCCGCAGCTACACCGGACGCAACGGTGTCGCCGTCTTCGACCGCGCCTACCACGGCCGGACCAACCTGACGATGGCGATGACCGCGAAGAACATGCCCTACAAGTCCGGCTTCGGCCCCTTCGCGCCCGAGGTCTACCGCGCCCCGGTGTCCTACCCGCTGCGCGACGGACTGACCGGCGCCGAGGCCGCCGAGCGTGCGATCATCACCCTCGAGCAGCAGGTCGGAGCGTCCAACCTGGCCTGTGTCGTCATCGAGCCCATCCAGGGTGAGGGCGGGTTCATCGACCCGGCCGAGGGCTTCCTGCCCGCCATCGTGGACTGGTGCCGCGCCAACGACGTCGTCTTCGTCGCCGACGAGATCCAGGCCGGCCTGTGCCGCACCGGCGACTGGTTCGCCTCCGACCATGAAGGCGTCGTCCCCGACCTGGTCACCATCGCCAAGGGTGTCGCCGGCGGCATGCCGCTGTCCGTAGTCGTCGGACGGGCCGACATCATGGACGCCCCGCACCCCGGCGGGCTCGGCGGCACCTACGGAGGCAACCCCGTCGCCTGCGCCGCGGCGCTCGCGTCCATTGACCAGATGGAGACCCTCGACCTCAACGGGCGGGCGAAGGAGATCGAGCAGATCGTGCGTGAGGTCCTCGACCCGTTGGTCGGCGCACCGGGGATCGGCCTGGCCGAGGTCCGTGGCCGCGGCGCCATGATCGCCCTCGAGTTCGTCGACGCCGACGGACGTCCGGACGCCGCCACCACCAAGGCTGTCGCCGAGGCCTGCAAGAGCGCCGGTGTGCTCATCCTGACCTGCGGCATGGACGGCAACGTCGTCCGCCTGCTGCCGCCGCTGGTGATCACCGAGGACCTGCTCAGGGACGGTCTCGGCGTGCTCGCCGACGCCATCCGCGACAACGGTGTAGGCAAGTAGTGGAGAGAGAAACAGGAGGAACAGCAGCCATGACCAACCGCACACTCCCGTCCGACCTGACCGACCTGCTCACCAGCCAGGTGGCTGACGCCGACAGCACCTTCGACGTCGAGGACCCCGCCACCGGCGATGTGCTCGTCACCGTCCCCGACCGCAGTGCCGACGATGCGCTCGACGCCCTCGGCCGAGCCGTCGAGGCCCAGAAGATCTGGGAGAAGGTCCCGCCGCAGCGTCGGTCGGACGTACTCGCCCGCGTCTTCGAGATCATCAACGAACGCTCCGAGGACTTCGCCACCACGATGACCCTGGAGATGGGTAAGCCGCTGGCGGAGGCCCGCGGTGAGGTCACCTACGGCAACAGCTACTTCCGCTGGTTCGCCGGCGAGGCCGTCCGCATCCCCGGACGCTTCACGCAGGCGCCCGCCGGCAACGGCCACATCCTCGTCTCGAAGCACCCGGTCGGCCCCGTCCTGGCGATCACCCCGTGGAATTTCCCGCTGGCGATGGCGACCCGAAAGATCGCCCCGGCCATGGCGGCCGGCTGCCCGGTGGTCGTGAAGCCCGCCAAAGAGACCCCGCTGACGATGATCCTCGTCGGTGAGGTCATCCGGCAGGCGCTCGAGGAGATCAGCGACGAGTTCGGTGACCTCTCCGGGCTGGTCACCATCGTGCCGTCGACCCACTCCGGGGCGATCTCCGAGACCCTCATGGCCGACGGCCGGCTGCGTAAGGTGACGTTCACCGGGTCGACCCCGGTCGGCGCGACCCTGGTCCGCCAGTCCGCCGACCAGCTGCTGCGCACCTCCATGGAGCTCGGCGGGAACGCTCCCTTCGTCATCGCCGCCGACGCCGACCTCGACCTCGCCCTCACCGGCGCGATGGCGGCGAAGATGCGCAACGGTGGCGAGGCCTGCATCGCGGCCAACCGCTTCCTGGTCGACGCCTCGATCGCCGAGGAGTTCACGAAGCGCCTCACCGAATCCATGTCGCAGGTGACGATGGGGCACGGGATGGACGAGGGAACCACCCTCGGCCCGATGATCACCGCGAAGCAGCGCGACGGTATCGCCGCCCTCGTGTCCGAGGCCGTCGACGCCGGGGCGACGGTCACCACCGGCGGTGAGGTGCCGGACGGCCCGGGTCACTTCTACCCGGCGACCGTTCTGACGGACGTCCCGGCGGGCGCCCGGATCCTGCGCGAGGAGATCTTCGGCCCCGTCGCCACGGTGACCACCTTCTCCACCCTGGAGGAGGGCGTGGCGATGGCGAATGACACCGAGTTCGGTCTGGCCGCCTACGGGTTCGCTAGCTCCCTGGAGAACGCCCAGTACCTCGCGGCGAACCTGGAGGCCGGCATGGTCGGCATCAACCGCGGTGCCATCTCCGACGCCGCCGCACCGTTCGGCGGCGTGAAGCAGTCCGGTTTCGGGCGCGAAGGCGGTACGGAGGGGATCGAGGAGTACCTCGAGGCGAAGTACGTGGCGCTGAACTGAGGCCGGCGCAGCGCCTCCGGCAGACGACACCGAGCCTGGTGTCCGTGAGTTGATCCGACTCGCGGGCATCCAGGCTCGGTGTCGTCTCTCGTGCGTGGTCACACTTCTTCGGTTAGCGGAGGGGAACTATTGCTGACTAAGCGTTTATTCGCTAAGATACTTTGCGACCACCACCCGACGGAGAGGCAGCCATGTCCGACGTGTCCACCGACCACCCGTACAGCCCCGCGAAACGGGCGGGCGACCATATCTACGTCTCCGGAGCACTGTCAGTCGATGCCGACTACCGTCCGGTTCCTGGCCGGAGGGAGTCGTTGGACGCCGCGCTGCAGCGCATGACAGAGCGACTGGCGACTGCCGGCGGGCGCCCTGACGACGTCGTGAAACTGACCTACTATGTCACCGACCTGTCGCTCCGGGAGGAGGCCAACCAGCAGTTCCGTGAGAATTTCGCGGCCACCGGTGCTGCCCGGACGTTCCTCGAGGTCTCCAGGCTTCCTTACGGTGCCTCCGTCGAGATTGACGCTATCGCCGTGACGCCGGACGGCGGCGAATGAAGTCTGAGGGGGAGGCGGACTATGTCGACCACATTGTCGAGCAATGGGGCGTCGTCGACCCCGGCCTCGACGTCAGTCCTCTCGAAGTGTTCGGCCGCCTGCACCGCACCTACCTGCTTTACAGTCACATCATCAGTGAGACGTTCGAGGAGTACGGCATCAACCAGGCCGGCTTTGATGTTCTGGCGTCGCTGAAGAGAGCGGGGAAGGGGGCGTCCATCACTCCTTCGCAGTTGTCGGAGCAGGCGTTGGTCACGTCCGGTGGGGTGTCCCTGCGCCTCAACCGGCTCGAGGATGCGGGGCTGGTGGAAAGGATCCGCGGGCGTAAGGACCGCCGGGCCGTGAGCGTGCGGCTCACGGAGGCGGGCGAGGCGCTGATCGCCCGGGTCTCACGTCAGCACTTCGCCAGGGAGGCGGAACTGCTCGACGGGTTGGACGGCGAAGACCGTCAGCAGCTGGCCGATCTGCTCCGCAAGCTCTTCATCTCGCTTGACCGTGACGTCGGAGAGCGGGGGGAATGATTTCCCTGGTGACCTACGTGGTCGCCACCGGTCCGTCCGGACGCTGCATCGTGAACTTGTGCCCGGGGTCGAGACCGAAGTAGTCCCCCGGCCCGCCGGCCCGGAGGACGGGTTTCGCCAGCGCGGTCTGGTAGATCCCGTCGACCAGCAGTCTCCGGGCGACGTGGACGCCGACGACCTCGCCGAAGACCACGCGGGTCTCCGTGACCGTGCCGGTCAGGGTCTGGAGCGGGACGACCTGCGTAGTCCGGCATTCGAAGACGACGGGGGACTCGGCGACGTGTGGTGCCCCGACGATTCGTGAGGCGCCGGGCGTCAATCCGGCCACGGCGAATTCGTCGACGTCCGGGGGAACTGCCGCCGAGGTGCTGTTCATCGCCGGGGCAAGTCCGTCCGTCACGAGGTTCCAGCAGAATTCCCCCGTCGTTTCCGCATTGGCGAGGGTGTCTTTGGGGCCGTTGCTCGCGAAGCCGATGATCGGCGGTTCGTAATTGAAGGCGTTGAAGAAGCTGAATGGCGCGACGTTGGGCACGCCCTCGGCCGACTGGCTGGAGATCCAGCCGATCGGACGCGGTGCGATGATCGCGTTGAACGGCGAGTGGGGGAGTCCGGTGCCGGATCCCGGCTCATAGAAGTGGGTGTCGTGGGGTGCGCCGGTCGCGTCGTCTGTCATCGTCTGTGCTTTCGCTGTCGTGGGTGCCGGGTGGGTGCCGGGTGGGTGCCGGGCACCGGTGCCGGTGGAGTTTACCTATGCCGACAGCCGCATTCCCCCGTCCGGTGTCCGGGGGAACGGAGGACGGCTATCGGGTCTGTTGCGCCGGTGTATCACCAGTTCAGGGACTATCGTGCCGGCGTTCTGCTGGAGGACGACACCGCCCCGGGGGTAGTTGATGGGGGTGGACGGCGACGATCGGCGAAATATTTCTTTCCGATTAATATCTTAGTGCTGAACAGTGCTTCTTAGGGGGAGCTGACCCTAAGAAGGTGGTTTTGCCGGGGGAATGTCCCGTCGCGGCTATTGAGTGCCGTCGGCGACGCCAATAACATTGCGCAAAATAGTAAAGCGGTAAGTAATCAAGCGGACATAAGAGGAGCTGACCACGTGACCACCACGACCGAGAGGGCGAGCCAGGGGGCGGCCCAAGACACCCAGCTCCCCACACCTCCGCTCGTCACTGACGCATTCCGGCTGGGCGGCGAGTGGGTCACCGGCGACGGCGGTTCCTTCACGGTCGTCGACCCGGCCACGGGGCAGGCGGTACAGACGGTCCACCAGATGTCCGCCGACCAGGCGACGCAGGCCATCGACGCGGCTTCTGCGGCCTTCCTGGAGTCGGGGTGGAAGGATCTGCTGCCGCATGAGCGTGGCGGATACCTCCGCACGATCGCGGACCTCATGGTGGACAACCTGGACCGGTTGGCCACCATCCAGACGCTGAATACCGGTAAGACCCTGTCGGAGACCCGCAAGCTCGTTGCCAGTGCGGCCGGTACGTTCCGCTACTACGCGTCGGCCGTGGAATCCCGTGAGGAGTCCGTCACCCCACGACGCGGTCCGTGGCAGACGGTCAGCGTCCTTGAGCCGCTCGGGGTCGTCGCGGCGATCACCCCCTGGAACTCTCCGATCGCCTCGGACGCCCAGAAGATCGCGCCTGCCCTTGCCGCAGGAAACGCCGTCGTCCTCAAACCGGCGGAGTGGACACCACTCGTCGCGATGGCGCTGATGGAGCTCGTGGTGGAATCCGGTCTTCCGGAAGGTCTGGTCACGGTGCTCCCGGGGAAGAGCTCGGTGATCGGTGACGCCATCACCGGCCACCCCGCGGTCGCCAAGATCTCCTTCACCGGTGGCACCTCCGCAGGAAAGTTGATCGCGCACCAGGCAGCTGAGCGCCTTATCCCGACGACGCTGGAACTCGGCGGGAAATCCCCGACAGTCGTCTGCGAGGACGCGGACATCGAACAGGCTCTCCAAGGTGTCCTGTTCGGCATCTTCTCGTCGAGCGGGCAGAGCTGTATCGCGGGATCGAGGCTCTTCGTCCACCAGTCCATCTACCGGGACTTCGTCGATGAACTCGTCCAGCGCGCCCGTGCCCTGCACATCGGGCCGGGGGTCGACCCGGACACGGACGTCGGCCCGCTCGTGCACCGCAGACACCGGGAGTCAGTGGCGTGGTACGTGGACCGGGCCCGCAGCGAGGGCGGCACCGTCCTCTGTGGCGGGAAAGCCCCGGACGATCCGGCATGTGCCGCCGGCACGTACTACGAACCCACCGTCATCGAGGGTCTCGACAACTCCAGCGCCACCTGCCAGGAGGAGATCTTCGGTCCGGTCCTCGTCTGTCTCCCCTACGAGGATGACGACGATCTCGTCGCCCAGGCGAACGACACCGTGTACGGCCTCGCCGTCGGCATCTGGACGCCCGACTTCCTCCGCGCCCGCCGTCTCGCCGCAGCGATCGATGCCGGCACCGTCTGGATCAACACCTACAAGCAGTTCAGCATCTCCACCCCGTTCTCCGGGTTCAAGGACTCCGGGCTGGGGGTGGACAAGGGAATGGACGGCCTCGCCGAGTACTCGAAACGGAAGAGCCTCTACTGGGGACTCGATTCGAACCCCATGACCTGGGGAAAGCACTGAGCGACCAATCACCACAGAAGGAGACATCATGACCACCGCCTACCAGCCACCCATCGCGCAGTTGCGAAAGGTCCGCTTCGTGGAGCTGCGCACCAGCGCGCTCTCCGACTCCGCCGACTTCTACTCGGGTGCATGGGGACTCGACGTCGTTGAACAGGAGGAGGGGAGTTCGTGGCTCCGGGGGACCGGGTCCGAGCACCATATCCTCCAGCTGACCGACGCCCCGAAGAACGGTCTGGGACGTATCTGCTTCGCCGTCGGCACCCCGGCCGAGGTCGACGAGGCCGCCCGCCGTCTCGACGCGAGAAACATCCCGATCGTCTTCGGCCCCGGTCCCGCAGACAACGCAGGCGCAGGCTACAGCGTCAGTTTCCTCGATCCCGAGGGCCGCCTCATCGAGTTGCTCGCCGACTTCTGGGCTGTACCGGAGAGGTACACCAGCGACGCGATCCCCAAGAACATCGCGCACGTCGTGCTGAACACCGCGGACATCGACAAGTCCGTGGACTTCTACCGCGATGTCCTGGGTATGAGGGTGTCCGACTGGTCGGAGCACCAGATGGCCTTCCTGCGGTGCAACACCGACCACCACTGCATCGCCTTCAACCAGGCGGAGTGGGCGTCCGTCAACCACGTGGCCTACGAGATGCCGACCGTCAACGACTTCATGCGCGGCATCGGCAGGCTCAGACAGACCGGGATGACCCCTCTGTGGGGCCCGGGGCGGCACGGCCCCGGGGACAACACCTTCTCCTACTTCGGTGATCCGGCAGGGCTGGTCTGTGAGTACACCTCCGAGATCGCCCAGGTCGACGAGGACCAGTGGTTGTGCAAGGTGTGGCGGCGGACACCGGAACTGTCCGACACCTGGGGCACCGCCGGCCCGCCGAGCAAGGACGTCCGTTCCCACATGGCGGGTGTGCCCGACGAGGGTTCCTTCCACCTGCTTCCGGCGGACAAAGCCAGCTGACGAAAGGATGACGACGATGACCACACATTCGGGTCCCTCCGTGAGGGAAGGCCCACCCGGGATCCATCTCACGGAGACCGGTGAGGGAATCCCCCTGTTCATGCTCCACGGTATCGGGAGTTCCGGCGACGTGTTCCACGGTCAACTTCCGCTGCTGGCGGAGGAACACCGTGTCGTCACCTGGGACGCGCCGGGTTACGGACGGTCGGATGACCCGGACGGGCCCATGACCATGGACGACTTCGCCGATGCCGCGGCTGAGTGCATCAGGGCGTCCTTCACCGACGGCGCCCACGTCGTCGGAATGTCCTGGGGTGGGGTCATCGCCACACGGCTCGCGCTGCGGCACCCTGATCTTGTCCGGGGCCTGATCCTGGGCTCCTCCACTGTCGGGTCCGGAACCAGTGCGGAACAGGCTGAAGGCATGCGTGCGCGGCCCGGTGACATCGAGAGCACCGGCGTGGAGGAGTTCGCCCGGCAACGGGCGGTCCGACTCGTCTCGCCGGACGCCGACGAGATGACCAGAGGTCGGGCGGTGTCCCTCATGGCGAACTCGATCCGTCTCCCCGGTTACCGGTACGCCGCCGAATCCATGGCGACAACCGACAACACCGGCGACCTCTCCGGGGTCACCAGCCCCACCCTCGTCCTGTGGGGTGAGAAGGACACCGTCACCGGACGGAAGGCGGCGGTCCCGCTCATCGCAGGGATCCCCGGGGCGGTCGGAGTGGAGATCCGCGACGCAGGCCACCTCGCCAACCTCGAAGCCCCGGAGAGCTTCACCAGCTGGGTCTCCTCGTTCGCTCTCATCGCCGAGCGAATGCGGGAGTCCGAGAAGTACCGCAAGTCAACCCCACTCGCTGCTGCGGCACCGTAACGGCGAACCACCAGAAAGGGCACAAGACCATGACATCCACCGCAGAACTCACCTACGACAACTCCAACCTGGAGGAGTTCACCGACTCGCTCGTCCTCACGCGTGATTCCCGTTACGAAGACTGGGACACGCTCAACTTCCAGACGAAGGCGGGCGACCAGTTCGCCCGCGCCCAGATCCGCTACGTCGGCTCCGGGGCCACCGGTAACCACGACACCGACTCCCGGACGATCCAGTCCCGTGGGTTCACCTTCTCGAACATGCTGCTCCCCGCCGGTGCCGAGGGACCCGAGCACACCCACAATGACGTTGAAGAGGCCTTCTTCGTCCTCGAGGGTGAGGTTGACGTCAGCGTCCACCGAGGCACCGACGTCGTGACCCGCACCCTGGGGTACCGGGACATGATCGTCGTCCCCGCCGGTGTGCCCCGCAGTCTGAAGAACAACACGGACAAGCCGGCCCTCTTCTGCGTCATCATCGGCGCGCAGAAGCCGGAGATCCCCACGTACCCCGAGACGTCCGCGATGTACGGGATCACCAGGGACTGAGCACGATGACGATTCCACGGACACTACTCGTCACCGGCGCAGGGCGGGGCCTCGGACGGACAATCGCCCTGGATCTCGCCCGGTGCGGCTGGCACCTCTGGGTCGCCGACATCCGGTACGACGCGGTGGAGGACACCGCGCGCCGGATCATCAACGCCGGCGGATCGGCATCTCCGGTGGCCGTGGATATCTCGGACCCGGAGTCGGTCGACGAACTCGGAAAAGACCTGAGGGAAGCCGGTCCGCTCCACGGCCTCGTGAACTGCGCGGCGCTGGCGGACGGGGTCGGCGGATCCCCGGTCCACGAGATACCGGTCGCTGACTGGGACCGTGTGCTGTCGGTCAACCTGCGCGGCACCTTCCTGGTGACCCGGACCGTCGCGCCGCTGATCATCGAGGCCGGAGGCGGTTCCATCGTGAATATCGGCTCCGATGCCGCGACGAACGGTTCCGCGAACCTGGCCCACTACATCTCGTCCAAGGGTGGACTTGCTGCGCTGACCCGTGCCAGTGCCGCGGACCTCGGGCCGTACGGGGTCACCGTGAACACCGTGTCACCGGGGCTCACGCACTCGGAGTCGGCCCGGAAGGTACCGGAGAAGCGGCATGACGAGTACCGCCGCCAACGCGTCCTGCCCCGGGACCAGGAACCGAACGACATCACCGGTGTGGTCCGGCTCCTCCTCAACGACGAGGGCAGCTACATCACCGGCCAGGAGATCCTGGTCAACGGAGGATTTGTCTTCCGCTGAACCCACGGCGGTTGCATCAACACTGAAAGGAGGGACGGACGATGGACCTGCATCTCAGCGGAAGAACCTTCGTCGTCACCGGAGGGAGTTCCGGGGTCGGACTGGCGACGGTCGACGCGTTGTCGCGCGAAGGAGCGAATGTCGTGACCTGTGCCCGGGACGTGGACAGACTGCGGCGTGGACTTCCCCGACTCGCCCGACCGGACCTGGTCACCGCCGTGCGCTGTGACGTTCGTTCCGACGGCGACATGCGCGCCCTCGCTGCGACGGTCGGGGACCGTTTCGGGGTCCTGGACGGCCTGGTCAACAATGCCGGGGGATCCAGAATGGTTCCGCTCGCCGACATGACGACCGAGGACTGGCAGGACGAACTCTCCCTGAAATTCACACCGGTGTTGAACAGCGTCGAGCACCTGGTTCCGCTCATGGCGGAGGCGGAGTCCCCGGCGATGGTCAACCTCAACGCCGTCCTCGCCCGTCAACCCGAACCTGCGCTCGCCGCCACCTCCGCAGCGCGTGCCGGACTGCTGAACCTCACGAAATCGCTCTCACAGAGCCTGGCAGCCGACCGGATCCGGGTGAACTCGGTCTGCCTCGGCCTCATCGACACCGGGCAGTGGCGTCGGCGCTACGAGCAGATGAGCGACTACCCCAGTTACGAGGCGTTCTCCCGGGAGGTGGCCAACGACCGGGGCATTGTCCTGGGACGGTTCGGGCGGGCGGACGAGGTCGCCCCTGTCATCGCATTCCTACTGTCGCCCTGCGCGTCCTATATCACCGGCGCAACCATCGACGTCGCCGGAGGAGTAAACCGATATGTCTGATTCCACATCCCCGACCACATACCGCAACGGTGGAGAGCTCCTGTCCGACGTCCTGGCGGACGCCGGGGTGGACACCGTCTTCGGCGTCATCTCCGTCCATAACCTCCCTCTGGTGGAGGAGGTGTCCCGCCGACTCCGTTTCGTCCCTGTCCGCCATGAAGCTGCGGCAGTGAATGCCGCCGACGGGTACGCCCGTGCCAGCGGCACCATCGGGTGCGCGTTGACGAGCACCGGTACCGGGGCAGGTAACGCCGCCGGATCATTGATCGAGTCGCTGAGCTCGGCGACGTCGGTCCTCCACATCACCGGCCAGATCCAGAGCCAGTATCTCGGGTCGGGGCGCGGATTCATCCACGAGACCCGGGACCAGAAAGGCATGCTGGACGCCGTCTCCCGTGCCGCCTACACGATTACCAGCGCCGACGAAGCAGCCTCCGTCCTGCGCAACGCGGCCTGTCTCGCAGCGGATGCGGTCGGTGGACCCGTCAGTGTGGAATGGCCGATCGACCTCCAGTTCGCCGCGACGAGTGACCCGGGGACCCCACGGGACGACCTGCCCGCCCCGGTCGGCGCCTGCGAACCTGCCGACGCCGAACTCGACCGCATGCTCTCACTGCTCTCCGCCGCCCGTCGGCCGCTGCTGTGGCTCGGAGGCGGTGCCACAGGACGTGAGGCACGCCGACTCGTCACCACACTGTGCGAGTCCTGGGGTGCGGGTGTCATCACCAGCAACTCCGGACGGGGGGCGGTGCCTGAGGACCACGACCTGTGCGTCGGGAACTACGCCTCCAGTCCCGTCGGACGTGAACTGCTCGGCGAGGCGGACTGCCTCCTGACCATCGGGACCCATTTCCGGTCCAACGAGACCTCCGACTACTCCGTGGAGATGCCCACCGTGCACATCCAGGTTGACCAGGACGAGGACGCCATCGGTCGCGTGTATCCGGCGACTGCCGGTGTGCACGGTGACGCGGCGGCTGTCCTTGGCTACCTGGTCGAGAACCGCGGCAGGCTCCGCTCCGACAAGGACTGGCGGGGCCGTGTCGAGACAGCGAGGCAGGAGTGCCGTAGTCGTCAACGCACTGCCATCGGCGCACACGCGGAGTTCGTCGACGCGATCCGGGAGGTCGTTCCAGCGGAGTCTCCGATCGCCCGCGACGTCACGATCGCGTCCAGCTCCTGGGGCAACCGGCTGTTGCCGGTGCCCGCACCCGAGGTCAACATCTTCCCCCGTGGCGGTGGCATCGGCCAGGGGCTGGGGATGGCCATCGGAGCCGCGGCCGCGGTGCCCGGCCAGCCCGTCGTCGCCATCTGCGGGGACGGGGGCCTGGCCGTCCACCTCGGTGAAATCCTCACCCTGGCGCAGGAGGATCCCTGGCTGATTCTGCTGGTGTTCAACGACTCGGGGTACGGGGTGCTGCGGAACATGCAGGACTCCATGGGAAATGACCGTGCCGGGGTCGACCTGACCACACCTGACTTCAGGTTGCTGTCCGCGGCCTGCGGGCTCGACTACGCACGGATCGGCTCACCGGAGGAGGTCCGTGAGGTCCTGCGCGACGCCGTGGCACTGAGATCCGCCGTGGTTGTCGAGGTCGACCTCGCATCCTACGGTGACATGCCGGCACCGTTCACCCCGCCGGTCACCGTTCCCGACAACGAGTCGGCGGAGGTGGGCGACGATGAGTGACCTGTGCACGATCCCCGTGATGATTCGCTCGATGCGGGTCGAGGCCGAGGGGGTGCTTTCCCTGGAGCTGATCCGGGCGGACGGCGGTGACCTGCCGGAGTGGACGCCGGGCGCGCACGTCGACGTCAGGGTCGGTGACGGTCTGGTCCGCCAGTACTCCCTGTGCAGCGACCCGGACGACACCAGCCACTACAGGATCGGTGTCCTCAGGGAGGTGGTGGGCCGGGGCGGCTCCCGCCATGTCCACGACGTCCTGCGCCCCGGCCACGAGGTCATGATGTCCGAACCCAGGAACAACTTCGAGGTCAGCGACAACGGGAAGCCTCTGATCCTCATCGCCGGAGGGATCGGGATCACCCCGGTTCTCGCCATGGCACGGGCAGCCGCCGCCACCGGCCGGGAGTTCCACCTCTACTACGGCGGACGCAGCCGGGCCTCGATGGCGTTCCTCGACGAGCTCGGCGAACTGTCCGGACAGGTCACCGTCACCTCCGACGACCGGGACGGCGTACTCGACCTCGACACCATCCTGGACGGCGTGGACAGCGGCGACCGGGACGTGTACGTCTGCGGACCCGGGGGTCTTCTCGACGCCGTCGAGAAGAGGGCGGACGGCTGGCCCGCCGGCACCTTCCACTGTGAACGTTTCGTCGCCAGGAGCGTCGAGCCGCCGCCCGAGGGCGAGCGTGAGTTCACGGTCCGCTGCGTCGACAGTGACGTGGAGGTGAACGTCCCGGTCGGTTGCACCATCATGGAGCAACTTGAGGCCGCGGGGATCGACGTCCCCCACTCCTGCCGGGAGGGTACCTGCGGAACCTGCGAAACCGACATCATCTCCGGCGTCCCCGACCACAGGGACTCCCTGCTGTCGTCCGAGGAGAGGGACTCCGGGGAGACGATGCTCATCTGCGTCTCCCGGGCGAAGTCCGACGTCCTCGAACTCGAGATCTGACACACCGTCCACCATCCACACCTGCCACCACCAACCTGAAAAGGACTTCACGGCCATGACCCGATACCTCGAACCGACACAGGCCAGGGACGGCGCACCGTCCAACTACGAACTGCAGCTGGCGCATGCTGTCGAGCACCTGTTCGCCGCCGGCTGCGATTCGCCCGAATCCCTGGCAGAAGGACTGAACGACGCCGACGTCCCCGGCCCGGGCGGCGTCCCGTGGACCGCAGAGAGCTTCCGCAACGAAATGGCACGACTGGGAGAGTGAATGACCAATGGCCAACTACTACAGCCCCGAAATCACCGAGGACTTCCTGTACCTGAACGGTCTCCGTGACCGCTGGTACGCGGTGTGCCCGTCCTCCTTCATCCAGCCCGGACGGATCGAGAAGCTCCGCCGGCTCGGGCAGGACTGGATCCTGTACCGCGACACCGCCGGAAAAGTGAGCATGCTGGAGGACCGGTGCCCTCATCGTGGCGCACCGCTGAGTCAGGCCACCCATCTGGGTGACCGCGTCGGATGCAAGTACCACGGTGTCCAGGTCGACGGCACCGGAACTGTGCGGGCCGTACCGGGGATGCCCGGGTGCGAGATCGAAGGACAGCGTCTGGTGACTGCCCCGGTCGTCCGGGAACACGCGGGTGCGGTCTTCGCATGGTTCGGTACCGACGCCGACGCGGAACCCGCCGAACTGGTCTTCCCGGACCCGCTCACGGACGACAGGATCTCCTCGTTCCTCTGCTACGCCGAGTGGGACTGCAACTGGCGCTTCGGCCTGGAGAACCTGCTCGACCCGATGCACGGCACGTTCCTCCACCACGACTCACACTCGATGTCGGAGGGCGATACGAAGGCGAAGTTCCAGATCCGAGAGTCTGACCGGGGGTTCTTCTTCGAGAAGACCGACCAGGTCGGCGTGAACTTCGACTGGGTGGAGCTGTGCGACACCGGTGCCGACTGGGTCGACCTTTCCATCCCGTACCCGCCGTCGGCCGGCCCCGGTGGTGCCTTCGGCATCGTCGGCATGGTCATCCCGATCGACGCGACCAGTTGTGGAGTGTTCTTCTGGCGGTACCGGAAGGTGTCGGGCTGGCTCCGGGATGCCTGGCGCTTCCTGTACAAGACCACCCTGGAACCGCGGCACTGGGAGGTGCTCGAACAGGACCGGGTCATGCTCGAGGGGATGGCGCCGGACGCCGACGCCGCCGAGAACCTGTACCAGCACGACCTCGGGGTGATGCGGATCCGTCGGCTGTTCCGGAAACAGGCGAAGCGCCAGGCGAAGGCGATGGCGAACAGCGGCGCGTCCAGCGGTGCACGGGCGAGGCAGACCGGGGCCCGGAGCACGACCGAAACAAAAGCTGCAACCGCGTAACAGGACGACCGGCGGATGACGACACCACCGGTTCCTGCAGACTCAAGGAGAAGAGAATGAAGACAGCAATCGCAGGTGGTGGGGTCGGCGGACTCGCACTGGCACTGGGCCTGGTTCAGCGCGGCGTGGACGTCGCAGTGTACGAACAGGCTCCGGAGTTCGGGCAGGTCGGTGCAGACGTGAACCTGACACCGAACTCGACACGCGCTCTCGACGGGCTGCACTCCGAACTCGGCGCCACACTCCGGACCACGGGTGCCCGACCCCGGCGACGGCTGAGCCGTCGGTGGGACAGCGGAGAGGTCACGTCCGACCTCCCGATGGGGGATTCGGCGGAGGAACGGTACGGGGCACCGCAGCTGACGGTGCACCGCGCCAGTCTGCTCGACGCGCTCCGCGCACTGCTCCCCGAGGGCGTGCTCCACCTGGGGCACCGACTCGACCATGTCGAGAACCTCGGCGACCGTGTGCGGCTGCACTTCAGCGGCGGACAACCGCCCGTCGAGGCGGACGCCCTGGTGGGCGCGGACGGTATCCACTCCGTGGTACGCGACAGTCTCTTCGGGGAACAGGATGCGGAGTACACCGGGCTCGTCGCCTACCGGACGGTCGTCCCGGGCCCCCGACTGCCTGGCGTACCGAACCTGGACTCGTTCACCAAGTGGTGGGGTCCCGACTCCGAGCGTCAGCTGGTCACGTTCCCCCTGAACCGCGGACAGGATCTCTTCGTCTTCGCGACGGCCGGGGAGGAGGAGTGGACCGCGGAGTCGTGGACCACCACGGCCAACGTCACGGAGTTCCGTGAACAGTACGCCGACTTCCATCCCGAGGTCACCGAGATCCTCGGGGCCTGCGACCAGGTGATGAAATCAGCGTTGCGGGTGCGCGACCCGATGCAGCGGTGGAGTGACAACCGGGCCACTCTGCTCGGGGACGCGTGTCACCCCATGACACCGTTCATGGCGCAGGGTGCCGGCCAGGCGATCGAGGATGCGGTGGTGCTGTGCCGGGCCCTGACGGAAGGCAGCGACGTGCCGGTGCCTGCGCGTCTTCGGGCCTACGAGGACGCGCGTCATGACCGTACCGCCCGGATCCAGGTGACCTCACGCGCCAACGACTGGCTCAAGTCCGGTGACGAGGCCGACTGGTTGTACGACTACGACGCGTGGAACGTCCCGCTCGCCCTGCCGACGAGAGAGAGGAGCCACCAGTGAAGGTCGTACGTGACCCCCTTTCCACTCCCGGCGCAGTCGGCCTCGGCGTCGTCGGCGTCGTCGGCAGTGGGCTCGTCGCTGAACTGATCCTGCGGTCCAGCCTCATCACCACCGAAGGACTGCCGATCCCGAGTCAGGTCATCGGAGGCGCGATCGACCTCCTGCCCGACTCCGCCTTCTGGAGCGAAGTCCTGTTCACGCTGGGGGAGTGGGGGCTGGGGATGCTCCTGGCCTGCATCGCCGGTGTGGCGCTGGGCGGTCTGATGGGCGCCTTCCCCGCCTGGCACACGGCCTTTGAATGGCCGGTGGAGGCGTTCCGCGTGCTGCCGTCGGTCGCCCTGGCGCCGATCCTCGTGCTTCTGGCCGGCCGGGGGATGATGTCCCTGTCCATCGCCGTCGCGCTCGCCTGTGTGTGGCCGATCCTGCTCAACACGATGTACGGGGTGCGAGGAGTGGACCCGACGTCCGTGAACACCGCCCGTACCTTCGGTCTCACCAGCATGCAGATCCTGGCGAGGATCAAGATCCCCGCCGCCCTCCCCTTCGCGTTCACGGGTATCCGCATCTCGGCGTCCATCGGCCTGCTCGTTGCGGTGTCGGTTGAACTCCTCGTCGGGGACGGGTCGGGTATCGGCGGCTTCATCCTGACCCAGTCGGCTAATGCCGTGAACCTGGACGCGGTCTACGCGGCGACCGTCATCGCCGGCATCATCGGCGTGATCGTCAACCTGGTGCTCGCGCAGGCCGACTCTCTCCTGTTCGCCTGGAAGAAAGGGCTGGAACAATGACCGACCTGACCAACACACCTCCCCGGACGGCGGAAAGTCCACCCGCCGGGACAGGAACGACGGAGGCGGCTCCGGGGCACACCGGCAGCCGGGGACGACTGGCTGCCGCAGCCCCTCAGTCACCGAGGTCCGGCGGCCCGCGATCCCGGACAGCAGCCGTGGGACGGACCGTCCTGCTGCGGCTCAGCGTACCGATCCTCATCGTCGTCGTCTGGTGGATCGTGTCACTGGGCACGACCAGCGGACTCTTCGTCCCTGCTCCGTCCGAGGCGGTCCGGACCTTCTGGGACGAGTTCATTCTCGGCGACGCCGTGGTGGAACACACACTTCCGAGCCTCTACCGTGCGCTCGTCGGTCTCGGACTGGCGATCATCATCGGCATCGTTGTCGGTGTCGCGTTGGGAATGTCCACGATCCTCACCGGGCTGTTCCAACCACTGGTGCACCTGGGCCGGTCACTGCCGTCTCCCGCACTGTTGGGCGTTTTCTTCTTCCTGTTCGGGATCGGGGACGCCCCGAAGATCTTCCTCATCGCGTTCGCCGTGGTGTGGCCTGTCCTGCTCAACACCATCGACGGCGTCGGTGCAGTGGGGGAAACACGCTCACAGGCAGCGCAGGTCTTCCGTGTCCCGGCGCACCGGGTCCTCGTCTTCATCGTCCTCCCCGGCGCCGCGCCCAAGATCTTCGCCGGGATCCGCACCTCCATGTCCTACTCGTTGATCATGATGATCATCTCGGAGCTGCAGCGTTCGGAGAACGGGCTCGGCTTCCTGCTCATCCAGTCCCAACGCAACTTCGACTTCGGGACCTTCTTCGCCGTCCTGATCATGCTGGTCATCATCGGTGTGGTCTTCAACGTCATCTTCAAGACCATCGAACGCCGCGTCCTGGCGTGGCACAGAGGAGTCACTGCTCAAAATGACTGACACAACTGCGACAACGACAACGGCCACCGTCGCTCCCCCGGAGCTTGAACTGGACGGACTGTCCAAACGGTACGGCGAGAATCTGGCGGTACGGTCCATCTCGGCCACCGTCCCCGCCCACAAGATCACGGTGATCGTCGGGCCGTCCGGCTGCGGGAAATCCACGCTGCTGCGGATGATCTCCGGGCTGGAGAAACCCAGCGAGGGTACCGCCGTCTTCGAGGGAGAACAGGTCAACGGCGTTCCCGAGGGGTTGGCGATGGTCTTCCAGGACTACTCGCGTTCCCTGTTCCCCTGGATGCGCGTCGACAAGAACATCGCCTTCCCGATCCGCAGCCTGCCGGCGGAGGAGCGGCGGCGACGGGTCAGGGAAAGCATCGACGCCGTCGGTCTGGCGGGAAAGGAGCAGCTCTACCCGTGGCAGATGTCCGGTGGCATGCAGCAACGGGTGGCGATCGCCCGCGCTCTCGCCTCGCAGCCGAAGTTACTGCTGATGGATGAACCGTACGCCTCCGTGGATGCCCAGACCCGCGCCGACCTGGAGGACCTGTTGATGACCATCCAGGCCAGGTTGGGGGTCACCGTCCTGGTTGTCACCCACGACATCGACGAGAGCGTCTACCTCGCGGACCAGATCGTGGTGCTGTCGAAACCGCCGAGTGTCGTGGCCGAGGTGATCGACGTCGGGCTGGAACGTCCACGGGACCACCTGAACACCAAGACCTCGAAGGAGTTCATCGACATCCGTGCCCGGGTCACGTCACTGCTCCGCCCGTCGGCCACGGCGGCGGAAATCCATCACACCTGATCACACGCGCGGCATACGGGGTTCCGTGCGTCGCATCGACTTCTGGAGGAAGCATGTTCAAGACAACGAGAGCGGTCGGTGCGGTGGGCGCGGCGACTCTTCTGATCACCGCCGCCGCCTGCGGAGGAGGCGCTGACTCCTCGACCGGAGGCGCCGGCCCCGACGGCATCGAGCAGACCGATATCAGCGTCGGCGCACTGCCGCTCGCCGACTACTCCACGCTGTGGTGGGCCGACGAGAACGGGTTCTTCGAGGACGAGGGCCTCAACGTCTCCATCGAGCCGGTGCAGGGCGGACCCGTGGGTGCGCAGATGGTGGCCAGTGGTGAACTCGACTTCACCACCTCAACGACGTTCAACACCGTCAGTGCCACCGACAACGGCATGCCGATCGAGACGGCCGCACTGGTGAGCGGATCGGCGGACAACTCCATCGCAATGTACGTCAACCCGGATTCTGACATCCGGGGGATCGAGGACCTGGACGGGAAGACCATCGGCATCAACAACACCAACAACACCGGTGACGTCACGTTCAACGCACTCGCCAAGTCCCTGGGTGTGGACGTCACACCCACATTCATCGAGGTCCCCTTCACCGAGATGCTCACGGGTGTCCAGTCCGGGGCGATTGACGTCGGCTACTCACCCGAACCGTTCCTCAGCGCAGCGTGGGCTGCCGGGATGCGTCAGATCATCGACCTGACTGACGGCCCGAACAACGAGATCGCGACATCGAACATCGTGTCCAGCAAGCGCTTCCTCGACAGCAACCCCAACACAGCCTCGGCATTCGCCCGGGCACTGTACGCCGCGAACGAGGATATCCTGGCCAACGAACAGGCCTGGAGAGACTGGATCCCGTCCATAGCCAAGATGGACGAGGGGACCGCCCAGGACATACCGATGCCGGTCTTCTTCACCGAGATGGATGAGGCGGCGTTGCAGCACATCGCCGACCTGATGATCGACCAGGACATCATCAGTGACGACTACGACGCCGCCGAGTTCGCCTGGACCGCCCAGTAGCTCCCACCTGGACATGCGCGGGTCGGTTCGTGGTGGTATCAGCTACTGCCTCCCGAGAAATACTTATGCAGGGTATTCCCATTCTGCGGGCATCGTGTTACTTAGTAGAACCACTCACGTGGAACAACTGAACAAGGAGACACCATGCTCACCCCTCCCATGTCCAAACGACTCTGGGCCGAATTCCTCGGCACGTTCTGGCTGGTCTTCGGCGGGTGCGGTTCCGCCGTGCTCGCCGCGAAGGTCGTCACGGAAGACTCCATCAACATGGGTATCGGTTTCGTCGGTGTCTCCCTCGCCTTCGGCCTGACGGTGGTCACCGCCGCCTACGCCGTCGGCCACATCTCCGGCGGTCACTTCAACCCGGCCGTCACCCTGGGCTGCGCCGTCGCGAAGCGTGTCGAGTGGTCCGCCGTCGTGCCGTACTGGGTCACACAGGTCATCGGCGCCACGGTCGCGGGCGGGGCCCTGTGGGTCATCGCCGACGGGAAGGACGGCTTCAGCGCCTCGGAGTCCGGCTTCGCCACCAACGGCTACGGTGAGTTCTCTCCGGACGGCTACTCACTCGCTGCCGTTGCTCTCGCCGAGGTCGTGCTGACCGCCGTGTTCCTCTGGGTGATCCTCGGGGTGACCTCGAAGAAGGCGCCCGCAGGTTTCGCGCCGTTGGCCATCGGCCTGACCCTGACCCTGATCCACCTGATCTCCATCCCGGTGTCGAACACCTCGGTGAACCCGGCACGCTCCCTGGGCGTGGCGTGGTTCGCCGGCGGCGATGCGCTCGGTCAGGTGTGGCTGTTCATCCTGGCTCCCTTGGTCGGTGCGGCGATCGCGGGCGTGAGCTACGCCTTCCTCACCGGTGACGAGGACGAACCTGCCGCGGAAGAGGAGGCCCGGGTCGGGGCACACGCCTGACCGATTCCGGTAGCGGGCACGGTTTCCGAGTCTGGACGAGCCGAGTTCGCCAACTCGCCACGTCCAGACTCGGAAACCGTGCCTGACCCGAACTTCTCCGCCGGGAAATTCCGGATTAACCCGGGAGAAACAGTGCTGAACCACACTGAGGGCCATGACAACACCAGTGACACCGATCCCCGCCGCCGTCACGCTCGACGAGTTCAACCGGGTGGCGGGCGCGGATGCCGCCGCGCTCGTCGACCGGGTGGCGGAGCTGTTCGCCAGCAGGACCCTCGCCGCGGCGCTCGTCGACCTCCGGCCGTTCGTCTCCGTCGACGCGTTGTGCGCGACGGCGTCCGTCCTGTGCCAGGAACTGGACGAGGCCGAGGTGCTGGAGTCGGTCAACGCGCACCCTCCGATCGGCGGTGCCGTCGTCGAGGGGAGCCTGTCCGCCGCGGAGCAGACGGCAGCCACCGGTCGGGGGCCGGAGGACGGCGAGCTGCAGGCGATCCGGAACCTGCAGCCCACCTACCGGGACAAGTTCGGGTGGAACTTCCTCGTCAGGGCCGCCGGACGCGACAGCCGGCAGATCCTCGACAACCTGGTCGAGCGGCTCGCCCACGGTCCGGAGGACGAGTGGCCGCTGGTCGTGGAGAACCTCGACGCGATCAACCAGTTGCGCTTGCGTGGTTTCGTGGCCGGCGCAGAGTGCGGGGAGGATGAGGCATGAGCCTGTCCACCCACGTCCTCGACACCGCCACCGGCCTCCCCGCCGCAGGGATGACCGTCACGCTGTTCACCGCGCAGGACGTCCCGGTCGAGTCCGGGACCACCGACGCCGACGGTCGCTACCGGTTCGTCGCGGAACTGGAGCCCGGGACGTACCGTCTGCGCTTCAACACCGGCGCGTATCTCGCGGACACCGGGACTCCGTCGCTCTACCCCTACGTCGACGTCACCTTCCTCGTCACGGGTGAGCGTGGTGGCGCCGGCGGGCATCTCCACGTCCCGTTGCTGCTGTCACCGTTCGGCTACTCCACCTACCAGGGGAGCTGAGGTCACGTGAGCGCACCGGAGAAGGCAGGCCACATCGCGGGCACGATCGGCGCCGTCGCGCCGGACGGCACCCACCCGGTCGACCAGAAACCACCGTTGGGCAGGACATTCATCCTGGGTTTGCAGCATGTGCTGGCAATGTACGCCGGGGCGGTCGCCGTCCCCCTCATCGTCGGTGGTGCACTCGTCGCCGCCGGTGAGTTCGACGCCGGGGACATGCACCACCTCATCGTCGCCGACCTTTTCGTCGCCGGTGTCGCCTCGGTGATCCAGTCCCTCGGCGTCTGGCGTTTCGGTGCGCGTCTGCCGTTGATCCAGGGTGTGTCGTTCGTGGCCGTCGCCCCGATGATCGCCATCGGGTCGGAGCACGGCATCACGGCGATCTACGGGTCGGTCATCGCCACCGGCGTGGTGATGATGCTCGTCGCACCGTTCTTCGCCAAGGTGGTGAAGTACTTCCCGCCGCTGGTCATCGGCACGATCATCACCGTGGTGGGGCTGTCGCTGCTGTCGGTCGCCGGTGGCTGGCTGTTCAACCAGAACGGCCCGGCGGAGGAGCAGGGAACGGGCCAGAACTTCCTGCTGGCGCTGGGTACACTCATCACCGTGATCTGCATCCACCGTTTCGCCCCGGCGGCGTGGCGCTCGATGGCGGTGCTCGGTGGCATCATCGTCGGTACGGTCGCCGGCGTGTTCGTGGGGGCCAGCGACTTCTCGGGGGTGGGGGAGGCGGACTGGGTCGGTGTCCCCACACCGTTCCAGTTCGGCACGCCCACCTTCGACATCGCCTCGATCCTCACGATGGTGCTGGTCGGCCTGGTGATCATGACGGAGACCAGCGGAGACATCGTCGCCGTCGGGGACATCACGGGCCGCCGCGCCACCGGACGTACTCTCGCCGACGGCCTGCGCGCCGACGGCCTCGCCACCTTCCTCGGCGGCATCTTCAACACCTTCCCGTACTCCGCCTTCGCACAGAACGTGGGGCTGGTGTCGTTGTCGCGGGTCGCCAGCCGCTTCGTGGTGACGGCGTCCGGCCTGATCCTCATTGTTCTCGGCCTGCTGCCGAAGGTCGGGGAGGTCGCCACCGGTATCCCGTCGCCCGTGCTCGGTGGGGCGGGTGTCGCGTTGTTCGGCATGGTCGCCGCTTCCGGGATCAGGACGTTGTCCACCGTGACCTGGACGGAGACCCGCACGCTGATCGTCGGGGTGTCCGTCGCCCTGGCGATGCTGCCCACCGTGTTCGACGGACTGTACGCCAACGTCCCGGCCGGTCTGGAGATGATCCTCGACAGCGGGATCACCGTGGGCGCGGTCACCGTAATCGTGCTGAACCTGCTGCTCAACCGGCAGGGCGGCGGGCACCTGGCGGAGCCGACCCTGCCGGACGAGGCAGGTGCCGTCAATGAAGTCAATGAAGCCGATGAAGCCGATGCGACGGATGCACCGGCCCCCCAGGCGGCACGATGACGGGCACCGCGCGGACGACCGTCGTCCTCGGCCACGTGGTCACCCCGACCGCGTCTGACCCCGGCGGCTTCCTCGACATCGCGTCCGGTGCCGTCGCCCATGCTGATGGCACGATCCTGGATGTCGGTGGTGCGCAGGACGTCCTGTCCCGGCACCGCGGCGCGCTGGTCGAGGACCACGGTGACCGGTATCTCCTGCCGGGCTTCGTCGACGCCCACGTGCACTACCCGCAGATCGGCATGATCGCCTCGCCGGGGCTGGAACTGCTCGACTGGCTGGAGCGGTTCACCTTCCCCGCCGAGGCCCGGTTCGCCGACGACGACCACGCCGACCGGGTGGCGGACTTCTTCACCGACCAGCTCGTCGACAACGGGGTGACCACCGCGTGCGTGTACGCCACGGTGCATCCGGGCAGCGCGGACGCGCTGTTCCGTCATGCCCGGGCGAAGAACCTGCGGGTCATCACCGGCAAGGTGTGCATGGACCGGGGTGCGCCCGACCACCTGCTCGACACACCGTCCTCCGCGGTGGAGGACAGCGTCGCGCTGCTGGAGAAATGGCACGGTGTCGGGCGCCTGGAGTACGCGATCACCCCACGTTTCGCACCGACATCGTCGGACGCCCAGCTCACCGCCCTCGGTGAACTCGCCGCGTCCTACCCGGACGTCGTGGTGCAGACGCACCTGTCGGAGAACACCGCGGAGATCGAGCGGGTGCGCACGTTGTTTCCTGGTACACGTGACTACACCGACGTCTACGACCGGGCGGGGCTGGTGCGCAGGCGGGCGGTCTTCGGCCACGGGGTGCACCTGACCGACCGGGAACTCGGCCGTCTCGCCCAGGCGGAGGCGTCCGTGGCGCACTGTCCCACCTCGAACTTCTTCCTGGGTTCCGGCCTTTTCGGGGTCACCCGGGCGCAGTCCGTCGCGGGTCTGCGCGTGGGCCTGGGGTCGGACGTGGGCGCGGGGACGAGCCTCTCGCCGCTGGTCACCCTGGGGGCTGCCTACCAGGCGTCGCGCATGCTCGGCGCGCCGTTGGACGTCGCCCGGCTGCTGCGCCTGGCCACCCTCGGCGGTGCGGAAGCGCTGGGTGTGGAGGATTCGGTGGGGTCACTGGAGAAGGGGAAGGACGCCGACCTCGTCGTCCTCGACCCGTCCGCCGCGTCGAACTCACCGGTGCTGCGGCACCGGGTGGAGTGCGCGGAGACCCTCGAGGAGATCCTCTTCGCCACGATGGTCCTCGGCGACGAACGAGCCGTGGTGCGGACCATTGTCGCCGGTGAGTGAACGGCGGCGGGTACGCTGACTGCACATGGCAGAACGTGCAGACAGCCGCATCACCCCGATCTTCCGCGCCCAGTACCAGGCGGCGCTCGGCAGCACGGTGCCTGCACCGGTACGCGTCAGCACCGTCGACGGTGAGTTGTGGGTGCGTGCCGTGCCGATGCCGGGGGCGGGTGTGATGAACAGCGTGTTGTCGGTCATCCACCTCGGGGACCGCGGCGTCACCGTCGTCGACCCGGGGTGGGCCGGTGGCAAGGCGCAGGACGCGACGGGCAACGTCCTGCGCCCGCTGGACGCGTTCCTGCGCGAGCGGGGGCGGCGTCTGGAGGACGTCACCGACGTGGTGGTGACGCACGCGCACCCGGACCACATCGGTGCGACGGCGGAGATGCTGCAGGCCACCGGTGCGCGGTATCACCTGGGCGCCGTGGAGCAGCGCACCGTGGACGCCGCCCGCACCGGCCGGTCGCAGGACGACTACGCCGTCGAACGGCACACGATCGGCGCTCCGGACGGGGTGCTCGACAAGTTTCCCTTCCCGCTGGCGACGAAGGGGCTGCCGCCGTTCATCCCGCGGCAGCGTCCGGACCGGTTGCTGGAGGACGGGGACCTGCTGCCGGATCACGGGGTGACCGGGGAACTGGGGTGGCGTGCGGTGCTGACGCCGGGGCACACTCCGGGGCACCTGTGTTTCGCCGACGACCGGCGCAAGCTGCTGGTCGCGGCGGACCATGTGCTGCCGGAGATCTTCCCCGGTATCGGCCTGGGGGTGGCGTCCCTGGGAGGCAACCCGGTGAAGGACTACCTCGCGGCGCTGGATCGGCTGGCGGAGTTCGACGACTACACGGTGCTCCCCGGCCACGGCTACTGCTTCACCGGGCTGGCGGCCCGGCGGCAGGAGACCCGCGACCACGTCATGGAGCGTGCCGACGAGGTGTCGCAGGTACTGGAGTGGAACCCGGAGATCAGCGTGTGGCGCCTGGCGGGTCGGCTGACGTGGAGCGGTGGGTGGGACTCCCTGGCGAACTCGCCGATGGTGTGGTCGGCGATCCGGCAGACGATGATGTACCGCGACCTGGTGCTGGAGGAAGTATGAAGGACGAGATCCTCGCTGCCGTCGACCGCGAGTACGCCACCGACCCGCTCAGTGCCGTGACATGGGACGACCCGCATCCGGACCTCGAGGTCAGGTACATCAGGGACGAGGAGTACTCGCGGGTCACGGATCCCGGGCGGTTCCGGATCGTCGGTGCGCGGGTGGACGCCTGGGAGCGGGCATTGGTCGGACTCGGCCTGGCGCATGCGGAGCCGGTGGTCACGCCGTCAGGGTGGAATCAGGCGCCGTCACAGGAGGCGGCGATGCTCGTGCCGTCCGCGGAGGGGGCGCGGCCCCTGGTGCTGGCGAAGCCCGAGCTCGACGGGGTACAGGGGAGCGTACTCGTGACTGGCATCGGTGTAGCGGGGAAGCGCAACGAGATCGAGGAACTCGGCTTTGCGCCAACCTGCGGCTGCGACGCGTGTGACAGTGGGAGCGACAGTTTCCTCGAGGAGGTCGACAACGCAGTCTGGCGTGTCGTCGGTGGCTTCATCCGGATTGCCGGTGACGGCTGGTTCGTGGAGAGGTCGTCGGTGGGCGGCCTCATGTCCAGCGATGGTGATGTCGAGCCACCCGTGGACATTGACGACATTGACGAGCAGGTCGACCGCGCCCGCGCAGGGAAGATCACCCGGGGACACGTCCTGATCGGGGAGCCGTGGTGGGCGGGGCTTGAGCGGAGGAACGGCAGCTACCGGGCTACAGCGCTGCCTCAACGGCGTCGATGACCTCCGGGGCGTCCGGCACGGTGGCGGGGCGGAAGCGCGCGAGGACCTCGCCGTCCTTGCTGACGAGGAACTTCTCGAAGTTCCACTCCACGTCGCCGGCCTTGCCGTCGGTGTCGGGGGTCTTTGTGAGCTCGGCGAAGAGCGGGTGGGCGTCCTCGCCGTTGACGTTGAGCTTCTCGGTCAGTGGGAAGGTCACGCCGTAGGTGGCGGAGCAGAACTCCGCGATCTCCTCGGTGCTGCCGGGTTCCTGGCCCATGAACTGGTTGCAGGGCGCGCCGAGGACGGTGAGTCCGCGGTCCCGGTAGTCTTCGGCGAGCTTCTCGAGGGCGGTGTACTGCGGGGTCAGGCCGCACTTGGACGCCACGTTGACGATCAGCAACGGGCCGCTGAACTCCGCGAGGTCGATGTCGCTGCCGTCGAGGGCGTGTACGGGAATGGACTTGATGTCGGTGGTGGCGGTGCCGTCTGTGTTGTCCGGGGAAGTCATGTGCGCGATGGTACGCGTCCGGATGGGCTGTCATCTGAGCCACCGTCCAGGCCAATAAACAGCCGATCCTTGACCCCTGTGGTGACTCAGATGACACGGGACAAAAACACTGTCTGTTAGCGCCTGGTGGAACTGCCGCGGAACACCCAGAAGTTCTGCAGCAGGAAGTTCAGTGCCGTGGCCACCCCCTGGGACACGAACCACGACCAGAAGTACACGGCGGGCATGGCGGGGAGGGTGTGCCGGACGAGGTGGTCGACAAGCACGGCAGCGGTGAAACACAGGACGTAGGACACGGCCGCCCGGAGTTTCTCCGCCCGCGTCCGCTCGCCGCTGAACGTGAACCAGCTGTTCAGGTAGTACGCGGCAGTGCTGCCGACGATGTAGCTTCCGCCTCTGGCGAAGGCGTCGGGGACACCGAGATGCAGGAGCAGCGCCCTGGTCGAGAAGTCGACGACGGCGCCGACGACACCGACCATGCCGAAGCGCAGGATCGTCCGGAACAAGAGACTCCTCGGTGACGGCGGTGTGCTGGGGTCACGTCGCTGGGGTACGCGACCTCTGATCACAGTACCGGAGACGTCTCCTGGTGAGGATGTCATCTGAGCCACCGCCCAGGTCAATAAACAGCCGATCCTTGACCCCTGAGGTGGCTCAGACGACATCCGGCCGTTCAGTACCGCGGTGCCACCGGGAACCACGCCTCGCCGTCGCGGTGCCGGCCGACGTTGCCGACCTCCTGATGCTCGAAGGCCCGGAACTCGGAGAAGAAGTCCGGCCAGTTCTCCCGGGTGATGTCCGTGGCGATGCGGTTCGCCAGGCGCGTCACCCCGGCGTAGATCCCGGACAGCTGGTTTCCCGCCACCGCGTGCGAGGCCCGCGCGCCGGTGGACAGATGGAACAGCCGCGGGATGTAGGACGCGGCACCGGACGGGGTATCACTGCCGTCAGTCTCCTTCGCCTGGAACTGGAAACCGTCGCCCAGGTACGGGCACTGCCCCAGCGGATGGCCGACGGCACGGGCAAACCGGTCCGACCACAGGGCGATGTCCGGCAGGAATTCGCTCAACTCGGGACGCAGCCCCAGGTCCACGGTGTAGCCGGTCGCCGAGATCACGAAGTCCCCGACATGCTCCTCGCCGCGGTCGTCGGTCACCACGACCTCAGCACCTGAAGCGTCAGCTCCACCCACGCCGTCCCGTACCTCGGCGGACGCCCACCGGGTGCCGGTCAACAGCCGGAAGTTGTCGTGGGCGAAGGCGCGCCACACCGAGGCCTGCGTCGGCGGCTGGGGGAGGCCTCCGTTGAACAGGGAGAACTCCCACTTCTCCTCGTCGGTGAGGTCGAAGAAGTGCTCCTGCATGCCGGGGAACTCCATCCAGCGCAGCGAGTTCTGCCGGGGGATGTCCGTACGCCGGACGTGCATCTCCACGCTCGCGGCACCCGCCTCCAGTGCGGCGGAGGCGTTGTCGAACCCGCTGGCACCGCCGCCCAGTACGATCACCCGTCGACCCCGCAACGCGGCGAAGTCGATCGGGTCCTCGGTGTGCGCCCGCACCTGCGGTGGCAGCGACTCGACCAGGGGCGGAAGGAATGTCCCGCCGCCACCGACGAGCCCCATGGCGAAGACGATCCGCCGGGCACGGTAGGTCACCGACTCTCCACCGCACTCGGCCGCGACGTGGAAGTAGCCGTCCGCGTCAGGCCTGGTCACTCCCGTGATACGGGTGTGGAAGTCCACGTCGGCTCCGGTGGTCTCCCGGTACCAGGTGAGGTACTCGTTCCAGTCCTCGCGGGGGGTCAGGTCGGTGGCGGCCCAGGCCTCGGCACCGTACTTCGCCTCGAACCAGCGTTCGGTGTGCAGCGACGGGATGTCGAGTTCGATGCCCTTCATGTTCTTCGGGCTGCGCAGCGTGTGCATCCGCGCGTACCGGGTCCAGCAGCCGGCTTCCCGGGCCGGACCGGCCTCCAGGACCTTCACCCCGCCGATGCGGTGCCGGGACAGGGCGAACGCTGTCCCGAGCCCGGCCTGGCCGCCGCCGATGACCAGCACGTTGTGGGCGCCGTCCGCCGGAGCGGGGACCCAGTCGTGGTTGTGTCCGATCAACGCCATGTCGGCACGCGCCCGGGTGGCGAGGGCCGCCAGGTTCGACCGGGCGACGTCGTCCGGAAGGGGTTCCGGACGGTGGCGTGCGGGGTGGTCGGGCAGGGCGGTGGTACGGGGGATCACACGGGTCATCGGTCGATCGGCTCCGTTCTCGTCGTCGGCGCCCGAGGGTGGGCGGCTGTCAGAAGCGAGAGTTTAGGAACCGCCTGTTTCGACGGAGTTTCGTGCAGATGTTCCCGTGGTTCCGAAGGGGAGCCGGGGTAGGAGGCCCCTTTTACCAGCGGCTTTCGATGTCGAGTTCGCCGTTGTCGGTCAGCTCTCCCCACACGCGCAGTCGGGAGATACCCCCGTCGGGGTAGACGTCGGCACGGACGGCGACGATCGGCGTCGGCCCGGTGGTGCCTTCGGCGGTGTCGGACACGGCGAAGCGGTGCCGGGTGTCCGGCAGCACCCTCGTCTTCCCGACGAGTTCGGCCTCCTCACCGTCGGCGGTGATGCCGGTGAGCTTCACGTCGCCGGGCGCGTTGAACACGAAGTAGGACGTGTCGAACTCGATCCAACGCACGCGTCCCTCCCCGGCGAGCTGGACGGTGACCGAGTCGTTGCCGTCGTCGCGCCGCCGGGCGTTCTCCCAGCCGCCACCCATGTTGTGGGCGCGTCCGATGGAGATGATCTGGTTGGGGTGAGAGTAGAACATGTTCGTGCACTCGGTGACCCGTCCGCCGTTCTCCACCGCAGCGAGGTCGATGGTGCCGGTGATGAACCGGGGGTCCGGGGCGGGCTGTCCGTGGACGCGCAGGCGGGAGATGCCGCCGTCGGGGATCATCTCCAGCTTCACGTGGGTCACGCGGCGGGCCGCGGCGTCTCCGGCGGGGAAGATCTCGAGGTGGTGCTTGTGGTCGCCCTTGGCGTCCATGGGAGCGACGAGGGTGAACCACCGGTCGTCGGGCAGGGCGGCGAGCTCCTCGCCGGTGAGGTACTCGTCGCAGGTCAGGCCGTGCACGGCGATCTGGGGCGGGTAGTTCCCCTTGAACCAGGCGGTGTCGACGACGATGCCCTTGATGTGCCCCGGGACGCCGAGGCGCACGATGGCGGCGTCATTCTCGCCGACCTCGTCGTGGCGCCGCCGCCGGGTCTCCCACCCGTCGTAGACCTTGCCCTTGTTGCCGAACTCGTTCGGGTCGAAGGCCGGTTCATGCGGCATGATGAGGTTCTCGCGCTCGGCGAAGGACTCGTCGGACGCCCACACCACGGAACCGGCCAGCGCACGGCTGGCGAGATCGGGGTAGGACAGGAAGTCGTAGTGTTCGGTCATGGTGCTCCTCAGCAGGTCAGGGTCGCAGGTCAGGGTCGCAGGGTGAAGGGTCGGACGGCGGCGGGGAAGACGGCGGCGTCCTCCAGATCGACGGCGGGGACGTGCGGGGTGGACGGGCGGACGTAGACGGGGTCGCCGCCGATCCAGGTGCGGGTCACCACGCCGGCCAGGGCGCGTTGGGCGTAGGCGGTGACCTTGTTGCGCTGGTGGAGTTCGTCGGGCAGGACGACGAACGCGTCGTCGGCGCTGACGGTGGCCAGGTCGGCGCGGCGTCCGGCGGCGATCGCGCCCCGGTCGGTCAGCCCGGCCCACTCGGCCGGGGCCTGGCACATCCAGCCGACGACGTCGGCCAGCGACAGCCCGCGTAGCCGGGCCTGGGACCACACCACCGGCAGCCCGAGCTGGACGGAGCCGATGCCGCCCCAGGCCTCGCCGAAGGAGCCGCCGGACCCGCGGTGGTCGGCACCGCCGGCCCCGAGGTTGTTGCCGGTGGCTGCGAGGGCGGAGAAGGCCGTGAGTTCATTGCGCTCGTTGGCGGACGCCTGGGCCTCGGCGACCTCGGCGAACTTCTTCAGTTCCGCGGTGCAGGGGGAGTGGTCGGAGACCACCGTGGAGATGACCCCGTCCACCAGGCCCTTCCACAGGCGCTCGCGGTTGCCGGCGGTGCGCACCGGCGGGCAGCACTTGTACTGGGTCGCGCCGTTCTGGATCTCCTCGGAGAACAACGCCAGGTAGTGCGGGCAGGTCTCGGCGGTGATGCGGACGCCGCGCTCCTGGGCGGCGGCGATCTGGTCGATGGAGCCGGAGTCGGACAGGTGCAGGATGTGTGCCCGGCATCCGGTGGCTTCGGCGGCCTCGATCACCGTGGCGATGGCTGTCGCCTCCGCCGAGGACGGGCGGGACGCCAGGAAACTGTCGAAGGTCTCGTCGATGCCGCCGGCGGCGTCGACCTTCGCTTCACCGGCGGCAATCTCGTCGGCGTCCTCGGCGTGGACGATGAGCAGTCCGTCGAACTCCGCGATCTCGGTCATCGCCTGGTGCAGCTGGTCGGCGGACAGTGGCTGGAACTCGTCCACCCCGGAGTGCAGGAGGAAGCACTTGAAGCCGAACACGCCTCTGTCCCACAGTGCCCGCAGGTCCCCGGTGCCGAGGTTCTCCGGCACCACGCCACCCCAGAAGCCGACGTTGACCTTCGCCTTCGGTGCGGCGACGTCCTGTTTGGTGTCCAGTGCGTCCACGGTGACGGTGGAGGGGATCGAGTTCAGCGGCATGTCCAGCAGCGTGGTCACCCCGCCGGCCGCGGCCGCGCGGGTCACTGAGGCGAAGCCCTCCCATTCGGTGCGCCCGGGCTCGTTGACGTGGACGTGGGTGTCGACGAGGCCGGGGATGAGCACCTGGTCGTCGGGAACGTCCACGACGGTGGCGTCGGTGTAGGTGAACTCCGCGGGGAGTTCGGCGTCCCGCCCGTCGAGGACGGCGGTGATCTGTTCACCGCTGACGAGGACGCTGACCGGCCCCTGTGCCGGGGACCGGTCGTCCTCGGGAAGGTACACGGCGTGGGACGCGCGGTAGATCGTGGTGATGTCTGTCATGGGTTCGCTCCTCAGGCTCCGTACAGTCGGCCGCTCACCTGGAGACTACGCAACTGGTCGTGGTCCACGCCCGTGAGTTCCAGTTCCCGGTCGGTGACGGCACCGCAGGCGTGGGCGCGCAGCAGGTAGCCGGCCAGCGCCTTCGCGGTGGCGGGTTCGTCCATCCACCGGCTGGTGTCTCCCGCGACATAGGCGCGCAGCCGTTCGGCGCTGAGTCGCCAGTCGGCGCGGAAGTAGGCGATGGTGGTCATGTGCCGGGTGACGAGCTGGCGCGCGTGCAGGTCCCAGCCCTGCCGGATGCCGCGGCGCAGGTGGCGGTGCACCAGGCGGTGGTGGATGCGCCATCCCTCCAGGGTCTCCGCCCGGGTGCCGACGGGGATGCGGTTGGTGGAGCCGTCGGAGAGTTCCACGCCGACCGCCGTCGTCGCGACCTGCAGGACGTCCTTGGCGTGGTCGGCGACGGGGTGGTCCATGGCCTGCTCGGCGGCGTCGACGCCGAGGGAGGCGGAGTAGTCGTAGGTGCCGTAGTGCAGGGACAGGACGCGCCCTCGCCCGGCGCTGATGAGACGGGCGGGTTCGGCGGCCCCGTCGGCGGCGAGCACGGCCTGCGGGGTCTCGACCTGGACCTCGAACGGGATCTCGGGGACACCGAGTGCGTCCTCCAGGCGGCGCAGCACGTCGACGAACACCTCGACCTGGTGGTGGTGCTGCACCTTCGGCAACGTCAGGCGCAGCGCCCGGCGGTCGTCCTCCAGCAGTGTGCGCAGGACGCCCCGCTCCGCCAGCCCGGTCAGGACGATGGCGAGGGTGCGTAGGCCACGGTCGCGGACGGCCGGGTCGAAGGACTTGAACCGGATGCCGGCGAAGGCGGGAGCGGCCGGACCCGGCGTGCTGAACCAGGTGGCCAGGACATCGGCGGCCTGGCGGGCCTTGGCGTCCTCGTCGGCGTCGCGGTCGGCCTGCGGGACGCCGCGCTGGGTGAATCCGTCCTCGAAGTCGATGCGCAGGTCCTCGACCGGCTCGCGCAGGAGTTTCTCCCGGGTGAGTTCGCCGACGGTCCCGGCGTGCTTGTCGGCGACACCGAGGTCACGGGCGAGGTCGGCGGGGTCGCCGTGCGCGTCCAGGGCGTCCAGGGCGTCCGACGCCCAGCGCCGGGGCAGGTCGGTGCCGGGCAGGCCGTCGCCGACGATGAGGTGGGCGGGGACGTACACGGTGTGCACGGGCTGACGCCAGGTGACCGGTGTCGCCCAGCGTCCGGCGACGAGTGGGTCGATGTCCGCCAACCCCGCGTCGGCGAGGGCGGTGAGGTCGGACAGGACGCTGGGGTCGGGCACGGTTGCTCCTCGGCTGGGCGGGTGGTTTCTCAGGATGTTACGTCATCGCCCGGACGTGTGACGGACGTCGCACCAACGGTGCAGGTGACGGGCATGGTGAGGCCCGCCACACCGCTTGAAACTGTAACGCACGTTCGGTACAGTTCCATGCTGTGTCGACCAGGCACACCAGACACGGCAGAGACCGGCACAACCGGCACGCGCACAGGAGGTATTGACCGTGAGCCACACGACGACGGCGACGGGACGGACGGTGGGACGTCCCTCCGGAGGCACACCCGCCTCCGCCACCACGCCCGCCCAGCGCTGGAGCTTCCTCGGCATCATCAGCCTCGGACTGTTCCTCGTCGGCGCGGACAACTCGATCCTCTACACGGCACTGCCGGTGCTGCGCGACGAGCTGCACACCACCGCGCTGCAGGGCCTGTGGATCATCAACGCCTACCCGCTGGTCCTGGTCGGGCTGCTGCTCGGTACCGGCACCCTCGGCGACAAGATCGGCCACCGCGTCATGTTCCTCACCGGGGTGAGCGTCTTCGGCGTCGGTTCCCTGCTCGCGGCGTTCTCTCCGAACGCGTGGATGCTCATCGCGGCCCGCGCCGTCCTCGGATTCGGTGCGGCCACGATGATGCCCGCCACGCTGGCGCTGATCCGCCAGACGTTCACCGACGTCCGGGAGCGCAACACCGCCATCGGCATCTGGGGGTCGATCGCGGTCGTCGGTGCGGCGTCCGGCCCGGTGCTCGGCGGTTTCCTGCTGGAGCACTTCCACTGGGGCACCGTGTTCCTCATCAACGTGCCGGTCGTGGTCGTGATCCTCGTGGCGACAGCCGTGTACGCCCCCGCGAACCAGGCCGACCCCTCCCGGCACTGGGACGTGCTGTCCTCGGTGTGGGCGATGCTGACCATGGTCGGGGCGGTCATGGCGATCAAGGAGACGGCGAATTCCGAGGGCAGCACCGCGCTCGTCCTGTCCTGCGTGGGTGTGGCGGTCGTCGGTGCCGTGCTGTTCGCGCACCGTCAGGGTCTGCTGCGCCGCCGCGGTATGCCGGCGCTGCTGGAGTTCGGGATCTTCCGCGACCGCATGTTCGCCGGCGGCACACTGGCCGCGATGTTCGCGATGTTCGTGCTGGCGGGCGCCGAGCTGATGACCACCCAGCGGTTCCAGACCTCGGGCGGGTTCAGTCCGCTGGAGGCCGGCCTGCTGGTGGCGTCGGCGGCGGTGCCGGCGATCCCGGCCTCGATCCTCGGTGGCATGAACCTGCACCGTCTCGGCTTCCGCACGCTGATCACCGGTGGTTTCACCGTCGTGGCGGCCGGTGTGGCGACCGTGGTGTGGGCGGTGCCGGACCAGCCGTTGTGGGCCGCGGTCATCGGCCTGGGGCTGGTCGGTGTCGGTTCCGGCTGCGTGATGTCCGTGTCGTCGTCGGCGATCATCGGTTCGGCCCCGGAGCGCAAGGCCGGGATGGCGTCCTCGGTGGAGGCGATCTCCTACGAGTTCGGCACGCTGCTGTCGGTGGCGATCCTGGGCAGCCTGATGCCGATGTTCTACGCGATGCGGGCCCCGTCGGAGGTGTCGGGGGACGTCGACCACGGGGTGGACCACCCGGTGTTCGGCGCGGTCGCGGCGGACGCCTACGACACCGGTTACCTGCTGGTGCTGGTGATCGCGGGTATCGTCGCAGTGGTCGCCGCCCTGGTGACGGCCTGGTGCTTCCGTGGGAACCCGAAGGAGGCGAAGTACTCTGCGCACGAGTAAGAAGGACGTGATCCTGCGCGCCGCCGTCGGCATCATCGAGTCGGACGGTCTGGACGCGGTGACCTACGAGTCCCTCGCGGACGCGTCCGGGATGTCGAAGTCGGGGTTGATCTACCACTTCCCGTCGCGCCACGAGCTGATGCTCGGGGTGCACCGCCACCTCGCCGGGCAGTGGGAGGACGAGTTGGTCTCCGCGGCAGGGGGTCGGGCGGACGAGGTGTCGCCGTCAGCCCGGTTGCGCGCGATGGTGCTGTCGTTGAGCAGGTCGGCGACGCGTGCGGACCTGCTGCTGCAGGTCGATTCCCGGACACACCGGGACTTCGTCGAGGTGTGGCGCGACGTCGACCAGCGGTGGCTGCCGTCGGTGGACGGGGTCGACGGCGACGGGGAGGACGCGGACCTGGCCCGCGCGGCGTACCTGGTCCAGATCCTCGCGGACGGGTTGTGGCTGCACGACCACGTCCATGACCACGCCCTGACCGCGGCCCAGCGCAAGGCCCTGACGGAGGCGATCCTGGAGCTGATCCCGTAGGAGGCGGCGCGGAGTCGCGTGGTTGCCGCGGGGAGTGCGGCATATTACGCCTCCGGTCTTTCTCGAAGAGTAAGACGTGCAGGTCAGTGTTGTTATGAGAGGGGGCCGTCGCCGATCGAGGCGTAATCGGTGACCGTCATCGTCAGCGTGGCCAGCGACGCCTACAGTGGGCGATGATGGAGCATTCACACGGGCACGACCATGATTCCTGCACCCCGGACATCGACCGGGATCTGGTGGTCACGGGGATACGTTCACCAGAGGAGACACCGCACGACACGGCGACCTCCGGTGAGGAGACGTCACCGTCCCACGTCGTCAGACCGGTGGTCGAGGTGACGCCGTTGTCCCTGGAGCCTGAGGTCATCGCCCGCTCGTCCCAGGTACCCGTGGTCGTCCTCATCGGTTCGACGGTCGATCCCGGCACGACGGCACTGCGGCGTGACCTGGAGAACCGCGCCACCGGACTGCGGTGGATCCTCGGCGTGCTGGACGCCGACCGGTTCCCGCAGGTCGTCCGTGCTTTCCGGCCGACGATGCTTCCGTCGGTGGTCGTCGTGGCCGGTGGCACGGGTGTCGGCACCTGGACCACGGTGGACGGCGCGGAGGTCGACTGCGGGGACTGGGTCGAGCAGGTCGTCACGACCGTCGCAGGACGGCTCGGGGGACTTCCGGACGACGCGGTCACCGACGGCGCCGGCGCGGCGACAGCAGGCGACTCCGTGGTCGCGGATCCGAGGCTCCAGGAGGCAGCGGAGTTGGTCGGCCAGGGGGATGCCGAGGCCGCGCTCGCCCTCTACGACCGGATGCTCGCCGAGTACACCACTCCCGCTGCAGCGAGCACGCTGTACCGAGCACGGGCGGCCGTCGCGGTCCTGGCCCGTACACGGGACATGGACCGCTCTGCCGTGTTGTCCGCGGTGGCGGACGCCCGTCGGCGTCTGCAGGGTGGTCAGGGCGACACCGACACCGTGTTACGCGCCGCGGACGTCCTGGTTCTCCTCGACAAACCCGCGGAGGCGGTGGACCTGTTGTCGGGGTCCCTCGCGGGAACGGCGGACCGCGACAGCATCCGTCTGCGTCTCCTGGACATGCTCCACCTGCTGGAGCCTGATGATCCGGTGGTGGTGCGGGCCCGCCAGAGGATCGCCACGGCCGTCTTCTGAGACCCCGACCTGGGTTGGTCGACGGGGTCCGGGTCGGCACAGGGTGGGGGTGCAGGACGCGCGGACGCGCTGCCGCGCGCCGCACGGTCACTGCACGAGCCCGAAGGCTTCCGTGTCGCTGAGCATGGCGGCGTCCAGCTTCCGGAGCAGCGCGGCGCCGTCGAGCTTCACCCCGATGAGCACCACCTCGGTGCCTGGCTCCAGTCCGGCACCTTTCCATGGTGCCGCAGGTCGAATCGACAGGTCGGGTCCGGCCTGGTGCCACACCTGGGCATATTCGAGGCGGTCGGCGATCCAGCAGTAACCCTTCGACCGGACCAGTCCCGTCGTGGAGCGCAGGGCCTCAAGGAGTCGTCCGCGGTCGAAGGGGCGCTCTCCCCGGAATACCACGGAGCTGATGCCGTACTCCTCGGTCTCCGGGGTGTGGGGGTTCGTCAGTTCCTCGGTGTAGCCCTGGTAGGTCCGTGCGGTGGCCTCGTTGTACAGGCGTGCCCCGAGGATCTCCTCGGTGGCGGCACGTCCGTGGACCAGGCCGTCCATCATGACGTCGACCTGCGCCCGCGGGTTCATGCGCCGGACCAGTGAGAGCGTGGCGGAGAGTCGGTCGGCGGAGACCAGGTCCGACTTGGTGACGTAGATGCGGTCGGCGAATTCGACCTGGTCGACGAGGAGATCGGCGACGGTGCGTTCATCGTCCGGTGTGGCGCCGCGGTCGGCGTCCTGCAGCCGCGTCCGACCGCCGAGCCCGTCGAGGAACTGGACGGCGTCGACGAGGGTGACCATCGTGTCGATCGGGGCGAGATCCGCCAGTCTCGTCCCGTCGTCCCACTGCCACTCGAAGGTGGCGGCCACCGGCATCGGTTCCGAGATGCCGGTCGACTCGATGAGAATGTGGTCGTAGGCGCCGTGGCGGGCGAGGGACCCGACGGATTCCACGAGGTCGTCGCGCAGTGTGCAGCAGATGCAGCCGTTGGTCAGTTCCACGAAGCGGTCGTCGCCGCGGGTCAGGTGGCCTTCGCCGGCGATGAGGGCGGCGTCGATGTTGACCTCGGAGAAGTCGTTGACGATGACGGCGATGCGACGACCGTCACGGTTCGCCAGGACGGCGTTGAGCAGCGTGGTCTTGCCGGAGCCGAGGAATCCGGACAGGACGGTCACCGGGGTGCGACGGTGCGCGGCGGTCATACCGGCTCCACCACCCGTCCGTGGTCGAGGACGATGACCCGGTCGGCACTGTCCGCCTGATGACGGTGGTGGGTGGCGATGACGACCGTGACACCGTCCCGACTCTCCTCGCGCACCGCCTCGTCGATCATGGTGACGGTGGCGGTGTCCACTGCCGACAGTGGTTCGTCCAGCAGAAGCAGGGGAGCCTGCTGGGCCAGTCCCTGGGCGATGAAGGTGCGCTGGCGCTGTCCGCCGGACAGGTCGCTGAGGGTGCGGTCGGCGAGGTCGGTGATGCCCATGCGGTCCATGGAGGTGTCGATGAGCTCCCGGTCGCGCCGGGTGAGTGGGCGGAGCAGACCGCGGTCCCGCCACCGTCCCATGGACACCGCCCGGCGGGCGGTCACGGGGAACAGGTCGGGTGCGGTGCTGTGCTGGGGGACCAGGGCGGTGTTGGACGGGACGCCGGTCGCTGTTCCTGACGTGGGGTGCAGCGTGCCGGCGAGGATGCCGAGCAGGGTTGATTTTCCGGAGCCGTTGCCGCCGACGAGTGCGGTGACGGTCCCGGGCTCGAGGGTGAGACTGATCCGCCGGAGGGAGGGGATCCGTGCGTAGCGGTGGGAGATGTCGGTGAGGCGGACTGGTTCGCGCATTCCTTCATGATAATGATAATCATTATCAAATGGAACTCCTGACATCCCCTTTCGAGGTCTCGTTCGTCTTCCGGGCACTGCTGGCCGGCGGGTTCGCCGCTGTGCTCTGCGCCTGTATCGGCACGTGGGTCGTCCTGCGTGGCCTTGCGTTCTTCGGCGACGCGATGAGTCACGGCATGTTGCCCGGCGTGGCGGTGGCGGCCCTGCTCGGCGGGAACCTCATGCTCGGGGCGGCGGTCAGCGCACTGGTGATGTCCCTGGGGGTCGTGACGGTCAGCCGCGCGTCGCGCCTGTCGCAGGACGTGAGTATCGGGCTGCAGTTCATCACGATGCTGTCGCTGGGGGTGGTGATCGTCTCGCATTCCGGGTCGTTCGCCGTCGACCTCACGGCCTTCCTGTTCGGCGACATCCTCGGCGTCACCCGCGGAGATGTCCTGGTCATCGCCATCGCCGCTGTTGTGGGAGGCCTGGCCTGCTTCGTGCTGCACCGGCCCTTCACGGCCCTGACGTTCGACGAGCGTAAGGCCCACACTCTGGGACTGCGCCCGGGGGTGACGCACGTGGGGATGCTGGTCCTCGTCGCGCTGGCGACGGTGGCGTCGTTCCAGGTGGTCGGCACGCTCCTGGTCTTCGGGCTGTTGATCGGACCGCCGGCGACGGCATTGCTGCTGGTCCGGGGGATCGGGCGGGTCATGGCGGCCGCGGCGGTGATCGGTGTGCTGCAGGTCTACGTCGGTCTGCTGGTCAGCTGGTATGCGGAGACCGCTGCGGGGGCGACGGTGACCCTGCTCGGCGGGACGAGCTTCCTGGTCGTCTTGGCGGCAAAGGCAGTTCTGTGTAGAGTCGGCCTCCGTACTGCAAATGATAATCATTATCAGTAGAGGAGAATGATGACGCTACAGCGCAGACCGTGCGCCCGACCGCCTGTTCCGTTCAGTCGGCTTGCCGCCGTCGTTGCAGCTCTTGCCGTCCCGCCCCTGATCATGGGGTTGTCTGCCTGCGGGGCAGGGGGCACGGACGCTGAGTCGACCGCCACCTCCGGCGCCAACGAGACGCCCCACGGCTATGTCGAAGGCGCGGAGGAAGCCACCGAACCGCAGCTGAGGCTGGCGGCTGTCGACGCCGACGATGCAGATGCCGGCGGACTCACGCTGGTCGACCTGTTGACCGGTGACCCCGTGGATGCACCGGCGGAGCCCGACGGGGAGGAACCAGCCGTGCTCAAGGAGTCTGACGGACGCTTCCTGTTCACCGCGGACGATGCAGGCGTCACTGTCACGGACACCGGGGTATGGACCGTGGACCACGGCGACCACAACCACTACTACCGGTCCGATCCTTCCCGGGTCGGCACGGTGGACGGTGACACTCCCGGTCACGTGGTCTCCAACAGTTCGCAGGTCGCGATGTTCTTCGACGGCGACGGCGCGGTGAAGGTCTTCCCACGGCAGGGGCTCGGCGACGGAGAACTGACCGAAGACATCTCCTTCGACGTCGGTGCACACCACGGGGTTGCGGTCCCGTTCGCGGACCACGTCCTGACCACGGTTCCCGGGGCCGATGACGAGGAACTCCCCGGGAAGATCTCACTCTACGACGACTCCGGTGAGGAGGCGTCGGACGAGCTCACCGGCGAAACCACCTGCCCCGAGATCCACGGTGCGGCAGGGCTCCGCGACCATGTGGCGTTCGCCTGCGGGGACGGTGTCCTCACGGTGGACGACGGCCTCACCGGTACCGTCACCCCGTACCCGCAGGACGGCGACGGGCGTGCGTGGTCCCTGGTGGCGGGCCGGGACCTTGTGGCCGCACCGTTCGAAGACGGTGGGCTCGGAGTCCTCGACCTGGAGTCCGGAGAATGGCAGATCGCCGATACGGACGCCTCGGTGGTCTCCGCCGCAGTCGCACCGGATGACTCGACCGTCTTCGCCGTTGACGAGGACGGCGTGGGTTATGTGGTCGACGCCGCCTCTGGCGAGGTCACCGCGCAGCGACAACTGGTGGACGGCGGTGGCGACACGGCTCCGTCGGTAGCCCTCACCCGGGAACGCGGATATGTCTCCGACCCGGCAGACGGCACCGTCGCAGAGCTTGACGTGCGGGACAACCTGCGCGAAGCCCGCAGCATCGACGTCGGCGGGCACCCTGCGGCGATCGCCGTGACGGGAGACAAGTGATGAACCGTCTCCGCGTCCTCACCGCGACGCTGGTCTCCGGAGTTCTCGCCTCCGTCCTCGTCGCCTGCAGCAGTGACACTGACCGTCCGAGCATCGTCGTCACCACGAACATCCTCGGTGACGTCGTCTCCCGGCTCGTCGGCGACTCCGCGGACGTCCAGGTACTGATGAAACCCAACGCTGACCCGCACTCCTTCGGCATCTCCGCCAGAGAGGCCGGGGACATGCAGCAGGCCGACCTCATCGTCGCCAACGGACTGGGACTCGAAGAAGGACTTGGATCGAACCTCGACAACGCCCGCGAAGAAGGGGTCGACGTCCTCGAGGTCGGCGAGGAGATCGACCCGCTGCCGTACGCCGCGGGCGGGGACGAGGGTGATCTCGACCCGCACTTCTGGACGGATCCCGGCCGTATGGTCACCGCCGCGGGCATCATCGCCGACCACCTGACAGGCGTGGTCGACGGTGACGTCGGCGAGGAGATCCGTTCGTCCGCCGCGACCTACCGCGCGGAGCTGGACGACCTCGACGCCGAGGTGACAGAGCTCCTGGGCTCGGTGCCGGAGGACCGTCGGACACTGGTGACCAACCACCACGTGTTCGGCTATCTCGCCGACCGCTTCGGCTACGACGTGATCGGCACCGTCATCCCCGGTGGCACCACCCTGGCAGCACCGTCGGCCGCGGACCTGCGGGACCTGAGCACGACCATCCGTGACAACCGCGTCACGGCGATCTTCGCCGATTCCTCGCAACCCCAACGCCTCGCCGACGTCCTCGCCGACGAGGCCGGAATCACCGTCGCTGTCGTCCCCCTGTTCACTGAATCGCTCACTGAGCCGGACGGTGAGGCAGGCACCTACATCGACATGCAACGCACCAACGCCAGGCGCATCGCTGACGCGCTCGGCTGACACCTGACTTTCCTCTGACTCTCGAAAAGGAGAACCCATCATGTCCTCAACGTCCTCAACGTCACTGCCCCATAACCCACGCCGCATCCGACGTGTCCGCCGCAGTGCGACCGCTGCGGTGGCGGCGAGCCTCTCCGCCGTCCTGGCCCTGTCCGCCTGCGCGTCCGAGGAGACGTCGCACGAAGGCCACGACCACGGCGATGAACCTGCCGCCGAAGCACAGGAGGTCGACGCCGCCGAGCCCCGTATCCTGACCACCTACGACGGCGGATACCTCACCCTGGACGCCAACACCCTGGAGGTGATCTCGGACGAGAAGATCGACGGCTTCAACCGGCTGAACCCCCTCGGCGACGGTCGTCACGTCCTGTTGTCCACCGGTGACGGCTTCCAGCTCATCGATGCCGGTGTCTGGACCGAACCGCACGGCGACCACACCCACAGCTACGCCGGGGACCCCGTGCTCACCGACACCGTCTTCGGCACCGACACCCCCGGCCACGTCGTCAGTCATGACGGCAACGTCGCCCTGTTCGGTGACGGCGACGGGAAGATCCAGCTGTTCACGGCAGAGGATTTCCTCGACATCTCCGGCGGTGACGGCGACGACGTCCCTGAGCCGACCGTGACGGAGACGGACGACCCCCACCACGGCGTCGCCGTCGAGCTGTCGGACGGGACCCTGCTGCACACCGAGGGGACGGAGGAACACCGTGACACCGTTGTCGCCCTCAGGCCCGATGGTGAAGAGATCGCGTCCAGTAACGACTGTGAAGGCGTCCACGGGGAGGCGACGGCCGCAGGAGAGGCCGTCTCCTTCGGCTGCGAGGACGGCGTCCTGATCTACAAGGATGGCGAGTTCACCAAGATCGATGCCGAGGACAGTTACGGGCGTACCGGTAACCAGGCCGGCTCCGACGAGTCACCCGTCGTCCTGGGTGACTACAAGGTGGAGGAGGACGCGGAACTGGAGCGTCCGACCAGGATCAAGTTGACGAACACCGAGGACAACACCGCACAGCTCGTCGAGCTGGGGACGTCCTACAGCTTCCGTTCGCTGGCCCGCGGACCGGAGGGTGAGGCTCTGGTACTGGGCACGGACGGCAAACTGCACGTCATCGACCCGGAAACCGGGCAAGAGACCGACGCCTGGGACGTCGTGGGTGAGTGGGAGGAGCCGGTGGAGTGGCAGGAGGCACGCCCCACCCTGTTCGTGCAGGGGGGCCGGGCCTATGTCTCTGAACCGTCCACCAACGAGCTGCATGTGGTCGACCTGTCCACCGGCGAGATCCTGACCTCCGCCGAATTGCCCGAGACCCCGAACGAGCTGACCGGTGTGACCGGTTAGGAAGGTCCTTCCTCCAGTAGCCAACTGCGGAGATCATTGACTGCGGAACGGTAACCTCCGGGGTAAGAGGATTCCAGAGCGTCCTCAGCCCGCTGGAGGAAGTGCTCACTTATCTCCAGTTTCGTTTCCCTGTTCCATACGAGACGCCCATTTTCCATGCAGGAATCTGTCTGGACACCGAGGTACTCCGGACTGGTGCGGTTTCCGTCTCTGGAAATACGCAGGAATGATCCGGTGCTGTCGGAGTAGATCTCCACATCACCGAATACTAACGTCGTGTATCTTTTGCAGTTCATTCCGGCGGCATTTGTTGCTCTTGTCGGCTGATCAAACATTGCACTTCAGGAAGATATTCTGCGAGCGAGCGGAACCATAGTGATCGCCAGCCCAGATTTCCGCGGACACCCTATAGTTGTGACCAGTCGATGTCCCGCAACCTACGTCGCTTCCTGCGTACCCGTACCCGCCCCCGGTGAGGGGAACGACTCCGGTGTCTGCGACATTCTGGTAAATTGCACCGAGATGCTGCTCTTGCAGGGTAGCTTTCGCTCTTAGTGGGAGGAAGCCGGACCCGCTGCAGGATACATTGATTCCGTAGTAGATTCTCTCATTTTTTTTTAGCTTCGGGCCATCTATCGTTCCCGCACATGACCCGACCCCAAGTTGTGGCGAGATTCCCTCGCTGGAGGGGGCATCCAAGGGGATTTCGAATGACTCGCCAGGCTCTACAACCTGGATCTCGTTGCTTGATGGCGACTGGGGGACTTCAAGGTGTGAATCGGGCTGTCCTACGGCGGCTGGGATTGCCGACGCGGAAACTGTAAGCGCTACAGCTACTGCAAACTTTCTTCTCTTAAACATCATGGTTTGGACAGTAGCATGCTCTGATGGGATTTTGTAAAGGTTCCTCAATCTATCGCCGTCAGACCCTCCTCTGAAATAACCATAACAGCAGGTAGTTCCCCTAAGAGGTCAGTTCTCTGGCCACATTTAACAGTGAGTCAGACGGGCCCTTCGGCTAGCAGCCAGTCGCGGAGGTCGGCGACGGCCGCGGCGTAGCCACCCGGATACGACGCGTTCAGTTCCGCCTCGGCCCGCTGGAGGATACGTTTGCTCAGCGAGAGCTTTTCGTCCCTTGTCCAGGTGAGACGCCCCTGCTGCAGGGGTATATCCGTGTGTGCGTCCGGTGCTGTCCACTGCAGTCGAGACCCGTCCGGTTGATGGACCCGCAGGAAAGAACCGCCCCAGTCTGAGTAGATTTCAACGGTGCCGAACTGCAACGTCGTGAACTGTATGGTTTTCACGTGGTGTCCAAGGGGTAGGCGGGTCAGTGTCTGGGAGTCACCGTAGCAGGCGATCCCGTGCTGTCAGGGCTCTCCCTACCGCCGCCGTAGCAGGACGACGCGGTCCGGGTGCCCCCCGAGCTGGCCGTCGACACCGATGACGGTGCGGTCCACGGTCTCGTCCAGGACGATTTCCCAGGCATCCACGTCGAAACCGAGGGCGTCGACGGCGCCGGACTCCTCGGGGCCGGCGTCCGGCATGACGTGGGACAGGATGAACAGGTGGCCGCCGGGGGCGACGAGTTCGCCGGCGGTGAGCAGCAGCGAGGAACGACGGTCCTGCGACGGGGCGTGCAGGTAGCTGGCGGTGACCAGGTCGAAGCTCTCCCCGTCCGCGATCCCCCGCACACCGGTGTCGGTGAAGCGCACGCCGTCGACACCGGCGGCGGCCGCGGCCTCCCGTGAGCGTCGTGCGGCGGTGGCGGACACCTCGACGCCGAGGGTGTCCCAGCCCTGCCGCGCGAGCCAGATGGCGTCGGCACCCTCACCGCAGCCGATGTCCGCAGCCCGGCCGTGGGAGTCGCCGAGCTCCTCGGTGAGCACGCGCACCAGCGACGGGTTCGGGCGTCCCGACCAGCGCGGCGGGGCCTGGGCGTAGGTCGTCTCCCAGAAGCCGTCGTCGGCGACCTCGGGCCACGCGTCATGCGACGTCGGCGCGGTGAGCGCGTGTACCGCGTTGTCGGTGTCCTCGGTGACCAGGGTGGTGTTGAGCATGCCCGCGGTCATCGACGCCTGTCCCATGGACGCGGGAACATTCAGGCGCGGATCGATGACGTTGCCGGTCGCCCACACGCGCGGATGGCTGGTCTGCCCGAAGGCGTCGACCGCCAGGAAGGAGCCGATGCCCGGGACATCGGCGCGGTCGAGGCCCAGCGGGGCGAGGAAACCGTCGCGCGGACGGGCCTGCGGGTGCAGCCCGATCGCGTCGATCGCGTGGACGGCGCCGTCCTCGGTGCGCACGCCGGTGAGCGTCCCGTCCGTGGCGACGATCTCGGCGACCGGGGAGGTCACGACGGTGATGCCGCGGGCGTCGAAGCGCTGGCGCGTGGCGTCGTCCAGCTGCTCGGCGACGTCGGTGCCGGTGACGAAGACGGTGAGGTCCTCGGTCCAGTTCCGGACGAGCTGGGCGTACTGGAAGAGCATCGGGGACGACGCCAGCACACCGATGCGCTGGTCGCGGTGCTCCCAGCCGTGGCAGTAGGGGCACTGGAACACAGTGTCGCCCCAGTGCTCGGCGAGCCCCGGGATGTCGGGGAGGATGTCGTCGATGCCGCTGGCGACGAGGACGGCGCGGGCGTGCTCGACGGTGCCGTCGGCGAGGGTGACCTTGAGGCCGCGGACGACCTCGGTGACGGACTCGATGCTGCCGGTGGTGACGGTGACGCCGTAGGTGTCGAGTTCGGTGCGGCCCTTGTCCAGGAGGTCCAGCGGAGGCAGGCCGTCGTGGCCGAGGACGCCGTGCATGTGCGGGGCGAAGCGGTTGCGGGGTGCGGCGGAGTCGATGACGAGGACGTCGCGACGGGAGCGTCCCAGGAGTTCGGCGGCGCTGAGTCCCGCCGCACCGCCGCCGATGATGATGATGTCGTGTGCTCTCATGCCACCGATCATGCTGTCCTGCCGTGCCTGCGGCAACACGCGTTGCCGGAACGGCACGCAGGGGAATGTACGGGCCCGCTACTGTGTCTTCTGTCGCCACACCGACGAGGTCGTGACCGCGGCGATGGCCGTGGTCAACGGCACGGCGGCGACCAATGCCAGGGAACCCGTCGCCGAGCGGAGGATCTCGGTGGCCATGATGTCCGAGGTCAGGATGTGTCCGATGTCCCGGCCGGACACGCTGAGCAGTACCAGCAGTGGCAGTGCAGCGCCGGCGTAGGACAGCACCAGGGTGTACACGGTGGAGGCCAGGTGGTCGCGGCCGACCCGCATCGCCGTGCCGAAGAGGCGCAGGTTCGACGCGGTGGGGTCGAGTTGGCGCAGCTCGGCGATGGTCGAGGCCTGGGCCACGGTCACGTCGTTGAGCACGCCGAGGGTGCCGATGATGAATCCGGCCAGCAGCAGCCCGCTGATCGACAGGCCGGGGAGGTACAGCATGATCTGCATGTTGTTCTCGTCGGCGAGGCCGCGCAGCTGGTTGGTGTCGATCGCCAGCCACGCCAGCGCGGTGCCCACCAGCATCGCCGCCAGGGTGCCGCCGAGGGAGGACGCCGTCTTCCAGTTCATTCCGTGAACCAGGAACAGTGCCAGGTACAGCACAGCGGAACATGCCGTGACCGCCAGCAGTACCGGGTCGCCACCGCGTGCCAGGGCAGGCAGCAGGAACACCCCGAAGATCCCGAGTGTGACCGCGAGCCCGAGGATGGACCGGAATCCGCGCCACGCACCGACCACGACGATCGCCACGAGGGTCAGCAGCAGCCACACCCACACCGGCGTGGTGCGTTCGTAGTCCTGGAAACCGTAGGTCCGGCCGCCGTCCTCGGAGGTGCCGGTGGTCATCAGGATGTCCTGGCCGACGGGGAGCTCGGGTGAGCCGTCGGAGTCGGTCACCGCGAGCAGTGTGCGCTTCCCTTCCTCCGGTCCGGAGGTGATGTCCACGATGACCTGGGGGCAGGTTGCGTCTCCACCGCCGGCGGCGCTGGGGTGACCCGTGGGCGGCGCGGTGTCGAAGGAGCGTCCGATCGCCGGGGAGTTGCAGGCTCCGGAGGTTTCCAGGGCGACGGTGCCGGACGAGACCTCCTGGGCGAGGCCGGACGTCTGGTGGAAACTGTCGCCGGTCTCCGGCTCACCCTGCGGCCACTGCAGGACCACTGCCGCGGCCGTGGCGACGAACCCGGCGACCAGGGCGACGAACAGGATCGACCTCGGCAACGTCCAGGTGATCCGGCGCGGGTCGAGGTTGCGCGGGTGCATGCGTTCCGCCAGCGGCCGGTCGTCGGACGGGCCGTGGCTGTGGGCGTGGCTGTGCCCGTGCTGCGCTGCGGCGGCGAGCGGGTCGGACGCCGACGGGGGCGGTGCGTCCTTCTTCTGCCGGGTGGGCGAGGGGGCGTGGTGGCGTCCCAAGTCGTCTGCTGCTTTCTGTCGGGTGTGTCTGGCGGAGGTCGTGCGGTCCGCATCTGAGGATAGCCGGGACAGACGGCGTGAGGTTACGCAACGGCCACGTGGCCGGCCCCGTACTGAGGACGGTCTGATATGACCCGGGCGAACCAAGAGGCTAACCTGGGTCCATGTCCACAATCAGCCATGCTCCGGCAGCCGGGGTCGAAGACACCCGGTCGGTACCGGAGCAGTCGGCGGAGACCGCCGGGCCGGCGAAGCCGGTGTCACGCGCCGACCGGTTCATGCTCCGGTTGCTCCGGGTCAGACAGGTCGACCGGATCGACATGGAGGCGGTGGCCGGCGCCCACCGCGCGTTCCGTTGGGCGATCGTGTTCTCCGCCGTGCGGTGCACGATCACCTACCTGCTGGTGCCGATCCTGATCCCGGTCGTCAGCGTCGCCGGGATGGTCGCGACTCCGCTGAACATCACGCTGTGCCTGCTGGCACTGGTCAACGGGACGGTGAGCATGCGTCGTTTCTGGCGCACCGACCACCCGGGCAAGTGGATGTACACATGGTTCATGGCGGTCGTGTTCCTGATCCTCATCGGGACGCTCGTCTACGAGTTCGTCGGATTGGTGGCGTGATGAATACAGAACCAGAGGCCACGGAGGCGGCTGGCGAGGCAACAGATGTCGACCAGGTTGACCATCCTGACCAGGCTCAGCAGCCGGAGATCCCCGGTTCCTCCACCGCGGACGTGGTGACGTTGCTGTTCATGGCGGCGATGATCATCGCCACGGTGGTGTGCTTCATCTTCCTGATGTGAGTCGTCAGGGGTTCAGCATCCCGCGGCATTCCACCCACCTACGGCTTGTGCCGCGAGGGTGGGTGACACAATCCTACTGCCACTGCCACGGGATCCCGGTTCTGGTAACCCACACCAGGAACAGCTACCCCAGCAGGTCCTCACCCCAGTAGCTGTCCCCGGAGGTGCCGCCCGGAACGTGGAACACGGCCGAGCCGACGTGGGTGATCCACTCGTTCAGCCGGTCGCCGTCGGCCAGACGCTTCTGCACCGGGATGAACGCGGTCTCCGGGTCACGCTGGAAACAGGTGAAGATCATGCCCGAATCTGACAAAGTGATCAGGTCAGCGTCAAGTAGATCGTCGGCGCCGTCGGCTGTGACGGGGAGGTCGTAGTTGTAGGCGCGCCGCAGCATTCGCTGTGCGTCCTCGCGCCCCTCCGCGGTTGCCAGGGCGACGTGCGAGTGCGCGTCCATGAGGGGGAGGCCGTCATCGCCGAGTTTGGCGGGGTCGACAGGCGCGAACTCGTCGCCTCCACTCAAAGGGCCACCCTCCGTGATCGTGCGCCCCATTGCGGTCTCCCGGGTGACACGGTCCACAGACTCCCACAGGGGCATGTCGAACGCGACTCGGCGCACGATCATGCAGGTACCACCGTCGTCACCCCACACCTGGGAGTCCAGCTCGGTATCCGTGCGAGGGTTGACGGTACCGTCCTTGAAGCCGAAGAGGTTGCGTGGTGTGCCACGCGATCCGTCCTGCGCCACCGGAAGGTCGAGGAAACCTGTCTGCGACCAGGACGGGCGAGCGTAGTCGGCGCCACCCCGGACGAGCACCCGCAATGCGTGGGAAACCGTGGTGCGGTCGTCGCCACAGATCTGCAGGACGAGATCACGGTCACCCCAACGGTCATCCAGCCGGTCACCGGGGAAGTGGGGTAGCGGGTTCAGCCAGGAGGGGGCCCTGTCGACGATCCCGGCGGTGGTGTAGAGACCCAGACCAAAACCGCAGGTCACCGTGAGGCTGGCTGGACTGACCGCCAACTCCGGTTCCAGGTCCGCGAGAACCGGGTCTCCCGAACACAGCCGTCGGGCGTCCCCTGTCCAGATCCGGAGCAACCGTTCGACCTCGCGCCGACGGACGCCATCTCGCAGAGAGAACGCCACGGTGGTGTTGTGCGCCTGTGAGGGCGTCGCCACTCCGGCCTGGTGGTCGCCGTCGAACGGGACGACGGCACCGGCCGAGGTGTGGGCGTCCGAGGTCTCCGCCTGTCCGGGATCGTCTGAACCACAGGCCACGGTGGCCCCTACCGCCGCAGAGGCGCCGAAGAACCCGAGGCCGCCGAGGAAACTGCGCCGAGAGAATCCGTGTGGTGCCGTCCGGCCGGTGCGATCAGTGCCCGGCATGGTCCCCATCTTCGCTGTGATCCATGTCGCCCATCTCTCCCATGTCCATGCCGTCCATCTCGCCCGGTGCGTAGTCCTCGTGGCCGGACTGCTGCACACGCACCGGGACGTCCTTCAGCTCGTAGGTGGTGCCGTCATCCGCGGTGAGCGTGAGGGTGAGGACGTCGCCGGCGGCGATGTCGTCGTTGTTCTCCATGATCATGATGTGGTGCCCACCGGGCTCCATCTGCACACTACCGTTCGCGGGAATCACCAGTCCGTCGTCGGTCTCCCGCATCACCCCGTCCACCACCTCGTGGTACTGGTAGACGGCCGGCAGGTCACCGGCCACCCGGGTGAGGTGGATGTCCTCGTCGGTGTGGTTGGTCAGTTCACCGAACACTGCGGTCATCGAGGTGTCGGCATCCTTCGCACCGACGTAGCCGTCCTCCAGCGTGACAGCCCCCTCCGCCGCCTCGGCGGCTCCGTCCGTCGTGTCGTCCGCCGCGGTCGATGCTGCGGTGGAGGACGCTGCGTCACCGGCTGAACCGTCGTCGCCGCACGCCGTCACGCCGACGGCGACGACCGCCGCCAACGCCGCGGCAGAGAGAGCGCGCGCGGACCGCGTGGAGAGGACGGCAGGGAAATCAGACACAGACATGGGAACTCCCGGAGTGTGGTTGTAAGGGGCAGAGATACTCGGCGGCGCGGATCAACGCCGCTTCACCCCAGTAGTCGGATTCTGTGGCCCGACGGTTCCCGTGTGTCGCCCAGACCACACACCGCGTCCGTTCTCCTCACCCCCATCCACCCCCATCCACCCCCATCCACCCCCATCCACCCCCATCCTCCTCCGTCTACGCTCCTCCGGGAACTTCGACGTCCCACATCACGACTACTCCACCGTGACGACGACAACACCAGACCACACCCTCCCGCCGCGGCCCGAGGCCGCCGACACCGGCGGGACGACCGGGGTACGCGCCCGCCGGCCCGACCAGCAGTCCTCCCGGCTGCTGAAACGACTGCACTTCTTCGCCGGGGTCTTCTGCGCCCCGTTGATCCTCGTGGCGGCCGTCACCGGCCTCCTCTACGCCTTCGCCCCGACCGTCGAGGAGGTGGTGGACCATGACATGCTGACCACCACCGCGCCCGACGGCGCGACGGACGCGGACCGGCTCCCTGTCAGTGGCCTTGTCTCCACCGCCCAGGCGGAGTACCCGGACCTCACACTCGCCGGGGTCCGGATCGGCGGGGACGATGAGACCACCCGCGTGCTGTTCAACGACCCTGACCTGCCGGAGTCAACCACGAGGGCGGTCTTCCTCGACCCCTGGACCGGTGACGTCACCGGGGACAGCACTCAGTACGGGAGCTCCGGCTCGCTGCCGCTGCGTCAGTGGCTGTCCGAGGGACACCGCATGGCCTGGCTCGGTGACACCGGCCGGTTGTACTCCGAGACCGCCGCGAGCTGGCTCGGCGTGCTCGCCGTCGGCGGGCTGGTCATGTGGTGGCAACGACACCGCTCCGTGTCCTCGATGCTCCGCACGGGCGGGTCCGGCCGCGTCCGGACCATGCGACGGCACGGCGCTACCGGCACCGTTGTCGCTGTCGGGATGATCTTCCTGACCGTCACCGGGCTGACCTGGTCGTCGGTGGCAGGAACGAACATCGGGCAACTGCGGGAGAACCTCAGCTGGGGAACACCGTCGGTGTCCTCCGAATTGCCCGGTGCAGTGGGGGTCCCGTCGTCCGCGGGCGACGAATCGTCCAGCGGGGCCCATGCCGGGCACGGCGCCCACGCCGGACACGACATGTCTGGTGGAAGTGGGGCTGCCACCGGTGTCCGGGTCAGCGGCCTCAACGCGGGCGCGATCGACCGGGTCGCCGCGACCGCCCGGGCGGAGCTGCGCACACCGGTCACCCTCACGCCTCCGACGGCGGAGGGTCAGACGTGGACCGCGAGCGAGAACCGCGTGCCGTACCGTCTGACGAACGACTCCGTCGCGATCGACTGGGCGACCGGTGACGTCACCGACCGGCTGAACTTCTCCGACATGCCGCTGGCCGCCCAGGCGACGGCATGGCTGATCCAGCTGCATATGGGAACCCTGTTCGGGTTGCCGAACCAGATCGTCCTGGGCCTGCTCGCCGCGGCGATCATCGCCATGATCTGCTGGGGCTACGCGATGTGGTGGAAACGTCGCCCACGTAAGCGTGTCGACGCCTCCGGGTTCACGCCTCTGGCCGCGGCTCCTCCCCGCCCACGGTGGTCCCGCCCCACCACCGGCACTGCGATCCTCGTCATGGCGCTGGTCGTCTACGGCATCGTCGCGCCGCTGTTCGGGATCACCTGTCTGGCGTTCGTCGTGGTCAGCACGCTCTGGGACGCCGCGCGTCGCAGATTCGGCGTTCCGCTCAGCACTCCACCACGTTGACGGCCAGGCCGCCGCGGCTGGTCTCCTTGTACTTGTCGTTCATGTCGGCACCGGTCTCGCGCATCGTCTGGATGACCGCGTCGAGGGAGACGACGTGCGAACCGTCGCCGGCCAGGGCGAGGCGGGCGGCGGTGACGGCGGTGGACGCGGCGACGGCGTTGCGTTCGATGCACGGGATCTGCACCAGCCCGCCGATGGGGTCGCAGGTCAGGCCGAGGTGGTGTTCCACGGCGATCTCGGCGGCGTTCTCCACCTGGGCGGCGGTGCCGCCGCGGACCGCACAGAAGCCGGCGGCGGCCATGGCACAGGCCGAGCCGACCTCCGCCTGGCAGCCGCCCTCGGCCCCGGAGATCGAGGCGTTGGCCTTGATCAGTGATCCGACGGCGGCGGCGGTGAGCAGGAAGGTGCGCACGTCGGCGTCGGTGGCGTCGGGCGTGGTCTTCCACCAGTAGTGCAGGACGGCGGGGATGATGCCGGCGGCGCCGTTGGTGGGGGCGGTGACGACACGTCCGCCACCGGCGTTCTCCTCGTTGACGGCCAGGGCGTAGACGTGCAGCCACTCGTCGATGGCGGTGGTCCGGTCGTCCTCCAGCCGGCGGCGCATGGCGGTGGCGCGGCGTCGGACGTGCAGGCGTCCGGGAAGGACGCCGTCGGCGTGCAGTCCGGCGTCGACGCAGGTGCGCATCGCCGTCCAGACGGCGTCGATGCCGGCGGCGACGTCGTCGGCGGGGCGTCGGGCACATTCGGCGGCCCAGGCGACGTCGGCGACGGTGCGGCCGTCGGTGCACAGGGCGAGGAGTTCCGCGGCGGTGCGGAAGCCGGGGCCGTCCCCGGTGGCCGGTGCCTCGGTCCCGGTCCCGTCCCCGACACGTTCGATGAATCCGCCGCCGACGGACAGGTAGGTCTCCTCCAGGAGGGGTGCGTCCCCGCTGTCGCCCCAGGCCTGCAGCACCATGGTGTTCGGGTGGCGGAGGTCGCGGGTGGCGGGGTGGAAGACGACGTCGTCCCTGTGGAACTGGACCGGGGTCCGTCCGTCGAGCAGCAGGTCGACCGGCTGGTCCGGCAGCCCGGCCCAGGCGCCGCGGACGTCATCGGGGTCGCAGGTCTCCGGTGCGGCACCCCGGAGCCCGGCGACGACGGCGTCCGGGGTGCCGTGGCCGCGTCCGGTGGCGGACAGCGACCCGTGGAGTCCGACGCCGACCCGGGTGACACCGGACAGGTCGGCGGCGCGGGCCGCGAAGTCCGCGCCGGCACGCATCGGCCCGACCGTGTGGGACGAGGACGGTCCGATGCCGATGGAGAACAGGTCGAGTACCGAGACGTACACCGTCGTTGACGACATGCTCAGGACTCTACCGTGGTGGCTCCGGCGGGACGTGCGGCCTGGCGGGCGAGCAGGTCGGCGCGGGCGTCGGGGTCGAGGGCGACGGTGGCGGCGGCGAGGGCGAGGCCCTTCGCGGAGACGACGGCGGCGTCGTCCCCGGCCGGGGTGGCTGCCCCGGCGGCGAAACCGGTGGTGTGCGGCGGGGCGTCGACCCCGAGGAGTGCGATCATCGGGTGGATGGACGGGACGACCTGGGAGACGTTGCCCATGTCGGTGGAGCCGCCGGCGCTGCCCGGCTGCGCGGTGACGTCGCGCCCCAGGTCGGTCAGAGCGGTGTTCCACGCCTCGGCGAGCAGCGGGTCCTGGACGAGGCTGGCGTAGCGCGGCTCGGTCTCCACGACCGACCAGGAGCAGCCGGAGGCCAGGGCACCGGCCTCGAAGCAGTTCATCACGCGGCGCTTGGCGTCCTCGAGGACGTCCATGTCGAAGGCACGGACCTCGGCGTCGATCTCGGTGTGCTCGGGGATGATGTTGGTGACGTGGCCGCCCTCGGTGACGACGCCGGCGACGCGCACGGAGTTGTCGAGCTGCTGGCGCAGCAGACCGATGGAGGTCAGGGCGACGGTGGCGGCGTCGAGGGCGTTGACACCGTTCTGCGGCGCGGCGGCGGCGTGGGCGGGGACGCCGGTGTAGGTGACCTTGAAGCGGTCGACGGCCTGGCTGGTGAAGTCGCCGCAGCGGGCGTCGCTGCCGTGGCCTGCGTCCTGCCCGCCGTGGACCATGAGGGAGATGGTCGCGTCCTCCCACGCGCCTTCGCGCAGCATGAGGACCTTGCCGCCGCCGTGCTCCTCGGCGGGGGTGCCGAGGAGCTTGACGCGGATGCCGGCGGTGTCGGCGATCTCCGCGAGCCCGAGGGCGGCGCCGAGGCCGGCGGTGGCGATGATGTTGTGGCCGCAGGCGTGGCCGATGCCGGGGAGGGCGTCGTACTCGGCGCAGACGGTGACGACGAAGTCTCCGGTGCCGTAGGTCGCCTCGATGGCGGTGTCCAGGCCGTAGACGCCGACGGTGACGTCGAAGCCGGCGGTGCGCAGTTCGTGGGCGAGCAGGTCCGCCGAGGCGTGCTCCTGGAAGGCGAGCTCGGGGTTCGCGTGGAGGGTGTGGCTGATCTCGAGCAGGCGGTCGCGGTGGACGTCGATGCGCGCGGTGACGGCGTCGGTCGCGGTGGCGAGGTCGGTGGTGAGGGTGGTTTCTGGCATGGGGGCCTCCTCGGCGGTTGTGTGTCCCTGGTGCAGGCTAAGGTAGTGACAAAGGTGAAACCCCGGGTCGCGGAGCAGAGAAATGACCGAAAACAACCGTAGTTCGCAGGAAATGGGCCTCAGTACCCTCGATGAGCGCATTATTCACGCGGTCCAGGTGGCACCACGGGCCCCGTGGGCGACGTTGGCGCCGGTGGTCGGGGCGGACCCGGTGACGCTGGCACGACGGTGGGCGCAGCTGCGCCGCGAGGGGGTCGTCTACGTCACCGGGTACGGCGGGGACGCGGACTCGGTGATCGCCCTGATCGAGATCGAGTGCCGTCCGCACAAGACACTCGAGGTCGCCGACGCGCTCGTCGAGGAACGCAACGCCTTCACCATCGACTTCACCGCCGGTGCGAGGGACATCATGGTCACCCTGCAGACACAGGGGACCACGGGGCTCGCCGACTGGACGCTGGACCGTGTCCGCCGGCTCGACGGGATCCGGAAGGTGCGTACCCACCTGGTGTCCCAGATCGTCACCGACGCCCGGGAGTGGAGGCTGCGGGCACTGTCGAAGGACGAGGTCGCCGAGATCGGACGGCGGGTGCGTCCGTCGACCGCGACGATGCCGCGGCTCACCCCGGAGGAACGTCGTGGGGTCCTCGACACCCTGGCGGTGGACGGGCGGGCGTCGACCGCGGAGATCGCCGCGGCGGCGGGGATCTCCGCGCGGAAGGCGCGGGAGGCCGTGGCCGCGCTGACGTCGTCGGACCGCTACAACGTCCGTGTCGACGTCGCACGGGCGAGGACGCCGTGGCCGGTGTCGGTCTGGTACTTCCTGCAGGTTTCGGCGGACAAGCTCGCGAAAGTCGGCCCGCTGCTCAGCCGCATCGACGAGGTCCGCCTCGTGGTCACCGCCACCGGTGAGTACAACGTGATCATGGCGGCGTGGCTGCGGTCGCTGATGGACGTCAACCACCTGGAGGCGGTGCTGGAGGAGCGGCTGCCCGGGGTGCGGATCGTGGACCGGTCGGTGGTGCTGCGGTCACTGAAGCACCTCGGCCACGTCCTCGACGACAACGGTGACGCCACCGGCAGGACGGTGCCCGTGCCGTAACCCTCCCGGGCCAGATCCTGCAGATCGCCGACGGGAAGAGTCATATCCTGCATGACGTAGCTCACACCGGCACGGGCGGGTACTTTCGCGCCATCAGTGAACTCACCACGAGAAGAGACCCTGCCATGAGCAACAAACCTGTGGAGGCCCCGGTGGCACCAGCCGACACCTCCCCGCCCCGAGTCATCCGTCCCACGGTCCGCGATCACGGTGTGTGGCTGCTCGGCGGCCTGATCATCGTCATCGCGGCGATCGCGCAGATCATCGGGCCCCGGGAGATCTCCCTGGGCTTCGCCTCCCTGCAGCTGCTGCCGATGATCTGGGCGCTGGCGATGGGGGTGGCGGTCTCCACCCAGCGGATCCGCCCGCTGCCGGTGAACCTCCAGCACGTGGCGAACGCGATCATGGGTGTCGCGGTGCTGGTGCTCGTCGCCCGGTTGTCCTTCACCCTGGGTCCGAACATCCCGTTCCTGCTGGACGCCGGCCCTGCCCTGCTGCTGCAGGAGGTGGGCAACATCATCGGCCCGATCTGCCTGGCCCTGCCGCTGGCCGTGATGCTGCGCATGGGGACGGCGACGGTGGGGGCGACGTTCTCGATCGACCGCGAGGGCGCGTTCGCCATGGTGACCGAGCGTTTCGGCACGAACTCCCAGCAGTACCGGGGCGTGCTGTCGATGTACATCTTCGGTTCGGTGTTCGGTGCGGTGATCATCAGCCTCATCGCGTCGCTGGCGTCGTCGTTGGGGATCTTCGACTGGCGTGCCCTGGCGATGGGCGCCGGTGTGGGGTCGGGGTCGATGATGGCCGCGGGGTCGGCGTCGGTGACGGCGGCGCACCCCGAGTTCGCCGACCAGATCCTCGCGTTGAGCACCACCGCGAACCTCATCGCCTCGATCGCGGGGGTCTACCTGGGGATCTGGGTGGCGCTGCCGCTGGCGGACCGGTTCTACCGTTTCCTCACCCGACGCCAGGCCCGGAAGGCCGACGGCCAGGGCGGGGGTCAGGACGGGACGGCCGGCAAGGTGCTGGCGTCCTCGGGTGCACTGGCGGCGGCGGTGACCGACGTCCCCGTGGTGAAGATGCCGTTGTGGTTGTCGTTGACGATCATCAGTGCCGCAGGCGTGGTCGTGTCCACGGTGCTGTCGGGGACCTTCTCCTGGAACATGATCCTGACCTTCCTCGCGATCAGCGTGCTGACCGCGGTGGGGATCGGGGTGGCGAAGCTGACCCGGGGGAAGATCCCGGCGATCATCGTGGTGATCACGGTGGGCACTCTGCTGACGGTCCCGGCGTCGCCGGTGGCGTCCTGGCTGCTGGAGATCTCCGCGAGCGTGGACTTCCTGGCGGTCATCACCATGATGCTCTCGGTCGCCGGCCTCAGCATCGGCAAGGACATCCCGCTGCTGCGGCAGATCGGCTGGAAGATCATCCCGGTCGGCATCGTCGTGATCGTGTCGACCTACCTGGCCTCGACCGTCATCGCCGAGGGCGTGCTGCAGATCATCGGGTAGGAGGCGTCACCCCCGCGCCGTCACCACGAAGTGCGGCCGGGACTCGTGGCCGGGTGCCACGCCGAAGCGACGGTCGAGCTCGGCGACCTGGGGTAGTTCGTCGACGGTCACGGAGGTGAACCCCGACTCCCGGAAGATCCGGGCGAACTCTGTCGGGTGCGACGCCGTGCCCAGCGGGAGGTCCGCCATCGTCGAGGGGGAGTAGGTCGCGGCGAAGGCGTCCTCCCCGTCGGCGGACGGCACCGTCATCGCCGGGTCCACGCCGTGCGGGAACCAGGTGGCGTCAACGGCCACGACGGCTCCGCCGGGGCGCAGCACCCGGCGCCACGCACGTGCCGCGGTGACCGGGTCCGGCAGCGTCCACAGCAGGTAACGGTTCACGACGGCGTCCACCGACGCGTCGGGCAACGCGGGGGAGTGGGCGTCGCCGAGGTTGAAGCGGGCGTCCCCTCCCGATGCCCGCGCGACGGCGATCATCCCGGCCGAACTGTCGATGCCGGTCACCCGGTGTCCGAGTCCTGCCAGCAGGTTCGCTAGGTAACCCGAGCCGGTGCCCACGTCGAGCACGTCGAGCACGTCCGATCCGTCCGCCCCGTCCGGCAACCGTGACCCGACGACCTGCGCCCACAACGCGCGGTCCAGTGGCGCACGCTCCCCGGCGACCTGGTGGGCGTGGTAGTCGGCGGCACGTCCGGACCAGTAGGCGTCCAGTCGTGACTGGAGCGACGTCAGCACGGCGGTCATACCGTCACCGTCCGGTCGCCGGTGCGGGGGAAGATCAGGGTGATCTCACCGCCGACGTCGACCCGGGTCACCGGACGTTGGTACACCGGTTCGAGCACCGCCGGGACCAGCACCTCGTCCGGAGTGCCCTCGGCGACCACGTGACCGTGGTCCAGCATCACGACGTGGGTGCAGTAGCGGGCGGCGAGGTTGAGGTCGTGCAGCACCACCGCCGAACCGGGCAGACCGCTGACCAGCTCGAGGATCTCGTGCTGGTAGCGGACGTCCAGGTGGTTGGTCGGTTCGTCGAGCAGGATGTGCCGGGTCTGCTGGGCCAGGGCGCGGGCGATCAATGCACGCTGACGTTCGCCGCCGGAGAGGTCGGCGAGGTCACGGCGGGCGAGGTCGGTCATGCCGACGGCGTCGAGTGCGCCGGTGACGACCGCACGGTCGTGGCCGGTCGTCTGGGAACCGAGACCCTGGTGGGGCAGGCGCCCCAGCATCGCCAGGTCCGCGACGCTCATCGGCATGCCCGACGACGTGGCGTCGCGCTCCTGGGCGACGACGGCCACCGCCAGCGCGATGTCGCGGCGCCGGAGGGAGCTCAGGTCCGTGCCGTCGAGCAGGACGCGCCCCTGCGTGGGTGCGGCGGAGCCGTACAGGGTGCGCAGTAGCGTGGTCTTCCCGGAACCGTTCGGCCCGACGAGCCCCACGGTGCCCGTGTCCGGGACGGTCAGAGACACCCCGGCGAGGGCTCTGGTACCGCCGACGGTGACGTGGAGGTTCTCTGCGGTGATCACGGGTGCTCCTGCAGGTAGCGGTCGAGTGACTCGAGCCCGTCGACGGCGAGTGGGGTCGGCGGTTCGGCGTAGTTGAGCAGCATCGGGAGGATCTTCCGGTCGCGCCCGGCGGTGGTGCGGTCGATGCCGGGGATCTGATTGACGGCGTCCACCACCTGGTTCTCGGTGCCGTCGGAGTACAGGGCGAGGATCACGTCGGGGTTGCGGTCCACGAGGTCCTCGGCGGTGACCTCGAAGACGCGCTGGGACTGGTCGGCGTAGACGTTCTCCGCGCCGGACGCGGCGACCACCGGCGCGGCCATGGAGCCGGTGCCGTAGGCGTAGGTCACGCCGCCGCCGACGGTGGGGTAGAGCACGGCGATACTGCGTCCGGCGCCTGTGCCGTCGCCGCCGTCGACGTCCTTGAGCCGTTCCTGCAGTTCCGCGACATAGGCCTCGGCCTCGTCCTCCCGGTCGAAGACGGTGCCGTACAACCGGACCTGGTCCCAGACGTCGTCCCAGGTGACGTCGCCGTCGATGGAACCGCAGAAGGCGGGTTCCTCGATCAGCGGGATGTCCGAGCTGGCCAGGGCCTGGCGGTTGACGGTGTCGGTCTCGCCGAGGACGAGGTCCGGATCGGTGGCGACGACCTCCTCGCGGGAGATCTGCAGGTGGCCGGACTCGTCGGTCTTGTCAGTGATCGACGGGATGGTGTCCAGCGCCTCGTTGGTGGCGTCGTCGTAGTACTCGGCCGGGTACTTGCCGGCGCGGTTCGTCACGTGGTCGAGCACGCCGAGCCGGCTCAGCGTGGTGATCGCGGCGGGCTTGAGCACCGTGACGTTCTCCGGCGGGCCGTCGAGGGTGACGGTGTCGCCGCAGTTGTCGACGCTGATGGCTTGGTCTGTCGAGGCGTCGTCGCCGGTGCCACAGGCGGTGAGGGACAGGGTCAGACCTGCTGCCACGGTGGACGCGAGGACGGTTTTCTTCATGGCGTTACTCCTTGATGCATGCGCCTGACCAGGATGAGCAGGAACGGGGCGCCGACGATGGCGGTGATAATGCCGATGGGGATCTCCTGCGGGGCGAGCAGGGTGCGCGAGCCGATGTCGGCCCAGCACAGCAGGATCGCGCCGAGGAGTGCGGAGACGGGGACGACCGCCCGGTGGGCGCCGCCGACGAGTCGACGGGCGAGGTGGGGGACGACGAGTCCGAGGAAGCCGATGGACCCGGCCATGGCGACGACGGTGCCGACGAGCAGGCAGGACAGCACCAGCAGCAGGATCCGCAGGCGTTCGGGGTTGACGCCGAGCGTCAGCGCGGTCTCGTCGCCGGCGGTGAGGGCGTCCAGCCGCGGACCCAGGACGAGCAGGAACGCGGTGACGAGCAGGACGACCACGACCACGGCAAGCAGCGGGCCGGACCACGAGGCCAGACCGAGGGAGCCGAGCAGCCAGAACATCACCGAGCGCGAGGACTCGGCGGAGTCCGAGGCGAAGACCATGAAACTGGTCAGCGCCGACAGTGCGTAACCCACGGCGACGCCGGCCATGATCAGGCGGGTCGGTGTGAGTCGGCCGCCGGAGCAGGCCACCCCGTAGACCACGAAGGACGCCACGGTCGCACCGAGGAAGGCGCTGGTCTGCAGGGCGTAGTCCCCGAATCCGGCAGCTGCTCCGGCGCCGACACCGGTGAGGATCGCGGCGGCGGCCCCGACAGAGGCGCCGGAGTTCACCCCGAGGACGTAGGGGTCGGCGAGGATGTTGCGGACGGTGGCCTGCAGGATGACGCCGGCGACGGCGAGGCCCGCACCGACGGCGGCACCGAGGACGGCGCGTGGGGCCCGGATCGTCCAGATGACGGCGTCGTGCCGGGAGAGGTCGCTGGTGTCCCCGCTGCCTCCGACGTCGAGGTCGGTGCCGAAGAGGTGGTGGGAGAGGATGCGGGCGGCGTCGAGCGGGGAGACTGACACGGATCCGAAACCCACGCAGAAGACGAGGGTGACCAGGAGGACGACCACGAGTGCAGTCGTCCAGAGTGCAGTGCGGCGGCGTGCCGCGTGGATGCCCAGGACGTCTCCGTGCCTGGTGCCTGAGGTGGCTCCGGGTGGGGGCGATGCCGTGTCTTCCGTGATCGTCACGGAGGATCACGCTACTGCCTGGCACGCTATATTCGCACGTTCAAACGACTGTTTGAATGAAGGTTTTACCTGGGTGAAACATGCGGCCCCTGATGTCCCGTGGGGTATGTTTGCCGAGTGACCAATAATCCGTTCAGCGGTACAGAGAAAGAATCTTCGGGCATGTCCCGGGGCCAGGCTCGGGCCATCATCGCTCTCCTTGGGGTGATCGTCGTCCTCGCCGTAGCGGGTTTCGGCGCATGGCTTCTGTGGGGGAGGTCCGGCGACGACGGTCCCGTGGGGGCGGCGGAGGTGCGGGACGACGAGGTGACCGAAGAGACAGCCGGTGAACCGTCCGCCGAGGCGGTGGACTCGGTTGCCCTCCTCGAAGGGGCGGGCGTGGACAGCGTCAATCCGGCACCGGTGCCGGAGGCCGTCGATTCCTGGGGTGACTACGAGGTGTACCGGTCATGGTCGGGAACGCTGCGTGTGTTTGAGAACAATGACCCGTCCCCGGTGAGTGACGATGGTGGCGGACGTTTCCCCGCGACGATGAACGGATGCGGTGTCGCGATGTACCTCGTGACATTCCGCTCGGTGAACGAGGACGTGGTGCTTGACGCGCAGCTGCTCAACGCCGCGGACACGGTCAGTACGAGTGAGACGCTCTCGGACGGTTGGATGTTGACGACCAACTGTCAGACTCCGCAGTTCGCGTTCAACTCGTCGTCGGGCATCTCCAACCTCGGGGATGTGGCCTATGACATTACGGAGTATCGGCAGTCTTCGGTGGCGGCCCCGGCGGCGGCCGAGCAACCTGTGGAGGAACCGGTGGTGGAGGAACCTGTGTCTGCGGAGCCCACGCTCGTCCAGTGTGACAATGGACTGAGCATCATGGGGTTGTACAGCGACGGCGAGTGGCGGACCACGCAGGAGTGTGACACTCCGGAACACCGTCGAGCCGCACAGGCGGAAGGGGTCTGCGGCGGGCTCAACGGACGGGAGGAGCAACCGGAACTCTGGGCTGAGCTCTGTCAGTAGGCGGTTCGACCACGGAGCCGGGCGCATGTCATCTGAGTCACCGCACAGGGTGATTCTGAAGGAAAAACTGTCCTGGGTGGTGGCTCAGATCGCTGGAGACGATGAGATGCGTCCATCCTGTCCGACACGAGCCTTCACTCGGCTACAGTACGGAGGCATGACCGGGACGGACGAGCGCGCAGACGAGAAGGCGGACGACGCCGACCTCACCCGTATGCGCGAGCTGTCCGACGACTGGTCCGAGACCTTCCGCCTCCTCGGTGACCCGACGCGGCTGAGGCTGCTCACCGTTCTGCACTACGTCGGTCCCGGCACGCTGAGCATGTCGGAGCTGGCCGACCGCGCCGGGGTGAAGACGGCGACGGCGTCCGCGGCGTTGCGGCTGCTCACTACCGCCGGGGTCGTCACTGCCACTCGTGACGGCCGGATGATGCGTTACGCGCTCACCGACGAGCGCGTCCACCGTCTGCTGCATCACCTCGGTGGGACGCACGCGCACCACGCGCACTGACACCGCCACGGGGTGACCGGGACGCACACGCGCGCCGGGGTGAGTACCCTCGGTGGGGCAACCGAACTCTTCACCAAGGAGGTCACGGACATGAGCACCATCACCACACGCGACGGGGTCACACTGCACGTCGACGACAGCGGGGAGTCGGGGGACCTGGGACGCACCGTCGTCCTGATCCACGGGTGGCCGCTCTCGGCGGAGTCCTGGTCGGCGCAGACGTCGGTCCTGCGCAAGAACGGTTACAGGGTCGTCGCCTACGACCGGCGCGGGTTCGGACGGTCCGACAAGCCGGACTCCGGCTACGAGTACGACACCCTCGCCCGAGACCTGGAGGACGTGCTGACCGGCCTGGACCTGCGAGACGTCACTCTCGTGGGCTTCTCGATGGGTGGCGGTGAGGTCGCCCGTTACTTCAGCGTCGGTGACGTCTCCCGCATCCGCAGCGTCGTCTTCGCTGCCGCGGTGCCGCCGTACCTGCTGAAGACCGACGACAATCCGGACGGCCCGCTCACCGAGGAGGCGGCCCAGGAGATGGAGGACGGACTCAAGGCGGGACGGGACGACTTCTTCGAGGGCTTCACCACCGGTTTCTTCTCTGTCGGCGACGAGCTGAAGGTCAGCGAGGACACCCGGAAGGACGCGGTCCGGTTGGCGCACCAGAGCGACCAGACTGCCGCACTGGGCTGTATGGAAGCTTTCGGAACCACCGACTTCCGTGAGGACCTGCCGAAGATCGAGGTCCCGGCGCTGATCATCCACGGTGACTCGGACGACATCGTGCCCTTCGAGGGCTCAGGTAAGCGCACCGCCGAGATGGTGCAGCACAGCCGGACAACCGTGATCGAGGGTGCGCCCCACGGGCTCAACGCCAGTCACGCCGCCGAGTTCAACGCCTCGCTGCTGGAGTTCCTGGCGGACTGACGCCACAACGAGTGGTGTTTCTACCGTTGCCGCTCGTTGAGGTGCAGCCGCAGCACATCGGCAAGAGGCGGGACGTGGACCGTTGCTTCACCGATGATCTGAAGGTTGCGTTCTATAGCATCTAACGCCATGTCGGCTTGGGCATCGTCCCCGTCCGTGAGCGAGCGCATGTATCGCTGACATCGCTCAATGGCCTGAAGTATGTCGGCAATGCGTTGATCAAACCGGCGGCTCATAGGAGTGCCACGGCGTTGATCTCGACAGTTCTCGCGATCTCACGCTTGAGAAGCTGCGACGGAAATATGTCGATGCTGGTGATGCCATCGGTTCGGAAGAGTTCCCTGGTCTCCTCCATGAGGCCGGAGGCCCGCATGAGAAGGTTTCCGTCGTGAGCTTCTCCTCGGGCAACGGATCCGAACAGGCGGGGGTTCGAGGCTCCGTACTTGTCCAGTAGCTCCTGGAAAGCGGCGCGACGCGCCTCAAGCTTCTCCCGGAGGGAGATGCTTGCAGCGGTGTCGGTGTCCGCCCTGTGGGCCCCGGACGACCTCCCTCCGGTCCTGTGCTGACTACGTCTGGCCCGGGGCCAGAAGCCCCTCGGGAAATGGGCACCGTCCTGTGCACGCTCTCGGGCCCGGATGCGTGCACAGGATGGTGCCTACTTCCAGCCTGCGTCTCGAGTGCATCATCGGAGAGAGGACCCCCACCCCCGGCACGTGTTTCCGCCGGGTAAAACCTCCGGGGCGCCGTCCCCACGACCTCTCCCGTGTCACTACCGTTGGACAGGTACGACGCACCAGCACGCACAGAAGGACGCACCGTGGAACTCACGCCCCGGGAGCAGGAGAAGCTCCTCATCTTCACCGCCGCCGAGGTCAGCCGCAGGCGACAGGCCCGGGGACTCACCCTCAACGTCCCGGAGGCCACGGCCCTGATCAGCGAGGCCGTCATCGAGGCCGCGCGTGACGGGCGCACGGTCGCCGAGGCGATGGAGGTCGGCACGCAGGTCCTCGGCCGTGACGACGTCCAGGACGGCGTCCGCGAACGGCTGTCCCTGATCCAGGTCGAGGCCACGTTCCCCGACGGCACGAAGCTCGTCAGCGTCCACGACCCGATCGGACTGTGACCGGGCCGATGGAGTCGCTCACCGTCCTCTACGCCGGCGCCGAGGTGCCGACCCCGTCCTCACTGCAGGACGCCACAGGTGTCCCGGTGGTCACCGGTCCACGCGACCTCGCCCGCCACGCCGAACAGGCCCGGACGCAGGACGTGCCGCTGGTGGTCGTCCCCGCGGGGACGGGGCGAGCCCTGACGTCGGTCACCCAGGCGGCGCAGGCGCTGCAGTGGGCGAAGCGCTCGGGCACGCGGGTCGTGCTCGGCCCGTCGTTGATTGACGCGACCCGCGCGATCGCCGAGATGCGCCGGCACCTGCGTGCCGCCGCGACGGGCCATGACGCGGTGCTGTTCCGTGCGAACACCGTCGACGCCTTCGCCGACGCCGAGCTGCTGCGCCGGGTACGCCTGGCCCAGCAGTACTCCGAGGACCTGCTGGTCGAGGTCGCCTTCGAGGGGTCCTGGCCGTCGGTGGACACCGCGCGTGACCGCCTCGGACTCCTCGGTGCGACAAACCTCACGGAGATCCGTGCCGATCTGGGAGCGGACGGCGGAACGGTCCTGTTCCGCCCGTCGTCCCTGGCCACCGCGGTAGAGCGTGCCGTACACACGGCCCTGCACCTGCTCCGCGACCACCATGACGACGGTATCGCCGACGGCCTGCTCGCCGACCACGCCACCGGCTTCGCCCACTCCCACGGCGACGAGGACGGGCACGAGCATTCCCATTCCCACAGCCACTCCCACCACCACTAGGAGAGCCCCATGTCCGGAAGCGCCAGCTACCGCCTGGCCCCCGACCAGCCGACGTCGGTCGAGCTGAACCGGGGACGCGCCACGACCACACTGCGGGTGTCCAACACCGGCGACCGTGCGGTCCAGGTCGGCTCCCACTACCACTTCTTCGAGGTCAACCCCGCCCTCAGCGTCGACCGTGAACAGGCGTGGGGAATGCACCTGGCGATCCCCTCCGGTCTGGCGGTGCGCTTCGAACCTGGTGACACCCGGGAGGTCACCCTGGTGGACTTCGGTGGCAGGCGCGTCCTGCACGGGTTCGCCGGCCTCGTCGAAGGGCGACTCGACGACCCGACGGTGAAGGCCCGTGCCCTGGAGAACCTCCCGGCGTTCCTCGCCACCAACGACCCGCTGACTGACCTGGAGATCCGATGAGCACCATCGACCGGTCCCGCTACACCGAGATCTACGGACCCACCACCGGTGACACCGTCACCCTGGCGGACACGTGCCTGACGGTGCGCATCGAGCACGACCACCTCGCCGGCTCCTACGGCGACGAGTCCGTCTACGGCGGCGGCAAGGCGGTGCGTGACGGCATGGCGCAGGACCCCACCGCCACGGCCGCCACCGGCGCCCTGGACACCGTGATCACCGGCACCATCGTGCTGGACGCGGTGGCAGGCGTGGTCAAGGGCGACGTCGGCATCCGGGACGGCCGCATCGTGAAGATCGGCAAGGCCGGCAACCCGAACACGCAGGACGGGGTGGACCCCGAGCTGGTCATCGGCCCCGGCACCGAGGTCATCGCCGGGGAGCACCGTATCCTCACCGCCGGCGGGGTGGACACGCACATCCACTACATCACCCCGCAGCAGGCCGAGCACGGTCTGGCGGGTGGGATCACCACGTTCTTCGGCGGCGGGACGGGCCCGGCCGAGGGCACGCTCGGGACGACGTGCACCCCCGGGGCGTCCGGCGTGCAGTTCATGCTGCGTGCCGCCGAGGGGATGCCGGTGAACACCGGGTTCCTGGGCAAGGGGTCCGGGTCGCTGCCGGAGGCCCTGGCCGAGCAGATCCGCGGCGGGGCCGCGGGGTTGAAGATCCACGAGGACTGGGGCGCCACCCCGGCGACGATCCGCAACGCCATGGACGTCTGCGACGAGTTCGACGTGCAGCTCGCCATCCACACCGACACCCTCAACGAGGGCGGCTTCTTCGAGTCCACCGCCCGTGCCTTCAAGGGCCGGCCGGTGCACACCTTCCACTCCGAGGGTGCCGGCGGTGGCCACGCACCGGACATCCTGCGCGTCACCGGCATGCCGAACGTGCTGCCGGCCTCCACCAACCCCACGTTGCCCTACACCGTGAACTCGGTGGAGGAGCTGCTGGACATGGTGATGGTCTGCCACCACCTGTCCCACGACATCCCGGAGGACGTGGCCTTCGCCGACTCGCGCGTGCGCGCCGAGACCATCGCCGCGGAGACGGTGCTGCACGACCTCGGCATCATCAGCATCTTCAGCTCGGACTCGCAGGCGATGGGACGCGTCGGAGAGTCCTGGATCCGCGCCTTCCAGACCGCCCACCACTGCCGGGAGCAGCTCGGCGAGCTGGACGAGGACGCCGGCACCGGCGCCGACAACAACCGGGTGCTGCGCTACGTGGCGAAGATGACGGTCAACCCGGCCATCGCCCAGGGCATCGGCGGACACGTGGGCAGCATCGAGCCGGGAAAACTCGCCGACCTGGTGCTGTGGCCGGTCGACTCTTTCGCGGCGAAACCGCGCCTGGTCCTGCGCCAGGGCCGTATCGCCTACGCGCAGATGGGCGACCCGAACGCCTCGCTGGCCACCCCCCAGCCGGTGGTCTACCGGGACCAGTTCGCCAACTACGGCACCGCCCTGCAGGACACCCGGGTGACGTTCATGTCCGCCGCCGCCATCGAGGCCGGCGTCCCCGAGCAGCTCGGCCTGACCTCCACCGTCCTGCCGGTGACCGGCACCCGCGACATCGGCAAGAAGGACATGGTGCGCAACGACCGGCTCGCCGAGATCGCCGTGGACCCGGACACCTACGAGGTCACCGTGGACGGCGTCGCCGCAACGATTGCCCCGGCGACCACGCTGCCGCTGGCGCAGAAGTTCTTCTTGTTCTGATGCTCCCGATGCTCCCGTTCCTGCAGTCCCTGACCTACGCCGACTCCGCCTACCCGTCGGGGCGCTACACGCTGTCCCACGGGTTGGAGGGGCTGGTGCAGGCCGGACGGGTCCGCGGGACGGCCCAGGTCACCGACGTGCTGCTCGACCACCTGCGCCACACCGCCGCCCCCGGCGACGGGGTCGCGACCGCGGCTGCGACGCTCACCACCGATCTCGACACCCTCGTCACCCTCGACCACGAGCTCGCCGCGACGAAGGTCACCGGTGAGCTGCGCCGGGCGTCCACCCGGGTGGGACGCCAGCTGCTGCAGGTCACCGCCCAGGTCGAGGAACAGCTCGGCGTGCGTCGGGTGCAGGGGCAGCCGGACGTCCTGGATACCTACGCCGCCGCCGTCGCCGCCAAGGAGACGCCGGGAAACCAGGCCGTCGCGGCCGGGGTGGTACATGCGTCCCACGGCATGGACGCCGTGACAGCGGTGGCGACCGAACTCACCGGCCTGGCCGTCGGCTGGGCGGGTGCGGCGCTGCGGCTGCGGCAGTGCGACCACATCGGTGCCCAGGTCGCGATCACCGCGTCCCACCCGGTGATCGCCGAGCTCGCCGACCGCGCCGTCCGCACGGCCACCGACCTGCTCGCCGGTGGAGAATGGAGCCTGCTGGGCCGCGCGAGCCCCGGCAGTGACCTCGCCTCCGCCGCGCACGAGACCGCCCCCGCCCGACTGTTCATGAGCTAGAGAGGACAACCTATGAGTACCCCAGACCCCGTCACCGGCACCGGATCCCCGCTGCGCATCGGCATCGGCGGGCCCGTCGGCTCCGGCAAGACCGCCCTCATCGAGGCCCTCGTCCCGCGCTTCGTCGCGGCCGGGCGCCAGGTGGGGGTGATCACCAACGACATCTACACCCAGGAGGACGCCATGCACGTCCGTCGGGAACTCGAGGGCGTGATCAGCCCGGACGTGGTCATCGGGGTGGAGACCGGGTCCTGCCCGCACACCGCGGTGCGCGACGACCCGACGATGAACCTCATGACCGCCGCCGACCTGCTCGACGAGCACCCGGAGATCGACACCCTGTTCTTCGAGTCCGGCGGGGACAACCTCACCCTGACCTTCTCCCCGGCGCTGGTGGACGTGTTCGTCTTCGTCCTGGACACCGCCGAAGGCCAGAAGATGCCGAGGAAGCGGGGCCCCGGGATCACCGAGTCCGACATCCTGGTGATCAACAAGACCGACATCGCCCAGTACGTGCGCTGCGACCTGACGGTGATGAACGCCGACGCCGTCGACGTGCGTGACGGCAACCCCGTGGTCCTCACCGACTGCTTCTCCGGGCAGGGCATCGACGAGCTGCAGGCGAAGCTGGAGGGCTTCCGGGGGTGATCTCCCTCGACCCGTCCGCCCTCACCCCGCCGGTGCCGCATGAGATGGCGGACATCGCCGGGGAACACTCGTCCGGAGGTGTGATGCCGGTGGGACGTCCCGGCAAGGTCGGTGTCCTCGACGTCACGCTGGGGGTGAGAGGCGGCCGGACCGGCGTGGCCTCCCGCTTCGTCAAGGCGCCGATGCAGTTGACCCGCCCGCTGTACATCGACCCGGCCGACCCCGGTGAAGCATTCCTCTACATCCGTACCACCGGCGGTGGGCTGGCCCAGAACGACCGCATCCGTCAGATCGTCCGCCTGGAATCCGGCGCCGGTGCCACGGTGACGACCCAGGCCGGTACGCCGGTGCACCGGATGGACGCCGGTATGGCGTCGCAGTGGGTGAGCCTGCACGTCGCCGACGGTGCGGTGTGCGAGTACCTGCCGGGCCAGACCACACTCTTCGCCGGGTCCCGCCTGCTCCAGACCACCGACGCCGAGGTGGCGCCCGGCGGCCGACTGCTCGCGGCCGAGGTGATGCTCACCGGGCGGCTCGCGCGCGGGGAGGTCAACGGTTTCGACGCCCTCGCGCAGCGCTTCCGGGTGACCCGGGGTGGTCGGCCGCTGCTCTCCGACACCTTGTGCGTCACCGGTGCGGCGGCGCATTCCGAGATGCTGCTGTCGCGCTGGCCGGTGTGGGGCACGGTGCTCCTCGTCCCTCCGTCCCCTCCGTCCCCGTCAGTCGTGCCGGCCCTGCTCGCCGCCGTGCGCGACGCCCTGCCGGACGCGACACCGGAGCTCACCGCGGCCGCCTCCACGATGGTGGCCGACGCCGGTGTCACCGTGCGCGTGGCGGGGGAGGACCCCGTCACGGTGCGCTCCGTCGTGGGGGAGGTGCACAGCCTGGCCCGGGAACACCTGCTGGGACGCCCCGCGGTCGACCTGCGCCGGATGTGAGCCGCTGGGACCGGGGCCGGACCGCGGAGGGTCGTCTATCTTCCGGGGAGGACCTCCCGCAGCGCCGCCAGCAGTGCGTCGACCTGATCGTCGGTGTGGGTGGCCATGACCGTGACCCGCAGGATCGCCGCGCCACGCGGGACGGTGGGGTAGCGGATCGCGGGGACGTGGAAGCCACCGCGGCGCAGGGCGTCGGCGACGGCCATCGCCTCCGCCTCGTCACCGACGGGCACCGGGACGATCGGTGTCCGGCCGGGTACTCCCAGTCCCTGCCTGACGCGCCGCACAGTGGCCTGCAGCCGCCGGACGTGGCCGGGGTCGGTACGGACCAGACGCACCGCCGCGAGTGCGGCGGCGACCGTCGGGGCGGAGGCGGCGGTGGAGTAGATGAACGGCCGGCCCTGGTTGCGGATGAGGTCGCAGGTGTCGCGGTCGGCGCAGACGAAGCCGCCCTCGGAGGCCAGCGCCTTGCTGGTGGTGCCCACGAGGACGTCCGGTCGGCCACCGTCGCCGGGCACCGCGCAGCCCCGACCGTCCCCGACGGTGCCGATGCCGTGGGCGTCGTCGACGAGCAGTCGGCAGCCGAATTCCCGGGCCACGTCGACGAGCTCTGCGACGGGGGTGACCGTCCCGTCCATCGAGAACACCCCGTCGGTGACGATGAGGCCGTGCGGGGTGTCGCGTCCGGCCAGCAGCCGACGCAGCGCGGCAGTGTCGCGGTGCGGGTAGACGACGAGGCCGGCGCCGTGGGACCGGGCGGTGCGGCATCCGTCGATGATGCTGGCGTGGTTGCGTTCGTCGGAGTAGATCGTCACCGTCTCATCGGCGAGGACCGTGACCGCCGCGAGGTTCGCGGCGAAGCCGCTGTTCAGCAGGACGCAGTCCGGGTAGCCGAGCCAGTCGGCGAGTTCCTCCTCGAGCCGGCGGTGCAGGGTGGTGGAGCCGGTGGTCAGCCGCGACCCGCCGGAGCCGGTGCCGAAGGTCCGGGTGGCGTCCACCGCCGCGTCGACGACGACCGGGTGGTGGGAGAGCCCCAGGTAGTTGCTGGAGGAGAAGAGCAGGCGGTCGTCGCCGTCGACGCGGGAGACGGGGTGTTGTCCGGTGGAGAAGTCGACGGTGGTGCGGCCGAGTCCGGCGGCGCGCCAGGCCTGCAGACGTTCGGCGACATGGGGCATGGTGGTTCTCCCGAATTGAACGGTGTATAGGTTGGGGTTGTGAACAGTGTAGACCACAGCACCGACCTCTGGACCCCGTCCCGCATCATCGACGCGGACCGCCGGCACGTCTGGCACCCCTACGCGCCACGCCGTGCGGCGGCGGGGAACCTTCCCGTGGCGTCCGCGTCCGGCACACGGCTGGAGCTGGCGGACGGCCGCACGGTGATCGACGGCATGAGCTCCTGGTGGGCGGCCTGCCACGGCCACGGGCACCCGCATCTCCGCGACGCCGCCCACCGCCAGATCGACCGGATGAGCCACGTGATGTTCGGTGGGCTGACCCATCGGCCCGCCGCGGAGCTCGCCGAACGGCTCACCGCCTTCGCGTACCGCCCCGGCCTCACGGGGGAGCCGTTGACCTCGGTGTTCTTCTCCGACTCCGGGTCGGTGGCGGTGGAGGTCGCGATGAAGATGGCGCTGCAGTACCAGCGGGGTGTCGGACGCCCCGACCGCACCCGCTTCCTGACCTGGCGCGGTGGCTACCACGGCGACACACAGGGGCCGATGGGCGTCTGCGACCCGGACGGCGGCATGCACGCCCTGTGGGCCGGTGTGCTGACCCCGCAGGTCTTCGTCCCCGCACCACCGCCGCGGGGCAGCACACCGGACACCGTCGCCGACTACCTCGCGCGGATGCGTGCCGTCGTCGAGGAGAACGACGTCGCCGCCGTCATCGTCGAACCCGTGGTCCAGGGAGCCGGCGGGATGCGCTTCCACGACCACGCGGTGGTCACCGGTCTGCGGCGCGTGTGCGACGAGACCGGGGCGCTGCTCATCCTCGACGAGATCGCCACCGGCTTCGGACGCACCGGCGATGACCTGGTCGGCACCGCCGCCGGTGTCGTCCCCGACATCCTCTGCCTCGGCAAGGCGCTCACCGGTGGGTTCCTGAGCTTCGCCGCCACGCTGTCCACTGACCGGGTCGCCGCCGCCGTGGACGCGGGTGCCGGGGCGCTGATGCACGGCCCGACGTTCATGGGCAACCCGCTGGCCTGCGCCGTCGCGCTGGCGGCCCTGGACCTCGTGGAGTCCGGGTACTGGCGGGACCGCGTCCCGCGGATCGCCGGGCTGCTGCACCGCGGCCTCGCGCCGCTGCAGGACGTACCGGGCGTCACCGACGTCCGCGTCCTCGGGGCGATCGGCGTGGTCGAAACCGTGGACGCCGTCGACACCGCCGCCGTCACCGCCGCACTCGTCGACCGTGGTGTGTGGCTGCGGCCGTTCGGCCGGCTGGTCTACACCATGCCCCCGTTCACCTGCACCGACGACGAGATCGCCCAGATCACCGGTGCTGTGCGTGAGGCGGTGGGAGCATGATCGTCCTGGTCACCGGTACCGGGACCGACGTGGGGAAGACCGTCGCCACCGCCGCGCTGGCGGTCCACGGGCAGGCCGCTGGACGCCACGTCACCGTCGTCAAACCCGTGCAGACCGGTGAACCTCCGGGACACGGCGACCTGCGTTCCGTCACCGCGTTGACGGGGGTCACCGACACCCACTGCTTCGCCTCCTGTCCCGAGCCCCTGGCGCCGGTCGCGGCCGCCCGGCGCGCCGGGACCGTCCTGCCCGGGCTGGAGGACACGGCCCGACGTATCCTCTCACTCGACCGGCCGGGGTGCCTCGTCCTCGTCGAGGGGGCCGGGGGAGTGCTGGTCGACCTCGGCGGCTTCACCCTCGCCGACCTCGCCGTCCGGCTCGATGCGCCGGTGGCGGTGGTGACGACGACGTGCCTGGGCAGCATCAACTACTGCGACCTGACCCTCGAGGCGCTGGATCACCGGGGTGTCGCCTGTCTCGGGGTCATCGGCGGATCCGTGCCCGCCGACCCGGACACCGCGACAGCGACGACGCTCGACGCGCTCCGGTCGGCGCACCAGGCACAGTGGCTCGGCGGGATCCCCGCCGGCGTGTCGACGCTCGACGGTGCGGCGTTCCGTGCCGGTGCGCTCGGGTGGCTGGACATGCCGGAACTGTAACCTCCGGGAAACTCCCACGGCACCCTGCCGGAAAAATGCCGCTCGTAGCGTGTGTCCCCATGACCCAGACAGTCACCCAGACAACCCAGGACCCGTCCGCCAGCCCGGCGGCCCCGGCGGCGGCACCGTCCAGCCCCGTCGGTACCGAGGACTTCTCGCTGCGGTTCGCCCCACGCCACTACCGGAAGTGGACGCCGGCCGCCGTCGCCGCCAGCGCCCTGGGCGGGATCGCCTACCTCGCGGACTTCTCCATCGGCGCGGCGATCGGCGTGGAGCACGGCACCACCAACGCGGTCGGCGGCATCCTCATCGCCGCCCTGCTGATCTTCGTCTCCAGCGCCCCGCTGGCCTACTACGCCGCGCGCTACAACGTCGACCTCGACCTGATCACCCGCGGTTCCGGCTTCGGCTACAAGGGGTCGATCATCACCAACCTCATCTTCGTCTCCTTCACCTTCATCCTCTTCGCCACCGAGGGCGCGATCATGGCGCAGGGGCTCAAGGTCGGCCTCGGCATCCCGCTGTGGGCCGGGTACGCGGTCAGTTCGCTGATGATCATCCCGCTGGTCGTCTACGGCATGAAGCTGCTGTCGAAGCTGCACTCCTGGACCAACCCGCTGTGGCTGGTCATGATGTTCGTGCCGTTGATCGTCCTGGTCGTCCAGGAGCCGTCGTCGGTGGGGACGTTCCTGGAGTACACCGGTGAGGACAACGCGCCCGTGTCCTTCGCCGCGATGATGCTCGCCGCCGCCGTCTGCCTGTCGCTGACCGCACAGATCGCGGAGAACATCGACTACCTGCGGTTCATGCCCCCGAAGACGGACGCCAACCGCCGGTCCTGGTGGGCCGCGGTGATCTGCGGTGGCCCGGGCTGGGTCGTGCTCGGCGCGATCAAGCAGATCCTCGGTGTCTTCCTCGCGGTCTACATGATCTCGGTCGTGGGCCAGGGCGCGGACATCGCCGTGGAGCCGGTCAACCAGTTCATGACCGAGTACCGCCAGATGATGCCCGGCTGGCTCGCCGTGACCCTCGCGGTGGTCCTGGTGGTCATCTCCCAGATCAAGATCAACACCACCAACGCCTACTGCGGGTCCCTGGCCTGGACGAACATCTACTCGCGCACCACGAAGCGCTACCCGGGCCGGGTCTGGTTCGTGGTGCTCAACGTGTCGATCTCCCTGGCGCTGATGGAGTTCAACATGTTCAGCGTGCTGAGCTTCGTGCTGAGCTTCTACTCCAACCTGGCCATCGCCTGGATCTTCACCGTGGCCGCGGACATCGTGGTCAACAAGTACATCCTCGGGATCTCCCCGAAGCGTCCGGAGTTCCGTCGTGGCATGCTCTTCGACTACAACCCGGTCGGCATCGTGTCGGTCCTGCTGTCCGGCGGGGTGTCCATCGCCATGTTCTTCGGGGCCTTCGGCGACACCGTCGCCCCCTTCTCCCCGTTGTTCGCCGCCGTCATCGCCGTGGTCGTCACCCCGCTGATGGCCGTCGTCACCAAGGGCCGCTGGTACCTGCGCCGCGACTCCGACGGCATCGACCTGCCGATGGAGGACGCCGACGGCAACCCCGTCGACGACCGGCTGACCTGTGCGGTCACCGGCGAGTCCTGTGAGCGCCCCGACATGCTGGCCTCGGCGGTGCCCGGGCCGGACGGGGAGACGCAGTACATCTCCTCGCTCGCCCTCACCCTGGACGCCTCGGGCCGGCACGTCCTACCCTTGGAGCATGGAACTGCGAACAGCCGTCCGTGACGCCCGACGTGTCGAGGTCTTCACCGGTGCGGGCATGAGCGCGGACTCCGGGCTGGACACCTTCCGCGACGCCACCACCGGTCTGTGGAGCAACGTCGACGCCCAGGCGATGGCGAGCATCGACTCCTGGTCCCGCGACCCCGACCCCATGTGGGCGTGGTACCTGTGGCGGGCGGCGAAGGCCCGCGCCGCCGTCCCCCACGAGGGGCACCGTGCGGTGGCGGCGTGGCAGGACACCCCCGGTGTGACCGTGCACGTCACCACACAGAACATCGACGACCTGCACGAACGCGCCGGGAGCAGGGACGTCTCACATCTCCACGGCAGTCTGTTCTCCTTCCGCTGCGCGGTCTGCGGTGCCCCGGCGGGTGAGCCGGACCTGCCGTCCCTCGACGACGCGCCGGCCGGCCGTCTGCACCCGCCGGAGTGCCGGGCCTGCGGACGACTCGTGCGTCCCGGTGTCGTCTGGTTCGGCGAAGCACTGCCCCAGGCGGACTTCGCCGCTGCCGAGGAGTCCATGGAGACCTGCGACCTGGCGGTCATCGTCGGCACCAGCGGGGTCGTCCACCCGGCGGCGGGTCTGCCGAGGATCGCCGCCGCCCGCGGCGTGCCGATCGTGGAGATCAGTCCCGACGACACGGACCTCACCCCGCTGGCGACATGGTCGCTGCGCACCACCGCGGCGGTAGGGCTGCCGCAGTTGCTCAGCTGAAGCGCACCTCGTCGAGGCTCAGCGCGTCCCCCGGGGGCATCTGACCCTTCGCGATCTCCACGTAGTGCCCGGCGTGGGTGACCAGTCCGTCGCGCTCGTCCTGCGACAACTCGCGGCGGACCTTCGCCGGCAACCCTGCGGCGAGGACGCCGTCCGGCACGTCCTGCCCCTCCAGGACGGTGGCGCCGGCGGCGACGAGGGTGCCGCGTCCCACCGTCGAGCCGCTGAGCAGTGAGGACGACATGCCGATCAGGGTGCCGTCGCCGACACTGCTGCCGTGGACGAGGGCCTGGTGGCCTACCGTGACATCGTCACCGAGGACGTTCGACACCCCGCTGTCGACGTGCAGCACGCTGTTGTCCTGGATGTTCGTGCGCGCGCCGACGCGGATGGACCCGACGTCGGCGCGGATGACCACACCGTAGAACACCGAGGAGTCCGGGCCGATCTCGACGTCGCCGATGAGTACCGCCGTGGGCGCGATGTAGGCGGTGGAGTGGATCCGCGGCACCCTCCCGTTGAAAGGCAGGATCAGGGGGCCGCTGGTGCGGGGGTTCTGGTAGATGTCCATGTTCCCCACTGTAACTACTGTCGTGGCAGGTCGGGCCGGTCAGTCGATGAGACCGACACTGCGGACCCAGTCGACCAGCATCTTCCGCGAGGGCTCCACGAGGGGCGGGCCGAGCTCCGCGGTCTGCGCCCGCAGGCCGTTGACGTCCACCGTCTGGTGGTGCAGGTCGGTGTGGTGGCCGATCAACCACCTCTCGAAGGTCTCCGGGTCGATCTCCGGGTGGAACTGCAGTCCGAGGGCGTGGTTCGACCGGAAGGCCTGGACCGGGGTGTCGTCGTCGTAGGCGAGACGCTGCACCCCCGCGGCGGCGGCCGCAGCTCCCTCCGGCAGCTCGATCCGGTCACCGTGCCAGTGCAGGACGGGACGGTCCTCCAGTGCGCGCAGCGGACCGGACGCCCCGGCGTCGGTGAGCGTCACCGGTGACCAGCCGATCTGCATCGGACCGACGGAGGGGACGACGCGGCCGCCCAGCGCGAGTGCCAGCAGCTGCGCGCCGAGGCACACCCCCAGCACCGGGCGGCCGGCGGAGTGCCGTGCCCGGATGAGCTCGACCTCGTCGGCGAGGTACGGGTAGTCGGCGTCCTCGGCATTCACCGGCCCGCCCATGACGACGAGCAGGTCGGCGTCCAGGGGTCCGGGTGGGTAACCGACGCCGACATCGACGTAGTCCGGCTGCAGGATATCGTCCCACGTGCCGGCGTCCTCGAAGGAGACGTGGCGCAGGACGACGGTGCTGAGGTCGGTGTCTGCCATGCCGCCCAGGATACGTGCATCATGGGGGTATGGCTCATGTGTTGATCGTCCACCACAGTCCGACCGACAAGCTGCGCACCATCGCGGCGACCGTCCTCGAGGCCGCCCGCGCGGCGGCCGCGCAGGTCAGCGAGGAACTCGACGAGCCGCTCGAGGTCAGGGAGCGTGACGCCCTGGACCCCGACGGAGACGAACTGCACGACGCGGTGGCGGTGATCCTGGGGACCACCGCAAACTTCGGGTACATCTCCGGTGCCCTGAAACACTACTTCGACTCGACGTACCTGCAGAACCAGGACCGGGAGAAACTCTTCTCCTACTGGATCCGTGGCGGCTACGACACCACCGGCGCGGAGAAGGCGATGGAGACCATCGCCACCGGTTTCGGCTGGACCTCGGCCGCCGCACCGGTGACCTTCACCGGTGACATCGAACCCCACCTCGACGACCTGCGTGCGATGGCGGAGAACACCGTCGGTGCCTACTTCTTGTCCGCCAGCAGGTAGGACGCCCCGGCGACACCGGCGGTGACGGTGAGGACGGCGGGCCAGGAGCCCATCTTCTTCGCCAGCGGGTGGGAGAGGCCGAAGCCGGCGACGTAGGCGGTGGACAGTCCGGCGGTCAGGGCGGGGCCGCCCTTGGCCAGCCAGGTGCGCCCGGCGTACACGCCGGCGGCGGCGAGCAGGACCCCGCCGAGGGGGCGGATCCCGGTCTCCCGTGCGCTGACCCACCCGCCGATCAGTCCGAGGGTGGTGACGGCGGCGGTGTTGACGTCCGTGGCTTTCTTCAGTGTCATGTCCATGCCCGCCAGGCTACCCTTGAGGGGGACACCGACAAGCCAGCCGGGGAAAGGAAGACGGAGGACCACCGTGACACAGCTACCCGACACGTTGCTGACGAGACTGTGGGGCATCGACCTGCCGATCATCGGTGCGCCGATGGCAGGACGCGCCGGAGGCGAGCTCTCTGCCGCGGTGAGCAGGGCGGGCGGACTCGGGATGATCGGCGTGGGGGCGTCGACGTCCCCGGAGTGGATCCGCGAGCAGGCAGAGATCGCCGGTGACGGGGGGAACTTCGGCATCGGCCTGATGGTCTGGGCGCTCACGGAGGAGGTGTTCACCGCCGCGGTGGAGGCGAATCCGACGGTCCTGTCCCTGGCGTTCGGTGACCCGTCACCGTGGGTGGCGCGTGCCCATGCCGCGGGGATCAGCGTGGTCGCCCCGGTCAACGACATGCCCCAGGTGCGTCAGGCACTTGAGGCGGAGGTGGACGTGCTCTGCGTCCAGGGCACCGATGCCGGCGGGCACACCGGGCGCATCGGGACGATGCCGCTGATGCAGCAGGTGCTCAACTACACCGCGGCGCACGCACCCGGCGTCCCGGTCGCCGTGGCCGGCGGCGTGGGGACGGGGCGCGGTCTCGCGGCCGTGCTCGCCGCGGGAGCGGACGCGGCCTGGATCGGGACGGCGCTGCTGGCGTCCCCCGAGTCCACGGGGTCGGAGGAGCTCAAGGCCGCCGCGGTGACGGCGTCCTCGCGTAACACCGTGCTCACCGGGATCTACGACCGTGCCGAACAGGTGGGCTGGGACATCCAGGCCTGGCCGACGAGGACGGTGCGCAACGACTTCGTCGACCGCTACGCGACCGACAGTTCCGCGACGGACGAGGAGCTCGTCGCCGCGCGGGGTCCCGGCGGACGCTATGCGGAGGAACTCAAACTGCACGCCGGGCAGGGCGTCGGGCTCGTGCGTCAACGTGAACCCGCCGGGGAAACCGTCGCCCGCATGGCGCAGGAGGCGCACGACCTGCTGAAGAGATTCTGACGCCGCGTCACCCCGGCAGGTCGGCGACCATGGCCGCCACGGTGGACCGCGCCGATTCTTCGCTGATGCGCCCGGCCATCAGCAGTGACCCCAGGCCGTGCCCGAGCGCCATGGCCGTGTTGACGATGCTGCCGGCGGTCTCCTCCCCGAGTTCCGGGATGGCCCGCAGGCAGGCGCCTGTGAACTCGTCGCCCGTCGCCGCGAGATGGCGGCGGTACGCCGAAGCGGCAGGTTCGGTGCCGGTGACCGCCATCAGCTCCATGGAGACGCTGATGCGGTGGAAGGCGCAGGTTTCCTCGTCCACGGGGAGGGTGGCGGCGAAGTACCCCTCGATCACCGCACGCAGCGAGCTGTCCTGCGCGCGCTGGTCACGCCACCGGCGGATGCTGCGGTCGGAGAGACGCTGCAGCGACGCCGACAACAGCGTGTTCTTGTCCGTCCCGTAGTACTGCACCAGACGGAGGGACACGCCGGCCTCGGCGGCGACGGCGCGCATGCTCACCGCCGGGATCCCGGCCCTGCCGATGAGCCGGTCCACGGCGTCGAAGATCTCGTCCCGACGGGTCGTTGTACGCATGTACCGGATCGTATCCTGTGACTGGTGGGACGAATGCGCAGGGTCGCGTAGGGTGGGAAGCGCCATGACTGCTGTACCTGAGAGCGCCTCCTGTCTTGATGTCGACCTCACGGCCACCCCGTGGCTGTATCCCGGACCCTGGCCCACCTCGTCCGGGACGTTGACCGCCGAGGGGTACTTCCCCGGCGAGGTCGGCCTGGTGGGCATCGCCGACGACCTCGACCGCACGCCTGTGGTCGCCGTCGGTTCGAACGCGTCGCCGGGTGTGATGCGCACCAAGCTGCGTCGCCACGGGGTGTCCCCGGTGGTGCCCTTCATCCGTGCGTGTGTGCCGGACACGACGACGGCCTTCACCGCCCACGTCAGCCCGCGCGGCTATATCGCCGCCGCCCCCTTCCGGCACCCCGGGGTGCACACGACGATGTGGGTGAGCTTCCTCGACAATGAGCAGCTCGACTGCGTGGACGAGACCGAGGCCCCGAACTACGACCGGGTCCACGTCGAGGACACGCTGATGCTCGACAACAGCGACGAGATCGAGGGCTACGACATCTACCGCAGCAGGTGGGGGCTGATTCCCGACGTACCGCACCACACCGGACGCGACATCGCCCCGGTACCGTTCACCCGACGTCAGGCGCAGAGCCGCGTCTTCCGTCACGTGCGCGAGGAACTGGAGGGGGCGGTGCCCTCGCTGCCCGAGGGCCCCAGTGAAGCCGTGGTCACCGCCCTGTGGGAGGACGGGGCGCTGGCGGGCAAGGTCTCGGAGGAACTGCACGGGGTCGCCATGGATGACGGTTACTGATCACCCCGTAAGCACGCCTTATCGGCGAGGTCGTCTACAAACGGTGTCATGGACACCAACACTCTCATCCTTGCTGCAGATTCTGCTCCTGTCATGGGTATTTTCGGTTGGATCATCATCGGCGGACTCGCCGGATGGATCGGATCCAAGATCATGGGGACCGACGCCCAGATGGGCCTCATCCTCAACATCGTCGTCGGCGTGATCGGCGGCTTCCTCGGAGGCTGGGTGCTCAGCCTCTTCAACGTCGATGTGGCGGGTGGTGGGCTGTGGTTCAGCTTCTTCACCTGCCTGCTCGGCGCGGTCATCCTGCTCTTCCTCGTCGGTCTGGTCACCGGCACCAGGAAGCGGTAGCGCTCCGCGGGCATCACCGGTCACCCCTGCACCTGTCGGTGCGGGGGTTTTCTGGTGCCTGGACGGTCAGTCGGGCGGCTCGTCGGTGCGTCCCCGACCACGTTGCCAGGCACGGGCCAGTGGTCCGGTGGCGTGGGTGGTGTAGCCCCGGCCGGCAGGGTCGGTCCAGTCGATGGTGAACCCGTCGTCCTGGGTGGAACAGGTCCACGTCCCACCGGTCTTCAGGCGGTGGTGGGCGCGGCAGAGTTTCTGGCCGTTGCGCACACTGGTGGGGCCGTTGCTGGTGGGGTCGGTGAACGGGGAGTTCTCGATGTGGTCGTTCTCGCACAGGTTCGCCGGAACGGTGCACTGCGGGAACCTGCAGGTGCCGTCGCGCCCCTCGAGGTAGTTCCGGTCCTGCAGGCGGAAGGGGTACCCGTCGGACTCGGGGTGTTCGGCGGGGTCGACAGGTATCTCCTTGACGACGGTCGCCGCACCTTCGAAACGGTCGGCTGTCCGGGCGTTGATCCAGCCCACGTCGGCGACGTATCCGGCACCGGTCCCGTGGATACCGTCGAGCGTCGCGCGGTAGAGGTTCACCCGGATCGTCATGGCCTCCGGGGTGTTGCCCAGCAGCTCCATCAGGATCTGTGCCTTGATCTGCGACGGGGTCGGCAGGGGAGTGCGGTCGTCCTCGTCGACCAGGACGCGTTCCCGGCGGAGTCCGGCGAGCAGTTCGCGCATCCGCTTCTCCAGACCGGCGTCGATCGCGGCGCTGGTGGTCTCGCACCCGGCGGTGAAGATGAAGGTGTTGCCGCGGCGCCGCAGGGTTGCCGAGTCCTCCTCGGCGAGGGCGGTCTCCGCGGCGAGCCCGGGGGCGATGTCGAGGATCGCCTCGTCGACACGGTCCCTGAGCTCGGTCAGCGACACCGGCGTCGCCGCGTCCCGCAGCCAGGGGGTGACGTGTGTGTTCACCGCGGTGTCCAGGTGTCCGAGGATCTCCTCGTGACGGGTGACCGGGACGGTGACCAGCTGCCGGTGGAGACGCCCCCAGATCAGGTCGAGGTGTTCGGCGGTGACGACACCGCTGCCGACGACGGCGGCGAAGAGTTCGATATTGCGGGACGCGAGTTCGCCGGAGTGCGCGAACCGCACCGCGTCGGCGCGGGAGCGTCCCCGGAGCGCCGTCGCGGCGGCCATGCGCGAGTCCCGGGGGACCGCCATCAGGTGGGCGACGAGCACCATCTCCCCCTTGTTCAGGTGGAGTTGGACGGCGTCGATGTCCGCCGCGATCGTCCCCGTTGCTGTCGTCATCGTCCCCGCCCCCTTTATGTTCGTGTCCTGAAGTGTATACTGGACCGCGGACACAGTCAACAGTATGTTCGAATGAAAGGGGATGATGGTGGGTACCCTCAACATTGCGCGTGTGTACGACGTCCGCAACGGTGACCATGTCGCTGGGGCGAGGTTCCTCGTTGACCGGCTGTGGCCCCGGGGAGTGTCGAAGGACAGCCTCCCGCTGTCGGGATGGCCCACAGAGCTCACCCCGTCTGAACAGCTCAGGAAGGACTTTCATGGAGATGTGCTGAGCTGGTCCCAGTTCACCGCCGCCTACCGGTCTGAGCTTGACGGGCGGCACGCGGACGGGGAACTGGACGGCGTCCTCGCCGACCTCCGTGACGAGCTGCGGCACCGGGACATCCTGCTCCTGTTCGCGGGGAAGGACACCGAACATACGCACGCACGGGTGCTCCGCGACTGGCTGGAGGGGCATGTGGGGGAAGGGTGAGCGTCACGGGTTCTCCGGCCAGGGATGTTTCGGGTAGCGGCCCCGCATCTCACGGCGGACGTCGGCGTACGCTCCCGCCCAGAATCCTCCGAGGTCGTCGGTGACCGCCACCGGACGGCCCGCGGGCGACAGTAGCTCGAACCGGATCCGGCGTCCGGCGATCTCCGGGGAACGGTGCAGCCCGAAGCAGTCCTGCAGCCGGGTCGCCACCACCGGGGGTGCGTCCGGTGCGGCATCGCTGTCCGGGTAGGTGACGCGGACCGTACGTCCGCCGGGCAACGTCAGTGACCCGGGGGCGAGCTCGTCGACGGGTCGGTCCCAGGGGATCAGCCCGCGGAGCAGGCCCGTCAGGTCCGGGCGTCTGCCGGCAGCCAGGTCAGGAACCACGAAATCCATGAACTCGGCGTCGCCGTGGCGCACGTCCGGGTACCCGGGAACCCCCTGATTGTGCAGGTACTGGATTCGTCGTCGCAGGTCACTGGCATTTTTCGACCATTCCAGGATGTTCAGGCCGTGGGTCTGCAGACCCGAGCGCACGGCGGCGTCCCGGTCGTCGGCCCCGACGTCTTTCGCGGGCACCGGGGTGGACGACAGCTCGATCGCCCCGAGCGCGCGGACCCGGCGGGCCCGCAGCTTCCCCGTGGGCCCACCGGGGAGCCACGTGCACGTCACCTCGTCGGTGAGCAAGGGTGCCGCCGCGTCGAATGCGAGATCACGGGGCAGCGGAACCGCGGTGTGGACCACGGCGTCGGTGGCTCCCCCGGGAGTCCTGCCGAGGTCGGCGACCGCGATCCACGCGGACGACGCCGCCCGTCCGTCCCGCCACACCACCCCGGTGCCCGACACCGTCAGGTAACGGGAGGAATCGCCGACCCGCCGGGCGACCAGCCCGGGGAACGCGCAGGCGAGGGTGTAGGCCACGGCGTCCTCCCCGGACAGGTCGGGGGACGGGGTGGCGGTGGGGGACAACAGGCGCTGGAAACGTCGGGCCACCGGGTCCCGGGATCCGACGGCACGGACGGCGGCAGCGAGGTCGGGCACGCGCGCCCCGTCATCCAGCACGCTGAGCACAGCGGCGACGGTGCGCACGTCCACCCGGCGGCACGCCTGCACCCCGCCACGTGCGATCCGCGGGTCGGTGGGGATCGCCGCGAGTCTCCGCCCCTCGTCCGTGGCCCGGCCCTGTCCGTCGACCGCGCCGATCGACCGCAACGCGCGCTCCCCGGCCTCGACGGCGGCCGGCGGGAACCGGTCCGGCAACGGCAGGTCCCCGCCCCGGGGGGAGCCCCAGCAGGCGACGTCCAGCAGCGCACCGGTCAGGTCGCTGGTGGTCACCGCCGGTGGCGCGTGCCCGGGCGACTTGGCGAACTGGTCGGCGGTGATGCACCGGTACACCGTCCCGGGGCCTTCGCGGCCGGCCCGTCCGGCGCGCTGTGTGCAGGACGCCTGGCTCGCGGTCTCCGTGACGAGGACGGACATGTCGCGGGTCGTGTCCCGGCGGGACACCCGCGCCAGGCAGGAGTCCACGACGACCCGGACCCCGGGGACCGTGAGGGAGGATTCCGCGACGTCCGTCGCGACGACCACGCGGCGTCGTGCGTCCGGTCCGTCGCCGTGCCCACCGACGATGCGGGCCTGTTCGGCCGTCGACAACCGGCCGTGCAGCGACGAGGCGGGAATGCCCCGTGACGACAGTGCGGCGGCGACGGTCCCGGTGTCCCTGATGGTCGGGACGAAGGCGAGCACGTCACCGCCGGTCGCCGCGGTCTCGTCCAGCGCCCGCCGGACGGTCGCCTCCACCAGATCGGTCACCGCCGTCCGCGAGCGACGGTCACGGTTGACCATCGAGGACGCGGAGTCGGCGTACCGGACCTCGAGCGGGTGGATGGGGGAGGGCACGTCGACCAGGGGCGACGGGCCCTCGGCCCCGCCGAGCAGCGCGGCGAACCGCGACGCCTCCACCGTCGCCGACATGGCGACGACGACAAGGTCGTCCCGCAGTTCCCGCAGTTGGGCGAGCATGGCGAACACCAGGTCGGACTCCAGGTGCCGTTCGTGGATCTCGTCGATGACGACCGCGGCCACCCCCGCCAGGTCCGGGTCGGCCAGCAGCCGTCGGAGCAGGACACCCGGGGTCACCATCTCGATCGCGGTGTCGGCGCCGACCTTCCGCTCACCGCGCACGGTGTAGCCCACCTCGCCGCCGAGGGGCGTGCCCCGCAGGGTGGCGATCCGGGCCGCGGAACCCCGGGCGGCGACGCGCCGCGGCTGGGTGACGACGACCCGTCCCGGTGAGGCCTCCCCGACCGCCCTGACATGGTCGAGCACGTACTGGGGAGCCAACGTGGTCTTGCCGGTGCCTGGCGGGGCCTGGACCACGGCCGTGCCGCGGGTGCGCAGGGCGTTGAGCAGGGCGGTCCGTCCGGCGGTGAAGGGTAGGTCGGTCACACCGCCAGGGTAACGGGCGTGGTTCTGACAAGAGGTCTACAGTGGATGCTCATGAGCCTGAAGGAGAAAGCCGTCACCGTCGCCGGCAGGATCACCGACGCGGTACGCATGGGAAATGGACTTGACCAGCGCGATCTCGCCCCGGTCGGATGGTACGCCCACGAGCAGGCCGTGGAACGACTGCAGCGCAGTTTCGACGCCGTCCCGGACGGTCGACGGGTGCGGTTGGCGAAGAAGACCTCCAACCTCTTCCGCGGCCGTTCCGGGGACTCCGTCGGCCTGGACGTCTCCGGGCTGCACGGCGTCATCGCCGTCGACCCCGTCGAAGGCACCGCCGACGTCCAGGGCATGTGCACCTACGAGGACCTCGTCGACGTCCTGCTGCCCTTCGGCCTGGTGCCCACCGTCGTCCCGCAGCTGAAGACCATCACCCTCGGCGGTGCGGTGACCGGCATGGGCGTCGAATCCACCTCCTTCCGCAACGGACTGCCGCACGAGGCCGTCCTGGAGATGGACGTGCTCACCGGCACCGGTGACATCCTCACCTGCTCGCCGACGCAGAACGTGGACCTCTACCGCGGCTTCCCCAACTCCTACGGGTCCCTGGGGTACAGCGTGCGGCTGAAGGTGCGGTGCGAGCCGGCGGAACCCTACGTCGACCTGCGCCACGTGCGCTTCAACGACGTGCAGTCGCTCACTGACGCCCTCGACCGGATCGCCGTCGACAAGGAGTACGACGGCGAACGCGTCGACTACCTCGACGGCGTGGTCTTCAGCCTGGAAGAGAGTTACCTCGTCCTGGGCCGTGCCACCAGCGAGGCCGGTCCCACCAGCGACTACACCCGCGAGCGCAGCTACTACCGCTCCCTGCAGCACCCGTCCGGCGTCCTGCGGGACAAACTGACCGTCCGCGACTACCTCTGGCGGTGGGACGTCGACTGGTTCTGGTGCAACCGCGCCTTCGGCACCCAGAACCCCACCATCCGCACCCTGTGGCCCCGCGACCTGCTGCGGTCGAGCTTCTACTGGAAGATCATCGGCTGGGACCGGCGCTTCGACCTCGCCGACCGGATCGAGGCGCACAACGGCCGTCCCGCCCGCGAACGCGTCGTCCAGGACATCGAGGTCACCCCCGGCAACCTGCCGGAGTTCCTCACCTGGTTCTTCACGCACTGTGAGATCGAACCGGTGTGGCTGTGCCCCATCCGCCTGGCCGACGACTCCGGTGAGCGGACACCGTGGCCGCTGTACCCGCTGTCGCCGGGCGACACCTGGGTCAACGTCGGCTTCTGGAGCTCGGTGCCCGTCGACCTCATGGGTCAGGACGCCCCGGCCGGCGCCTTCAACCGCGAGGTCGAACGCGTCGTCTCGGACCTCGGCGGACACAAGTCGCTGTACTCCGAGGCCTTCTACACCGAGGAACAGTTCGCCGCCCTCTACGGCGGCGACCGTCCCGCACAACTCAAGGCGGTCTTCGACCCGGACGGCCGGTTCCCCGGCCTGTACGAGAAGACCGTGGGCGGCGTCTGACGGGACGCCCCGCACGACTGAGCACGATCACGCACGACTATCACGATGACCAAGAGGAGAAAGATGAGCAGGGGATTCACGCCGCTGACGGTGGGACAGATCGTGGACAAGGTCATCACGCCGCCGGCACCCTTCCGGGTGACCGCCTTCGACGGTTCGACCGCCGGCCCGGCCGACGCGGAACTGGCACTGGAGATCACCTCACCGGACGCGCTGGCGTACATCGTCACCGCCCCCGGTGACCTCGGGCTGGCGCGCGCCTACATCACCGGCAGCCTCCGGATCGCCGGCGACGAGCCGGGCCACCCGTACCTCGTCTTCGACCACCTCCAGCACCTCTACGACCAGATCCGGCGACCGTCGGCGAAGGACCTGCTCGACATCGCCCGCTCGCTGAAGGCCATGGGGGCGATCAAGCTCCAGCCCGCCCCCGAACAGGAGACCCTGCCCGGGTGGAAGAGGGCGGTGCTGGAGGGGCTGTCCCGGCACTCCCCGGAGCGCGACAAGGAGGTCGTGAGCAGGCACTACGACGTCGGCAACGACTTCTACGAGCTCTTCCTCGGCGACTCGATGGCCTACACCTGTGCCTACTACCCCGAGTTCGAGGGGGAGAACCAGGTCACCGGCCCGTCCGGCGGCTGGGGCTACCATGAGTGGGAGAAGGGTGCGGCGGCCAACGGGCCGCTCACCACGGCCCAGGACAACAAGCACCGCCTCGTCTTCGACAAACTGCGGCTCGCCCCGGGCGACCGGCTCCTGGACGTCGGCTGCGGGTGGGGCGGCATGGTGCGCTACGCCGCCCGCCACGGCGTGAAGGCCGTCGGCGTCACCCTCTCCCGGGAGCAGTACGAGTGGGGCAGGGCGAAGATCGAGGAGGAGGGCCTCCAGGACCTCGCCGAGGTCCGGTGCATGGACTACCGTGACGTGCCCGAGTCCGACTTCGACGCGGTCAGCGCGATCGGCATCCTCGAGCACATCGGCGTGCCCAACTACGAGGACTACTTCACCCGCCTGTTCGCCAAACTGCGTCCCGGTGGACGGATGCTGAACCACTGCATCACCCGCCCGCACAACCGGAAGACCAAGACCGGCCAGTTCATCGACCGCTACATCTTCCCCGACGGCGAGCTCACCGGCTCCGGCCGCATCATCACGATCATGCAGGACACCGGTTTCGACGTGGTGCACGAGGAGAACCTGCGCCCGCACTACCAGCGCACCCTGCACGACTGGTGTGAACTGCTCGCCATGAACTGGGACCAGGCCGTCCACCTCGTGGGCGAGGAGACCGCCCGGTTGTTCGGCCTGTACATGGCCGGCTCCGAATGGGGTTTCGAACACAACGTGATCCAGCTCCACCAGGTCCTCGGCGTCAAGCCGGACGACGCGGGACACTCCGGGGTGCCGGTCCGCCAGTGGTGGAGGTCCTGACGGTATCGTCGCAACGATGAGGACGATCACCAGAGGTGCTGCGGTGGCGGTGCTGTGCACACCGTTGCTGCTCGGGGCCTGCACCATCGGCGACACGCAGGACGACGCGGCGAGTACGCCCGTCGTGGACACCGAGGCGCCGCCGGACAAGCCGGTGCCGGAGTCCGCCCCGGAATCCGAGGCCTCCGAGCTGCCCGAGGCACCGGAGGACCCCGACCAGCCCGACACCGAGCCGGTGGAGACCGACCCGGACTCCCCGGGCGCCCGCGGCCTGGCGATCGGGGACTGCGTCTCCGACATGGGCCAGCTCGACGGCACCGGCGACATCGACGTCGTCGACTGCGCGGAGCCGCACGCCGGGGAGGTCTACGCCCAGGCGGACATCGCCGGCAAGAACCTCTTCCCCGGCAACGAGCCGTTGGGCCGGGAGGCCGGCGGGATCTGCGCCGGCGACGCCTTCACCGACTACGTCGGCGTCGGCTTCCCCGAGTCCTCGCTGGACGTCGTCACCATGATGCCGTCCAAGGAGAGCTGGGCGCAGGAGGACCGTACGGTGACCTGTGTCGTCACCGACCCGAACCTCGACCAGATCGACGGCACCCTCGGGCAGAGCTGGCGTTAACGCTCCAGCAGGGTCACCAGCTTCTGCCGGTTCGACTCCTCCAGGTGGGCGACGGTCACCGCCCAGGCCTCCGCGCCCGGGAGCCGGAGACGCCGGTCGATGTCCGCGCCGATCGCGTCGACCACGGCGGCCACGGCGACGATGTCGGTGGGTTCCTGCGGCGGGATCATCGTCACCGCCTCCGCCGACCCCCACACCGCCGGGTCGGCGATGAACAGGTGCCCCTGTGCCGCGGCGTAGCCCAGGGCAGCCTCGCGCAGGTCGGACAGCTGGTCGTCGGAGACGTCCCCGGCCGTCCAGGCGTCCTCGACCAGTGGCACGCGGTCGACCGGCTGGTGGGACCCGACGATGCCCTCCACCAACGGGGTCGGCAGGGTCACCAGGGCACGCGACGCCGCCGTGTAGACGTCCGCGGCATCGAGGTAGGGCCGTCCCACGACGATGGTGCGGGCCAGCTCGCGGCTCGCGGTCATGAACGACAGCAGGGTGGTCAGTTGCTCTGCCGGGGCCGAGTTGAAGCTCCGGACGTCCCGGACCGCCGGGGAGGCTGCCGGGCGGGTGGCGAACAGCGGGGAGAACGATGGCGTGTACATGCAGCCATATTCTCCCGGGGGTGTTTCCGGACGGTTACCGTCGCGGGAAGAACTCCGGCGCCAGGGCGTCCAGGGCCTGGACGACGACGTCGGTCTCGGCGGCGTCGGTCACGGTGATGCGGACCCCCTCACCGTCGAAGCAGCGCACGGCGATGCCGAACCCGGCGATCGCCTCGTCGAAGTCGCGGGCGCGGTCGCCCAGGTCGAGCCACACGAAGTTGGCCTGCGAACCGATCCGCCAGTCCTCCGGGACGTGCTCCAGCACGCGGGCCCGCTGGGTCACGGTCTCGTCCGTGCGCGCGAGCAACTCGTCCTTCGCCCCGATGCTCGCCACCGCGGCGGCCTGCGCGACCGCGTTCACACTGAACGGGATGCAGACCTTGTTCACCGCCTCGATGAACTCCGCACGCCCGACGAGGTAACCGACCCGCAGCCCCGCCAGGCCGTAGGCCTTCGAGAACGTCCGCGCGACCGCCAGGTTCGGGTAGTCCGCGAGCAGGCCCAGGCCGTCGGGGAACCCGTCCTCGCGCACGTACTCCACGTACGCCTCGTCCAGCAGGACCTGGACGTCCGACGGGACGGCGCCGAGGAAGGCGACGAGTTCCTCGCGCGTCACCGTCGTGCCCGACGGGTTGTTGGGGTTGCAGACGATCACCAGGCGGGTCTTCTCCGTGACCGCCGCGGCCAGTGCCGGCAGGTCGTTGCGGTGGTCCGGGGTCAGCGGGACCTCGACCGCCTCGGCGCCGGCGACGCGGGCGAGGATCGGGTAGGCCTCGAAACTGCGCCAGGGGTAGACGACCTCGTCCCCGGCGTCCCCGCCCCGGCACGTCGCCTGCACGGCCTGCTGGATCAGCGCGGAGGAGCCGGCGCCGACGGCGATGTTCTCGGCGTCGAGCAGCAGGGAGGACGGGCCGCCCAACCAGTCGGCGATGGTGCTGCGCAGCTCGTAGGCGACCATGTCCGGGTAACGGTTCGCGCCGGCCAGTGCCTCTGCCGCCGCGCGGGTGACCCCCGGCAGCGGACCGAGCGAGGATTCGTTGCTCGACAACTTCAGCGGAAGTCCGTTCAGGCTGCCGGGAACGTACGGGGGCAGGGTGGAAAGGTCGTCGCGGATCATGGGGTCAACCCTAGTCTCCACCCGATTTTGATCTGGTGCGGGGGCCTGATGTATCGTTCGATGCGTCGTCACACGTGACGGCATGGAGGCGTGCCAGAGCGGCCGAATGGGACTCACTGCTAATGAGTTGTCTGCTTAACGGCGGACCGGAGGTTCAAATCCTCTCGCCTCCGCCACTTCAGTTTCCTCAGGCTTTTCGTGAGGGCGTGTCGTCAGCCGTCCGGTTCTTGTGGTGAGTTACCGGACATTCAGGACGCGGTCCCGCTATACGGGGTGTGTGGTGTACCCCGGGATCGCGTGACACGTCCCGTCTGGTGGTGTGCCGAGGATTCTGGAGTCGCTGGAAACAGCGTCGCGCCCGTAGCTCAACGGATAGAGCATCTGACTACGGATCAGAAGGTTGGGGGTTCGAATCCCTCCGGGCGCACGCTTTTCTTGGGTCGGAACCCCCGGGTCGCACATGGTGTGGTCCGGGGGTTTCACTCATTTCCCGGGTGGGCACGGTGCCCGTGCTGCTACCGTCGCCCCATGACCACCTTCACCACCCTGATCACCGGTGCGAGCTCGGGGCTCGGCGCCGAACTCGCCCGTCAGTCCGCCGCCCTCGGCCACGACCTCGCCCTCTGCGCCCGCCGGACGGAGCGGCTCGCGGAACTGTCCGCCGAGATCACCGCGTCCCACCCGGGAGTCACCGTGCGGACCTACGCCCTGGACGTCACCGACCCCGGCGCCGTGCGTACCGTCTTCCGCCGGGCGGACGGGGAGACGGACGGGGGTCTGGACCGTGTCGTCGTCAACGCCGGCCTGGGCAAGGGGCGCAAGATCGGGTCCGGCAGGCCCGAGGCGAACCGGGAGACCGCCACGACCAACGCCCTGGGCGCCCTGGCGCAGGCGGAGGCGGCGATGGAGATCTTCCGGGCGAAGAACACCGGTCACCTGGTACTCGTCTCCTCGGTGACCGCGCTGCGCGGCAACCGCAAGGCCATGACGACCTACGGTGCCACGAAGGCTTTCGTGGCGAACATGGGCGAGGGGCTGCAGTCGGAGTTGCTGGCCTCCGGTGTCCCGGTTGACGTCACCGTGCTGTTGCCCGGCTACATCCGTTCGGAGATGAACGAGAAGGTCGAGCAGAAGACCCGCTTCATGGTCGACACGCGGACCGGGGTGCGGTCGATGATGGCCGCGATCGAGGCCAGGAAGCGCCGGTCGCTCGTGCCCGGCTGGCCGTGGCGGTTGATCGGGCCGCTGTTGCGGGTGCTGCCGTTGAAGGTGGTGTCGAAGCTGGTCTGATCGGCTGGCCACCAGCGGCTTTGCTGGTTCGTGGGGTGGCGTGTAGGCTATGTTCTCGTTGCAGAGATGCGACGGCGCGCCCGTAGCTCAACGGATAGAGCATCTGACTACGGATCAGAAGGTTGGGGGTTCGAATCCCTCCGGGCGCACAGTCGAGACCCCGTCACCGTGAAGGTGGCGGGGTCTTCTGCGTTGCGGGCGTGTGTTGTGGCTCAGGTGCCGAATTCGGTCGCCGCGGCGCCGCCGGAGCGACCGAATTCGGCACCTTGGACACGGGGGACACACTCACCGCCGGAACTTCGCGGCGGTGTGGATGAAGGCGCCGATGGTGTCGGGCCACCGGGCCACGTCCTGCGGGGAGTAGGCGGTCAGCAGCCGTGAGCCCGGCAGTAGCGAGTGCAGTTCCTCCGCCACGGCCACCGGGTGCGCGGGGTCGCCGATCCACGCCAGGATGAGCGTCGGGATCCGTCGCCTCCCGAGGGCGGCGATACGCTCCCGGGACGGCAGGTCATTGCCCGCGGCACCGCGGAACACCGTCGGCAACAGCGACTCCGCCACGTCCGGCATGGTGAACGGCACCTCGGTGCTCCGCGCCGGCGGGGCGGGTTCGGCGCGGGTCGTCTCGGCGTACGCGGCCAGACCGTGCGCCTCGACGAACTGTGCCGAGCGCTCGTACATGCCGGCCCGGTCGCCGCGCAGTTCCCAGGCGGTCGGGGGGATGCACAGCGTCATGGAGGCGTAGTCCCGGCCCGCCGCGGCGGAGGTCAGGATGGTCGCCGCACCCATCGACTGGCCGACCACGTGGACCGGGGCGTCCGGGGAGAATTCGTCGGCGAGACCCTCCAGGTCGCGGGCCAGTGACGCCCACCGGTAGGCCGCCGGAAGCTCGGGACCGGGGGAGCCCCCGTGGCCACGCGCGTCATAACGCAGGACCCGGAGATCGTCCTGACCTGCGGTGAGGTCGAGTCCGAGGGCGACGTCACGGGCACGGCTGGACGTCAGTCCGTGGAGCTGGATGACCGGGGTGCCGGCGGTGGGGCCCCAGACGTCGTGGGCGAGGGTGTCTGTTGTGCGACTCATGCAGGAAATCCGTACGTAATCCCACGGCCCTATCGTCCGTGGGTATGAGACTGACAACTGTAGCCCGTATGGAGCTCGCCGCAGGGCAGGTGCACGTGTTCGAGCCGACCGTGGCCCCCACCCCGGGGGACGACGCCCACGGCAGCGCGCCGTCCTTCGACCAGGCCAGGCACGCCGCGGCGGGGTCACGTCCCGGCAGCTGGATGGCCGTCGCCTTCGCCGTGCCGCCGGTGGGGCGTGGGCGCCTCGCCGCGGCGTGGCAGACCGTGGTGCAGCGTCACGGGACACTGCGCACGGTGTTGCGGCACGACGGCGTACAGGTCCGCGTCCACGGTGTCAGGGTCACCGGGGGACGGTGGGAGCGTGCCGGCGACGGCACGGCGGACCCCCGCACCGTCCTGCGCGGCGTGTTCGACGTGGCCTGCGAGCCTTTCGGTACACCGTCGCACCGCCTGGCGGTCGTGGACCACGGCGACGGGACGTCCACGGCGGTGATCGGCCTGGACCACAGCCACACGGACGCCTGGTCGCTGCTGGTCCTGGTGCGGGACATGCTCGCCGCGCTGGCGGACGGGGACGCCCCGGCGCCGGTGCCGTCGTTCGCGGAGCACATCCGCGGGATGGAGCACCGTCCCCCCGCGCCCGACGGCATCCGCGGGAGGTGGCGACGGATCATGGACACCCGCGACGGTGAGATGCCCGTCTTCCCGCTGAGCCTCGGCGACATCTCCGAACCCCGGGACGAGGTCGTGGAGGTCATCGACGTCCTGGACACCGACGGCGTCGCCCGCCTGGAGGCCGCCGCCGCCCGGCGGTCCGTCCGCCTGCTGCCGCTGGCCGTCAGCGTCCTCACACAGGTCAACCGGGACATGCACGCCGGGGCGTTGTGCGCGGTCTTCCCCGTCCACTCCCGGCGCGGCCCGGCGGACGATCCCGGACGCTGGGCGGACTCGGTGGGGTGGTTCATCACCAACTCCGTGATCGAGTGCGACTCCACCGATCCGTCCGACTGTGCCACGGCCGTCCGTGAGGCCGTCGAGTTGGGCTCGTACCCGCTGGAGCCGTTGCTGCGGCCGTGGGGCGGGATGCCGAACACCCCGGGCATGTTCGCGCTGTCCTGGCTGGACAACCGGCGTCTGCCCGTGCAGGTGCCGCCGGAGGCGCGTCCGCAGCACGTGTCGGCGTGGATCCGGACCGACGGGGTGATGGCGTGGTTCGTCCTCAACGACGACGGCATGCACCTGCGGGTGCGGTACCCGGGGACGCCGTCGGCGGTGGCGAACGTCGGGGAGTGGGCGCGGCGGGTGGCGGCGGGCCTGCGGGCCGTCGCAGACGGCTCAGACGGCTCAGACGACACCGTTCTCGTAGGCGAAGACCACGACCTGAGCCCGGTCGCGTAGCTGCAGCTTCTGCAGCACGTTGCGGACGTGCGTCTTGACCGTCTCCTCGGAGATGAACAGGGCGGCGGCGATCTCGGCGTTGGAGCGTCCGGTCGCGATCTGTTCGACGGTCTCGCGTTCCCGGGGTGTCAGCGACGTCAGCCCGGCGGACGTCCGCCGGGGCGGGGTGCGCGGCGACCGTGCGACGGCGTCGGCGATGAGGCGGCGGGTGACCGTCGGGGCGAGCAGCGCTTCGCCGGTGACGGACAGCCGGACGGCGCGGGCGAGTTCGTCGGCGGGCGCGTCCTTCAGCAGGAACCCCGAGCAGCCCATCCGTAAGGCCTCGTACACGTAGTCGTCGAGGTCGAAGGTGGTGAGCATGATGATCCGCGGTGCGGGGTCCAGGCCGAGGGACAGGATGCGGCGGGCGGCCTCGAGGCCGTCCATCACCGGCATGCGGACGTCCATGAACACCACGTCGGGCCGCAGGCGGGTGACCTGGTCGACGGCCTGCGCACCGTCGGCGGCGTCCCCGACGACGGTGATGCCCTCGCGGGAGTTCAGCAGGGCGGCGAACCCCTGGCGCACCATCGCCTGGTCGTCGACGACGAGCACCGTGGTGTCGGACTGTGGGGTGTGGGCGGGCATGGCCGTCACGTTACCGGGTGGGGAGGGGCACGCCCGCGGTGACGGTGAATCCGCCGTCCGCGGCGGGCAGCGCGGTGAAGGTGCCGCCGACGGCGCGCACCCGGGCCGACATGCCCTGGATCCCCGCGCCACCGCTGTGCTCCGGCGGGACGATCGCGCCGGCGGCCGCCGGACCGTTGTCGACGGTGAGCGTGGCCCAGCCGTCCTCCAGCTCCAGGTCCACGAGCACCGTGCCGCCGGGGGCGTGGCGCGAGGCGTTCGCCAGGGACTCCTGCAGGACGCGGTGCAGGACGACACCGGTGGTGTCGTCGAGCGCGGCGACCACCGGGTCGACGGTCTGCGGCGACCAGGTCACGTCCATCCCCGCCCGACGTGCGGCCTGCAGTGTCGGCCCGATCTGGTCGGTGCCCACCGGGGTCGTGGTCCCGGACTCGGCGTCGCTGCGCAGCACGCCGAGCAGTTCGCGGACCTGGTTGAGTGCCTCGCGGGCGGTGTCGGACAGGGAGTCGAACTCGGCGTGGATCGCCGGGGTGACCCCCTGCAGCCGGTAGGGGGCGGACTGCGCCTGCACCACGATCATCGACATCTGGTGGGCCACGACGTCATGCAGGTCCCGGGCCAGCCGGTTGCGCTCCTCGGCCATGACCCGCATCTCGGACTGTTCGCTGGTCCGGGTCTCCTCGCGGCGCAGGTCCCGCCGGGACGCCAGCAGCCAGCGCAGCAGCAGGCACACCAGCGTCCACACCAGTGCCCCGACGACCCAGCCGACGACGACCTCCCCGGGGTTGAAGAGCATCAGCACCACCGTGCCGGCCACGGCGGCGGCGACGGCGTCCCGGGGACCGCGCACGACGACCACCGCCAGGGTGAACGCCAGGGCGAGGTGGAACGGCACCGGCCAGCCGAGCATGAACCCCGGCTCGCCGCGCAGCGGCACGCTCACCAGGCAGGCCAGCGCCACCATCAGCCACGACGGCCAGGGGTGCCACAGTGACGCCAGGACCGGCCACGTCCCCAGCACCGCCAGCAGCGGGACGATCGCCGGGTGCAGCGAGTGGGTCACGAAGTAGGTCGGCCACGCGGTGGCGAAGAGGATCCCGGTGAACACCACGGTCAGGAACAGGACGAGCGGGGGCACACCGGCGTGGGCCGCGGTTCGGTCCACGGCGTGCCGCACGGGTCGGGCGACCGGGGCGAGGATGGCGGCGGTGCGGCGGGACGGGCTCTTCGTGCGTCTCATGGGGGAGACGCTAGTCGGGCCGCGGGTCCCCCGGATCCCCCTGGAGAGTGAGATCGACAATCACCCTGCGGAGGGATCCGGGCGGCGGATGGCGCTGCCTAGCGTTCCGGACCATGACACGCCGCATGACACGCCGCAGAAGAATCCTCGCCTCCGTATCGCTCGCCGCCACCGTCCTTGCCGCCGGGGCAGTCGCCCCGCCCGTCGGGTCGGCGGCGGAGCCCCGCACGGCGACGGGCAGCGTCGGCACCGTCGGCGCGGTCGACGCCGCCGACACCCTCGCCGCCGGGGCGACGGGGACGTCCTACTTCTCCGAGGAGCTCGTCGCCGAACTCGGCTACCGGCCGGGCACGCAGGACGGGCACGCCATGAACCCCGACGGTGACTGTTCCTCGCCGGTCCCGCTCCCGGAGTCCTTCGAACCCGCCTGCATGACCCACGACCTCGGCTACGACCTGTTGCGCGTCGCCGACCGCACCGGTGAGTCGATCCCGGCGCACACCCGTCGTGACCTCGACCGGCAGATGGCCGAGCAGATGCGCGCGTCCTGCGACGGTGCCGCCGGGTGCCGGGCGATGGCCGGTGTCGCCCATGCCGCCGTCGCCGCGAACACGCTGCGACAGCACAACGGTGCTCCGGTGGAGGAGTGGTTCCCGTGGTGATGCAGCAGGACGCACCGGTGTCCGGACGGGAGCGGACACCGCGACGCTGGGTGCTCCTCCTGGTCGGACTCCTCCTCTGGCAGGCGGCGGGCCCACTGGCCGGGATGACGTGGTGGATGTTCGACGAGGGGCCGCTGATGCAGCACCCCCGTGACGTCCTCACCGAGACCTCCCCGGTGGGCGCGGTGCGTGTCTACGGTGACTACCCCGGGCAGGACGCCGCTGCCGCGGCACGCAGGACCGTCGACACGCTCGTCGCGGACGGCGGGTTCTCCAAGGACGTGGTGGTGGTCGCCCTGCCGACAGGCTCCGGCTGGGTCGACCCGGAGCAGGTCGAGGCCGTCGAGGACTGGGCCGGCGGCGACGTGGCGACGGTGTCCGTCCGTTACGCGCACACACCGTCTGCGGTGGCGTACCTGATGCGCCCGGACCTGGCGGAGGCGTCGGCGACGGCACTGCTCCAGGAGGTCGTCGACCGGGTCTCCGGCCTGCCGTCCGGTGGTCGTCCGGACGTCGTCGTACAGGGCCAGAGCCTCGGTGTCGGGGCGGGGATGGCCGCGGTGGAGGCGGTGACGGCACCGGTGGCGGCGCAGCTGTGGCAGGGCCGTCCCGGCACGGTCGCGGCACCGCGGGTCGACCGGTGCACCGTCGACCAGGTCAACGCCGATGATCCGGTGGCACGCCTGAGCCTGCGGCTGCTCGCCGATCCGGTGGCGGCGGCCGGTGTCCTGGCCGACCTGCCGGGCTCGGCGTCGTCGACACCGGGGACACGGCACAGCTACCGGGCGGTCCTGCCGCCGGACGGCTGCCTCACGCACCGCGCCGGTGCCCTACACTGAATCTCACCGAAGAATTCTGTGTGTGGAGAGGTAAGGGCTGACGATGGCTGACAACGACGGCTGGGGACGCCGCGACGGCGGACAGGACCCCTACCCGCAGTGGGGTCAGGCCGCCGGCGGCCAACCCGACTGGGGCCGGCAGACCGCCCCGCAGACCGCCCCGCAGCCGGGGACGCCGCCGGGGAACACGGGCGGCGGCTCGGCCGGGCGGATCCTCCTGGTGGTCATCCCGGTGCTGATCATCGTCCTCGTCGCCGCCCTGCTGGTCTGGAAGTGGGACGACCTCTTCGGCTCCGGTGGTGACACCGCCGCGCCGGGAGCGATGACCAGTCAGGCCGCCCCGTCGACCAGTGAGGAGACGAGCCCGGAAACGAGCCCGGAAACGAGCCCGGAGACCAGCAGTGCCGCCCGGCCCGACCGGCCGAACCTGCCGTCCGGTGCGGAACCGGTGAACGAGGCGGCCCGCGGCAACGACCCCACCGGCGACTTCAACTCCGTGTACAAGTCCCCGCCCTCCGGCGACAACTACACCAGCGACGAGTTCGCCCAGGCTGTCCGGGACGCCTTCGTCGCCGCGTACCTCGACAACCGCGAGACCGACCAGACCATCGACGTCCGTAGTCCCGTCACCGGCGACAGCTACACGATGACGTGCACCGACGAAGGAAGTTACGTTCACTGCGCCGGCGGGAACAACGCGAATGTCTACATTGCGTAGCCGGGCGGGGTGGGCCGCCTCCGGGCTCATGGCGACGTTGCTGTTGAGCGGCTGCGTCATCGGCGAGGTCGACCGCGACGAACCGACCGGCACCCCGGCACCTTCGTCCGACACGGCGGTGGTGACCACGGGCCCGGCGCCGACGACGGGCGGTGCCACGTCCACGGCGCCGCCTCCCGGACCTCCCGGTGACGGCGGGACGGTGGAGGTCCCCGAGTCCGACGGCAGCGTCGGGGTCGTCCTGCTCGACGACGGTGAACGGCGTTCCGGCGGGTCGCTGGCCGGCCTCGCCGACGCCGCATGGTCCACGAGCAAGGTCCCGTTGGCCGTCGCCGCGCTGAACAACGCCCCGGGCGACCAGGAGATCACCGCCCAGATGCGCCAGGCGATCACCGTCTCCGACAACGCCGCCGCCGACGCGCTCTGGGCGTCCCTCGGGGATCCGGCGGACGCCGCCGCGGCCGTGCAGGACGTCCTGCGCGAGGGCGGGGACACGTCCACCACCGTGCCCGCCGAGAAGCGGCGTGCCGAGTTCAGCACCTTCGGTCAGACCACCTGGAGCCTCGACGACCAGGCGGTCTTCGCGTCGGGGCTGCGCTGTGTCACCGGTTCGGCCCCGGTCCTCGAGGCCATGGGGCAGGTGGGTGTCGACCAGTCCTACGGGCTCGGGCAGTTCGACGGCGCCCGGTTCAAGGGCGGCTGGGGGCCGGGGGAGGACGGCACCTACCTGGTCCGTCAGTTCGGACTGGTCCCCGCCGACGACGGCACGGTGGTGCCTGTCGCCGTGGCCGCCACCGCGCCCGACGGTAGCTACGCCTCGGCGCAGGCGGTGTTGAACCAGGTGGCCGAGGCGCTGCGGGACACCGTCCGCGGTGCTCACGGGGTGGCCACGGACGGCGACTGCTGACATCGCCACGTCGTGGGCTAGTGTCGGAGGCTGTGGTACGCAGGGCAGCGAAGTCAGGGAGAACAACGGGCACGCATCACCGTGCGCCGGCGACCGGTCAGGGGGCAGGTCCGCGACCGGCGAACCAGCGGAGTCTCTGGGTCGTCGGCGGGCTGCTGCTCGCGATCCTGAGCGTGGCCGTCTTCCTCAACGGTCTCGCCGCGGACGACGGTGACGAGGCGGAGCGCAACCGCCGGGCGCTCGAACAGGACGTCGCCGCGTCCTCGGCACCGACCTCGGAGGAGGAGGCGGAGAACATCCGCGTCGCGCTGGCCGGGCTCACCGAGGAGATCGAGGGCGAGTTCGGCGTGACCGCCGGGGCGACGATGCGCGCCGGCGGCGGAATCGTGCACGTCGGTGAGATCCAGGAGGCCCCGGCACTGTCGTCGATCAAGGTCCCGGTGTCGGTGGCCGCGGTGCAGAAGGCCCTGCGCGACGGCCGGCCCGTCGAGGAGCTGACCGGCGACATCGACCAGGCCATCACCGTCTCGGACAATGACGCGGCCCTGCGGCTCTGGGAGACGCTGGGCACCGACGACGAGGCCGCCGCCGCGCTCGGCGGGGTGCTGAGCCAGGGCGGTGACCCGACCGACACCACCGCCGACTGGAGCCGCGACGACTACGAGGGTTTCGGTGACATCGGCTGGACCCTCGACCACCAGACGATCTTCGCCAACCGCATGGCCTGCGTGCTGGGCTCCGAGCAGCCCCTCGACGCGATGGGACGGCTCGCCGAGGAGCACAGCACCGGACTCGCCCAGCTCGAGGGCTCCCGGGTGAAGGGTGGCTGGGGCGACACCGCCGACGGCAGCTTCATCCTGCGGGAGTTCGGGCTCGTCGGCCCCGTCGACGCCCAGGTGCCCGTCGCCGTCGCGGTGATCCCGGAGGACGGGCAGGAGGAGACCGCCCGGGCGGCGGTCGCCGAGATGGCCCGGCGGATCGCACCCCTGGTCGACGAGTCCTCCGCCACCGGCGGCGCCGCGGAGTGCCAGGCAGGCTAGAAGATACTGATCTGCGCGCCGAGGGTCTCGGCGTAGTGCAGCTGCCCGACCCACCCCGGTGCCCCCGGCCGGACGCGGATCATCGGCCGGGCGGACGGGGCCTCCCGCGTCCGCCCGGCGCGGGCCTCGTACCGCAGGCGGGCGTCGTGGCCGTCACGGGTGATCTGGCCGAGGTCGCCGGCGGGGTCGGCGAGGGCGTCCCGCGCGGAGGTCAGCAGGGCGAGCGTCTCGTCCAGTGCGGTGACCAGGGCCTTCCGGTTGTTCTCGCACATCGCCTGCACCAGGTGCGGTGCCGTGCCCGCCACCCGCGTGCCGTCGCGGAAGCTCGTGGCCGCCAGGGACAACGCCAGCGCGCCCCCCTGGTCCGCGGTGACCGACAGCGCCTCGGCGAGGACGTGCGGCAGGTGGGAGACCCGGGCGACCGCGCCGTCGTGCGCCGCGGTCCGTGCCGGCACGACGACCGCACCGGTGGACACCGCCATCTCCACCACCCGACGCCAGACGTCGACCCAGGCCGGGTCGTCCCGCGCGTTGTCGTGGGTGACCACCCACACCGCGTCCCGGAAGAGCCCACACATCGTGGCGTCCCAGCCGGAGTCCGCCGTGCCGGCCATCGGGTGCCCGCCGACGTAGCGTCCCGCCAGACCGTGGTCGGTGACCAGCGACAGGACGTCCCCCTTCACGCTGACGACATCGGTCAGTCCGCAGTCCGGGGCATGCTCGGCGACCGCCTCCAGCAGCGACGGCAGGGCGGGGACGGGGACTCCCAGCACGAGGAGGGCGTCCTGTTCCGCGGCGCGGCGCAGCGTGCCCACCAGGTCGCCGGAGACGTCGACACCGTCGGCCGCGGCAGCCTCCACCGTGGCCTGCGACCGGTTCCACCCGAACACCGGACGGCCTGCTCCGCGCAGGTCGCGTACCAGGCTGCCGCCGATCAGACCCAGGCCGAGCACACAGACGGGGCGGGGGGACGCGGCGGCGGGGGACGGGGACACGGTGTTCACCTTTCAAGTGTGGCACAGGGCGACTACGGTTAGCGACCATGAGTGGATTCGTCGTCGCAGCCGAACTCGCCGAGGGTGACTCCGGCGGCGCGTCGTGGCGCCTGCGCGTCCTGCAGAAGAAGGTCCCCGGCGGTCTGCCGCCCCTGCTCGCCGACCTCGGCCGGTTGCGCGCCGCCGGTGTGCTGCTCGGCATGGTCTGCGTCGAGGACGACTGGTGTGCGCTGGTGCGCCCCGGTCCCCGCGGGCCCCAGCTGCTGCTCAGCGACGCCTCCGTCGTCGTCGAGGACGACGACGAACCCGGCATCGACCTCGCCCGTGACATCCTCGCCGAACTCGACGTCGACGGCCCCACCGACGAGGACATCGACGACGCCGACGACCCCGACGCCCCCTGGCCCGACGGCGACTTCGACATCCTCACCGACCTCGGCGTCAGCGACCAGGTCCTGTCGGTCATCCTCGACGACGGCGACATGCTCGCCACCGAGCAGCTCATGCGTGTCGCCGAGGAACTCGGGTTCGACGACGACCTCGCGGAGATCCTCGACAGCCTCGGGTACACCGGGTGGGAGTGACCGGCTCCGGTCTGCCCCGGTCCGCCGGCGAGACCCGGGACGACGCCCTGATGCGGCGGGCACTCGCCGTCGCCGCGTCCACACCGGACGGCGACGTCCCCGTCGGGGCCGTCGTCCTCGACCCCGACGGCCGGGAACTCGCCTGTGCCACGAACCGTCGGGAAGCGGACGCCGACCCCACCGCCCACGCCGAGGTGCTCGCCCTGCGTGCCGCGGCGACGGCGCTCGGCGACGCGTGGCGGCTGGAGCACTGCACCCTCGTCGTCACCCTGGAACCGTGCGCCATGTGCGCCGGTGCCGCCGTCGGTGCCCGCGTCGGACGGATCGTCTTCGGCGCCTACGAGCCGCGGACCGGGGCCTGCGGGTCCGTGGTCGACGTGGCCCGGGAGTCGCCGCTGCACACCGTCGCCGTGCGCGGCGGCGTGCTGGTGGACGAGTGCGAGGAGCGTGTCCGCGGGTTCTTCCGCGGACGGCGCTGAGCATCTATTCTTGGTTCTCGTCAGAGTACGACTCAGATTGACGTCCCCAACGGAAAGGGTGGACACCATGGATCTCGGAGGACTGGCGGACAAGGCCAAGAAGGCCGTCAACGACAACCGTGACCAGGTCGAGAAGAAGGCCGGAGAGGTCATCGACAAGGTCACCGACGGAGACAAGGCGGACAAGGCGAAGAACACGCTGAAGGGCGGACTCGACAAGCTGTCCGGCAAGTAGCATCCCGCGTTTTGCCCGACGGGGTGCAGGTGATGTAGCTTTGTCGGCGGTGGCGTGACCGAGCGGCCGAAGGTACTCGCCTCGAAAGCGAGCGTCGTGTAACAGCGACCGGGGGTTCAAATCCCTCCGCCACCGCCAGTGGAAAACCCTCCCGGGAGACCGGGAGGGTTTTTCTGTCGGTGGGTCATCTGCCGGCGGCACGGGCTAGGATTGTCTCTCGCACTGTGCTCCTACGTGGAAGGCTGGCCTCTCCGTGGCTCTTTTCCTGTTCCGGCTCGGCCGGTGGTCCTACCTGAGGCGGTGGCTCGTCATCGGGATCTGGGCGGTCCTGCTCGCCGCCGTCGGTGGCGGGTCGCTGGTGATCCAGAAGGGCTACAACGACGTCTTCAGCATCGACGGGGTGCCGTCCCAGCACGCCACCCGGATGCTCATGGACGAGTTCCCCGGCACGGACAACCCCGCCGAGGCGTCCGACGTGAACCTGGTGTTCCAGGCACCGGAGGGGGAGAGGCTCAGCGACGAGAAGTACATGGGTGTCCTCGACGAGGTCGTCGAGGCCGTCCGTACCACCGTCGACGACTTCGGGGACGACTCGTCCTTCGGTAATCCGGTCGACACCAACGAGCAGCAGTCCCGGCTTGTCATCGACACCTCGACCGAGATGGGGCTGCCGCGTGACGTCGCCGAGGCCGACGCCGCCAACGTCGCCACCCTCAGCCCCGACGGGCGGACCGGCACCACGTCCTTCGCCTTCGACGTCGACCTTCCCGCCGACGTCACCACCGCGGACAAGGACGCCGTCAACGAGGCACTCGACATCGCCCGCGACGCCGGGCTGAAGGCGGAGGCCGGCGGCGCCGGTTTCGGTGACCCCATCGTCATCGAACCGATCAGTGAGGCGATCGGCCTGCTGGCCGCGTTCGTCATCCTGTTCATCGCCTTCGGCTCACTCATCGCCGCCGGTATGCCGCTGATCAGCGCGGTCGTCGGTGTGGGCATCGGGGCCCTCGGCATCACCGGTGCGACCGCCTTCGTCCCGCTGAACAACATCACCCCGGTGCTGGGGATCATGCTGGGCCTGGCCGTCGCCATCGACTACGCCCTGTTCATCATGAGCCGTTACCGCGATGAACTCCGGCACGGTCGCTCCCGGCCCGACGCCACAGGCCTGGCGGTGGGAACCGCCGGCTCGGCCGTGGTCTTCGCCGGGCTGACCGTGATCATCGCCCTGGTCGGCCTACGCGTGGCGAACATCGAGTTCCTCACCTACATGGGCTACGCCGCCGCGGCGACGGTGTTGCTCTCCGTCTTCGTGGCGCTCACCCTGGTGCCTGCCCTGTTCGGTGCCTTCGGCGGCCGCGTCTTCCGCAAGGATGCGGCGACCGGGGCGAAGGTCCGCGAGGGCATGACCGTCGAGGAGGCCGACGACGCGGTGGCGGCGTCGCTGGCCTCCGGGAGCAGAGGCTCCCGGCGGCGGGCCCGTGGGCAGCACGAGAAGAAGGCACGCGTGTCCTTCGGAACCCGGTGGGTGCAGCTCGTCCACCGTGCCCCCGGCGGGTTCCTGCTCATCGTGATCGTCTCCCTGGTGCTGCTCACCCTGCCGGCGATGAACCTGCAGCTCTCGTTGCCGTCCGACAAGACCTCCCCGGTGGACAGCACCCAGCGCCAGTCCGCGGAGATGCTGGAGGAAGGCTTCGGTCCGGGCCGAAACTCACCGTTCCTCGTCATCGTCAACACCGACGACGTCAACCCCGACTCCGCCGCCCTGGCACCGCTGGTCTCCAGCGGGATCGAACCGGCCCAGGCCGCGTTCGTCACCGTCAAGGACCGGCTGGGCAACAACGTCGGCGTGAAGCACTCGCAGCTGATCGCCGCGTCCGAGGACGGGTCGACCGCGCAGATCCTCGTCACCCCGGAGACGGGCCCGACCGACGAACGCACCGCACAACTGATCCAGCAGCTCCGGACCCAGCAGGAGGTCCTGGAGAACGAGACCGGGGTGGACATGGGCATCACCGGCCTGGTCCCGATCCAGCAGGACGTCACCGACCGGTTGTCCGACGCGATGCCGGTCTACCTCGCCCTCGTCGTCGGCCTGGCACTGGTGCTGCTGCTCATGGTCTTCCGGTCGCTCATGGTGCCGGTCATGGCCGCCGCGGGGTTCCTGTTGTCCGTGGGAGCGGCCTTCGGCGTGACCGTGCTGTTCTGGCAGGAGGGGCTCTGGGGCCTGATCAACTCTCCCGGCCCCCTGATCAGCTTCATGCCGATCTTCCTCATCGGTGTCACCTTCGGCCTGGCGATGGACTACCAGGTGTTCATCGTGTCCCGGATGAGGGAGCGCTTCACCCTGCACAGTCACGAGGCGGCGAAGACCAGCAGGTACAACGCCGTCGAGGACTCGGTGATCGGTGGCTTCGGACTCGGTGCCAAGGTGGTCACGGCCGCGGCGCTGATCATGATCTGCGTCTTCGCCTCCTTCATCGCCCAGCCGTTGCCGTTCATCCAGATCTTCGGCTTCGCCCTGGGCGTCGGCGTGCTGTTCGACGCCTTCTTCATCCGCATGACCCTGATCCCCGCCCTGATGTTCCTGTGCGGACGCGCCACCTGGTACATGCCGCGCTGGCTGGACCGGATTCTGCCGTCGGTGGACGTCGAGGGCGCGAAGCTGGAGGACGCCTACGCCTCCGGGAAGGTCCGGCGGATGGAGGACGCACCGGAGAAGTGAATCTGAGCCACCGCAGGGGTCATTCCGGAGCCGTTCCGTGACCCCGGCGGTGGCTCAGGTGACATCCCGTGCCGTCCTGACTTTGTGGGGGTTCTGCTGGATCTGGATCCCGGTGACCCCACCGGTCTCATCGGTCTCGAGGGCGATGACGCGGGTCATGTCCGCAGAGACGGCGCGCAGCACCGGCCCGGCCACGGTGTCGACCACCGAGACCCGCGGCATGCCGTACTTGCCGACGAGGCCGGCGAGGAACCGTCCGACCCGGTCGCTGCCGTGGACCGGGTTGCGGGCGGCCTTCGTGAGGCCGCCGGAGTCGGTCCACAGGACGCAGCCCTCGGAGAGCTGCTCGATGAGCGAGGGGAGGTCGCCGTCATCGAGGGCGGCGGCGAGGGCATCCAGGTGCGACCGTTCTGCCAGTCGGGGGACGGGTCCGTCCGCCGGTGGTGTGGCCAGCGCCGTCCTGGCCCGCCGCAGACGTTGCCGCGTCGCGGACGGCGTGCTGCCGACCACCTCCGCGATCTCCTGGTGGGCCATCCCCGCGACGTCGGCGAGCACGACGACCACCCGGTCCACGGGACGCAGGGACTGGAGGATCCGGACGAACGCCAGGTCGACGCCTTCGCCGAGGACGAGCCGGTCGGCCGGGTCAGCGTCCTGTACGACGACCTCGGGTAGCGAGGGGCCGACGTAGGTCTCCCGGTGTCGTGCCGCGGTGGTCGCGGCGTCGAGGGCCAGGCGGGACACCACGACGGTCAGCCAGGCGGCGACGTCCCGCGGTTCCTGCGCGGTCCCCGTGGCCCGGTGCAGGCGCAACCATGCCTCGGACACCACGTCCTCGGCATCCTCCCAGGTTCCGAGCACGGTGTAGGCGAGGCCGAGCAGACGTGGTCGTTCCCGGGACCAGGTGTGCGAAGCCGTCATTTCTGCGAGAGTACGCCGAGCCGGTTCCACATGTTGATCGCCGCGATCTCGCTGATCAGTGCGCCGGTGGTCTTCTCCCCGAACTCCTCGAGCACCTTCTCCTGGAGGTCGACGTCGAAGTCGGCGTCCTCGCTGAGCCGGGTGCCGGCGGTGGTGAACGCGAGGACCAGGTCGTCGGACGCGCTGAAGCGGGCGTCGGTCCCGTCCGGTGTCCAGTTCCGGACCGCATCAATCCAGTCCTGGCCGAAGTCGTGCTTGAGGGCCTCGTCGGAGTGCATGCCGATGCAGAAACGGCATCCGTTGAGGAAGGAGGCGCGGAGTTCGACGAGCAGGCGGGTGCGGCGGTCGAGGCCGCTGCGTGCGGCGAGTTCGAACGCCCCCGCCGCGGCGTAGGTGCGTTTGCGGGTCTTCATCAGGTCCAGGTGGGCCATGGTCGGTACTCCTCGGGTAGTAGGGTGGACACAGGAGAGACGGCACAGCATGCTGTGGTGTGACAACTGGTAGGTCAGAGGCATTGCCGGACGGTGTCCGTCTGTCGTGCTGGTCGAGGACCTGTCCTGGGGATTGACGGACACCCGCGTACTCCACACCGAGGCAAACGGGCAGGCGATCATCGTTAAGGCAGCCGGTAGGCGGAACAAACATATCGGGCGGGAGATCACGGGACGGCGGACCATGCCCACTGTTCTCCTCCGCCGTGGAGCTGTCGGCGCGGTCCTTGCCGCCGACCGGAACCTGAACGTGGTCGCCGTCGACTATCTCGATGGTCAGCTGGTCGAGGGGACGGATGCCGAGTACGATCCGGGCGTCCACCGGCAGGCGGGTGCGCTGCTGGCGGAGATCCACCGGCAGCCGGTGCCGGAGAGCATGGATTCCCCGGACTACGAGTCACGGATGACGGCCAAGACACTGGTACTCCTCGACCGTAACCACCGGATCAGCGCGAACACCGTGCGCGCGGTCAGGCAGGTGCTTGCCGACAGCGCCCGACGCGCCGCGCAGGTGGCCCCTGCCCGTCGGGTCCCCACACACGGTGACTGGCAGCCGCGTAACTGGCTGATCGACGGCGCCACACTGAAGATCATCGACTTCGGACGTTTCGACGTCCGGAGTGCGGAATCGGATCTGGGCCGGCTCGCTGTGCAGCAGTGGCGGGGACGCCCCCATCTTGAGCAGGCTTTTCTGGAGGGGTACGGTTCCGACCCCCGGGATCCGCGCACGTGGGCGGTCAACCAGGTCCGGGAAGCGGTGGGGACGGCAGTCTGGGCGCGGGAGGTCGGGGACCGCGCCTTCGAGCGCCAGGGGCACCGTATGCTCGCGGAGGCCCTGGAGCTGTTCTGAGGCGCGATACGTGAGGATCAGGGCTGGCGTCCGCGCAGTTCCGGGGGAGTGTCCGCGTAATAGCGGCCGAGGAACTCGTCGCGGTACTCCTCGAACCGGCCCTCCTCGATGGAGGTCCGGATGTTGCGGGTCAGCGTGGCCATGAAGTGGATGTTGTGCAGGGTGCACAGCGTCCCCGCCAGGAACTCCTTCGCACGCAGCAGGTGGTGGATGTAGGCCCGGGTGTAGTTCTCGCAGACGTAGCCGCCGAGTCCGGCGTCGATCGGGATGAAGTCACGGCGGTGGCGTCCCGCCATGAGGTTCAGCCGGCCGTCCAGCGTGTACACCCCGCCGCGACGTGCCAGCCGGGTCGGCGCCACGCAGTCGAAGGTGTCCGCTCCCGCGGCGATGGCGGTGAACAGGTCGTCCGGCTCCGAGATCCCCAGCATGTGGCGGGGCTTGTCGTCCGGCAGTTCATCGCAGACCCAGCCGGTGATGACACCGAGGTTCTCCTTCTCCAGGGCACCGCCGATCCCGAAGCCGCCGAAGCCACGGAGACCGGCGTCCTGCGCCTCGGTCGAGAGGTCCACGAGACCGCGTGCGGCCTTGCGGCGCAGGTCCTCGTACTGCGCGCCCTGCACCACACCCCACAGCGACTGCAGTGGACGGTGGGTGCGTTCGCGGGTCAGCCGGTCGTGCTCGACCAGGCAGCGGCGGGCCCACCGGTGGGTCCGCTCCACCGACTCCTCCTGGTAGGTCCGGGTGTCGACCAGGGTGGTCAGCTCGTCGAAGGCGAACATGATGTCCGCGCCGAGTCCGTGCTGGATCTGCATCGACTTCTCCGGGGTGAACCGGTGCTTCGACCCGTCGATGATGCTGCGGAAGTCCACGCCGTCCTCGTCGACCAGGGCCATGCGCTCCTTCTTCGCCGCGCGGATGTCGCCCTCGGTGAGGTTCGCGACATCCATCGCGAGGACCTTCTTGAACCCGACGCCCAGGCTCATGACCTGGAATCCGCCGGAATCGGTGTACGTCGGGCCGTGCCAGTTCTCGAACGCCGCGACCCCGCCGGCGGTGTCCACGATGTCCTCGCCCGGCTGAAGGTAGAGGTGGTAGGCGTTCGACAGCACCGCCTCCGCACCCGTCGACCGGACCTGCTCCGGGGTCAGGGTCTTCACCGTCGCCTTCGTCGCGACGGGGATGAAGGCGGGCGTGCGTATGTCACCGTGCGGTGTGTGGATCACACCGGTGCGTCCGTGGGCGGATGCGCCGTCGACGGTGCCCACGCGGCTGCCGAGCTCGAAGGTGGTGTCGGTAGCTGTGGGGGCCGGGGGGACGGCGGACTCAGTCATGGTGGTCGAGTCTATCGGAGTCCTGTTCCCGTCCTGTGTGCCGTTGACAGGTTCGGTGGTTACCCTCGGCGGGCGGAGAAACGAACTCCGGTCCCGACCCCATCAAGGAGATGCCTCCATGACCACCGCACGCCAGATCGTCCTCGCCAGCCGCCCGGAGGGGGCGCCGACCGCGGAGAACTTCCGCACCGAGGAAGTGACGTTGCCGCAGGTCGGCGATGGTGAACTGGAACTGAAGGTGCAGTACCTCTCCCTGGACCCCTACATGCGGGGGCGGATGAGTGCGGCGAAGTCCTACGCCGCGCCCGTCCCCGTCGACGGAGTCATGACGGGGGAGACCGTCGCCGAGGTGACCGTCTCGCGTCACCCCGACTTCGAAGTCGGCGACCTCGTCCAGGCGCACACCGGGTGGTGCACCCACGCCGTGGTCCCGGCGACGCACGTCCGGACCCTGCAGACTCACGGTGCCCCGGCGACAGCCGCCCTCGGTGTGCTGGGGATGCCCGGGTTCACGGCCTACTCCGGGATGAAGGTCATCGGCCAGCCGAAGAGGGGGGAGACCGTCGCCGTCGCCGCGGCGTCCGGCCCCGTCGGCTCGATGGTCGGGCAGCTCGCCCAACTCGCCGGGGCCCGCGCCGTCGGTATTGCCGGAGGCCCGGAGAAGTGCGCTTTCGTCCGTGACGAGCTCGGTTTCGATGCGGTGGTGGACCACCGTGCCCCCGATTTCGCCGGGAAACTCGCGGAGGCCTGCCCCGACGGCGTCGACGTGTACTACGAGAACGTCGGCGGCGCGGTATGGGACGCCGTTCTTCCGCTGCTGAACAAGTTCGCCCGCGTGCCGGTGTGCGGCCTGGTCGCCCAGTACAACGCCACCGGTGTGGGGGAGCGCGACAGACTGCCGCGGGTGATGGGCACCATCCTGTCGCAGAGTCTGCTGATCCGTGGATTCATCCAGACCGAGTTCGCCGAGGAGTACTACCCGCAGTTCCTCGCTGAGATCGGGCCGAAGGTCGCCGATGGGTCGATCGCGTACCGGGAGCAGGTCGTCGACGGCTTCGACAACGCCCCCGACGCCTTCATCGGCATGCTCGAAGGCAGGAACTTCGGGAAACTCGTCATCAAGGTCGACTGAGTTACTACGGGCGTGCTGGTGTGCTCGGCGGTCAGGGGTGGTGACCGTCGAGTACGTGTGCCTGGGCCCCGCCTGCCTGTGGGGCGGGGGTCAGTCGGGGTGCCTCACCGGTGACAGTGGCCCGGCGGCGACGGTGGTGGTGTGTATCCCGCCGGGCCCGGCCCAGTGCAGTGTGACCGCGTCATCCAGACTGGTGGGGTGCCAGACTCGGGCGGTTTTCAGCATATGGTGGGTCCGGCACAGACTGATCCCGTTGGCCACACTGGTCGGCCCGTCACTTCCTGGGTCGGTGTGTGGGGAGTTGACCAGGTGGTCGTGCTCGCAGCCGTCAGCGGGCACCAGGCAGCCGGGGAAGCGGCAGTGCCCGTCGCGGCCCTGGATCCAGGCTTTCTGCACGGTGGTGAACCGGTAGGCGGTGGTATCGGGGATCTCCGCAGCCTCGGGCAGTTCGCGTACCCGGGTTGCCAGGGCGGTGAGTTCTGCGCCGGTGGTGGGGCTGGCCCATCCGCTGCCCAGGATGTAGCACGGCTGGTCCGGGTGGGTCTGGTAGGCGTTCACGGTGACGGTCAACTGGTCACGGTGTCCGCCGAGCAGGCTGAGGACGACCTGCCCACGGCAGTGGGCCATCACCGGCGCTGACGGGGTCTGCGGGACAACCTGGGTCCTCTCCGTCTTCTCTGTCATTGTTTCCCGGCGGATCTCCAGGGCTGCGGTGCTGATCGCCGACCACACCGCCTCGGCGGTGAGCTGACTGCCGCAGTCCAGGGTCAGCCGGGTGCCCCGGCGGGTCAACGACACAGCGCCGGCCTCTTGTGTCTCGGTGGTCTCCACGATCAGTGGGGCCACTCGGCACAGGACTTCGTCGGTGACGTCGGCCAGGGCGGTGTGGCAGGTGATGCCGGTGTTTTGGATCCAGTTGGCCACACCCAGGGCGACAGCGGCATCGACAGCGTCGACGGTGGTGGGTATCTGTGCTCCGGTGGTGGCCAGGGCGCGGGTGTGCCGGTTGATCCGGGTCCAGATAGCATCCAGGTGATCGACCGAATAGCGCCCGTCGGTGCGTAGGGAGGAGAACAGGTCGGGCATGCGTGCCGCCAGGTCGGCGGCGTGGGTGTAGCGGTGGGCTTCGCGCGGTGTTCTGCGTCGTACGGCCAGGGCGGTGGAGTGACGGGTGTCTTCTGGGATGGTGGTCAAAAAGGCCACCAGGTCGAGTTCGGCGGTGTTGACCGCCACGGCGTACTGGTTGGCCAGGGTGGTGTAGGTCTTGCCGGTGGTGGGTTCGGTGGTGTGGGTGCTGGTCATGGTGTCCCCTCCTCGGATACGAACACTGTATCGCAGAGGGCCGACACGAAAACCGGAAGAACGTCCTTTATCGAACGTGTGTTCTATTCACTGCGGCGGATGCCGTGTGGGCGTGGCCACCGACGGTCGTGGGGGGTCAGCCCGCCCCGCGACCGCCGACCAGTGCGTAGAGCAACGGCAGGACGGAGACGACCATCATGGCCGTGCCGACTGCCGGGACGCTGCCGCGGAGTACCGCGCCGGCAATGACCAGTCCGACGAAGATGATCGCGGCGACGACACGTACCGCCGCACGTTCCAGACGTTTGAGTTGCCGCTCGACCTGCGGGGTATTGACGGACAGGTCGCCGCTCTCGATCATGGTGATCGCGTTGTCCAGGCGTCGGGGCAGGCGGCCGAGCACCCGGGCCGTGGTCGCCGTCGTCGTGAGCGCACGACGTGCCAGGTCCTTCGCCGAGGAACCGGCCCGCTCCCGGATCAGTCGCGCCGCGAAGGGCTCTACCGAATCCCAGATGTTGAACCGGGGGTCCAGGGTGGAGCACAGCCCGGAGAGCATCGACACCGCCCGCATGATCAGCAGGAAGTTCTCCGGGAGCTGGAACGGCAGCGAGCGGATGACATCACGGAACCGCCGGGCGAAGTCCTCGAACTCCCGGGGGTCGACGTGCTGCAGGTCCATCACCCCCATCCCGCCGAAGCGGGCGAAGAGCTCGGTCACCGCCACCTGCAGTTCCGCGGTGTCCGCGGTCGGGAGCAGTACCCCGAGCTGCTTCATCGCGGCCACCATGCCGGCCCCGTCCTGCATGCCGACGGCGACGACGAGGTCCTGCAGGTGCGCCTTGAGTTCATCGTCCACGGTGCCGGTCATCCCGAAGTCGATGAAGGTCAGACGGAAGTCACCTCTCCCACCGGTGGGAGTGACGAAGATGTTCCCCGGGTGGGGGTCGGCGTGGAAGTGACCGGTCTCGAAGAGCTGGGTGAACATCGACGCGGCGAGTCGCTCTGCCACGTCCGACGGGTCGATGCCTGCCGTACACAGGCCGGCGGTGTCGCTGATCTTGATCGCCGTGACGTCCTGCAGCGTGAGGACGCGACGGACGCTGCGTTCCCACACGACCTGCGGTGCGTCCGTGCCACCGGACAACTCCGTGCGGAAGGCTTCGGCCTCCGCCGCCTCGTGCAGGTAGTCGATCTCCTCGTAGCTGGTGCGGGCGAACTCCTCGACCAGGGCGGGGACGTCGGCGCGGGCGGCGATGAACCGGATCCGCGACAGCCAGCCGGCGATGCGCCGTAGCGCGGCCAGGTCGACCTCCACGATGTCGGCGATACCCGGCCGCTGGATCTTCACGACGACGTCGGTGACACCGGCCTCCGCGGCGTCGGTGGCCCGCAGCCGGGCCTTGTACGCCTGACCCAGGGACGCGGCGGCCAGGGGCTCCGACGAGATCGCCTCGAAGGCGTGGTCGAGCGGCATCCCGAGTTCGGACTCCGCGAGCCGGCGCATGGCGGCGAACCCCTCCGCCGGCACCTTGTCCTGCAGTTCGGCGAGCTCACCGGTGACACCGGCAGGAAGGATGTCGATCCGGGTCGACATGAACTGGCCGACCTTGATCATCAACCCGCCGAGACCGAGGGCCAGCGAGCGGAATCTCGCGGCGGCGCGGATGAGCCGCTGCTCCTGACCACGCTGGCTGAGTCTGCGCAGTCCGAGACGTGGCAGCACCAGCTCGAACCACCACATCTGTACCATCAGCCGCACACCGAAGGCGGTGATGCGCCGGTAGCGGCGGCGGAGGTGCCGGTCAGTCGTCGTCGCCACCGTGGTCCTCGGCGAGGATGCCGTAGATCTTCCGGCGGGTCTCGTCGAGCAGCTCGGTGGCACGACGTCGCTGGTCCTCGGTGCCGCTGATGCCGATCTGGTGCACCGCCTGCCCCAGCTTCACCCCGGACTTCGGCAGCTCGCCACGACCGTCGAACAGCCGGGAGAAGGCGTCCCACGGTGTCTGGGTGCCGTCATCCTCGGAGCCCCCGGACTCATTGGCCTCGGCCTGTCCGGCGTCGGTCAGGGTGTAGGTGCGACGGCCGTCCGACTCCGCCACGGTGGCCAGCCCGTCGTCGACGAGGAGCTGGAGCTCCGGGTAGATGTCCGCGGCGCCGGGGGCGTCGCTGCCGTCCTGCTCCGCGATTTCGCGGACGACCTGGCCCCCGTGCCGGGGCCCGCGGGAGAGGACGTCGAGGACCGCGGCGTGCACGCTGCGTGTCGGGCGCTGCGGCCGCTCGATCTGGTCCGGGGAGGGAACCTGGAACGGGAGGTACCCCCGCACGTTCTCGAGGAGGTTCCACAGCGCCGCCGGGTCCGGGGCGCCGTCGTATCGGTTCTGGTGAGAGTATCCCATGTCAGCGCCTCCATGCGCCTGGTGACGGATAGGTGGACGGCACCCACGCTACAACCGTTCCCTGGACGCTGCCTGGGAGCGTCCGGTTATCCTGAACGCCATGACTGACTCGTCCGGCCCCCGCGCCAACGGCCGCTACGCCCCCAGCCCCAGCGGCGACCTGCACCTCGGCAACCTGCGTACCGCCGTGCTCGCCGAGGCGTGGGCGAGGACGACCGGACGGGGGTTCGTCCTGCGCATCGACGACATCGACGCGTCCCGCTCCTCCGAGGTGTCCGCCGACCGTCAGCTGGAGGACCTCGAGTCGGTGGGCCTGACCTGGGACGGGGCGGTGGCGCGGCAGTCAGGGACGGTCGACCGGTACGCCGTCGCACTGGAACGGCTGCAGGAGGACGGCCTGGTCTACGAGTGCTACTGCTCCCGGAAGGACGTCCGCGAGGCCGCCCGCGCTCCGCACGTCGTCCCCGGGCACTACCCCGGCACCTGCCGGGACCTTGACGAGGCAGAGCGGGAGCGCCGACGGGACGTCCTCGCCGCGGAAGGACGGGTGCCGTCGCTGCGGCTGCGTGCCCAGGTGAGTGAGTGGACGGTGCGGGAAGCTTTCGCCGTCGAGGGCGGGTGCCACACCGGCGACGTGGACGACATGGTGCTGCGGCGTGGCGGTGCCGGGCAGGACACCGGTTTCGCCTACAACCTCGCCGTCGTCGTCGATGACACACTCGCCGGTGTCGACCAGGTCGTCCGTGGCGACGATCTGCTGAGCTCCGCTCCGCGGCAGGCGTACCTGGCGCATCTTCTGGAGCTGCCGGAGGTGGAGTACGTACACGTCCCCCTGGTGCTCGGGCCCACGGGCGAGCGGTTGGCGAAGAGGGACGGCGCGGTCACCCTGCGCGAGATGCCGGGCGAGACGCTCAAGGAGAAGGGCCGCGTCGCGCGGGAGTGGATCGACCGCTCGATCGGGGAGACGGCGTTGGCCGACCCGAGGCTACTGAGCCATGAGCCGGTGACCTGGGAGGGGTGACCTCAGGGACACGCCCCCCAGAGACACACCTTCAGCGGACCGACCGTTTCCGGAACACGGGGGCGACCTTCTCCGTCGCCGCTTTCTGCGCGATCCGGGTGTTCTTCTCGGCGAGCAGCCGGAACTGACGCATGCGCTCGTGGAAGAATGTGGCGTAGGGGCCACGCGACCAGGTCTCGTCGACGAGCTTCTTGGTGTAGGCCACGGAATCTGGCGAGCGTGTCGCGATCACGGCGGCGAGTGCTTCGGCGTCCTGCAGGGGGTTCTCGGAGACCTCACTGGCCACCCCGTACTCCACCGCGGCCCGGCCGTCGAAGACCTCCCCGGTCATCGTGAGTTTCTTCAGCACGTCCGCCGGCAGCTGCTGCTTGAACGTCTGCATGCCCGACATGTCCGGGATCAGGCCCCACTTCGCCTCGAGGATGCTCCACTGGGCGTCGGCGGTGGTGAACCGCCAGTCCGCGGCGAGGGCCAGCTGCAGACCGCCCCCGAAGCAGTGGCCGTGCACAGCGGCGACCACGGGGACGGACAGGCGTCGGAACCCCCAGCACGCCTCCTGGAACTGGTTCGTGCCGCGCCACGGGCGGGACAGGAACGACAGCGCCATCGCCCCCGGTGTCTTCATCACCGTGCCGAAGTCCAGCCCGGCGCTGAAGGACCGTCCCTCACCCGACAGGACGACCGCACGGATCGTCCGGTCCTTCCGGATCCGGTGTGTGATGGCCACCAGTTCGTCGAGGATCTCCAGGGTGAGGGAGTTCAGCTTGTCCGGACGGTTGAGCCGGACGTGGGCGATCCGTGACGGCCCGTCGGTGATGGTGAGGGTGGGAAGGTCAGTCATGGCGACAACGCTAGGGCACGCAACCCGTCACCGCGGGCGAACGGGCGCAATCTGAGTCACCCCACAGGTCATCCCAGGTCGGTTTCGGTGACTCCTGCGACGGCTCAGATGACAGGAACGGTCAGCCACGTGCCTCGTCGACGGCAGTGAAGTTGTCGTCGAGGTCGTCGAGGGTCCACGGCACCGACTTCACGGTCGGCTGGCTCAACGACATGGCCGCGGTGCCGTCCGGCAGGTAGGCGGCACCGCTCTCGACCGCGGTGAGCTGGTCCCAGCCGTCGAGCTCGGACGGGTCGGTGCCGATGGCCCACATCGCCAGGAAGTCGGTGTTCAACAGGTTGATGTTCTCCTCGGCAATGAATGCGCGGGATCCGTCCTGACTGGCGTCCTTGATCTCCTCGGGGATGGTCATGCCGAGGTCGGTGAGGATCTCGTTGGCCGGGTCGGCGTCCGACGTGACGACGGCGAGCCCCTGGTCACTGACCTGGCCGAAGGCGGCGGTGGCGCCGTCCAGACCCGGATGCGCGTCCTTCGTCGCAGTGACCTTGTCATCGACCTCCCTGATCAGGTCGGCGGCCTCGTCGGTTTTCCCGAGGACCTCCCCCGCAAGTTCGGTGACCTCGCGCCAGTCGTCGCCCTGGGTGTTGTCACCGACCACGGCCACCGTCGGGGCGATGGCGTTGAGTTTGTCGTAGGTCGTCTGGTCGGGCACCCAACTGACGAAGATCACGTCCGGGTCCACGGCGGCGATGTCCTCGCTGGTCTCCCCACGGCCGTCGGCGCTCGAGGAGTAGGTCCTGACCTCACCGGAGTCGTTGCCGGCCCACGGGTAGTCCGCGTCGTACCCCTCGGTCCGGTACTCCACGCTCACCGGTGACCCGAGGGCACTGAAGGCGTCCGTCCAGGCGGGGGAGAAGCTGACGACGGTCTCCGGGGAGGTCGGGACGTCCGTGGTCCCCATGGAGTGGGTGACGGAGATGGTGTCCGAGGTGTCGGCGGCCGTCCCGTCGTCGGAGTCCGCGGAATCGTCCGTGGAGCAGGAGGTGAGGACGACCGCGGTGAGGAGAAGGGCACCGGCGGCGGCGTGGCGGTGGCGCGGGGCAAGTGTTGTCATGGAAGCGAAGCCTATACTAAGTTCTTTCACCATGGAATCCTTGACGTCCGTGAAGTCCGTCATTCGTGGGACCGGTCGGCAGCGCGCTCTGTTCAGCCCGACCGTGACAGTGGCAGGAAAAGAGGATCTGTCACCGGGGTTCACCCGGGTCACGCTGTCCGGTGACGCCCTCGCCGACTACCGGGACCCGTTCCCTGCGGACGGGTTCAAGTTGATGCTCGCGGACGACACGGAGGCCCCGCGCCGGGGTGAAGACGGTCTGCCGACCTGGCGGGGGGAGCAGCCCGTGCTGCGTGCGCTGCCGGATGCCGTGGACCGCGTCGTTCTCTGCGCTGACCCGGCGGGCCTGCCTGCGGCGGCGTCCATCGTCGATGCGCTGCCTTCCGACTGTGCCGCGGACCTGGTGGTGGACGTCCGGCACGACGGCGACCTGGCGTTGATCCCCCGTCGCGACACGGTGTCCGTGCATGTGGTGGACGACCTGGGTGAGGTCGGACCCGACCTGCTTCCGCACCTGAGGTCCTGCGGGCGTGTGCAGGGGTGGATCGCTGCGGAAACATCCGTCGTCCGCCATCTGCGTGGTGTCCTGAAGAACGGGTGGGGTGTCGCTGCGGCGGACATGCTCGCCCGCGCCTACTGGACGGAGGGGCGTGACGGTACGGCCCAGGACGCCGCCGACCTGGTGTCCTTCCGACGTGCCGTCGAGGCAGGTGGGGACGTCCGTGATCCCGAGCTCGCCGAACGTATCAGCCTGGACGGTGACCGGTGACGACGGACCGGAGGGACCTTCCGGTCTACCGGGCGGGGGAGCTGACGTTCCCGGTACGGGCCTTCGGTCGCGACGAGGTGCTGGCACGTGACACCGTCTGGGGTGAGCACTCCCATCCGACCCACGAACTGCTCTGGCACGACGCCGGTTCCGGGGTCGTGCGGGTGGGGCGGCGTCTGTGGACCGTCGTCGGCGGGGTCGCGCTGTGGATCCCGGCCGGGTTGGTGCACTCCGGGCGGGCCCGTGCAGGGTCCCGGCAGCGTACCGTGCACTTCACGCTGGACACTCCGGTCCTGGGGTCCGGGCCGGTTGCCGTGGAGCTGACCCCGCTGCTCGGGTTGCTCATCGACCGGCTCGGAACCGAGGGCATCGGTGAGGAGTCCCGGCAGCTCACCGAACGTATGGTCCTTGACGTCATCCGGCCGTCAGGGCGGGAGCTGGTGCTGGAGTTGCCGTCCTCCGAGCTGATCAGCCCCATCGTCCGGACGGTGCGCGATGATCCGGCGGACCAGACGACACTGAGCGTCTGGGCGGGGCGCATCGGTGTGAGCTCGAAGACGGTGACCCGCACCTTCGAGGCGGAGACCGGTCTGGGGTTCAGCCGGTGGATGGCAATGGCCCGGGTGAAGCATGCCGTGGCGATGCTGGGTGCCGGCCAGGAGGTCGCCGAGGTCGCCGAACAGGTCGGTTACCGGTCGGCCAGTGCGTTCATCTCCGCCTTCCGCCGCGTCACCGGGACCACGCCGGGGCAGTTCCGGGGCGGGGACGTGACCAGCGCGGGGAACGGGAACGACATGTCCGTTCTGAGCAATTGACTGTCCCCGATAAGCGATTGCGGCAGGGTGCCTCCCGCGGTTACTTTGATCAGGCATGCCTAAAAACGGGGTAGTCCCCCGGGGCGTCCCTGACGTTTCCTCCTGCCGAAAGGTGTCCCTCACCATGACCAGACCACTCCGAATCCTGCTGGTCGCCCTCACGGCGATCTTCGGGCTCGTCCTGACCGCCTGTTCGTCCGACGGCTCTGACGGCACCGACAGCACCGACGGATCCGGGGGTGACGGCGGCACGATCACCATCGAGCACGCCTTCGGCACCACCGAGATCGACGGCACGCCGGACCGCGTCGCCACCGTCCAGTTCGAGAACCAGGAGGTCCCCCTGGCCCTCGGCGTGGTCCCGGTGGGCATGGCCAAGGCCAACTTCGGCGGCTCCGACGTGCTGCCCTGGGTGCAGGAGAAGCTCGACGAGCTCGGTGCCACCGGCGACGAGGCCCCCGTCCTGTTCGACGAGACCGACGGCATCGACTTCGAGGCCGTCTCCGACACCGCCCCGGACGTGATCCTCGCCGGCTACTCCGGGCTTACGCAGGAGGACTACGACAAGCTCTCCGAGATCGCCCCGACCGTCCCCTTCCCCAAGGACCAGGTCGCCTGGGGTACCCCGTGGCGCGAGAACATCGAGATCGAGTCGAAGGCCATCGGCAAGGAGGACGAGGGCAAGGACCTCATCGCCGACCTCGAGTCGCAGATCGCCGAGGTCGCCGACGCCCACCCGGAGATCAAGGGCAAGAAGACGATGTTCCTCACCCACGTGGAGATCGGCGACCTGAGCAAGGTCAGCTTCTACACCACCCACGACACCCGCCCGATGTTCTTCGGGGACCTGGGCATGGAGGCCCCGGACTCCATCAAGGACTTCTCCGAGGGCAACGACTCCTTCAGCGGCACCGTCAGCACCGAGCAGGCGGACGTGTTCGACGACGTCGACATCATCGTCACCTACGGCGACCGGGAACTGCTCGACGCGATGAAGGACAACCCCGTGCTCGGCCATATCCCCGCCATCAGGAACGACGCCGTGGTCCTGCTGGGGAACGACGAGCTCGGTACCGCCGCGATGCCCACCCCGCTCGGCATCCCCTACATCCTCGACGACTACGTCACGGCCCTCTCCGACGCCGCCACCAAGAGTGACAACTGACACCGCCGCGACGACGGCGGAGCGCCTGCGCCGCTCCACGACACTGCGCACCTTCTGGCTGCTCCTCGCCGTCGTCGTCCTGATCGTCGTCATGGCACTGTCCACCGCCGTCGGATCCCGCAGCGTCGGACTCTCCGACATCCTCGCCGCCTACTGGAGTACCGCCGGGGGCTCCGTCGAGGGGTACGACCAGGCGGCCGTCGCCACGCGCATCCCCCGCACCGTCCTGGCCGTCATCGCCGGGGCGGCGCTCGGCGTCACCGGTGCGGTGATGCAGGGCGTGACCCGCAACCCCCTGGCGGACCCCGGCATCCTCGGGGTGAACACCGGAGCCGCGCTGGCCGTGGTGCTGGGCATGGTCTATCTCAGCATCAGCACCGCGTCGCAGCAGATCTGGGTGGCGATGGCGGGGGCCGCGGTCACCGCCGTGTTCGTCTACGTCATCGGCTCGCTGGGCCACGGCGGGGCCACACCCCTGAAACTCGCCCTCGCCGGGTCAGCCACGGCGGCGGCGCTGACCTCGTTCATCAGCGCGGTCATGCTGACCCGCACCGACCTCGTCGACCAGGCCCGCGACTGGCAGATCGGCGGCGTCGGCGGCGGGACGTGGGAGTCCGTCCGGCTGGTCGCCCCGTTCCTCGTCGTCGGCTTCCTCGTCTGCCTGCTCTCCGCACGCGGCCTGAACTCCCTCGCCCTCGGCGACGAACTCGCCGCCGGGCTGGGGGAGCGGGTCGCCGTCACCCGCGCCGCCGCAGCCCTCGGCGCGGTGATCCTCTGCGGGGCGGTGACGGCGGTGACCGGGCCTGTCGGGTTCGTCGGTCTGGTCGTCCCGCACGCCTGCCGACTGCTCGTCGGGGTGGACCACCGGTGGCTGATCCCGTTCGCCGCCGTGTCGGGAGCGGCACTCCTGGTGGCCGCCGACATCCTGGGCCGCATCGTCGCCCGGCCGGCGGAACTGGAGGTCGGCATCCTCACCGCGCTCATCGGCGCACCCGTGTTCATCGCCATCGTCCGACGTCAGAAGGTGCGTGCCCTGTGACAACCGTCAGCACCGTCAGCACCGTGGCTGCCGTCGCCGCCGAACGCCGCGGGCGCCACCGCCGCTGGTGGACGCTCGTCGCCGTCCTCTCCATCCTCGTCGCCGCCGTCTACCTGGTGTCCCTGTGCGTAGGGCACACCTTCTACCCGCCGGGGGACGTGTGGCGCGTCGCCACCGGCGAGACAGTGCCCGGTGCGAGCTTCACCGTCGGACGTCTGCGCCTGCCGCGCGCGTCCCTGGCCGTGGTCTGCGGACTCGCCTTCGGCCTCGGCGGCGTGGTCTTCCAGACCATGCTGCGCAACCCGCTGGCCAGCCCGGACATCATCGGCATCAGCTCCGGTGCGTCCGCCGCCGCGGTCTTCGCCATCCTGGCGCTGTCGTTGAGCCGCGCGGCGGTCTCCGCCTTCGCCATCGCCGCGGGACTGGGTGTGGCACTGCTGGTCTTCGCCCTCGCCTGGAAAGGCGGCGTCGCCGGGACGCGGCTGATCCTCGTCGGCATCGGCGTGTCCGCGATCCTCACCAGCCTCACGAACTGGCAGCTGTCCACCGCGCAGAGCTGGGACACCCAGACCGCGATGCGCTGGCTCACCGGCAGCCTCAACAACGCCGCCTGGAACGACGTCCGCCTCGTCCTCGTCGCGGTGGTCGTCCTGACTCCGGTGCTCCTGGCGCAGTGGCGCAACCTGTCGGTCACCCAGCTCGGCGACGACACCGCCGGCGCCCTCGGCGTGCGGGTCTCCCTGACCCGGCTGGTGCTCGTGGTCGCCGCCGTCGGACTGATCGCCTTCGCCACCGCCGCGGCGGGGCCCGTCGCCTTCGTGTCCTTCCTCGCCGGACCGATCGCCGCCCGCCTGGTCGGGCCGGGCACGAACCTGCTGATCCCGGCGGCCCTTGTGGGCGCGCTGCTCGTCCTCGTCGCGGACGTCGCCGGCCAGTGGGCCTTCGACGCCCGCTACCCGGTCGGCGTCGTCACCGGAGTGCTCGGCGCGCCGTACCTGATCTACCTCATCATCCGCACCAACCGCCGCACCGCCGCAGGAGGCACGCTGTGACCGCTGACCATGCACTGACCGTCGAGAGCCTGCGCCTCGGTTACGGCGACCGGACCGTCATCGACGGCATCGACCTGTCCGTCCTGCCCGGCAAGGTCACCGGCATCATCGGGGCGAACGCCTGCGGCAAGTCCACGCTGCTGAAGTCGATGTCCCGGCTGCTCAAGCCGTCCGCGGGCCACGTCCTGCTCGACGGGAAGGACGTGCACTCCCGCCCGGCGAAGGAACTCGCCCGCACCCTCGGCCTGCTGCCGCAGTCACCGATCGCCCCGGAGGGCATCACCGTCGCCGACCTGGTGGGACGGGGACGCCACCCGCACCAGGGCATCATGACCCGCTGGTCGACCGCCGACGACGAGGCCGTGGCCTTCGCCCTCGACACCACCGGCACCGCCGCGCTGGCCGACCGCGCCGTCGACGAACTCTCCGGCGGTCAGCGTCAGCGCGTGTGGATCGCCATGGCACTGGCGCAGCAGACCGACCTGATGCTGCTGGACGAGCCCACGACCTTCCTCGACGTGTCTCACCAGGTCGAGGTGCTGGACCTGCTCACCGACCTCAACGAGACCTCGGGGATCACCATCGTGATGGTGCTGCACGACCTGAATCTCGCCGCGCGCTACTGCGACCAGGTGGTGATGATCGCCGACGGGGGAGTGGAGGCGGTCGGTGCGCCGTCCGAGATCTTCACCGAGGAGCGGGTGTCGGCGGTGTTCGGGCTGCGGTCCCGGATCATCGAGGACCCGGTCTCCGGCACGCCGCTGGTGTTGCCGATCGGACGTCACCGGGTGCGGTGAGCGGTCGTCCGGGCTGAGACAACCACGCCAGGGTGTTCTGAGCCGGCCATAACACCCTGGCGTGGTCGTCCCGCTGGTGGGGACACCTGGCACACTGGTCACCATGCCTGACACTCCATCCACCGGCGCCTACGCCCACGGTTTCGCCCGGGTCGCCGCCGCCACCGTCCCGGTCGCCGTCGCCGACCCGGCCACGAACGCCCGCACGGTCCTCGACACCGCCGCGGACCTCCACGACGACCACGTCGCCGTCGCCGTCTTCCCCGAGCTCTGCCTCACCGGCTACGCCATCGACGACCTCGTCATGCAGGACGTGCTGCTCGACGCGGTCACCGACGCCCTGCAGACCATCACCACCGCGTCCGAGAAGCTTTTCCCGGTGCTGGTCGTCGGTGCGCCGCTGGCCCACGGCAACCGCCTGTACAACTGCGCGGTCGTGATCCACCGCGGCCGGGTCCTGGGCGTGACCCCGAAGTCGCACCTGCCCACCTACCGCGAGTTCTACGAGCGCCGCTGGTACGCGCCGGGCGACGACGTGCGTGGCGGCCGCATCCGTGTCGGGGAGGTGGACGTCCCCTTCGGCACGGACCTCCTCTTCGAGGCGCAGGACGTCCCGGACCTCACCGTGCACGCCGAGATCTGCGAGGACATGTGGGTGCCCGTCCCACCGTCGTCGGTGGCGGCGCTGCACGGGGCGACCGTCCTGCTGAACCTCTCCGGCAGCCCGATCACGGTGCAGCGGGCCGAGGACCGGCACCTGCTGGCACGTTCGGCGTCCTCCCGGAACCTGGCGGCGTACGTCTACGCCGCCGCCGGTCAGGGCGAGTCCACCAACGACGTGTCCTGGGACGGTCTGACGATGGTGTACGAGCGCGGCGTGCTGCTGGAGGAGACCGAGCGTTTCCCCGACGGCCCGCGGGCCAGTGTCGCCGACGTGGACGTCCGCGGGCTGCGCGCCGCGCGGATCCGGCAGGGCACCTTCGACGACAACCGCCGTGCCATGGCTGGCACGTCGGACGCCACCTTCCGGACCGTCGGTTTCACGCTCAACGCGCCGGCAGCGGACGTGGGCCTGCGTCGGGACGTCGCCCGGTTCCCGTTCGTGCCCGGTGACCCGGCACGCCTGGCGCAGGACTGCTACGAGACCTTCAACATCCAGGTCTCCGGCCTGGTCCAGCGGCTGCAGGCCATCGGGAACCCGCGCCCGGTGATCGGGGTGTCCGGCGGGCTGGACTCCACCCACGCGCTGCTCGTCGTGGCACGGGCGATGGACCGCACCGGGCGTCCGCGCTCCGACATCCTGGCGTACACCATGCCGGGTTTCGCCACGAGCGACCACACGAAGTCGAATGCGGTGGCACTCGCCGAGGCCCTGGGGGCGACGATCGAGACCCTGGACATCCGGCCCGCGGCCACGGAGATGCTCCGGCAGATGGGGCACCCGGCGGGGGAGGGTGAGCCGGTCTACGACGTGACCTTCGAGAACGTGCAGGCAGGCCTGCGCACCGACTACCTGTTCCGGCTGGCGAACCACCTCGGCGGTGTCGTCGTGGGCACCGGTGACCTCTCCGAGTTCGCGCTGGGCTGGTGCACCTACGGTGTCGGCGACCAGATGAGCCACTACGCGGTGAACTCCGGGGTGCCGAAGACGCTGATCCAGCACCTGATCCGCTGGGTCATCGCCGACGGCACCGTGGTCGGGGAGGACGCCGCGGCGGTGCTGCGCTCGGTGCTCGACACCGAGATCAGTCCGGAGCTGGTGCCTGCGGGGCCGGACGGCCAGGTGCAGTCCACCGAGGACACGATCGGGCCGTACGCCCTGCACGACTTCACGCTGTGGCACGTGCTGCGCGGGATGCGGCCGTCCACGATCGCCTTCCTGGCGTGGCACGCGTGGCGGGACGCGGCGGTGGGGCAGTGGCCGGCCGGGTTCCCCGACGGGGACCGCTACGCCTACGACCTGGACACGATCGTGGCGTGGGAGCGGACGTTCCTGCAGCGCTTCTTCGGTTTCGCCCAGTTCAAGCGCACGGCGGTACCGAACGGGCCGAAGGTGTCGCCGGCGGGGTCACTGTCGCCGCGGGGTGACTGGCGTGCGCCGTCGGACGGTAACGCACGGGCGTGGCTGGCGGAGCTGGACCGCGCCTACCCCGATGTGGGGGCCTGACGTCACGGTGTGTCGCCGGTCGCCGTCGTTGCTGGTGGGTAGGCATTTTCTGATCCAAAATATCCAGAACAATTCCAGGATTAACCCAGTATTCCATCGGGAAACTCGCAATCCCCTTCAGTAGTCAATAAGCTTGTTCATTAGCGATGAGCATTCCTGACGTTGGAGGCGAGAAACGCATGACTGTTGTGAGTGCATCCCACGTTTACAAGGTGTTCGGGAGAAATGGCCCTGAGGTGGTCAGACGCATCGAGGACGGGGTCGACCGGAAAGACCTGAAGTCCCTGGGGAACGCTGCCGTCGTCGACGCGAGTTTCGAGGTGAACAAGGGTGAGATCTTCGTGGTCATGGGACTGTCCGGTTCCGGGAAGTCCACCCTGATCCGCATGATCAACGGGCTGTGGACGCCCACCGCCGGCACCATCGAGGTGGCGGGGAAGGACATCTCGGCGATGGGGAAACAGGAACTTCGTGACCTGCGCAAGAGTCACATCTCCATGGTCTTCCAGCACTTCGCCCTACTGCCGCACCGCACCGTCCGGGACAACGCCGCCTACTCGCTGGAGATCCAGGGGGTCGAGAAGAAGAAGCGGCAGGATCAGGCCGACCACTGGCTGCGCCAGGTCGGCCTCGACGGTTGGGCCGACAGCCTCCCCGGCGAACTCTCCGGGGGCATGCAGCAACGGGTGGGTCTGGCCCGCGCCCTGGCCGCGGAGACCGAGATTCTGTTGATGGACGAGGCCTTCTCCGCGCTGGACCCGCTGATCCGCACGGAAATGCAGGGGCAGCTGCTCGAGCTGCAGCGTGACCTGGGCAAGACGATCATCTTCATCAGCCACGACCTCAACGAGGCGATGCGCCTCGGCGACCGGATCGCGATCATGCGTGACGGCCGGATCGCCCAGATTGGCACGGCCAACGAGATCCTCACCCGTCCCGCCGACGACTACGTGCGTGACTTCCTCGCCGACGTCGACCGTACGCGCGTGCTCACCGCGCGCAACCTGATGGAACCGACGGGGCCGGAGACGGCCGACGCGACGGCGTCGCTCCCGACGGTCGCGGTCGGCAGCCTCCTGTCGGAGGTCTGCGGCGTCGCCGCCGGGTCCGACGGCGGGAGCGTGGCGGTCGTCGAGGACGGTGCCGTGGTCGGGATCATCGACCAGTCGACGCTGGTGCGGACGATGGCGGGGAAGGTGGCCTGACATGGACACCTTCCTCAACCCGGACATCCCCGTCGGCCGCTGGGTCGCGGACTTCATCGACTGGTTCACCTCCGCGGCCTCCGGCCTGCTGGACTTCATCGGCACGGTGCTCGGCGGCATGTACGACGGCGTCTACGCCGTCCTCGGCGCTCCGGTCTACCTGGTGATGACGGTGATCCTCGGGGTCATCGCCTGGTTCGCCGCCGGGTGGCGGGTGGCACTGTTCACCCTGCTGGGTTTCTACCTGGTGCGCGCGGTCAACGAGTGGAACCAGGCCATGCAGACGCTGTCCATGGTCATCGTGGCGGTGGCCATCGCCGTGGTGATCGCGGTGCCGCTGGGTATCTGGGCGGCGAAGTCGCGGACGGTGTCGGCGATCGTCAAACCCGTCCTGGACTTCATGCAGGCGATGCCAGCCCTGGCCTACCTGATACCGATCATCGTGATCTTCGGCATCGGCGAGGTGCCGGGGATGATCGCCACCCTGATCTTCTGCCTGCCCCCCGGTGTGCGCTTCACCCAGCTGGGTATCCGGCAGGTGGACCGGGAGACCGTCGAGGCAGGCAACGCCTTCGGTGCCACACCACGGCACATCCTGTTCCGCATCGAGCTGCCCCTGGCGCTGCCCACCATCATGGCGGGCATCAACCAGGTCATCATGCTGGCCCTGTCGATGGTTGTGCTCGCCGGCATGGCGGGCGCGGCCGGGTTGGGAAAGGACGTCACCGCGGCGATCCAGAGCCTGAACATCCCCCTCGGTGTGAACGCCGGCGTGGCCGTCGTGATCCTGGCGATCTTCCTCGACCGGGTGACCGCCGGTCTGGGCAACCGTACACCCCTGGCGAAAGCCAGACAGTCGGCGTGACGGCCGACAACCCACAACGTCAAGGAGAAGAGAATGACCACCACAGTCAGAACCACCACCGGACGCACCGCCCGCAGGACAGCGTCCCTCGGCGCACTGCTCGTGACCACCGCCCTGGTCGTCTCGGCCTGCGGGGCCGACAACGAGGGCGGCGGTGACGGAGACACCGCCGACCCGTCGGAGGGTGCCTCGGCGTTCGCCGACTGCACGCCCGGCGAGGAGTCGTCGGACGTCGCCGACCTCGACGTCGACGACGACAAGGAGATCTCGATCGCCGCCTTCAACGGCTGGGACGAGTCCTTCGCCGCCTCCCACCTGCTCAAGCATGTCCTGGAGGAGGACGGCTACACCGTCACCGTCGAAGGGTACGACGCCGCACCGGCGTACACCGGGGTGGCTCAGGGTGACATGGACCTGTTCATGGACGGCTGGCTGCCCGTCACCCACGACACCTACATCGAGCAGTACGGTGACGACCTGGAGGCCCAGGGCTGCTGGTACAACAACGCCATCCTGAGCATCGCCGTCAACGACGATTCACCGGCACAGTCCATCGCCGACCTCGCGGACATGGGCGACGAGTACGGTAACCGGATCGTCGGTATCGACGAGGGTGCCGGCCTGACCAGGCAGACCCGCGAGGAGGCGATCCCGACCTACGGCCTGGACGACTACGACTTCCAGACGTCGTCGACGCCGGCGATGCTCGCCGAACTGAAGAAGGCCACGGACGCCGACGACAACATCGCCGTGACGCTGTGGCGTCCGCACTGGGCCTACGACGCCTTCCCGGTCCGTGACCTGGAGGACCCGGAGGGCGCGATGGGCGGGGCGGAGAACATCTACAACTTCTCCCGTACCGGCTTCTCCGACGACAACCCCTACGTGTCCCAGCTGCTGAAGAACCTCGTCCTCGATGACGAGCACCTGTCGTCGCTGGAGAACGTGATGTTCTCCGAGGAGAACTACAACGGGGAGAACATGGACGAGGCCGTCGCCGAGTGGCTGGACGACAACCCGGACTTCGTCGACGACTGGAAGTCCGGCTCGTTGTCGTAGTCTGCGTAATCGTCGAGTAGAAACCTGCGTAACCGTCGAGTAGAACGCTGCGTAACCGTCGACTAGTCAGCGTTTTCCCTGTACAGTGGCCTGCATGGTGTCATACTTGCCAAGGGTCGTTGACGACGAGTTGAGGATGCTCCTTGAGGGCGTCCCCGCCATCGCGTTGCAGGGGCCGAAGGGTGTCGGGAAGACCGCGAGTGCCGAGCGATTCGCTACGTCGGTTCTGCGTCTTGACCGCCCCGGACAGCTGGAGACGCTCAAGGCGGACCGTGGCGTCATCGACAGTCTCGATCCTCCGGTGCTCGTCGACGAGTGGCAACTGGACCCTCCGATCTGGGACGCGGTGAGACGTAGCGTCGACGATGACCGCTCACCGGGGCGATTCCTCATGACCGGCAGCGCGAATCCGCGTGATACGCGGGTGCATTCAGGAGCCGGTCGGATCGTCAACCTGCGGATGAGGCCGTTGAGTTTCTCCGAGCGGCAGCTGGAGAACCCCACCGTCAGTCTCCGCGGATTGCTGGAGGGTACGCAGGAGGTTGTCGGTGGCCGGACAGCGGTCACTCTCGTGGACTACACGCGCGAGATACTCGCCTCCGGGTTCCCGGGGATCCGGGAAGGCGCGGACAGGTTCAGGATGCGGGAACTGGGTGGTTACCTGGACCTGGCGCTGTCGCAGGAGGTGCCCGCACTGGGCATCGTCCACCGTCGGCCACAGTCGTTGCGTTCCTGGTTGCAGGCGTACGCGGCGGCGACCTCGACGACAGCGTCGTTCCAGTCCATCGCGGACGCAGTCTCGCCCACGGAACGGCCCTCCAAGGACACGGTGCTTGACTACCGGGATGCACTGTCGAACCTCTGGCTGCTTGATCCGGTGCCCGCGTGGTCGCCGCGCGGAGTGGGGGTCAAGCGACTTGGCAGCGCCCCCAAACACCAGTTGGCGGACCCTGCCTTGGCGGCGAGACTTCTGGGGGCCACGCAACGAAGTCTCCTGGGGAGCACGACCGATGCTGACCGGCTGCCGGAGTTCCGGAAGTTCCGGGACGGCCCACTCCTCGGGGCACTGTTCGAGGCGTTGGTGACCTTGTCCGTACGTGTGCTGGCGCAGGCATTGGACCTGGAGGTGACCCACCTGCGTACCCAAGGCGGTGACCGCGAGGTGGACATGATCCTGACGTCGGACGAGGGGGACATCATCGCTGTCGAGGTGAAGCTCGCCGAGGACGTCGGGTCCCGTGACGTGAGGCACCTCAACTGGCTTCACCAGCAACTCAGTGACAGGATCATCGACAAAGTGATCGTCACCACCGGTGAGTTCGCCTACCGGCGTGACGACGGTGTCGCGGTCGTGCCCTTGGCGCTCCTCGGCCCGTGAGTCAGCAGTCGCCGTCCCGTCTCGAGCAGGTCGGCGAACTCGTCGTCCGGCATCAGTGCACCACCGGTGAGCCAGGCGACGTGGGTGCCGGAGGTGTCGCCGAGGCACCCCGCCGCACGCAGACCCGCGCAGGCGGACGGCTCCAGACGCAGGTCCGCGGTGTCGCGCGCGAGCGCCAGGGTGCGCAGCAGGTCGTCGTCGGTGACGGTGGCGTAGCCGGCGATGAGGTGGCCGACGGTCGCCCCGACGAAACCGGAGGGACGGCCCACGGCCAGTCCGTCGGCGACGGTGAGCCCGCCGCGGCCGATGTCGGACACGCTGACCGCGTCGTCCAACCCGGTGAGCCTGCCGAGCAGGAAGGCGGGCATGTCCACCGGTTCGACGAACACGCAGCGCACGGCGTCGCCGAGGACGGTGGACAGTCCGTAGGTGATGCCGCCGGGAGCGCCGCCGATGCCGCAGGGGAGGTAGACGGTGAGCGGGTGGTCGTCGTCGACGATGACGGAGGTCGCGGCGAGTTGTCCGGCGAGGCGGCGTCCGGCGACGGCGTAGCCGGCGAAGAGGCTGCGGGAGTTCTCGTCGTCGATGAAGTGGGCGGCCGGGTCCGCCTCCGCGGCGGAGCGTCCGGCGTGGACCGCCTCGGTGAAGTCCGTCTCGTGCTCGACGACCTCCACGCCGGACGTGCGGAGTCTGTCCTTCTTCCACTGTTTGGCGTCGTGTGACATGTGCACGGTGACGGAGAAGCCCAGGACCGCGCCCATCAGGCCGATGGACATGCCGAGGTTCCCGGTCGAGCCGACGACGATCCGTCGCGTCGCCATCCGCTGCCGGACGGCGGGGTCGAGGAAGGCGAGGGGGCCGTCGGAGACGTCGATCCCCAGGTCAGTGGCGACGGTGAGTGCGGTCTCGAGGACCTCGTGGATGCCGCCGCGGGACTTCACCGACCCGCTGACCGCGAGGGCGTCGTCCCGTTTGACCCACAGGTTCCGGGGGACGGCACGGCCGAACGCATCCTCGAGCGTTGCGCTGAGAGCGGAGACCTTGGTCAGCGGTGACTCGATGACCCCGCCGACAGGGCGGGTCTCCGGGAACAGCTCCTCGAAGAGCGGGGCGAACCAGCGGAACCGTTCCTCGGCGGCGTCGACCGCCCCGGCCAGGTCGTCGAACGGCACGTCGGGGGTCGGCGAGTCGGTGTGTCCGGGCACCCAGACGGTGGGACGGCCGGCGACGAGATCATCGAACACGACGCGGGCGCGGTCGGAGGACAGTGAGTCCCGGAGAGTCTGCATGGCGACCCAGTGTAGAGCGAGTGGTGCGTGGGAGCGTACCGGAACCGGCCTGCGGCTGTCGTCGGACGGTGGAATCGGGTACGCGCGCACGCACGCCTGCCCGGCAACGCGAAAACCCCCGGTCCGAAGACCGGGGGTTTCCTGTGGCGGAGGATAGGGGATTTGAACCCCTGAGGGATGTGACTCCCGCACGCGTTCCAGGCGTGTGACATAGGCCGCTAGTCGAATCCTCCGCCGAGAAATATACACACGACGGTGCCTGAGATGCAAAACTGCTGTTCGCCCGAGGGATCCGTGCGACGACAGGCCTCGGCGGCGCCGGTCCGGAGTCGGGACGGCCGCAATGTTGGCTCCGGATGCGACCACTTGCTACCATGAGGGCCGGACGCCGCGCGGCGTGCATCTTGTGAACTCCCCCAGGGCAGGAATGCAGCAAGGGTCAACGAGCTCTGGCGGGTGCGCGGTGTCCTTGAACTTTTTCTGCCCCTGGTTGTGCCCGGGGTGCCGGGGTGGGGTCCGGGGGAACTTTGTGGTCGGGGTCGTTGTCCTGGTGGCTGCGGTCCGGCCGGTCTATAGTTCACCTCAGCAGACAACCGAACATTCCGGGAGCGACGATGGCCCGCACGAGAGTCCACAACCTGTTCGTGTCCTCCGACGGTTACGCGGCCGGGGACCACGTGACCTTCGAGAAACCGATCGGGGACGCGACCGCGCTGTTCAGCCGTTTCGACGGCCGGGTCATCGACGGCATCCAGGGACTCGGCGACGGCGGCGGTCCCGTCACCGCAGACCATGCGCTGTTCAGCATGTGGGGCCAGGGGATCGGCGCCGAGATCATGGGCCGGCGGAAGTTCGGCCCGCAGACCGGTCCGTGGCCGGACGACGGGTGGGAGGGGTGGTGGGGAGAGGAGCCGCCGTTCCGCACGCCGGTCTTCGTGCTGACCCATCATCCGCGGGAACCGATCGAGTTCGCCAACGGCACGAGTTTCCACTTCGTGGACGTCTCCCCCGCCGAGGCGCTGCGTCTGGCGGGTGCGGCGGCGTCCGGCCAGGACGTGCGGATCGGCGGCGGCCCGTCGACGGTGCGTGAGTTCCTGCAGGCGGACCTCGTCGACTTCCTCCACGTCATCACCATTCCGGTCGTCCTCGGGGCGGGGGTGCGGCTGTGGGACGGGCTTGCCGGGCTGGAGGAGCGGTTCAGCGTCGAAACGGTGGGGACGTCCTCCGGGCTCACCCATCAGTTGTGGAACAGGGTTCCCCGCGACTGACCCCGTCCTCCGCCCCAGATGACAGACCTCCGGCGTCGCGGAGCCACATCCTGTCGGTTCTCGGCATGTCCCACTACACTCGAGCGGAACACACCCGTCGAAGTCGAGGAGGTCCTGCGGGACTATGAAGCTCACCCACGCGAACACTGACGTGCTGAACACCCTGACGTCCCTGAGGGGCGAGGCAGACAAGGCCTACCAGGAGCTCAAGGACCGGAACCTGACGCTCGACCTCACGCGTGGGAAGCCCTCCACCGAGCAGCTCGACCTGGGCATGGACCTGCTCAGCCTCCCCGGGATCAACTACACCACCGAGGGGGGCGTCGACACCCGCAACTACGGTGGCGGCGACGGGATCATGGACATCCGGGCACTGTGGGCCGAGCTTCTCGGTGTCGACCCGGCGTTGCTGATCGCCGGGGACGCCTCCAGCCTCAACATCATGTTCGACCTGATCTCCTGGTCCCACACCTTCGGCAACAACGACTCGGAGCGCCCCTGGTCCGACGAGTCGGTCAAGTGGATCTGCCCGGTCCCGGGGTACGACCGCCACCACACCATCACCGAGACCTTCGGCTACGAGATGCTGACGGTCCCGATGACGGAGCACGGGCCTGACCTGGATGCGGTCCGTGAGCTGGTCAAGGATCCCGCGGTCAAGGGCATGTGGACGGTTCCGGTGTTCTCGAACCCGACCGGGTGGTCGGTCTCCCGCGAGGTGGCCGAGGGGCTCGCCGCGATGGAGACCGCGGCACCGGACTTCCGCATCGTGTGGGACAACGCGTACGCCGTGCACACCCTCACCGAGGACTTCCCGGAGATCATCGACGTCGTGGCGCTGGCGGCGGAGGAGGGCAACCCGAACCGGTTCTGGGCGATGTCCTCGACCTCGAAGATCACCTTCGCCGGTGCAGGTGTGGCCTTCTTCAACTCGTCGAAGGAGAACCTGGACTGGTACCGCGGTATCGCATCGGCCCGCGGTATCGGGCCGAACAAGGTCAACCAGCTCGCCCACGCCCGGTACTTCGGCAGTGCCGAGGGCGTGCGCTCGGTGATGCGGAAGCACTCCGGCATCCTCGCGCCGAAGTTCAGTGCGGTCACGGAGATCCTGGAGCGACGGCTCGGGTACCTGGGCATCGCCGAGTGGACCACACCGGCAGGCGGCTACTTCATCTCGGTCGACGTGGTGGACGGGACGGCGTCGCGCGTCGCCGAGCTGGCGAAGGACGCCGGGATCGCGTTGACCGGTGCCGGTGCGACGTTCCCCTACAAGAAGGATCCGTACAACCGGAACCTGCGGCTGGCCCCCTCCATGCCTCCCATCGAAGAGGTCGAGGTGGCGATGGACGGCGTGGCGACCTGCATCCTGCTCGCCGCCATTGAGGCCGCCGAGGCCGCCGGAGAGTAGCTGTTGAATCTCGAGGAGACGACGTACTGGTTGGCCGATCTGCTGCCCGGTGAGTTCACGACGTCCCGTCGCCGGGTGAGCCAGAGCTTCCCGGAGTTCACCGTCGCCGAGCTCCGGCTGAGTGACGACGGGGACGCGGACGGCGCGGAGACCGTCGCGGCGACGCTGGACGCGGCCCGGATCGAACCGCAGCTCGTCACCGAGGACGGTTCGGACCTGCGCGTGGAGTTCATCACGGTGACCACCGGCCACGGTCGGGCGGCGGCGGACCTGGTGATGGCGGCGGCGACGATGATCTCCAAGGACCCCATCCACTTCTCCCCGCAGCCGGGACTGCTGCTGCCCAAGCTCGGGTGGCACGTGGATGACACGATCACGGCACAGCACGGACTGCTGGTGCCGCCGTTCCTGTGGGAGGACGGGGTGCCGAACGTGCACGAGGTGAACTTCGGCGGCCGGCACGGCGGCGGCACCCAGCACGAGTACACCCATCCGGGCCGGATGACGGTGTATGCGCAGCTGGTGATGCTCACCGAGGAGGAGTACCAGGTTGCCTCGGAGGGTGGGCCGACGGCCGCGCAGCAGATGCTGGCCACCTCGCAGGCGAATCTCAACGACGTCTGGCGGTAGCCTCGGTGGCCGTCCGCCCCGCCTTGTAGGCTGGGTCCGTGGCTCTTTACAGGAAGTACCGGCCGGCAACGTTCGCCGAGGTCGTGGGGCAGGAACATGTGACCGAGCCGTTGTCGACGGCACTGGACAGCGGGCGGATCAACCACGCCTACCTGTTCTCGGGGCCGCGCGGCTGCGGTAAGACGTCATCGGCGCGGATCCTCGCCCGGTCCCTGAACTGTGAGCAGGGGCCGACGTCCTCCCCGTGCGGGGAGTGCGCGTCCTGCCTCGCGCTGGCACCGGGGGGCCCGGGGACTCTGGACGTCACGGAGCTGGACGCCGCCACACACAACGGTGTGGAGGACATGCGTGAGCTGCGCGACCGCGCCTTCTACGCTCCGGCGGATTCCCGGTACCGCGTCTTCATCATCGACGAGGCGCACATGATCTCCTCGGCGGGGTTCAACGCGTTGCTGAAGATCGTGGAGGAACCGCCGGAGCACCTCATCTTCATCTTCGCGACCACGGAGCCGGAGAAGCTGCTGCAGACCATCAGGTCGAGGACGCACAACTACCCTTTCCGCCTGCTGACCCCTCCGGCGATGCGGGGGTTGCTGGGCAGGGTGTGTGAGGACGAGGGGGCCGTCGTCGAGGATTCGGTGTACCCGTTGGTCATCAGGGCCGGTGGGGGGTCACCGCGTGACTCATTGAGCATCATGGACCAGTTGCTGGCCGGTGCGGGTGACGAGGGCGTCACCTACAGTCGGGCGGTGGCGCTGCTGGGGTTCACCGACACCTCGCTGATCGACCGTGCCGTGGACGCGCTGGCGAACCAGGACCAGGCCGGGCTGTTCGGTTGTGTCAGTGATGTCATCGACGCCGGTCACGACCCACGACGGTTCGCGATGGATCTGCTGGACCGTTTCCGGGACCTCCTGGTGGTGCAGGCTGTGCCGGACGCCTTCGACACCGGGTTGGTGGACGCGCCGGTCGACCAGCGTGATGTGCTGGCGGCCCAGGCGCAGGCCGTGGGGCAGGCGACGTTGACCCGGTGTGCGTCGCTGGTGAACGAGGGGCTGGCGCAGATGCGGGGAGCGACGGCGCCCCGGCTGCTGCTGGAGATCCTCTGTGCACGCATGGCGCTGCCGGCGGCGGGGATGACCGTCGAGGCTCTGGCGCAGCGCGTCGAGGCACTGGAGGCAGGGGGAGGGGCAGGCTCCGGTGCGGGGGCTGGTGCGGCTACGGGGACCGGGACGGGTCGACCGTACGTCCGTAAGTCGAAGCGTGAGGCGGAGGGCGCCCAGCAGGCGGCTCAGCAGGCGGTCCCGTCGGCACAGTCGACTGCCGGGGCTCCTGTTCCGGACGCGGTGCCTGAACCGGCGCCGGTCTCCACCCCGGCACCGGCTGAGGCTGCAGCGTCCCCGGAGGACACCCGACGGGCCGAGGCGGAACGTGCCCGGGAGATCATGCGACGGCGACGGCGTCCGTCCGCCGACGAGGCGGTCGGCGCGGTCGGCGCGGACAGTGCCGACGGGCCGAGCGATGGCGGCCGTCCGGAGGTCGCGGAACCGGCCGTCGCCGCTCCGGACGACGACGAGCCGGTCGCGCAGGCACCGCACCCGGTGCATCGGTGGGACGAGATCCTCGAGGCGGTGAAGGACGCCAACCTCGCCGCCTGGATCGCCGCCCGCGACGCGACGGCGCAGGAGGGGCCGGTCGGTGACGACGGCACGCCGGCCATCTCACTGCTCCACCACACCGGCGCACTGGCGAACTACATCAACGCTCCGGAGCATGCCGCGGTCTACACCGGTGCGACAGAGAAGGTCACCGGGTCACCGGTCCGGGTCACCGCCGGTGTCGGGGGCAGGGTCGCACAGGAGTCGCCGGGAAAAGCTGAGGCTGCGGCGGATCCGCAGCCGGACCCCGAACCTGAACCGCAACCCGGACCACGGCCGGAGCCTGAGGCACAGGCACCAGGCCCACGGGATCCCGAGCCGGACCCTGAACCAGCCGACTCCGCGTCGGTGGCACTGCAGCGGGCACGGCAGGTGGAGACTCCGGCGGACAGCCCCGCCGAGGTCCGGCAACCCCGGCAACAGCCCCAGACCCAGCCGCAACCCCGGCAACAGCCGGCGGCGAACAACCAGGGCCAGGTGGAGCAGTTGTCCGGGTGGCGGGCGCGCCGGGCGAAGATCGACGCCCGGCGTGGCTCCGGGGCGGAGCCGAACGGATTCGACGGCGTCCCGCTCCCGGAGGAGCCTGCCGAACCGTGGGACGATGGCCCCGGTGGGGTCCCGCCTGACCCGGAGGGCCCGCAGGGCGTCGACATGGCGGAGGCGGAGGAGGCGATGGCTCAGCTCAACGACCCGTCCTCGGCGAACATCGACCACCGCAGCGCCATCGAGATCGCCGGAGAGCTCCTGGAGAAACACCTGGGAGCCGAACGCACCCGGTAGGTGTGTGGCGCGGCACCCCGGTAAACTCTCCGGGGTAGCGGCATCGCGCCGAGCGCAATGCTCACCGAAAGACCACTGACCTGTACGACCCGTGTACCGACCCCGGAGGGAAAAACCGTGAACCAGCCCGACATGAACCAGATCATGGCCCAGGCCCAGCAGATGCAGCAGCAGCTCCAGGAGGCACAGGCCGAGATCATGGCCTCCACCGTCGAAGGCACCGCCGGCAACGGACTGGTCAAGGTCGCACTCCGCGGCTCCGGCGAAGTCGAGAGCCTGTCCATCGACCCCTCCGTCGTCGACCCGGAGGACGTCGACACCCTCCAGGACCTCATCATCGGCGCCTACCAGGATGCCGGCGAGAACCTCAAGAGCCTCTCCAACGAGAAGATGGGCCCCCTGTCGCAGGGGCTCGACGGTCTCGGCTTCTAGGGCCCGACCACCGTGTTCGAAGGTCCCCTCCAGGACGCCATCGACGAGTTCTCCCGCCTGCCCGGCGTGGGACCCAAGAGCGCTCAACGCATCGCCTTCCATCTCCTCCAGGCCGAGCCGGAGGACCTGGAACGGCTGACCGGTGCCCTGTCACGTCTGCAGAAGGGCGTGCGGTACTGCCGCATCTGCCACAACGTCTCCTCCGAGGAGGTGTGCCGGATCTGCGCGGACTCCACACGGGACGCCACCATCGTGTGCGTCGTCGAGGAGTCGAAGGACATCCAGGTCATCGAGCGCACCGGTGAGTACGAGGGGCGTTACCACGTCCTCGGCGGGGCCCTCGACCCGTTGAACGGCATCGGTCCGAAGGAGCTCAACGTGACCGCCCTGGTGCAACGCATCGGCGGACGGGTCGACGACGTCGTCGCCGCGGACGGGACGGTGGCGGACGCCCCGGACATCGCCGAGGTCATCATCGCCACCGACCCCAACACCGAAGGAGAGGCGACCGCCGCCTACCTCGGGCGACTGCTCAAGGAGTTCCCCGGGCTGACGGTGTCCCGGCTGGCCTCGGGCATCCCGATGGGCGGCGACCTGGAGTTCGTCGACGAACTCACGCTGTCGCGCGCGTTCGAGGGGCGCACCGCGATCCGCTGATACCGCTGACGTGGGGGCCGGGACGGCGTAGCGTGAGCTACGTGACTACATCTGACAACAGCCGGGCGACGACCCGGGCACGTGTGTGGGCCACCGTCTTCGGCGGTGCCGGCGTCCTGCACTTCGCACAGCGACGGTTCTACGATTCCCTCGTCCCCGAGGAACTGCCCGGGGAGCAGAAGTACTGGACGTGGGGGAGCGGGGTCGTGGAGCTCGCACTTGCGGCGGCGATCGCCAACCCGTCCACCCGTGCGACCGCGGCGACGCCTGCGACGCTGTTCCTGCTCGGCGTGTGGCCCGGGAACATCAAGATGGCGCTGGACTGGCAGAAGTCCGGGAAGAAGAGCACCCTGATGAAGATCGGCGGGTGGGCACGGGTGGCGGGTCAGGTTCCGATGATCCTCTCCACGCGGAAACTGGGGGAGCGGTAGCCCCGGCACCGCAGCCGGTGACATTGTTTCGTTTGGGGGACGACACTCTGATAATCAGTATGTCTGTAATAGTGTCCGCATAGAGTGACGCAGCGCACATGTGGTGGCTGCGGGGGCGCTCGGGCGGGGCCACGGGGGTGGTGCGCGGACCGCATGGGGGAGGTCTGCGGAAACGCTTGTTGACCTAAGGAAACTCCGGCGGTGTGGCGGGGTCGGAGGGAGGCGGCGGGGGTGGGGTGGATATATGTGCAGAACCGAATGGATCGGAGCTGTCCGGGGCGCTTCCTAGAGTTCATCCCTATTCACGCGACCTGTGTCGGAGACAGGACTGTCCCTGTCCCGGCGCCCTCGCGATGAGCCTCCATGAACCGACTCTCCGAAAGGAGCCCGATGCCGTCCACCATCCTCGTGGCCAATCGTGGCGAAATCGCCGCACGTGTCGTCCGTACCGCCCGTGACCTGGGACTGCGGTCCGTCGCCGTGTACTCCGAGCAGGACATCGACTCACCCGCCGTCGCTCTCGCCGATGACGCGTACTCGCTGGAGGGCTCCACCCTCCAGGAGACCTACCTCGACATCGCCAAGATCATCGACGTCGCCCAGCGTGCCGGGGCGGACGCCGTCCACCCCGGTTACGGCTTCCTCTCCGAGGTCCCCGACGCGGCCCAGGCCGTGGCCGACGCCGGCCTGACCTGGCTCGGTCCCGCCGCCGACACCATCCGTCAGCTCGGCGACAAGATCAGTGCACGACGGACCGCGATCGCCGCCGGCGTCTCGCCGGTACCCGGCACGACCGACCCGGTGCAGTCCATGGAGGAGGTCGACGACTTCGTCGCCGCCCACGGGTACCCGATCGTGCTCAAGCGGTCCGACGGAGGCGGCGGTCGCGGCATCGAGGTCATCCGCACCGCGGACGACCTCAAGAAGTTCGCCGCGGGCCACGCCATGGCCGGTGGCGACCTGGACAAGTTCTTCATGGAGCGCTTCATCCTCTCCGGGCGCCACATCGAGACCCAGTGCATGCGCGACTCCCACGGCAACTTCGCCGTGGTGACCACCCGTGACTGCTCGGTGCAGCGTCGGCACCAGAAGGTCATCGAGGAGGCTCCGGCACCCTTCCTCCCGGACGGTGCGTTCGACACCCTCAACGCCTGGTCCAAGGCGCTGTTCGACCACACCGACTACGTCGGCCTGGGCACCTGCGAGTTCATGCTCACCGAGGAGGGGGAACTGTTCTTCCTCGAGGTCAACCCCCGCCTGCAGGTCGAGCACACCGTCTCCGAGGAGGTCACCGGTCTCGACCTGGTCGAGGCGCAGTTCGCCATCGCCGACGGTGGCAACATCCCCGAGGTCCCCGAGGTCCGCGGCCACTCCATCGAGTTGCGCATCACCTCCGAGGATCCGGCGAAGGACCTCACCCCGACCGCCGGCAAGATCAAGGAACTCGAGTGGCCCGCCGGCCACGGCGTCCGGATCGAGACCGGTGTCCGGCTCGGCGACAAGGTGTCCCCGGAGTTCGACTCGATGATCGCCAAGCTCATCGTCACCGGGCCCACCCGTGAGCGTGCCATCGCCCGTGCCCGTCGGGCCCTGGGGGAGTTGTCCATCAAGGGCATCGCCACGTCCACGCCGGTGCTGGACCTGATCATGGCCCACCCCGACTTCGACGGCACCAACGGCCACCGCGACCTGCGCGTGCGTACCCGGTGGCTGGAGACCAGCTTCCTGCCCGACGTGGACCTGGGGAAGCTCGGCCAGGACTCCTCCGGGGACGAGGAGGGCGGCATCGCCGCAGCGCTGCGGACCTTCACCGCACAGATCGACGGGCGTCGTCACCGGATCACCCTGCCGGAGGGGCTCGCGAGCCTCGGCTCGATGATGCAGAGCGGTTTCGGCAGCCTCGGTGAGAAGGGCCAGGAGCTCGGGGCACGGTCCCGCCGCAGCCAGCCGCGGCGCGGGTCGCGTCGACGCGGCGGGGACGCCGGTGCGTCCGCCCCCGCCGCCGCCGGCGAGTCCCTCACCGCCGAGGGTGCGCTGCAGTCCCCGATGCAGGCCATCGTCGTGCGCATGGGTGCCGAGCCCGGCACGACCGTCAACGAGGGTGACGTGGTCATCGTCCTGGAGGCGATGAAGATGGAGAAGTACATCCACGCCCCCGCAGCAGGCACCGTCGCCTCGATCGACGTCGCCGTCGGTCAGAACGTCAATGCCGGAGACACGCTGCTGCACATCGACACCGCTGACACAGCCACCGCCGACACCGCCGACAACACCGAGGAGGCCGCGGAATGACCGCTCCCGAGAAGACCACCGTCGACTACGACGCGCTCGCCGCCGCCGCCGACGAGAAGGCCGAGAAGTTCCAGCACGGCAAGGGCAAGCTCACCGCCCGTGAGCGCATCGCCATGCTCTGCGACGAGGGCTCCTTCGTGGAGTTCGGCCGGTTCTTCGGCGGGGACCCCGCCGCAGGATTCACCGGGTCCGCCGTCGCCACCGGTTTCGGCACCATTGACGGCCGCACCGTCGCCATCTACGCCCAGGACTTCTCCATCCGGGGCGGGACCCTGGGCAAGGTCGAGGGCCAGAAGATCACCGACCTCATCGACCGCGCCATCGCCGAGCGTGTGCCCTGCTTCGGTCTCCTGGACTCCGGTGGAGCACGTATCCAGGAAGGCGTCGCCGCGCTGTCGTGGTACGGCCGTATCTTCCGCAAGTCCTGTGAGGCCTCGGGCTTCATCCCGCAGATCTCCCTGATCCTCGGCCCCTGCGCCGGCGGTGCGGTGTACTCCCCGGCACTGACCGACTTCGTGATCATGCCGCGGGAGAACTCCCACATGTTCGTCACCGGCCCGGACGTGGTCAAGGCCGTCACCGGCGAGCAGATCAGCCTGGACGACCTGGGCGGCGCGGAGATGCACAACAGCGTCTCCGGCGTGGCCCACTACCTCGCCGAGGACGAGGAGGACGCGATCGACTACGCCCGCGCCCTGCTCAACTACCTCCCGCAGAACTGCAACGAGGCCACCCCGTCCTACGACTACGTCGCCACCGACGAGGACACCGACGCAGCGCGCAAGGTCGGGGACATCGTCCCGGCCGACAACCGCATGCCCTACGACGTCGTCGAGGTCATCGAGGCGCTGGTCGACCACGGCGAGTTCGTCGAGGTCCAGGAGCACTGGGCCCGCTCGATCGTCATCGGCTTCGCCTGCATCGAGGGCAAGCCCGTCGGCATCGTCGCCGACCAGCCCATGCACAACGCCGGCACCCTCGACGTCGAGGCCTCCGAGAAGACCGCCCGTTTCGTGCGCTGCTGCGACGCCTTCGGCCTGCCGGTCGTCACCCTCGTCGACGTTCCCGGCTACCTGCCCGGCGCCGAGCAGGAGCGTGCCGGCATCATCCGCCGCGGAGCGAAGGTCATCTACGCCTACGGCAACTGCACCGTCCCGGTGGTCACGATGATCACCCGCAAGTCCTACGGCGGTGCCTACATCGTGATGGGCTCCAAGGGCATCGGTGCGGACTTCGCCTTCGCCTGGCCGGACGCCGAGATCGCCGTGATGGGTGCCGAGGGCGCCGTCCAGATCCTGCGCCGCCGCGACATCGCCGCCGTCCCGGACGAGGAGAAGGCCGCGTACACCAAGCAACTCGCCGACGAGTACCAGGCGGAGAACATCAACCCGAACTTCTCCGTGGAGACCGGCGAGATCGACCGCATCGTGGCACCCGCTGACACCCGGGACACCCTCGCCTCCGCCCTGCGTTCGCTGCGCACCAAGGACCGCGACCGCCGCCACTTCAAGTTCCACTCCAACGGGCCCCTGTGACCGACAGGGTGATTAAGGACATCATGACTGACACCTCCTCCAGCTTCCTCGCGCGCCTGAACGGCGGCAGCGAGAAGACCGCCCTGCTCTTCGGCGGTCAGGCCACCCCGTGGCGTCCCGCCTGCGCGCAGATCTCCGAGGACCCCGCCCTCGCCGGCGAGGTCCGTGACCTGATCGCCGCGTCGGACGACCTGCTCGCCCCCGTCGCCGCCGAGCTGACCGCCGCCACCGCCGGTGCCCTCTCGCTCGAGCGCCTCGCCGGGACCGGCTCCTTCGCCACCGCGGCGTCCGCCCCGGTCTCCGCCGCGCTGTCCGTGCCCGGCATCACCGCGGTGCAGTACGCCCAGCTCTCCGCACTCAAGGGTGCCGGGTACGACGCCGCGGCCGCCGTCGCCGACGGCCGTGCGACCGCGCTCGGGCACTCCCAGGGTGTGCTCGGTGCGGCCTTCGTCAACGACAACGGGCTCACCGACGCCCGGGTCTTCGCCGTCGCCCGCCTGATCGGCGCGGCCGCGGCACGCACCACCCGCTCCGCAGGATTCGCCGTCGGGGAGCACACCCCGATGCTCTCCGTGCGTGGGCTGGAGCGTTCCCACCTCGACGCCGTCATCGCCGACGCCGGCGTGGACGTCGAGGTCGCCATCCACAACGGCCGTCGCCGCTACATCCTCTCCGGTACCCCGGAGGACCTGGGTGTCGTCGAGCAGACCGTCCTGCAGCTCGGCGAGAAGGACGCCGCCGAGCTCGCGTCCAAGACCCGCGGCGGTGCCCCGCTGAACCCGCAGACCGAGTACCTCGAGGTCACCGTCCCGTTCCACCACAGCTCCATGGAGCCTGCCGTCGCGCAGACCGTGGCCTGGGCGGAGCGTTGCGGCCTGCAGGGCGCCGAGGCATTCGCCCGTGCCGTGCTCACCGACCACGTCGACTGGGTCGCCCAGGTCGCCGACGCCCGTGACGGTGGGGAACAGGGCGCCGACTGGTTCCTGGACCTCGGCCCCGGCGTCGTGGCCTCCCGGATCTCCTCCGACATCATCGAGGGCTCCGGCGCCGGCATCGTCGCCGCCGGCAGCCTCGACGACGTCGACACCCTCGCCGCCCCCGGCGGGGACCCCGAGCGCACCGTCGACTGGTCCACCTACGCCCCGCGCCTGCTCGACCTGCCCACCGGCCAGGTCGTGGAGACCGCGTTCTCGCGTCTGACGGGACGCTCACCGGTGCTGCTCGCCGGCATGACGCCGACCACCGTCGACCCGGAGATCGTCGCCGCCGCCGCGAACGCCGGCTACTGGGCGGAGCTCGCCGGTGGCGGACAGGTCACCGCCGAGGTCTTCGACGCCAACCTCACCAAGCTCAAGGGCCTGCTCGAGCCGGGCCGCGCCGTGCAGTTCAACGCCATGTTCATGGACCGTTACCTGTGGAACCTCCACTTCGGCGGTCAGCGTGTGGTCTCCAAGGCCCGCGAGTCCGGTGCCCCGCTGGACGGTGTCGTGATCTCCGCCGGCATCCCGGAGCCCGACGAGGCCCCCGAGGTCATCGGTGCGCTGCGCGAGTCCGGCTTCTCCCACATCGCCCTGAAGCCGGGCACCGTCAACCAGATCCGTGCCGGCCTGGGCATCGCCCGCCAGATCGAGGACACCGGCACCAGCATCATCCTCCAGGTCGAGGACGGCCACGCCGGTGGCCACCACTCCTGGGAGAACCTGGACGACCTGCTCACCGCCACCTACGCGGAGATCCGACGTCAGAAGAACGTCGTGCTCTGTGTCGGCGGCGGTATCGGCACCCCCGAACGCTCCGCCGACTATCTCTCCGGCGACTGGTCCGTCGCCCTCGGACTGCCGTCCATGCCCGTCGACGGCGTGCTCGTCGGTACCGCGGCGATGACCACCAAGGAAGCCAAGACCACCGACGAGATCAAGCAGCTGCTCGTCGACACCCCCGGTGTCGCCGACGAGACCGGTGCCGCCTTCACCGCCCCCAACGGCGGCTGGATCGCCCCCGGCCACTCCGCTGGCGGCGCGACCTCGGGCCTGTCCCACCTGCGTGCCGACATCCACGAGATCGACAACTCCGCGGCGAAGTGCATGCGTCTGATCCAGGAGGTCGGTGGCTCCCTCGAGGCCGTCAACGCCCGCCGTGACGAGATCATCGAGGCCATGGACAAGACGGCGAAGCCGTACTTCGGTGAGCTGGAGAAGATGACCTACGCGCAGGTCGTTCGTCGTTTCGCCGAGCTGAGCTTCCCGTGGGTCGACCCCTCCTGGCTGCAGCGCTTCCAGGAACTCCTGCAGCGTGTCGAGGCACGTCTGACCACCGCCGAGCACGGCCCGGTCGAGACCCTCTTCCCGACCGTGGAGTCCGCCGAGGACCCCGAGGCAGCCGTGGCGACCCTCGTCGCCGCCTACCCCTCGGCCGAGGTCGACACCCTGACCCCGCTGGACACCGCCTGGTTCATCGCCCTGTGCCGCAAGTACCCCAAGCCCATGGGTTTCGTTCCGGCCATCGACGAGGACCTGCTCGCCTGGTGGGGCAAGGACTGCCTCTGGCAGGCCCAGGACGACCGGTACTCCGCCGACCAGGTGCGCATCATCCCCGGTCCGGTGTCCGTCTCCGGCATCACCACCGTCGACGAGCCCGTCGCCGACCTCCTCGGACGTTTCGAGGAGGCCTGCCGCGCCCGCATCGCCGACAGTGACGCCACCACCGGGCCACTGAGCGCGTGGTCCCGGACCGAGGACGCGGCCGACGTCGCGTCCTTCCTCAAGGCCGTGCCCTACATCTCGTGGACCGGCCACCTCATGGACAACCCGGCCCACGTCATCGACGAGGACCGCTACGACCTGGTCGTGATCAACGACGGTGCCGACGGAAACCCCGTCAAGGTCACCATCGACCTGCACCTGGACACCTTCTGGGACGACACGGCCGCCGGCAGTGGCGACGCACAGGTCCACGCTGTCCGCAGCCTCCCCGTTCCGCTGGTCCTCGACACCACCAGCATCACCGGTGGCCTGCCCGTCGTGGATGAGGAGCGTCTGCCCGACACCATGTACGGCCTGCTCGCAGGTACGGCCGGTGTCGGCAACACCGCCGTCACCGGTGACGAGATCACCGCCATGCCGGCCAAGGTCGAGGGGTCCACCTCCGAGACCGCCCCCTTCGGCACGTTCAACTACACCTTCACGCTCACCGAGTCCCTCGGTTCCGAGCACGCCGGTGTCACCGGCGACGGCCTGGGCGACCTGTCCGAGGTCGGTGGCGGCGCCACCCGCGCCTCCATCGTCCCGGACGCCCTGCTGGGCACCTGCTGGCCGGCGATCTACGCCGCCCTGGGCTCCGCCATGGTCAACGACTACCCGGTCATCGAGGGCCTGCTCAACGCGGTGCACCTCGACCACACCGTGGCACTCGAGGTCTCCGCCGAGGAGCTCGCCGAGCGCGCCCCCTTCGAGATCACCGTGACCAGCTGGGCCGCCGGCATCGAGGAGTCCTCCTCCGGCCGCGTCGTCACCGTGCACCACCACATGCACGACGCCGGGGGCACCCTGCTGGGACGCCAGACCGAACGCTTCGCCATCCGCGGCCGTGCCTTCGGCACCACCCCGCCCGCCGAGCCGCAGCTCGCCGGTGGCACCGGTGCGGAGACCACCGACACCCCGCGTTCCACCCTGCTGCGTACCCGGGTGAACGCCCCGGCGGAGATGACCCCCTTCGCCTGGGTCTCCGGTGACTTCAACCCGATCCACACCAGCCACGTCGCCGCCCGCGTCGCCGGACTGCAGGCACCGCTGGTGCACGGCATGTGGCTGTCTGCCACCGCGCAGCACGCCGCGTCCGCCGCCGGCTCCGGCCACCACATCCTCGGCTGGACCTACCGCATGTTCGGCCTGGTGCAGCTGGGCGACCCGGTGGACATCCAGGTCGAGCGCACCGGCCGCGTCGCCGGTGGCGGACTGCTCCTCGAGGTGACCTGCCGCATCAACGACGAGCTGGTCTCCCAGGGCACCGCCGTCACCGCCGCACCGTCCACCGCGTACGTCTACCCCGGCCAGGGCATCCAGTCCACGGGCATGGGCCTGGACGAGCGCGCCGCCTCCAAGGCCACCGCGGCGGTCTGGGAGCAGGCCGACGCACACACCCGCGCGACCCTGGACTTCTCCATCCTCACCGTGGTCCGCGACAACCCCACGTCGCTGACCGCCAACGGGGTGACCTACCATCACCCGGACGGCGTCCTCTACCTCACCCAGTTCACGCAGGTCGCCCTGGCGACGCTGGCGCTGGCACAGACCGCCCGTCTGCGGGAGGCCGACGCCCTGGTCGCCGACGCCTACTACGCCGGTCACTCCCTCGGCGAGTACACCGCGCTGTCGGCCTACGCCGGCACCATCGAGCTGGAGACCGTGCTCGAGGTCGTGTTCCACCGTGGCTCCACGATGCACCACCTCATCCCGCGGGACGAGAACGGCCGCTCGAACTACCGCATGGGCGCCCTGCGTCCCAACCAGTTCGGTGTCGACGACGACCACGTCGTCGAGTACGTCAACTCCGTGGCCGAGGCCTCCGGTGAGTTCCTCGAGATCGTGAACTTCAACCTCGCCGGCGAGCAGTACTCCGTCGCCGGCACCGTCGCCGGGCTCGCCGCCCTGGAGAAGGACGCCGCCGAGCGGACCGCCGCCGCCGGTGGCAAGGGATCGTTCATGTTGGTCCCGGGCATCGACGTGCCCTTCCACTCGCGCGTCCTGCACCCCGGTGTGCCGGACTTCCGCGAGAAGCTCGACGACCTGCTCCCGGAGACCATCGACCACGAGGTGCTCGAGGGCCGCTACATCCCGAACCTCGTCGCCCGCCCGTTCGAGCTCACCCGCGAGTTCGTGCAGTCCATCCTGGACGTCGTCCCCGCCGAGCCCGCCCAGGAGATCCTGGACGACTGGGACGCCCGTACCACGGACGAGGCCGGACGTGCTGCGGTCGCCCGCACCCTGTTCATCGAGCTGCTCTGCTGGCAGTTCGCCTCCCCGGTCCGCTGGATCGAGACCCAGGACCTGCTGCTCGCCAGCGACCGTCTGGACATCGACGAGCTCGTCGAGATCGGTCTCGGTGCCGCCCCGACCCTGGCGAACCTGGCCACCAAGACCCTGAAGCTGGCCCGGTTCACCGGTGCCGACGTCGCCGTGCGCAACGTCCAGCGCGACGAGAAGCTGGTCTACCACGAGGACGTCCAGACCATCGAGGCCCCGGTCGACGAGCCGGCCGAGGCGGAGCGTGAGAGTGTGCCGACCGGTGACGTCGTCGCCGAGGCCCGCCCGGACGCCTCCGCACCGTCGCCCGCCGTCGACGAGGGCTACGCCACCCCGGAGCCCCCGGCACCAGCGGGTTCGGTCGAACGCCCCGCGGACCTGCCCTACAAGGCGTCCGACGCGATCAAGACCCTGCTGGCCTACGCCAACAAACTGCGCCCGGAGCAGATCGGCGGCGCCGACACCACCGGCACACTGACCAACGGCGTGTCCTCGCGGCTCAACCAGTTGCTCATGGACATCTCCGCCGAGCTGGGTCTGTCCAGCGTCGAAGGTGCCGCCGAGGCCGACGTCACGACCCTGTCCGCCACCGTGGACGCCGCCGCGCACAACTACGCGGCCTTCGGCCCGGTGCTCAGTGAGGCAGTGAAGGACCGGCTGCGCAAGCTCTTCGGTTCCGCCGGCGCGAAGGCCACCGCCATCGCCGACCGCGTCACCGGCACCTGGGAGCTCGGACCGGGCTGGGTCGACCACGCGACCGCGCAGATCCTGCTCGGTTCCCGCGAGGGGGCCTCCGCACGCGGTGGCGACCTGTCGACCCTGCCGACCTCCGCCACCTCGATGAACGACGTCAACGCCATCATCGACGAGGCGGTGTCCCAGGCCGGTGCCGCCCACGGCATCCCCGTGGCGAAGCCCAGCGCCGGTGGCTCCGGCGGAGGCACCGTGGACTCCGCGGCCCTCGACGCCTTCGCCGAGGAGGTCACCGGCGACGACGGTGTGCTGGCCAACCTGGCCCGCCACATCCTGCACGACCTGAACCTGGACGTGCCTGAGTCCGCGTCCTTCGCCGACCCCGAGGCCGACGAGACCGCCGCGATCCTGCAGGCCGTCAGCGAAGAACTCGGTGCGACCTGGCCCAAGCAGGTTGCCCCGGTCTTCGACGAGCGACGCGCCATCCTCATCGACGACCGCTGGGCCACCGCCCGCGAGGACATCGCCCGTCTCGCCGCCGGTGAGGAGATCGCGGAGTCCGCGACCTTCCGCGGCACCGGCGAGACCGTCGCGAAGCACGCCGACTGGTGGGCCGGTCACACCGCCGACGACCAGTTGGCGGCCCGCTTCACCAGCATCGCCGCCGACGCCCGCGACGAGGAGACCGCCGGCGACTTCGCCGGACAGGTCGCCGTCGTCACCGGTGTCACCCCCGCCTCCATCGCCGGTGGCGTGGTCGGCGACCTGCTGTCGCAGGGAGCCACCGTGGTCATCACCGCGTCCCGGATCAGCGCTGCACGCCTGGAGTTCATCAAGAAGCTCTACCGGGAGCACGCCTCGGCGGACGCGAAGATCTGGCTCGTTCCGGCGAACCTGTCGAGCTACCGTGACATCGACGCCCTGGTTGACTGGATCGGCAACGAGCAGACCGAGACCGTCGGTTCCGAGAAGAAGCTGGTCAAGCCGGCGCTCGTCCCGGATCTTTTCCTGCCCTTCGCTGCGCCGTCGGTCTCCGGCACGGTCGAGGACGCCGGTGGAAACGCCGAGACCCAGGCCCGTCTGCTGCTGTGGAGCGTGGAGCGTTCCTTCACCGCGCTGTCCCGCATCGGGCACGAGGCCAACCTGGCGCACCGCCTGCACGTGGTGCTGCCCGGCTCCCCGAACCGCGGAACCTTCGGCGGCGACGGTGCCTACGGTGAGACCAAGGCCGCGTTCGACGCCATCTGCAACAAGTGGTCCAACGAGCCGTGGGCGGAGCGCGTCACCATCGCCCACCCGCGCATCGGCTGGGTCTCCGGGACCGGCCTGATGGGCGGCAACGACCCGCTGGTCGACGCCGCCGTCGAGGCAGGCGTGCGTGTGTGGACCCCGTCCGACATCGCCGGTGAGCTGGTCCGTCTGTGCTCCTCCGAGATCCGCGCCGCCGCGTCCATCGGACCGGTCGACGCCGACCTCACCGGTGGTCTGGACAAGATCAACCTGACCGAACTGCGCGACCAGGCACTGGCCGACGGCGCCTTCGACAACGCCGGTGCCGGTGCAGCTGCCGAGGCTGCCGAGGCCCCGGTCACCGTCAACGCGCTGCCGTCGCCGGTGCGGGCCTCCCAGCCCGTCGCCGGAGACGTCCGTGGTACGGGTGACTCACAGGACGAGGCCTGGGGCGAGGTCACCGCCGACCTCGACGACATGGTCGTCGTCGTCGGACTCGGTGAGGTCAGCGCCTGGGGCTCCGGACGCACCCGCTTCGAGGCCGAGTACGGTGTCCAGGCCGACGGGTCGGTGGACCTCACCGCCGCCGGGGTGCTGGAACTGGCCTGGATGACCGGCCTGCTGACCTGGAAGGACACCCCGGTCGCCGGCTGGTACGACGCCAAGGGCGAGATCGTCCCGGAGGAGGAGATCTTCCCGCGCTACCGGGACGAGGTCGCCGCCCGCGCCGGTGTGCGTACCTTCGTCGACGACGTCGCGCTGGAGGACGTGCACACCCCGCAGGCCGCGGAGATCTTCCTCGACCGTGAGGTCAGCTTCTCCGTGGACTCCGCCGAGGACGCCCAGTCCTTCGTCGAGGCCGACCCGAACTTCACCCGGGCGACCCTGGACGAGGAGACAGGCGAGTGGTCCGTCACCCGTCTGCCGGGTGCCCGGGCCCGTGTGCCCCGTCGTGCGACCCTGGCACGCAAGGTCGGCGGCCAGTTCCCGACGGACTTCGACCCCACCCGCTGGGGCGTGCCGGCCTCGATGGTCGAGGCCATCGACCGGATCGCCGTGTGGAACCTCGTCGCCACCGTCGACGCCTACCTCTCCGCCGGCTTCACCCCGGCAGAGATCCTGCAGGCCGTCCACCCCTCGGACGTCGCCATGACCCAGGGCACCGGTTTCGGCGGCATGACCTCGATGCGCAAGCTCTTCGTCGACCGCTTCCTGGAGGAGGACATCCCGTCCGACATCCTGCAGGAGACCCTTCCCAACGTCGTCGCCGCGCACACCATGCAGGCGTACGTCGGCGGCTACGGTGCGATGATCCACCCGGTCGGGGCCTGCGCCACCGCCGCGGTCTCCGTCGAGGAGGGCGTGGACAAGATCAAGCTCGGCAAGGCCGACTTCGTGGTCGCCGGTGCCACCGACGACATGTCCGTGGAGTCGATCAGCGGGTTCGCCTCGATGAACGCGACCGCCAACTCGGACGCCATGGCAGCCAAGGGTCTCAACGAGCGCTTCTACTCCCGGGCCAACGACCGTCGTCGCGGCGGCTTCGTCGAGGCCCAGGGTGGCGGCACGATCCTGTTGACCCGTGGCTCGGTCGCGGCGAAGCTGGGCCTGCCCGTGCAGTCCGTGGTCGGCTACGCGGCGTCCTTCGCCGACGGTGCGCACACCTCCATCCCGGCCCCGGGCATGGGTGCGTTGGCCGCCGGTCGAGGTGGCCAGGGCTCGAAGCTGTCGAAGGAGCTCTCGAAGCTCGGTGTCAGCGCCGACGACATCTCCGTGGTGTCCAAGCACGACACCTCGACCAACGCCAACGACCCGAACGAGTCCCGCCTGCACACCCGCCTGGCGAAGGCCATGGGCCGTACCGAAGGCAACCCGATGTACGTCGTCTCCCAGAAGACGCTCACCGGTCACGCCAAGGGTGGTGCCGCCGTCTTCCAGACCGCCGGCCTGGGCGACATGTTCCGGACCTCACGCATCCCGGCGAACCGCTCGCTGGACTGCGTGGACCCGGAGATGGCGTCCGCGCCGAACCTGGTGTGGCTGCGCGAGCCGCTGCAGCTCAACCGCACGATCAAGGCCGGTCTGCTGACCTCCCTGGGCTTCGGCCACGTGTCCGCGCTGATGGCGCTGGTGCACCCGGAGGCATTCCGGGTTGCTGTCGCCAACCAGCTCGGTGAGGACGCAGCGAAGAAGTGGGTCGCCACCGCATCCGCACGCCTGCGCGCCGGTGTGCGACGCCGTGAGGCCGGCATGCTGGGCCACCGCGCCCTGTTCGAGGAGATCGAGCACCGTCGCTTCGCCGACGACGTCTCCATCGACGACGCTGAGCCGGCGATGCTGCTCGACCCGCAGGCCCGCGCCGGCGAGGACGGGCTGCTGCGGTGACCGGGTCCTCCTTCGTGGTCGGTGTCGGGATCGACGTGGTCGACATCCCGTCGTTCGCCGAGCAGCTCGACATGCCGGGGTCGCGGTTCGCCGCGTCCTTCACCGGGGCCGAGCGACGCACCTGCGCGAAGCAGGCGCAGACCAGTGGCAACGAGGCCCAGCATCTCGCGGCCCGTTGGGCGGCGAAGGAGGCCTTCTACAAGGCGTGGACCGCGGCGGAGGCCGGGGACGAGATTCCCGGTGCGACGATGGACTGGTCACAGATCGAGGTGGTCAAGGACCGCTGGGGTCGACCGTTCATCCGCCTGCACGAGCCGCTGGCGTCCGTGGTCTCCGGTGCGATGTCCCGCCACTTCGGTGGCGGTGCCCCGGGGAACACGGACAACGGGCACGCCGTCTGGCACCTGAGCCTGTCGCATGACGGGCCGGTCGCCCAGGCCTTCGTGGTCGGGGAGTGGCGGCGGATGTAAGTCTGCCCCTGCCCCCGGGCTACCGTCGTGCCCCGTCCGTCCGGGAAAAGTCTGCGCCCGTGCACCTGATCTCCCTGATCAGGCGCACGGGCGCAGACTTCTCTTCCGTGCTCCGGGGTGCTTTGTCATCTGAGTCACCGCCCAGGTCAATAAACGGTCGTGTACTGACCTGGGCGGTGACTCAGATGCATCCGTGAGGCGGCCAGGGGGCTGTTCTTCCGACGGAGCCCCGAAAGTATGGGACGATTCAGGCGAGAACGGGCGACAAGAGGAGACAGTGCCATGACCAACTCGTGGGGTCGGATCCCCGAGACTCCTGCCCTGCCGCAGCCCCGACGGCGGACCGGGCTCATCGTGGGGGTCGTCGTCGCTGTCGTCGCCGCTGTGGTCCTCGTCGCCGTCGGTGGGTGGTATTTCCTGTGGGACGCAGACGAGGACGGCGACAGGTCCGCCCCTCAGGCGTTCACCGCCGTGCCGACCTCCGCGGCAACGTCGACATCCCCCTCGTCGACGCCGGAGTCCAGGGTTGTCGACACCGTGACCGTCACTGCAGAACCGGAACCGGAGCTCGGGCAGGAGCCTTCATCAGGTACCTCCCGCGGGCATTCCGGCGGAGGCCTGCGCTGCGACGGCCGCAATGTTCTCGTCGTCACCTCCGTCATGAGCAACAGCCCGTCCTTCGACCGGGAGGTGGACACCGCACTGGCGGCGAACCCGGGTGCTGTCGTCCTTGCGCCGGGGACGTGTGCGTCGCTGCGGCCGGAGGTCGACGGAGCCGGGGTCTACGCTGTCGTCGTCGACTACGGCGATGACGTGGACGGCCTGTGTTCCGCCGAGGCCTCGGGTCGGGGGAACTCGCGGGTGCTGGACAACGAGGCGTCGTACCGGTCACCGTGTTGAGAGCCCCTGTCTGCTGACCCCTGCGGTGGCTCAGACGACTGGCAGGAGACTGCTACCGCCGTCCCATGGGTCAGGGACGACGACGCCAAGGACAGCAGGCAGACTCCGGAGTATGACCACGAATGACAGGCGAGGCCTCAGACACCGGTTCCGCCGCGGAAGAGCGCCGTGGAAACTCAACACCCCGGACACTCCCACGGCACGCTGGTCGGTGCGCGACCATCTCGGGGAGCAGACGGGCAGGTTCCGCCGGGTCAGGCCCTGAGCCGCTCCGCACGCAGCCGGGCCACCTCGCCGTCGAGCTGGGTGGCGAAGGCACCGGTCAGCTCGGGGAGCTCATCGACGGTGGTGCCCATGGCAGCGGCAAGCAGCAGGTCAGCGAGCTGCGGGTTCCGGGCGAGCACCGGGCCGTGCATGTAGGTCGCCACCACGGACCCCTGCACGGCACCTTCGAAGTACACTTCCTTCCCTGCCCGGTCATGTCCCAGCCCTGCAGAGAGGGCACCGTGGGCGTCGGTGTTGCCGACACCTTCGGTGACGTAACCCAGGGGAGTGGCGTCGGCGCCCAGCAGGGTGGCCCCCTGGTGGTTGGCGAAGCCGGTCAGCGGCTCGGTCAGCACCCCGGCGGTGCCCAGGGAACCGGCGGTCACCCCGAACCCCTTCAGGTTCGGGTCGGAGCGCAGCTCACCGATCATGCGGTTCTGCAGTGAGGACGTCGTCGCGTCGATGAGCCCGAGGCCGTCGACCATCCGGTCGGAGGCGCGGAAGGACGTACCGAAGACCTGCAGACCGGCGCAGATGGCGAGGACGGGGCGTCCTGCCTGCACCGCGCGTGCCATCGCGCCGTCGGCGATCAGGTGCTCGGCGGCGAGGATCTGGGCCACGTCCTCGCCACCACCGACGGTGTAGATGTCGAGGGTCTCCGGCACCCCGTCACCGAGGGTGATGGGGTGGAGCTCCGCGGTGATGCCGCGCATCCGGGCGCGTTGGCGCAGGACCAGGGCGTTGCCGTCATCGCCGTAGGTGCCGAGCACGTCGGGCAGGACGAGGCCGATGTTCAGGGTCGCTTCACGGGCGGCGTTCACTGGGAGATCTCCTTCTGCAGGTCCTTGCGCAGGTCACGGAAGGCGGTGTAGTTGGCCAGCACCTCCACACGACCGGGTGGGCAGGCGCGGACGGCGGCGAGGGGGTCGGCGGTGTCGGCCACCGTCTGGTGCTCGACCCCGGCGTAGCCGAGCCGGACCGCCAGGTCGGCCGAGCGTTCACCGGCGGCGACGACCTTGAGGTCCTCGAAGTTCTCGAACTTCACGTCCCACAGCCAGGACAGGTCCTGACCGTCGGCGACCTGCCCGTTGACGGCGATGACGAGGCTGTCGGCCGACCGGTCGACCATGGACAGAGCTTCCTGCCAGCCCGCCGGGTTCTTGGCGAGCAGCAGGTGGATCTCGCGACCGTCCAGGTTGACGGTGGAGTAGCGTCCGGCGACGTCGTCGACACGTTCGGCGGCGGCCAGCGCGGACGTCTCGTCGACACCGAGGGCGACGGCGGCGGCGATTGCCTGGGCGGCGTTGCCACGGTTGGCGTTGCCCGGCAGCTTCAACGACATCGGCATGAGTTCCCCGGACGGCGTGGTCAGCCCCTCGGGGCTGATGGTCCAGGTGGGGGTCGGGCGGCGGAACTCGCGACCGTCCGGCAGCGTCTTCACTGCGAACCAGTCCGGTGAGCCGTCCGCCTTCTCCGTGCGCACCACCGCGCCACCGGTGCGGGGACAGGAGGTGGAGTCGCCGGTGAAACCGACGCCGGCAGAGACCCACACCACGTTCGGGCAGTCCCACGCCACGGAGGTGACCTGGACGTCGTCACAGTTGGCGACGACGGTCATGTCCGGGCGCTTCTCCACGCACTCGCGCAGGACGCGTTCGATCTTGTTGATCTCGCCGACGCGGTCGAGCTGGTCACGGGACAGGTTCAGCAGGACCAGAACGTCGCAGTCGAGCTTCCCGGCGATCGCGGGGACGTGGAGTTCGTCGACCTCCAGGACGATGCGGTCGCGGCCACGCCCCGCCAACAGGGCGGAGATGACACCGGCGTCCATGTTGTCGCCGCCGTCGTTGGTGGCGACGGTGCCCAGGGTGCGGACCGCCTCGGCGAGCATCCGGGTCGTCGTGGACTTCCCGTTGGTGCCGGTGACGATGGTGCAGGGGCGTCCGTCGCCGAGCTGCTCCATGAGTTTGGGGTCAATGACGTTGGCGATGAGCCCGCCGATCATGCCTCCGGAACCGCGGCCGGTCTTCTTCGATGCCCAGGTCGCGATGTCTGCGGCACGCACAGCGAGTGAGGTCAACACACCCATTGCTTCGATCACCCTTGTTTCTGGTTCGGTTTCTGGTTCGGTTTCTGGTTCTGGTTCTGCTTCTGGCGGTTCTGGTTGCCGCCGCCGGACCGGCCGGAGCCCCGCCGTCGGCGCCGCCGGGTGGAGGAGGACCGCCCAGACCCGTCACCGGCGGTTTTCCCGGACGGTGCCGGTGTGCCCGACGGACCGGACGAGGACGTGTCGGTGCCGGAGGAATCGGACGCCTGACCACGCTGGCCGGCGCTCTTGCCACCCTGGCCACCCTGGCCACCCTGGCCGCCTTGACCACCCTGACCGCCGCGCCCGCGTCCGCCACGGGACTGGGTCCTGCTCCGGTTACGGTTCTGGTTCCGACCCTGGTTCCGTCCTTTCCCGCGCTGCGGGGCAGGAATCCGCGGAGTGGCGGGGCGGGCGTCCGGCACCGCGATCTCGGTGGACCCGGCGGCGACGTCGTCCAGGGCGGCGAGGAACTCGTCGTCGGTGAACAGGGGGATGTTCTTGCGCTCGCCGTGCATCGCCTTGCCCCGCAGCTCGTGGCTGCGGTTGCAGACGACCAGGCTGGAGGTCCGGTTGAGCTTCTCGCTGTACACCAGGCCGGCGCGGGTCGCGGCGCTGATCAGGACATCCGGGTCCACGCCGACGTCCGGGCTGACGACAACCTCCATGCCCTGCACGAGGTGCGCACCGTCGGGCGTCCCGGGGTTGCCGAAGGGGCGCGGAGACGTTGTCGCGTCCACCCGCACGGTGCTGCGTTGCAGGCCGAAACGGTCGGCGGTGAGGTCAGCCGGATCCGCGACAGCGAGGCCGCCGGGCGTGTTGTCCGGTGTGCCCGCGGCGAGCGTCCGCTGGATGTCGACGAGGGGGAAGAGGATCCGGGTGTCGGCGAGCAGGAGGTCGTCGGCGACGACGTCGGCGCGTTCGAGGCTCGCGATCGGCCCCAGCTGCGGCAGTGTGTCGTCGGGCAGGACGAGTCCGTGGTCCCGGCCGTAGTATCCGGCGATGCTGCGCAGCCGCGGGTTCTCCACCGGGACCCCGGCACGGCGGGCCGATGCGAGGGTGTCGATGATGCGCGTCGGCGTCGGGACGGCGATCTTCTTCGGACGCCGCTGGTTGCGGCGTCGGCCCCGCGGGTTGTTCCGCTGGTTGCCACGGTTGGCGGCGCGCTGGGCGCGACGGTACTCGAACTGGATGAACCCCCACGTCAGTGTGGTGTTGTGGCAGATGAGCGTGCGCCCGTCGATCAGCTCGAACAGGAGCGGTGCCACGGTGGCGAATCCCGGGGCCTGGCCGAGGTCGGCCTCGGTGTACCCGTGCAGGTGCCAGGGGCCGGGGTCCTCGCCGGGGTTGATCTGCTGGACGATGCCGGTGACCGACGTCGCGTCCTCGGCAGGTGTCTCCCCGGGGGAGCCTGCGGTGGCGGAGCCCGCCTGGGCCGAGGCGGGACGGTTCCCGCTGAACCGGACCAGCTCACCGTCGGCGGTGTGGAAGGTCGCGGCGAAGGCGACCATCCGGGAGGTGCTGGGGTGGATGCCCGACGTGGCGACGGTGAGTTCGACGAAGGGCGCGTCCTCCACGCTCGGCAGGGAGCCGTGGAAGGTCTTCGGCAGGTTGCGGAAACCGGGCCTCGGAGGATTCTGCGTGGCAGGGGGAGTGTCATCCGCGGCTGCCGCAGCAGGGGCGGCGTCCTGCCCGGCCTGCTCGACGGTCTGGGCGGACGGGGGTGCGGAGCGTCGGTGAACCTGACGACGCCGTCGTCGGGAACGGCCCTGCCCGCTTCGCGGGGCGCCGTCGGCGGCGTCGGGGCCGGAACCGGGGGAAGTCATGGAGGACATCATACGTTCCGCTGTGCCACCGGTGCTAAGGCTCCCGAACTTCGGGGCTGTCGGTGGTGAACCACACCGCGATCCAGTTGTCGGGGTTGTCGCCGCCGAGTTCCGCCGAGACGGCCTGGCGGATCCCGTGCCACTCGGTCAGCGGACGTGGCGGGGTGTCGGGGGAGACGCGGAAGGCGATCTCCACCTGGCGGGAGCGTCCGACCTGCGCGGCGTAGACGTCCGCACCGAGGAACCCTTCCTCGGCGACGACGCGGTCAGCGACCGCGCGACCTTCGGCATGCAGGTCCGGCGGGGTGACCAGGGCGATCTCGGACAGGGCGCGCACCAGGGTACGCAGGGGGACGGGGATCAGTACCGTCGCGACGATGATCAGCACGACCGGGTCGACGTAGGGCATGAGGTGCGCGTAGGACGTCCCGTCGATGACCATGCCGATGACGAACGCGATGAGCAGCGCCCCGGTCACCCCGGCGCTCATCACCCAGCCCTTGACGTCCATGGCGACGAGTGCGGACCCGATCGTCCGGTTGGCGCGGTGCTCGGCGACGGCGGTGACACCGGCCAGCAGCAGGACGACGACCGTGTAGACCACCGCAGGCCCGAACTCCACCTCGCGTCCACCGTCCAGCACGGCGGTGACCGCCTGGAGGAGGGCGTACCCGGCGACGGACATCATCACCACCGCGTTCAGACACAGCACCAGTGGCTCGAAGTGCCAGAACCCCATGCTGAAGCGGCGGGAGAGCCCGCGGGCGGTCGAGTCGGCGATCAGCCCGGCGAGGACGATCGACACGACCGACATCACGGCGTCGACCAGGGAGAAGACGCCGTCGAACATGATCGCCGAGGAGCCGGACACCAGGCCGAAACCGATGCCGAGGCAGGACAGGATCAGGACGGAGACCAGCGAGACCCGCAGGGCCTGTTGTTCGGTACGCACGGGATACCTCGGTACGAAGACGCGGTGAGAAGAGCGGGCAGGCCAGTCAGGCCGACCGCCGGCCCGTCGGGTACAGGGGCTCAGATCCCGCCGGGGACACTCTGGGCGACCGGCTCCTTGGCGTGGGCACGGTTCACACCCGAGGTGATCGCCTTCAGGGAGGCGTAGGTGATGGAGCCGGCGATGCCGACACCCCAGACCTGCTGACCGTCGATCTCGGCCAGGACGTAGGCGGCGGCCTCGGCGTCGTCACCGGCGGTACGGGCGTGCTGGGAGTACTCCTGGACCTCCACGTCGACCCCCAGGGACTCCAGGGCGTTGCAGTACGCGGCGATCGGGCCGTTGCCGCGGCCCTGGACGGTCCGCGCCGACCCCTCCCACTCGACCTCGGCGGTGACCTTGGTCTCGGAGCCTTCGGTCTGCGGCCCGTCGACGGTCACGGAGATCTGCTCCAGCGGGGCGGTACGCTCCAGGTACTCGCCGGTGAAGATGTCCCACATCGCCTTGGAGTTGACCTCGCCGCCCTCGGCCTCGGTGACGGCCTGGACGACGCCGGAGAACTCGACCTGCATCGGGCGGGGCATGTCGATACCGTGGTCGGTCTTCATGATGTAGGCCACGCCGCCCTTGCCGGACTGCGAGTTCACCCGGATGACGGCCTCGTAGCTGCGGCCGATGTCCTTCGGGTCGATCGGCAGGTAGGGCACCTCCCACTGGATCTTGCGGAACTCCTCCTCCGAGATCTCGTTGGCGTGGTGGCCGGGGGCGACGATGTCGGCCAGGGCGTCGATGCCCTTGTTGATGGCGTCCTGGTGGGAGCCGGAGAACGCGGTGAAGACCAGGTCGCCGCCGTAGGGCTGACGCTCGGGAACGACCAGCTGGTTGCAGTACTCCACCGTGCGTCGGATCTCGTCGATGTCGGAGAAGTCGATCTGCGGGTCGACGCCCTGGGTGAACATGTTCAGACCCAGCGTGACCAGGTCGACGTTGCCGGTGCGCTCACCGTTGCCGAACAGGCAGCCCTCGATGCGGTCCGCGCCGGCCATGTACCCCAGCTCCGCGGTGGCGACGCCGGTGCCGCGGTCGTTGTGCGGGTGCAAGGACAGAATCACCGAGTCACGGTGCGAGATGTTGCGGCTCATCCACTCGATGCCGTCGGCGTAGACGTTCGGGGTGATCATCTCCACCGTGGACGGCAGGTTGATGATGATCGGGTTCTCCGGCGTCGGCTCCATGATCTCGATGACCGCGTCGCAGACCTCACGCGCGTACTCGACCTCGGTACCGGTGTAGGACTCCGGGGAGTACTGCCAGCGCCAGGTGGTGTCGGGGTAGTCCTTGGCGACCTCCTTGATCAGCTCCGCAGCGTCGGTCGCCAGCTTCTTGATGGCGTCCTTGTCCTTACGGAAGACCACACGACGCTGCAGGATCGAGGTGGAGTTGTAGAAGTGCACGATCACGTTCTTCGCGCCCTCGCAGGCCTCGAAGGTACGGCGGATCAGGTGCTCGCGGGCCTGGACCAGGACCTGGATGGTGACGTCCTCGGGGATCATGTCGTTCTCGATGATCTCGCGGACGAAGTCGAAGTCGGTCTGGGAGGCGGACGGGAAACCGACCTCGATCTCCTTGTAGCCCATGCGGACCAGCAGGTCGAACATCCGGCGCTTGCGCTCCGGACTCATCGGGTCGATCAGCGCCTGGTTGCCGTCGCGCAGGTCGACCGCACACCACTGCGGTGCGGTGTCGATGACCTTGTCCGGCCAGGTGCGGTCCGGCAGCTGGAAGTGCTCGACCTCGGTGAAGTGCGGCTGGTAGCGGTGTACCGGCATCTGGGAGGGACGCTGCTTGTTCCAGGGCTTCTGGCCTGCGGGGATCTCACCGGCGGGGGTGGAGATGCGGGCGGGGGCCGAGATGAAGGAATCGGTGGGGGTCATGGTGGTGCTCCTTGGATCGGTGGAAGGAAGAAATGGTCATCACCGACCGGCACGACTCAACTCCGCGACGGGGAGCCGGTCGGTTTTTCAGAACCTGACCCCGCCGCGGCAGAGAAGGAGGAGCTGCGCGCGCGAGTTACTCATGGCGACCACCATAACACGGTGACGGGCGCGGTGTGCAAGGCGTCAGTGTGACGGGAGTTACTGGGCGCCGGGGGCGGGACGGGGCCGGTTCCGGGACGGTAGTGTGGTCGACCGTGAAGAGTTCAGTGTTCGCAGGTCCGGACGCTGCCCGCCGGGGTGGGCCGCGCGCTGCGTCGGCGACGGCGCCCACCGCCGGAGTCACGGGCGTCGTCGCCGGGGTGGTGACGGTACTGACCGGGGCCGTGCAGTTCATCGTGATGGCGGTGTGGGGCGGCCGCGCCGGCCACGGTCTGCGCGAGACCCTCATGCAGTGGGACGCGTACTGGATGACGATGATCTCGGAGCACGGCTACACCGGTTTCGTGATGTCGCCCGACAACGCCGACCCGGTCGAATGGGAGTCGGTGGCGTTCTTCCCCGGGTATCCCGTGCTGGTACGCATCGTGGCCGCACCGATGGCGGTGCTGGACGTGGCTGACGCGACGTATCTCGCGGCGTTGCTGGTGTCGGCGGTCTGCACCGTCGTCCTGGCGTGGGGTGTGTCGATGCTGGCGGTGCTCGTCTGGCACCGGTGTCCGCCGCGCCGGGCCGGTGGTGACGTGGACCGTAGGACGGTGGTCGTGCTGTCCGCCGCGGCGACGGTGCTGGCGGTGGGCGCCCCGATGGGGATCGTCTACTGGATGCCGTACTCCGAGAGTCTGTTCACCGCCCTGACGGTGTGGGCGCTGTATTTCTTGCTGCGGCGCCGGTACGTCCTCGCCGGCGTGCTGACCATGCTGGCTGGTGCGACCAGACTGACCGCCGCAGCCCTGATCCTCACCCTGTGTGTCACGGCGGCCGTGGAACTGTGGCGGTGGTGGCGCCACCGGGAGTCGGCGGTGTTCCCTGCCGCGGCGTGCGTCGCCCCGGTCGTGGGATCCCTCGGCATCGCCACGTACCTGGCCTGGGCGGACGGGAAGGTCGCGGAGATCGGCGGGTACTTCTCCGCGCAGGAGCGTGGGTGGCATTCCGGGGTGGACATGGGTGCGGCGAGCCTGCGGTGGGTCGCCGGCAACCTGCCCGGCGACCTGACCGGCTACACGGTCTCGAGCTGGTCGATCATCCTCGTGTCCCTGTTGTGCGTCGTGTCGCTGTGGATGGTGTGCACCGGGCGCATCCCCTGGCAGGTGTGGCTGCCTGCGGTCGTCCTGGCAGGCATCGTCCTGGGGTCGGACGGGATCATGCACTCCCGTCCGCGGCTCCTGCTGGTGCCGGTGCTCCTGCTGACACTTCCCCTGGTCGTCGGGCTGGTACGGGTCTGGAGGACCGCGACACGGCCACAGGCGGTCGCCACCGCGGGCGTGGCGTTGGGGGCCGGCGCGGTGCTGTGGTGCGCACTGGGGTTCTGGGTGTCAGGGGAGATGCTCATCGATTTCGAGTACGCGATCTGAGCGACCTTCCGTCACCGTCGCGCAGGTCAGTGGGCGGGGTCGTCCTGCGCCCGTTCCTCCGCCTGTTCCTTGCGACGCCGCAGCCGCCACCGCCGGCGGCTCATGTCGCGGGCCAGCGTCATCGGTTGACGCAGCTTCTTCTGCGTCGCCCACGACAGGTCCTGCATGCCGGGCAGGACCCACCCCCGCCAGTAGGCGGTGATCATCAGGCCGGCACCGAGGAACGGTGAGACGATCAGCCCGACGAGGAACACCGGGAAATCGCCTGCGACCCCGGACTGGTCCAGCGCGTAGATTCCGACCATGACCGCGGCGGTGAGTATCGCCGGGGTGGCGTACAGTGTCGCCCCGCCGAAGATCGCGGGCACCGACCCGGTCATCACGTCGCGGATCATGCCGCCGCCGACCACGGTCAGTACCCCGAGGAACAGGGCGGACGACCACGGCAGGCCATTGGCCAGTGCTTTGGTGGAGCCGGTCGCGGCCCACACACCGAGGACGACGGCGTCGCCGTGGACGCGGAAGATCTCCCAGCCGCGGGAGTTCATGTGGATCATCGTCGAGACCACGGCCCCGGCCAGTGCGAGGCCGAAGTAGCGCATGTCCTGCATCGCCGCCGGGGGCCCGTTGTCGATGAGGACGTCGCGGATCATGCCCCCGCCCAGCGCGGTGATGATGGACAGGAAGATGATCCCGATGAAATCCAGGTTGCGGGCGCGGGCGATGATTGCCCCGATCATCCCGTAGAGCACCACCCCGATCAGGTCGAGCGTCTCGTAGACCGTCCTGATCGACGGGTCGACAAAGTCCATGCCGACGAGAATATCCTCCCCGGGGAAACTACTCCACGCCGCGTCGCGACAGCACCACGGTGGACACGACCATCACGACCAGGGCGCCCGCCATGATAAGCCACTGTGCGCCCTCGACCTGGAACCGTTCACCGAGGACCAGGTAGCCGAGGATGAAGGCCACGATCGGCTCCGTGATGGTCATGGCGGGCAGTGAGTTCTTCAGTGCACCAGCATTGAAGCTGGCCTGTTGGACCAGCGTGCCGATGACGGCGCAGGCCACCAGGCCGTAGGCCTCCCAGCTGGTCAGCAGGGCGGGGATCCCCTCCTGGTTGAAGATGTTGACGACCGACTTCGAGAGCACGGCGAGGTAGCCCATGATCGCGCCGGTCACCGCACCCAGGATCAGCGCGCGGGTGCGCAGACGGAGCCGGGTGGCCAGCCACATCAGACCGATGAGGATGACCACCCCGACCCCCAGGGTGACCATCCACCGGCTCAGCGGGGGGAAGTCGATGCCGGGCAGGGGGCGCCCCCACACCACGACCACGCCGACGGCGACGGTGAGCAGCGCCGCCCACGCCATCTCGGGACGTGAGACGCGACGACCGTCGAAACGGGCGGCCAGCGGCAGGGTGAACATCAGGGACAGGACGAGGATCGGTTGGACGACCAGCAGCGTCCCGAAGCCCAGTGCGACGATCTGCAGCCCGTAGGCCGACAGCGCGCAGAACACGCCGGCCCACCACTTCGGGCGGGCGACGGCGGCGAGGACCGGGGTCCCGTGGGCGTTGTCGCGATCGCCTGATGTCTGTTCGGCGACCTGGTGCCGGAGAATGGTTCCCCAGGCGACGGTGAGGGCTGACAGGAGGGCGAAGACGACAGCGAGCAGGTTGCTGTGCATCATCAGCACCTCAGACTAGTCGCTGATTCACAGCGACGTGCCAGCGGCCTTAACTTCCGGCCTAACTTCCGGCCCTACTTCTGGAAGTACTCCTCGATCTTGTCGAGCATGTACATCGCGGAGTAGAAGTCGATGCGGAAGGTCTCGCCGCCGAACTCGAAGATGCGGTCGTTCTCCACGGCATAGGCGTTGCGTGCGGTGGGCTTCTCCTCCAGGACCTCCTTGATCGGCTTGCTCTCGTCGGCGTTGGTGGCGAAGACGGTCTTGCCGGTCAGAGCCTTGTCCAGGTTCTCGTCGGTGACCTGCACCACGTCGGTGCGTCCGGCGAAGTTGCCGTCCTTGCGGACCAGGTCGTCGCCGGGGACGTCGAGGTCCCAGCCGAGTTCCTCGAGGATGCGGCCCTGGGCGGACTCGCCGGTCATGAAGTTCACGCCGCCGTCCTGCGCGGGCAGGATGAACTGGACGGGCTGCTCGGGCTCCTCGATGTTGTCGGCGACCTCGGCGGCGCGGTCCGTGAACTCCTGGACGGCGGCGTCGGCCTCCTCCTCGTGGCCGGTGATCTCACCGAGCTGGGTGGTGACCTCGGTCCAGTCCTTGTCGGAGTAGTCCAGGACGACGGTGGGGGCGAGGTCCTGCAGACGCTCGGCCAGGTCCGGGGCGGCGTCGGCGCCGAAGGCGGAGACGATGATGAGGTCGGGGTCCTCGGCGGCGATCTTCTCGAAGTCCGGCTCCAGCTGCCCGATCTCCTTGACACCACGCTCATCGGCGACATCGGCCCACTGGGAGAAGAAACCCTTGTCGTCGGAGGTCGGTCCCGGGCTCGCGGCACCGGAGGCGATGACCGGGGCGTCGATGGAGAGCAGGCTGCCGGTCAGCGTCACCGAGGTGGAGACGATCTTCTCGGGCTTGGCCGGGATCTCGACCTCGTCGGTCCTGTCGGTGGGCTGGCCGTTGTCCACGGCGATCGAGTCGACGGTGCGCGGCCACTCGCCCTGCGACTCAGAGGATGACTCAGAGGATTCAGACGCCGATTCGGAGGCGGAACCGGTGGCGTCCGAGGACGAGCTGTCGTCGTCGCTGGAGCAGGCGACGAGGCTGGCGGCGACGCCGGAGGCGACGAGGGTGCCGACGATCCGTCGACGCAGGGTGGGCAGGTGGGTCATGGGTTCTCTCCCTTGATGTGAACAGGATGACGGTCGACGACCGTCAAGCAGGTTGTGCGGGGAACATGTTATCCACCCCACCGGACTTCGGGTAGGGGGTATTTCAGGTGATGCTAACCTCGGTACCGTTGCTCATCGTCCGCCGACACCACCATCAACAGTGAGGACCTCCCCGACGTGCCACGTATCAGCCGAGACACCGACATCTACCCGATCACCATGCGTGAACTGGAGGTGCTCAGGATCGAGGACGTCACCCCCGGCATGCGCCGCGTCGTCTTCGGCGGCGAGGGGCTGCACGCCCACGTCCGCGACGGGGAGGACGTCCCGGCGATCGTCTCGGACGGCTTCGACGACGACATGCGCATGATCTTCCCGCACCCCGCCACCGGGGAGCGTCCGTACCCTGCCTCCCTGGGTGACGGGCGTCTGGACTGGACCGCCGAGGTCAACGAACTGTTCCGGACGTACACGGTGCGGTCCTGGGAACCGGACGCCGGCGAGTTCGGTGAACTCGTCGTCGACTTCGCCCGTCACGGCGCCGGACTGGCGGAGGGGTGGTCGTCCACGGCTGCGGTGGGGGACCGTGTCTACGCCGCCGGCCCGAAGAACTGCGCCTCGCTGCCGGTGCACACCGACTGGCTGCTGCTCATCGGCGACGAGACCGCGCTGCCCGCCATCGGACGGTGCCTGGAGGAAACGCCGGCAGGGCACCGGGTGGTGGCCGTGGTCGAGGTCGCCGACCGCGCCGACATTCAGCCGGACCTCGCCGAGGTCGCGTGCGCGGGGTCGCTTGACCTGCGGTGGGTCGTGCGCGCCGAGGGTGGGGACTTCACCGAGGTCGTGTCCGCCCTGGGCGACCAGCGCGACACGCTGCCCGCCGGGACGCCGTTCGTCTGGGCCGGTGGCGAGGCCGGGCGGTTGAAGACCGTGCGCCGTTTCGTCAAGGACCTCGGCGTACCACGCGAGCACGTGCAGATCACCGGGTACTGGCGGAAGAATGACGCGCCGGCGGCTGTGCCGGGAGACGGGGCAGACGGCGGCGGGGACGCCGGTGCCACCGGTGCCACGGCGACAGGCGACGGTGCCGGAACGTCGAGCATCTCCGTGCTGATGCAGCTCCACGAACTCACCGAGATCGCGCCGGGACTCGCTCTGCAGGCCGCGGCGCGACTGCGGCTGTTCGAGACCGTCGACGCTGCCATGGACTCCGCCGGTGGTCCCGCCCCGGTCAGCGCCGTCGCCGCCGCGGTGGGGGTGGACGAGCCGCTGCTCATCCGTTTCCTGCGCTACCTCGAGTCCGTCGACCTGCTGTCGATCGGTGCCGACGGTGCCGATGGTGCAGCGACCGTCCGGCTGACCACCCTCGGCACGGAACTGGCGGACCCGGACGGCGTGGTCTCCCGGTTGACGGGGCCGGATGCCCTGCAGTCCCTGACCTGGCTGCATCTGGACCATGGGCTGCGCACCGGACGACCGGTGGACGTCGGTCCCCACGGCGACTGGGTGTCGGTGAAGGAGCAGAACCCGGCGCTCGCCGACGCCGCGGCGGACTCCGAGGCCACCCGCGCCCAGTGGGTCGCCCCGGCGCTGGCACGCCAGTTGGGGGCACTGCCGGGCGGTGCCCCGTCGAGCATCGCTGTCGCCGGAGCCGCCGAGGGCGTCGCGGCCGCCGTCTACGCCGATGAACTCCTGCGCGCCGACGACGACCTGACGGTCAGCGTCCTGACGCTCGCGGACGGGTGTCCCCGGGAGCGCCTGCTCCGGGAGGTCGGCAACGCACGACGTCCCCGCGTGGAGGCGCGCGACTGGGACGGCGCCGTCGCCGGAGCGACCTCCGGTACCGTCGCCGATGCCGTCATCCTGCTGGACCCCTTCGGACTGCGCACGCCACAGGACGTCCCAGCCCTGCTCGCCGAGGCGGCGGCGACGGCGAGGACCGTCGTGGTCGTCACCCGTCTGCTCGCCGAGAGCGGGGAGGAGGACCACGACTACGAGGAGGACCTCACGCGGATGCTGGTCAACGGACGCAGCCTGCCGACGGCCCGTGACATGTCCCGTGCGGTGGCCGACGCCGGCCTGGTCGGGGTGGCCGACATGCCGGTCGGGTGGGGCAGTCACGCCGTCGTCGTCACGCGGGGATGACAGACCCGGTGACCGACCCGGCGACAGTGGTCCGGGGGCGCGTGACGGCCACCACAGCCGGGTTCCGGGCGGCCCCGGTACTCAGGTACTCTGTCTAGGGTCTGAGCAATAATCTCGAGTTATCCCGTCAGTGCGGGAAGGTGGAGCTGGGAACTGTGGCCCTGATCGTCCAGAAGTACGGCGGATCGTCGTTGGAGAGCGCCGAACGTATCCGGCGCGTCGCGCAGCGGATCGTGGAAACGAAGAAACAGGGCCACGACGTCGTCGTGGTGTGCTCCGCGATGGGCGACACCACCGACGAACTGCTCGACCTCGCCAACCAGGTCAACCCGGTCCCCCCGGGTCGTGAGATGGACATGCTGCTCACCGCCGGTGAGCGGATCTCCAACTCGCTGGTCGCCATGGCCATCGACTCCTTCGGTGCCGAGGCCCAGTCCTTCACCGGGTCCCAGGCCGGTGTGATCACCACGGAGCGCCACGGCAACGCGCGTATCGTCGACGTGACCCCCGGCCGGGTGCGCGAGGCGCTGGACGCCGGCAAGATCTGCCTGGTGGCGGGTTTCCAGGGTGTCAACCGTGAGACCCGTGACATCACCACGCTCGGCCGTGGCGGCTCGGACACGACCGCCGTCGCGCTGGCCGCTGCGCTGCACGCCGACGTGTGTGAGATCTACTCCGACGTCGACGGCGTGTACACTGCCGACCCCCGCATCGTGCCGAACGCCAAGCGGCTGGACAAGATCTCCTTCGAGGAGATGCTCGAGATGGCCGCCGTCGGTGCGAAGATCCTGATGCTGCGGTGTGTGGAGTACGCCCGCGCGTTCAACGTCCCGATCCGGGTCCGTTCATCATTCAGCAACGAAACCGGCACGCTGGTGTCCGGCTCATTGGAGGATATCCCCGTGGAAGAAGCAGTCCTGACCGGTGTCGCCCACGACCGTTCCGAGGCAAAGGTCACCGTCCTCGGCATCCCGGACAAGCCGGGCGAGGCTGCGCGGGTCTTCCGTACCCTGGCCGACGCCGAGATCAACATCGACATGGTGCTGCAGAACGTCTCCTCGCTGGCGGACAACCTCACCGACATCACCTTCACCTGCCCGCGTGAGGATGCCCCGCGTGCGGTCGAGCTGCTCAAGGGCCTGCAGGGCACCGAGGACCACCAGAAGTTCGGCCAGCTGCTCTTCGACGACCAGGTCGGCAAGGTCTCCCTGGTCGGTGCGGGCATGAAGTCGCACCCGGGCGTCACCGCCGACTTCTGCGAGGCTCTGCGGGACGCCGGCATCAACATCGAACTGATCTCCACCTCCGAGATCCGGATCTCCGTACTGATCCGGGACACCGACCTGGACGCCGCCGTCGCCGCCCTGCACGAGCGTTTCCAGCTCGGTGGCGAGGAGACCGCCACCGTGTACGCCGGCACCGGCCGGTAAGTGCTGAGGACGAAAGGACACCAAGCCATGACCACTCTCGCCATCGTCGGCGCCACCGGCCAGGTCGGCCGCGTGATGCGTGACATCCTCGAGCACCGTCCGTCCGTGCTCGAGAAGATCGACACGGTCCGGTTCTTCGCCTCGGCGCGCTCCGCGGGCACCGGTATCGAGTTCAACGGCGGCACGGTCGTCGTCGAGGACGTCGAGGCCACGTCCACCGAGGACCTGCGCGGCATCGACGTCGCCCTCTTCTCCGCCGGTGGATCCACCTCCAAGGCCCAGGCGCCCCGCTTCGTCGAGGCCGGGGCCACCGTCGTCGACAACTCCTCGGCATGGCGCAAGGACCCCGAGGTCCCGCTGATCGTCTCCGAGGTCAACCCGGACGACGCGAAGGACGTGCCCAAGGGCATCATCGCCAACCCGAACTGCACCACCATGGCCGCGATGCCCGTGCTGGGCGCGCTGCACGCCGAGGCCGGGCTGAAGCGCCTGCACGTCTCCAGCTACCAGGCGGTCTCCGGTTCCGGCCTCGCTGGGGTGAAGGCGTTGGCCGACCAGGTCAGGGCGAACCTCGAGGTCCTGGAGAACCTCGCCACCGACGGGTCCGCCCTGCAGGTCGAGGACTTCGGCCCCTACGTCGCCCCGATCGCCTTCAACGCGCTGCCGATGGCCGGCAACCTCGTCGACGACGGCTCGGGGGAGACCGACGAGGAACAGAAGCTGCGCAACGAGTCGCGCAAGATCCTGCACATCCCCGAGCTCCCCGTGGCAGGTACCTGCGTGCGTGTGCCCGTGTTCACCGGCCACACGATGACGGTGCACGCGGAGTTCGATGCGGCGATCACCCCGCAGCGTGCCGAGGAGATCCTGTCGGACGCCCCGGGCGTGCAGCTCACCGACGTGCCGACCCCGTTGGCCGCCGCCGGTGTGGACCCCTCGCTGGTGGGACGTATCCGCCAGGACCAGTCCGTCGAGGGGGACCGTGGCCTGGTGCTGGTGGTCTCCGGTGACAACCTGCGCAAGGGCGCGGCGTTGAACACCATCCAGATCGCCGAGCTGCTGCTGTAGCTCTGGTATCCCGCGTCTTCCCGGCAGCTTCCCCTCCTTCTCCCAAGGCCCGTCCCCGGAAAAGTCTGGGCCCGTGCACGTGTCAGTGGTCTGAACGTGCACGGGTCCAGGTTTTTCTGCGGGGTGGGAGGCGCGGACGGGGCGCTATGACAGAGGTGTCGTCCCGGCGGCAGCGGGAGTGGTTCGGAGGGGAGAGGGTCAGGGGCGCTGACCGGTCTGTTCCACCAGGTCGAGCACCATCCTTGTGAACTCCGGGGTGGGCCCGGGAGTTGCTGCGCGGACCATCGTCACGCCCAAGTCGGCGGCCGTGTTCGCGGCCTCGTTGTCCAGGTCCCACATGACCTCCATGTGGTCCGAGATGAAGCCGACCGGCACCAGCACGATCGGACGGGGGTCGCCGACTGAACCATCCCCGTCGGCGACGGTCTCCTCCAGGTGGTCGCAGATGTCCGGCTCCAGCCAGGGGATGTGCGGCGGACCCGACCGCGACTGCCACACCAGCTCGACGTCGGTGCCGTCGTCGCCGTCGGAGGCGAAGCTGCTCAGCGCACGGATCTCCCGTGCGGCCGTGAGCACCTGCCCGGAGTAGCGGTGGGTGGTGTCGACGGACGACGCCTCGTCGGCGGACAGCGGGACAGAGTGGGCTGTGAACAGCAGGCGCGCGTCCTGCTGCGCCTCGGCCGGCAGCGACGACCGCGCCTCGTCCACCAGGCGGGCGAAGGACGACAGAAACAGCGGGTGGTCGTGGAACGGGCGGATCTTCGTCATCGTCGGCGGGGTGACTCCGGCGTCCCGGCAGGACTGCAGGGAACGCTCGATGTCCTCCCGGTACTGGATGTCCCCGGAGTAGCCACCCCAGGCCGACGTCGCGAACACGACGACCTCGGTGATCCCGTCGGCGACCATCTGTTTCGTGGTGTCTTCGACATAGGGTTCCCAGTTGCGGTTGCCGAAGTACACCGGGAGGTCGAGACCGCGGTCGGCGATCTCGGCGCGCAGGTGGTCGATGATCTCGAGGTTCTGGTCGTTGATGGGGCTCTTGCCGCCGAAGCGGTAGTAGTGCTCGCCGACCTCCACGAGCCGCTCCCGGGGGATGCCACGTCCCCGGGTGACGTTCTCGAGGAAGGGGACGACGTCCTCCTCCTTCTCGGGCCCTCCGAAGGAGAGGACGAGCAGCGCCCTGCGGGCGGTGGTGCCAGACATGCCAGACTCAGCCATGCCGATGATCCTACTCGTCGGGCAGTCCCCACTCGTGGACGAGGGCGGCGCGCAGGGTGGGGTGGCGGAAGACGTGCCCGGTGTCCTCGAGGACCGACGGGGCGACGTTCTGGTCGGCCAGGGCGAGCTCCTCGGCACCCTGGACCCCGAGGAGCAGCGCCGGCGCGGCCGCGGGGACGGGAAGGCTCAGCGGTACCCGAATCCGCTGCAGGTCGGCGAGGGTGTCGGTGAACTCGGCGTTGGTGATCATCTGCGGTCCGACGGCGTTGACCGGCCCCGAGAGCGTCTCATCGACCACGGCACGGACGTAGACGTCGACGAGGTCGTCGACAGAGATCCAGGGGAAGTGCTGACGACCGGTGCCCAGGACCCCGCCGCCGAGTCGACTCGACGCCCCCAGTGCGGTGAGCAGGGGTGAGCCGCCGGCCATGACCAGCCCGGTGCGCACGTTCACCACGCGGCGGCCGGCGTTGGCGGCGGGACCGCAGGCGGCCTCCCAGTCGGAGACGACCTCGGCGAGGAATCCCTCGCCGGCACCGGCACGTTCACCGACCCGTCCCGCGCGCCGGTGCCCGTAGAAGCCGACCGCGGACGCGCAGACGAACGACCTGACGCCGTCGGTGGCCGCAGCGAGTTCGGCGAGCCGCTGCGTCGGGCCGATGCGCGAGTCGCGGACCGCGGCCTTGTGCTTCTCCGTGAAGCGTCCCGCGATGGACGCGCCGGCGAGGTGGACGACGGTGTCTGCGCCGTCGAACAGGTCGGGGGCGGGGGAGTCAGGGTCCCAGACGCGGGCGTCCGGTTCGCCGGGCAGCGGGGAGCGCGACACGGGGATGACGGTGTGGCCCAGTGACCGCAACAGCGCGACCAGTCGGGTCCCCACCAGTCCCGTGGCCCCGGTCACCGCGACGGTGTGGTGGCCACTGGCAGAGGCGTCGCCGATGCGTGCGCGGTGTTCCAGGTCGGCGCTGAGCTGGCGGTGGCGGTAGGCGAAGACCCGGTCGAGCAGGGCCGCCGGAGCGGTGCAGTGCACCGTGTCGGTGAGGAGGGTGCCGCGGGACGTCGCGGTGTCGTCGTCGTGGAAGGCGTGGGAGTGCCGCCAGCGGACGAGCTGACGTAGCGGCGGATTGTCGCAGACGTCGACGAAGAGGCGGCCGTCGACGTAGTCCCCGGGCTGGTGCCGTGCCTGCCAGGACCGCAGACCCGGTACGCCACCGGGCAGGGAGAACACCGTGGTCCCGTCCTTCAGTGAGGATGCTTCGGCGGTGACCCCGAGGCGGGAGAAGCCCGGGGTCAGTCGGGTCACCGCGCCGGGGAGGGCGTGCCAGTCCCAGACGTCCTGGCGGGGGAAGGGGAGGTGTTGGTGGTAGCGGTGGGTCACGCACCCCAGTGTAGGGACGGCCCGTCAGCTGTGCCGGTGCCGTCTGTGACGCTGTCGTCGGAGCTGCGTCCGGACGCGGCGAGCAGGTCTGCCCGGGCGCGCGCGACCCGGGAGCGGATGGTGCCGACCCGGACCCCGCAGATGTCCGCGGCCTCGGCGTAGGTGTGGCCGAGGATCTGGGTGAGGATCAGCGCCTCGCGACGGTCGGGGGCGAGGTTGTCGAGCATCGCGCGGGCGTCCACCAGTTCCGCCCAGGTCTGGCCCCCGGTGGTGTCCGGGGAGGTGGTGAGCTCGGTGGCGTCCTCCCACTGTTCGGCGGACTTACGGGGGCGCGCCATGTCGTGGCGCACGCTGTCGACCCAGGTGTGCCGGGCCAACGAGAGCAGCCACGTCCGGGCCGACGACCGGGCGGCGAACCGTGGCAGACCGCTGAGGGCGCGCAGGTAGGTCTCCTGGGTGAGGTCGTCGGCACGGTCGGCGTCCGCGAGATGTGCCAGGAGGCGCCAGACGTCGTCGTGGGTGGCTTCGATGAAGTCGGTGAGGGCCTGCCGGTCGCCGCCGGCGGCGCGCAGGGCGAGGTCGGTCACGGCGGTATCGCCGTTCCGGCCGTCCTGACGGCCTGCCTGACGGTTGTCGTCGCGTGCTGGGGGCAGCGATCTTCTTCGCACGGTCCGCAGTCTAGCACCGTCCCTGCGGCCCGGTGACCTTTGATTCTGTCGGTATCGCTATCGCGCCAACCTCACAAATAACCTTTACCGTTCAATCGGGGGGAATTGATAGTGCGAGCCTGAACTGTCGCGTGTATAACGGGAACTGACGGCACCGTGCCCTGCGTGACCGACGATCACGACCACCGTGCGCCCCGCCGTCATCCACGACTGACACGTGCGCGATCCGTGCACCCCACGGCAGCCTCCAGGAGGGTCTTACACATGAGTACCGACGACAACCGCACCACCGGAGCCTCCGGCTCCCCCAGCTCCGAGGACATCGCCCACCGCGGCGTCTGCCCGTACTCCGGGCACTCCACCAACGCCAACGGGTCACCCGTGACCACCGAGGAGCACTCGGTCACCGTCGGCGAGCAAGGGCCGATCGCCCTCACGGACGTCCACCTCGTCGAGAAGCACGCCCACTTCAACCGTGAGCGCATCCCGGAGCGCAACGTCCACGCCAAGGGATCCGGTGCCTTCGGTGAGCTCACCGTCACCGAGGACGTCTCGGCGTACACCAAGGCCGACGTGTTCCAGCAGGGACGTGTCACCCCGATGCTGGCCCGGTTCTCCACCGTCGCCGGCGAGCAGGGTTTCCCGGACACCGTGCGCGACGTCCGCGGGTTCTCGCTGAAGTTCTACACGCAGGACGGCAACTACGACATCGTCGGCAACAACACCCCGGTGTTCTTCCTACGTGACGGCATGAAGTTCCCCGACTTCATCCGCTCCCAGAAGCGGCTGACCAACGGCCTGCGCAGCGCGGACATGCAGTGGGACTTCTGGACCCGCAGCCCCGAATCCGCCCACCAGGTCACCTACCTCATGGGCGACCGCGGGATCCCCACGGACTTCCGCCACATGGACGGCTTCAGCTCCCACACCTACCAGTGGATCAACGCCTCCGGCGAGCGCTTCTGGGTGAAGTACCACTTCAAGACCCGTCAGGGCTGGGAGTTCTTCACCGACGACGAGGCCAGCAAGGTCGTCGGCTCCGGCGACTTCGACCACTCCCGTGCAGACCTCTACGAGGCCATCGAGCGTGGCGACTACCCGACCTGGGACGTCAAGGTGCAGATCATGCCGCTGGACGAGGCGGAGGGCTACCGCTGGAACCCCTTCGACCTGACCAAGACCTGGTCGCAGCAGGACTACCCGCTGATCGACGTCGGACACTTCACGCTCAACGCGAACCCGCAGAACTTCTTCGCGCAGATCGAGCAGGCGGCGTTCGCCCCGTCCAACATCGTCCCCGGGGTCGGATTCTCGCCGGACAAGATGCTGATGGCCCGTGCGTTCGCCTACGCCGACACCCAGCGTTACCGGCTGGGCGCGAACTACCCGCAGCTGCCGGTCAACCGTCCGGTGGTCGAGGAGCGCAACTTCTACACCATGAAGGACGGTGCGGCCGCCTACGAGTTCCCCGCCGACGGCACGCCGGTCTACTCGCCGAACCGTTTCGAGCGCGGTGAAGGAACCGCGGACGTGTCCGACGGCTCCGGTGCCGTCGAGAAGGGTGTGGAGCCCGGCCAGTCGGCCTACGGGTTCGGACGTGGGCAGGAGTCCGCGACCGGGCCGGCGGACGACCTCGGACTCTTCGACAACAACTACGGTGGCGACCTCACCCGCGGGGCCTACATCCGCCATGCGGAGGACGACGACTTCGTCCAGCCCGGCAACCTCGTCCGCAACGTCCTGGACGATGCGGCCCGTGAACGGTTGGCGGGTAACATCGCCGGCGCGATGCAGGGGGTGTCCGAGCAGGTCGAGGGGCAGTGCTGGACCTACTGGGGCAAGGTTGACGAGAACCTGCGCGACCGCGTCAAGGAGATCTACACCGAGCTCAAGCAGAGCTAGGGCTGAGCCCTTCCTCGGGTTCCCCTCCGAATGACTGAGGTTAACCTGAGTAAAATCCTCGCTGAGTCTTGTCGATAGGGTGGTGGTCAGACCACCCTTCGTCTCAGTGAAAGTACAGCGAGGAGCGACATGTCATCTCGTACCCCTGACCATACCCCTGCCCGTACCCGTCTCCGGGCTGTCGGGGCCTCCCTGCTGACGGCCCTGGGGCTCGGCGCGGCCCTCGCTCCTGCCGCCCAGGCGGACACCGGCAACGTCGTGACCCTCGGAGACTCCTTCACGGCGAATCCGGACCTCGTCCGTAACACGCTCAACGGTGTGCCGGGATCCGTGGGGGACTGGGCGGCGGACTACCCGCAGACCGCCGGGTGCCTGCAGTCACCGGACAACTTCCCCCGCAAACTGGCGGCGGTCACCCGACAGCACGTCGACGACTACTCCTGCAGTGGGGTGACCTCGGGGACGATGCTGCACCGCGTCAACCAGGCGATCAGCGCCGGCAAGGTCACCGACGACTCGACGGTGGTCATGGCGGTCGGAATGAACGACTGGGGCCCCTTCGGCGCCGTCGCCGACGGGGTGAACATCCTGGATCCGGCGTCCGTCGCCGCGAACTACCGGACCAACATGTCGCGCGCCGCCGAACGTATCCGCTCGGTGGCCCCGGGTGCGACGCTGGTGGTGTCCGGTGCGTTGCCGACCGTGGACAGGCAGAGCAGCATGTTCTGTGCGGTCAACGTGGTGCCCGACATGCCGGCGGGTCTGCCGATCCCGGTCCTGCGTGACATCGAGAACTGGAACCGGGACAATCAGCGCACGGCGGCGGACGACATCGGCGCGACCTACGTCGAGGTCATCGACCCTGCCCGTGGCCATGACACCTGCGCCCCGGACGCCGACCGTTACGTTGCCGGCATCATCGACACCACGACCCCGAACTACACCATGATGTTCCACCCCTCGGAACGGGGTTCGCAGTTCCTCGCCGAGACCGTGGCACCGCACGTCTGAGTCGGCGGTGGTCATCCCCGCCACACAGGAAAACCCCCCGCCGCGGCGGGGGTTTTCCTGTGGTCGTCGGGTCAGGGGAGAGCCGGGGAGGTGCTAGTTGGTCTCCCTGGCGCGCTCGCCGCCGGACAGCGGCACCGTATGGTCCCACAGGGTGGCGTGCAAGGCGCGTCCCATGACGTAGGAACCCACCGCCTGGACCACGAGCAGGGCGAGGATCGCGACGATACCGCGGACGAGGTAGCCGACGACGAAGCCTTCCGTGGCCCACGAGTTCACGAAGTCTGCCGCGACGAGCAGCGGCAGCCCCATGCCGAGGGCCGGACCGAGCATGTTGACCTGGCTCAGCGCGTCCGGCGCGAGGTACATGGCCACCGCGGAGACGAGCACGTAGAGGGCACCGACGACGGCCAGGATGCTGACGATGATGGCGGGGATCCACCCGATTTCGCTGGTCTCCCGGACGACACCCGCCTCGGCGGCGAGCAGGTGGACGGTGGACTGTGACGGTGTGAGCATCGATTCTGTGAGCATCTTCTTCTCCTACCTGCGTCCCCGGGTGATGATCCGGGCGAAGGCCATGGTGCTGATCGCGCCGCCCAGCCCGGCGAGCAGTACGACGTCGTAGGTGATGGACGAGCTGTAGAACAGGCAGTACACGAGGAACCCGGCGATGATGGTGAGGAACACCATGTCGGCCAGGACGGCACGTCGGGCGTCGTTGCGGGTCGAGACGGCCCGCCAGAGCACCAGTGCCATGGCGGCGGCGATGATGACCGCCGCCATCCCGGCGAAGATCCACAGGAATTGTGTCGGTGTCACTTCGACTCGTCCTCTCTCTTGTCGCTCTCGCCCGGCGTCTCTGGGGGTGTGTGGTCGGTGCGGGGGTGCCCGTGGCGTCCCCGCAGCCGTGACAGCGGTGTCCCGGGGAGACCCCGGCGGCCGCTGAGGTCCAGGTCCGGCTGTGGCAGCCGGGAACGCACCTCGAGCGCGTTGACCACCGAGGCGATCGGCGACGTACGCCGTCCGCTGCGGGACGCCCGGCTGCCGCCGGTCGCCGGGGTGCTCTCGGCGGCCTCGGAGAGCGCGGAGATGCCGCCGTCCTGTGACGGGGCGACGCGTGCCGGGTCGATGCCGGCCTCGGAATCGCCGGTGTCGACGTCCTCGGTTCCGCCGTCGCCTCGGGCGTTCTGGTCGTCGAGGTCGAGCGCGGGCGGGCTGAGCTCCTCAGCGAGCTTCCGGCGCCGCCGCTGCTCCTCGGCCTCGATCCGGCGTCGTTTGTCTTCGGCGGCCTTCTTGGCGTTGGCCTTGGCGATCTTCTCGCGTTGTTCGCGGGAGAGACTGTCGAGGTCGTTGACGTCGAGGCTGTCGTCCTGCCGCATGATCGCGGCGACGAAGGCGGCGGCGTGCGGGGTCGAGTCGACCTTCTCCACGTCGAAGACGCCGTCCTCGCTGGCACGTCCACCACGGTTGCCGCGGTAGCCGCGGGGGCCGGGGACACCGCGCTCGACGAGGTGCTCCACGTCGAACTCGATCTTGCGTTTGCGCACCGACGGGGAGATCTTCGCCTCCATGACGGCCAGGGAGTGCAGCAGTTCCTGCGGGTCGGCACCGTACATGGCGTGCACGGCGAGGAAGCGCTGCACCCGGGTGAGCCCGTGGGTACGGAACTCGGACGTCGCCACGGAACTGGCGTCGTTGAGGTTGCGTTTGCCCGCCGCGGCGTCTTCGTCGACCTCCTTGGGGCCGGTGACACCGAGGGCCAGGGTGCCGGGGGTCATGGTGATTGAGGCGATGAAGACCGCGATGTCACGTTCCCGGGTGAGCCGCAGCGGGTAGTAGATCATCACCGGTGCGATGTGACGACCGGTGGTGAAGGTGTCGTAGGCCATGATCGTCGATTCCTTGACGATCTGCCCGACCAGCCAGACCGAGTAGGAGGCCCCGTGGCCGATCTGGTGGAGTACGTTCTTCAGTCCCATCACCGCGCTCCTTCCGTGGCGGCCGCCGCGTCTGCGGCGGTGGTTGATCCGGATTCCGTGTGCGCCAGGCCGTACTGTTCGGACGGGAGGACGACGCCCACCGCGTCATCCGGGTCACCGAGCACGGTGTGGACGTAGTCGGTGGTGTCGGTGAGGGAGGCGGCGGCGTCCTCGGTGATCTGGGTGAACACCCCGATGAAGAGGAACATGCCGACGCTGATGACCATCATCGTGGCGCCCGGCAAGGTGAGCCGGGCGCTGACGGCCAGGCTGGGGTCCATGTCCTGCTTGTCCATCGGTTTGCCCCAGAAGCACTTCCGCCAGACGTGCAGCATGCTCAGCAGCGCACCGACGGAGGCGATGACCACGGCACCGACCCCGACCCAGACCATCGGGCCGGAGTCACGCACCATCGCGAAGACCAGCATGAGCTTGCCCCACAACCCGGAGAACGGCGGGAACCCGATCAACGACATCGCTGCGGCGGCGAAGACGACGGAGATCAGCGGGTCGCGGCGCATCAGGCCGGAGAGCCGTCGCAGGCGTCCGGTGCCGTAGGTCTCCTCGATGGCGCCGGCGGCCATGATCATCGCTCCGGCGGTGATCATGTGGTGGAGCATGTAGAAGATCGCGGCGGAGAGCATCAGCTCGGCACTGCCGCCGAGGAAGGCCAGGGCGACGAGGATGAACGGGATGCCGTTGACCATCTGGTAGGAGATCACGCCACGCAGGGTGGTCTCCCCGAGGGCGGCGAACCCGCCGATCACCATGCCGATGACGGCGAAGACGAGGATGGGAAGGGCCCAGCGCTGGTCGCCCTCGAAGACGGTCATGTAGACCCGCAGGATCGCGTAGACACCGACCTTGGTGTGCAGACCGGAGAACAGCGCCATCACCGAGGGGGAGGTGGAGCCGTAGGCGCGGGGCAGCCAGGTGTGCACCGGGGCGGCGCCGGCCTTGACGGCGAGGGCGATCAGGACGATGCCGAGGGCGAGCCACAGCTGCCACTGGGTGCCGAAGATGCCGTCGGCGAACCCGTCTGCCCCACGTTCCCCGGCGGCCCCGGCGAGGGCGGCCATGTTCGTGGTGCCGACGACCGCGTACACCAGGGCTACTCCGGACAGCAGACACAACGAGGTGACCAGGTTGACCAGGACGAACGTCCGGCCTGCAGCGAGGCGGGCCCATGTGCCGGTCATGGCCAGCAGCCCGAAGGACGGCATGAGCATGACCTCGATGAAGACGAAGAGATTGAACAGGTCAGCGGTGAGGAACGCGCCCCAGACACCGGAGAGCAGCATCAAGGTCATCGCCGGGTAGAACCGTGCCCGGGATTCACCGACGGCTTCGGCGAACCAGTTGGCGGTGAGGGCCACGGTGGACGTCGCCACGATCATCACCGCAGACAGGGTGTCGGCGGCCAGGGGGATGGAGACGCCGCCGACGAAGGAGCCGATGTTGTCGGCGACGACGGTGGTCTCGCCCCCGCCGGAGACCTGGGTCAGCAGCAGGACACCGCCGACGAGACCGGTGGCGGGGACCAGCAGGCCGAGGGCGCGACGGGGGAGGCTCCACGGCAGGATCGCGGCGATGCCGGAGGCCATCAACGGGACGACGACGAAGAGCGCGAGGAGGGGTCCGACGGTGTCGGGGTTCATCAGTAGTCCACCTCTCGGTCGCGGCGGCGCTGTGCCTGGGCTGAGTCTTCGTGGATGCGGTGGGCGGAGCGCCGGCCGACCGTGTCCAGGGTGCGGAACTCGCGGCGGGCGCGCTGGACGTCCTCACCGGAACGGGTGTCGTCGTCGCGACCGAGGGCGGCGAGGGCGAGGAGCACGGCGGTCGTGGCCATCGAGATGACGATGGCGGTCAGGACGAACGCCTGGGGGAGCGGGTCGGCGGACTCCGCGGGAAGCGTCCGGTCCGCCAGCGGGTCGGAGCGCCAGGCGCCGATGCCGGCGGCGAGGAGGAGCAGGTTGACTCCGTGACTCATCAGCGTCGTGCCGATGATGACGCGGACCATGCCACGCTGCATCACCATGTACACGCCCGCGGCGACGAGGAGGGCGATGATTGCCGCGATGATCATCGGTTGTCACCGTCCTTTCCTGTGTCGTTGCCGGCGTTGTCACCGGGGTCGGGTTGGTCGTGTTGGTCCTGTCGGCCCTGTTTCTTCTTCGTCGCCTTCCTGCGTTGCTCTTCGGCGACGGCCGACGGGTTCAGCGGGATGGCGGATCCCCCGGCGGTGACCGCGACCTTCGAGCCGGCGATCGCCTGGAGCTCGGGCCGTTGGGACATCGACTTCGAGGACTCGACGGGGCTCGCCTTGGACGGCTTCCCGGCCTCGGCACCGGGCCGGTCCCGTCCGCCCAGGGAGTTGAGCACGATGGTGACGATGCCGATCACCGCCAGGTAGACGCCGCCGTCGAAGAACAGGGAGGAACTGAAGTGCTCGGAGCCGATGTAGAAGTGGATCGGTGCCAGGAAGCTGCCCTCGAAGAAGCCGACGAGCCCGGTGACCAGGGCCAGCACGATGCCGCCGCCGACGAACTGGTACCCCAGGTCGGCGCCGCCGATACGTTTCGCGTTCGGCTGCACCAGGTACCAGAAGACCAGGCCGAGGGCGAGCATCAGGGCGGCGAGGAAGCCGCCGCCGGGTGCCTGGTGTCCGCGGTAGAGCGTGACGGCGGAGTAGACCACGAGCACGGCGAGGAACGGCCAGATGACCTGACGACCCAGAATCGAGTTGAGGTGGGTGCTGCGCAGGTACTTCGAGTAGAACGGTGCGAGCTCGGGGACCTTGTGGACGTCGGGGAACTTGGTGGAGCCTTCCTTGCGGAAGAGCTCGGCGGTGGAACCGGGGCCGTAGCCCGGCACCGGGGACTTCGGCACCGAGGCGACGATCGCGGCGATGACGATGCCCGCCATGCCGAGCACGGAGAGCTCACCGAGGGTATCCAGTGCACGGAACTCGACGAGGATTGCGGCGACGATGTTGTTCGCGCCGGAGACCTCCGGGGATTCGGTGATGTACCACTGGGCGAGTTCGGGGCGCGGGTGACGGCCGATGAGCAGCCAGACACCGATGAACACGACCAGACCGACGACCGCGGCCAGGGTGACGGCAAACTTCGTGCGGTTCTCGCCCTCCTTGAGGTAGAGACGCGGCTGGTGCCGGACCACGAGCATGAGGAACACGGTGACGATGAACTCGACCATGAGGTTGGTCATCGCCACGTCCGGCGCTCCGAGCGTCAGCATGATCCAGGAGACACCGGCGCCGGCGACGCCGACGAGGATGACCGAGCCCATCCGCGAGCGGGTGGAGATGATCGCCATGGTCACGAGGAACATGATGAGCAGCCCGGCGATGTCGGTGATGTTGTCGATGCCGCCGACCCGCGGCGGCAGGGCGCCGAGCTGCTCCAGGCCACCGGGGCCGAAGAAGGCGGCGACGGTGAGGACGAGGATCATCACGAAGATCCACAGCAGGTGGGTGTTCGGGCTGAGGGCGTTGCCCAGCCGGCTGACGAGTCGTCCCCACCGGCTGGCCATGCGCAGTGTGAAGGCGATGAACTCGTTGCCGGTGAAGGGGAACAGCCGGTGGTCCTCCATCCAGTCCGTGTACGCCCGGTGGCGCAGCGCCACGAGGACGGCACCGACGACGATGACGGCGACGGTGATGTAGAGCGGAATCCCGAAGCCGTGCCACAGGGCCAGGTGGGAGTGTGATTCGCCGGAACCGATGGATCCGACGACGGAGTCCAGCGGGGAGTTCACGGAGGTGAGGAACAGGACGACCGGAAGAGAGAGGACACCGGGGATGGCTGCCGGCAACCAGAAGGAGGCCGGGGCCTCCTTGACCTCGTCGACGGGGACGACGTCCGCGCCGTCCACGGCCGAGCCGGTGTCGATGAAGGCGCCGATGAGGTATTTCGCGGAGTACATGAAGGTGGCCACGGCACCGATGCCGGCGGCGACCAGCAGGACGATCTCCCAGGACGGCACCAGCGGTGACTCGGTGAAGGACTCGAGCATGCCCTCCTTCGACACGAAGCCGAGGGTCGGGGGGATGCCCGCCATGCTGGCTGCGGCGACGGCGGCGGCGGTGAAGGTGGCCGGCATCCGGCGCCAGATGGAGCCGAGTTCGCGGATGTCACGGGAGCCGTTCTGGTGGTCGACGACGCCGATGATCATGAACAGCGAGGACTTGAACATCGCGTGCGCGGCGGTGTGGACCACGGCCGCGGCGAGGGCGAACGGGGTGCCGATGCCGATGGTCGCGACGATCCAGCCGAGCTGGGAGACGGTGGAGTACGCGGTCAGGCGCTTGAGGTCGGTCTGCTGGTAGGCGAAGACCGCGGCCATCACGGCCGTCGACATGCCCGCGATGATCAGCATCAGGTTCCAGACCAGGACGTCGGAGAAGATGCCGGAGAACCGCAGCAGAAGGTAGATACCGGCCTTGACCACGGCGGCGGCGTGCAGGAACGCCGAGACCGGGGTCGCGGCGGCCATCGCCTCGGGGAGCCAGACGTGGAACGGCAGTTGTGCGGCCTTCGAGAACCCGGCGAGGGCGATGAGCACGGCGACGGTCGCGGTGAGGGAGGCGTCCTGACCCCAGACGTCGCTGGCGATGATGCCGGAGATGCTGGTGGTGCCGGTGGCCACGACGGAGACGCCCAGGGCGACCAGCAGGCTGAGCCCGCCGGTGAAGGTGAGGATGAGGGTGCGCACGGCACCGGGTTCGCCGGTGTGGCCGGCGCGGGCGATGAGGAAGAAGGACGCCAGGGAGACGAGTTCCCAGCCGATGAAGAGGACGGAGACGTCGTCGGCGAGGAAGAGCAGCACCACCGAGAACATGAACGCGGTCATCAGCACGTAGAAGTTCATGACGTGCTCCCCGCGGTGGAGGTACCGCGAGGAGTAGGCGACGACCGCTGAACCGATCAACAGGGCCAGGAGGGTGAAGAACATGCCGAGCGAGTCCATGCGCAGGGCGAACTCCAGGTTCGCCCCGTCGCCGCCCGCGCCCGGGACGATGCCCTCGATCCACGTGGCGGAGAAGACGGAGTCCCGCCCGTCGAGGACGTCCCCGGCGTGGGAGAGGACGTAGGTGGCCAACCCGAGGAACACCGCGGCCAGGGGCCAACCGGCGTTGCGGTCGAGAGTCTTGACCAGGACCGGGGTCAGTGCGAGAGCTATGGCAAGCACCACAGGAACGACGATCAAGGTCACGGTCTCACCAACACCTCACAATTGTTCTGACTCGGTAGACGCCTCAGGGGTCCCGAAGGATGTCCGCCCGACACGGGCCGGACGACCGGCGGGTCCGCTCGGAACCCGGGTCACCTCATGCGACGTCACAAGTTTAACAGGCGTGTCGGACACGGGTACGGGCAGCACTTTGCAGTAGTGGCGGTTCCGTGGGTGTTGTTACCATCGGGAGGATGTCAACCACATCATCACCCGCACCCGCGCCGACGTCCGACCCCCTGGAGCTCCCCGCCCTCGGCTTCGGGACCTACAAGTTGCGGGGGGCCGACGGCAGCGAGGCCGTCACCGGTGCCCTCGAGCTCGGCTACCGGCTCATCGACTCCGCCTACAACTACGAGAATGAGGGCACCGTCGGTGCAGGCATCCGTGCCGCCGTCGAGCGTGGCGTCGCCGCGCGTGAGGAGATCATCTACACCAGCAAACTCCCCGGGCGCTACCACGAGCGGACGTCAGCGTTGGCCACGGTCGAGGAGTCCTACCACCGCTCCGGCGTCGGCCCGATCGACCTCTACCTGATCCACTGGCCGAACCCGAAGCAGGGGCACTACGTCGAGGCATGGCGGGCCCTGATCGAAGCACGCGAGCGGGGACTGGTCACGCACATCGGCGTCTGCAACTTCCTGCCCGAACACATGGAGGTGCTCGAGAAGGAGACCGGTGAACTGCCGGAGGTCAACCAGATCGAACTCCACCCGGCCTTCCCTCAGGTCGGCGCGCTGGAGTGGAATACCGCGCACGGGGTGATCACCGAAGGCTGGAGCCCGTTGGGGCGCGGCGCGGCCCTGGACAGCGTGCCGGTGCAGGACGCCGCCCGGGCGCACGACGCGACACCGGGGCAGGTGGTCCTGGCGTGGCACCGGGCGGTCGGTTCACTGGCGATCCCGAAGGCGGCGACCCGGGCACGGCAGCGGGAGAACCTCGAGTCCCTGACACTCGAGCTCACCGCGGACGAGATCACCGCCATCACCGCGCTGGGCAACCCCGACGGTCGGCTCAAGGGGCAGGATCCGGCGACCTACGAGGAATTCTGACCGTCAGGGTGGCCCGGGTGCACCGGGTCGACCGTATCGTCCGGGTCGGAGGTCGCTGACCAGTAGACTCGGGTGCGTGACTACTCCGTCTTCCCCGTCCTCGTCCCCGTCGCCCCTCCGGATCCGCCTGCTCAACGACTACGAGGTAGTGGTCGCCGGACTCCGGGGGATGCTTGCGCCGTACCCGGAGCGCATCCGGATCGTGGAAACCGACGTCGGCACCACCGGTGAGTGCACGGTGGACCTCACCCTCTACGACACCTTCGGGCTGACCCAGGCTGACGGCGACGAGATCGACGAGGTCCTCGCCGACCCGGATGCGGGCCGCGTGGTGGTCTACAGCTGGAACATGCAGGCGGATCTCATCCAGGCTGCCCTGGACAAGGGATGTCGGGGCTACCTCGACAAGTCGATGGGCGCCGGGGTGCTCGTGGCGTGTCTCGAGGCGATCGGGGCGGGGGACGTCCTGGTCTCGGACACCGCCGAGATCGTCGAGCGGGGAGGGGGTGCGGCGGCCGATCCTGCGTTGGCACGGGGGACGTGGCCGGGTCAGGCGGAGGGCTTGACCGCCCGGGAGGCGGAGATCGTCGCGCTGATCACCCGCGGGCTGACGAACGCGGAGATCGCGACGCGGAGCTACATCACGATCAACTCGTTGAAGTCGTGCATCCGCTCGGCGTACCGGAAGATGGGCGTGGAGCGGCGTTCGCAGGCGGTGCGCTGGGGGATGGAGCACGGTATGGTTCCGCCGAAGCGGGAGCGAATCACGCAGTAGCTTGCGCTGGGGGCGGCGCGCCGGTAGACCGTCGCTCCGTGAGAAGGCCCCGCCCGGGAAAGCAGTTGCTTTCCGGGCGGGGCCTTCTCCTGTGGGACGCCAGTCGTCGACGTGACTACCTCTTGCGCGTCACCAAGCCGACGATCCACAGCAGGATCACCGCACCGATCAGGCAGGTGATGAAGCTGAAGAAGATGTTTCCGCCGGCGACGTCGACACCGAACAGCGTCAGCAGCCAACCGCCGAGGAAGCCGCCGATGACACCGACGACGATGTTGAGGAGGATCCCCATCGAGGCGTCGGTGCCCATGATCTTCGAGCCGATCCAGCCGGCGAGACCACCGACGATGATCCAGCCGATGAAACCGAGCGGGGGTGCTGATTCCGCCGCGAGGATGAGAGTGGTGGAGTCCATGTCATTCTCCGTTCAGGAAAAGTCGTCGGGTGTTAGTTTCCGGTGATCTTGTCGATGCCTTCGGACACCTTGTCCTTGGCGTTCTCTGCGGCGTCTTTGACGCTGGACTTTGCCTGGTCGGTTTTGCCGTCTCCTTTGAGACGGTCGTTTCCGGTGGCGTCGCCAGCAGCTTCCTTGGCCTTGCCGGTCGCGTCCTCCGCCTTGTTCTTGATCTTGTCGTCGAGTCCCACGGGGTCTCCTTTCGATCGTCGAAAACAATGTCAGTGTCCGACTGTACGTGAATAGTTCTCCACTGTGGGGTGCGGACAACCGAAATTTTCCGGTTGACGTGCAGGGGTAAATGTCACAAATACATGCGTCAATGGACGATTCTCCGCACTGGAGGAGAATCGACCTTGTCCGGAAATTGAAAAGGCATTAACTGGTAGGTGAGTGTGCTCCCTGCCCGTCCTCCGTTGCCGTCCACGGCACGCCGAGCTCCTTGAGGCGTCGCACGGTTGCGAGGTCTCCGTCCGTGGCCGTGTCGGCGAACCCGCCGACGGCGAGGAGCGTGTCGAGCCGCACACCGAGGGACGGTCGGGCCTGCCCCGGCAGGACGGCATGCGGTGTCTCGTCGTCGGTGGGGTGGACCACGCCGATGACCAGGTCGTGGCCGGCGTCCGCGGCGTCGCGGAGATGCGACAGCCAGTGTGGCGGGACCAGGGAACCGGGATCGGTGTGCGCCGTCCAGTGGCACCCGAGAGCGACACCGGCCGATGCTCCCCAGACGGCGGCGTCCGCCACACCGGCGTTGCGCGCGGCGTTGACGTGGGGGAAGTAGCCGGACAGCGTCCGGATCTCCGGCTGGACGCAGGCTGCCCGGAGCTCGTCCACCTGCGCCTCGCTGGAGTCGGTGCAGCGGTCGAAGACCACGGTCAGCGTGACGGGAAGATTCACCTTCCGGGAAGCCCCGATGATCGCGCGGACGGCCGGTGCAACCGTCGACGCCTCATTGTGTACCGGCATCACCACCGAGATCGCCGCGACTGTGCCAGTGGGGCTGTCAGGACCGTCGAGGCTGTCGGGGCCGTGCACGGTCGTCATCGCCCACCCCACACGGCGGGCGGACCGTCAGGCATGGTGCCGGTTGCGGACGGCACCGCCGCGCCCCGTGCCCGACGGACCGTGGGCGGTAGTGGCACCGGCGGGGCATGGTGCTCGCTGGACGGGGTGAAACGTGTCATCCGGACAACATTAGGAGGAACCTGAGTCGTCGGACACACCCCTGAGGGTGGGGGCAGGCCCTGCTGAGCGACGAATATGGACGAGAAAAACACCCTCCGTCCTGCCTGTGCAGGTCGGAGGGTGTTCCTCTGGCTGTCGGGGTAGCGGGATTTGAACCCACGACCTCTTCGTCCCGAACGAAGCGCGCTGCCAAGCTGCGCCATACCCCGGTCTGGAACGGCACACCTCATCCCTGACGGGAATCGCTGTGTCGCAACAGGTAAGCACTATAGACGGGTCATCGGCCCGCTGGCAAAACAGCAGGACAGTGGTGGTGTCAGGACGTGCGCTCGACGACCCTGACCACGGTCGCCGACGGACGGCAGAACGTCCGGAACGGCACGTACTTCGACGTGCCCAGCCCGTTGGTCACATGCAGCCACATCCGTTCGGACCACCGGGACAGCCCGGAGGCACGGGACCGGTCGACGCCGCAGTTGGTGATGATCGCCCGGCCACCGGGCAGGCACAGCTGCCCACCGTGGGTGTGGCCCGACATCATCAGCTGGTACCCGTCGGCGGCGAACTCGTCGAGCACCCGCGGCTCCGGGGAGTGCGACAGTCCGATCGCCAGATCGGCCTCGGCGTTCGGCGGGCCGCCGAGCGCGTCGTAGTCGTCCCGGTCGAGGTGGGGGTCGTCCACGCCGCCCACGGCGAGCTTCACTCCGGCGGTGGCGAAATCGACCCGACGGTGCGTGGCGTCCTCCCACCCGTGTTCGACGAACGCGGCCCGCATGCCCTTCCACGGCAGCTCGACGTCGCTGGGCTTGTTGCGCTTGCCGAGCAGGTAGTTGAACGGGTTCACCGGGTGCGGGGCGTAGTAGTCGTTGCTGCCGAAGATGAACACCCCCGGGCGGCGCAGCAGCGGTCCGAGCGCCCGGAGGACCGCGGGGACCGCCTGCTCCTCGCCCAGGTTGTCGCCGGTGTTGACCACCAGGTCGGGTTCCAGGGCGTCGAGCCCGGCGACCCAGTGCTGCTTGATCCGCTGGTTGGCCAGCATGTGCAGGTCAGAGATGTGGAGGATGGTGAACGCGTCCTGTCCCTCGGCCAGGGTGCCGGCGGGCAGGACGGGGACGGTGACCTCGTGCAGGACGAACGCACGTGTCTCCGCGAACGCGGCCAGGGCGGTGGCGGCGCCGGCGGCGGCCAACCCTCCCACGACGGAGAACGCCCGGGACAGCGTACGCGACGGTGCGCGGGACGCCTCTCTGCGGGAGACGGGCGGGTGGTCGGGGCTGCGTCGGATACTCACCCTGCCCAGTGTAACGGTGGGGTGGTGGGGCCCGGTGCCCCTCCGGGCCTCTACTCGAACTCGTCGAGCGTCATGTTCCACCCGGCGCTGGGGCTCTCCGGTTCGGGTGCTGAGGTGACCGGTGCCGCCGGCGCGGCAGCAGCCGGGGCGGGGCCTGCGGACGTCGCCGCATTGCGGTACCGGGTGGGGTTGCCGCGGTCGTAGTCGCGGTTGTAGCGCGGGAGACCGGTGCCGCCGTAACTCGCGGCGATGGAGTTCGCTGCGGTGAAGAAGGACCGTGCCGGCTCGTTGCCGCCGTACAGGTTGCCGTCGCCGCACTGGCGCAGCGGTGAGGTGCACAGCGGCGACGACTGGGAGCCGTCGTTGAAGGCGTAGGTCGCTCCGGCCAGACCCGGTGTGAAGCCGAGGAAGGCGGCGGAGAGGCTGGTCTCGGTGGTGCCGGTCTTCGCGGAGATCGGGCCGTTCCACCCCGACGCGTCGGCCGCGTCGGAGGCGGTGCCGTTGCGGACGTCGCCGCCCATGCCGTTGGCCAGTGCGTCGGCGACCCCGCGGGACAGCGCCTGCTCGCAGTCCGGGGTGTCCAGGGCGACCTCGTCACCGTTGTGGTCGGTGACCGACAGGACAGGTGAGGGTTCGCACCACCGACCGTGGTCGGCGAGACTGGCGGAGACATTCGCCAGCTCAAGCGGGTTGACCTCCAACGGGCCCAGGACGAAGGACCCGAGGTTGCTGTCCTTGATGAAGTCGGCGACGGAGCTCTCCCCGTCGTAGGACCCGGGCGTGCCGTAGGACCTCAGCCCCAGTTGGACGGCGATGTCGGTCATCCGTTCTGTGCCGAGCTTCTCCGCCATCGCCACGAACGGGGTGTTCGGGCTGGTGGCCAGTGCTTCACGCAGACTCATCCGGTTCTTGAAGTCACCGGCGTTCTCCACGCAGTACCGGTTGGCGGGACAGCCGGCGGCACCGCCGCTGCCCATGCCCGCGACCTCGATACGGGAGGGGACGTCCAGGGTGGTGTCCAGGCCCATGCCGTTCTCCATGGCGGCGGCCGCGGCGAAGATCTTGAAGATACTGCCCGCGCCGTTACCCTCGGGTGTGTGGGTGACCGGCAGGACGGTCTCGCTGACGTCCGCGTCGAGTCCGTAGGTGCGGGACGAGGCCATGGCGATGACCTCGTGGGCGTCGTCGGTGGGGGCGATGAAGTTCGAGGCCATCGACACCCCCGGGGCGGCGGCGTCGGCCTGGGAGCGCACGGCGTTCACTGCGGCGTCCTGCGCGTCGGGATCCAGGGTGGTGCGCACCGTGTACCCGCCGCGGGCGAGTTCGTCGGTGTCGAGGTCGTGGTCGTCGAGGTAGGACAGGACGTAGTCGCAGAAGAATCCGGCGTTGTCTGCGCCGATGCAGCCGTTGGCCTGTCCGACGGGGTTGTCGTTGACACCGAGGGGCTCGGCGAGGAAACGGTCACGCTCCTCCGGCCCGATCGCTCCGGTGTCGGCCATGGCGTTGAGTACGGCATCGCGCCGGGCCTGCGAACTCTCCGGATTCACCCACGGGTCGTGGGCGCTGGTGGACTGCACCATGCCGGCCAGCAGCGCGGCCTGAGGGACGGTGAGCTCGGCGGCGCTGGTGGAGAAGTAGGTCCGCGCGGCGGCCTCGATGCCGTAGGCGCCGTTACCGAAGGAGATGAGGTTGAGGTACCGGGTAAGGATCTCGTCCTTGGAGTAGCGCTTCTCCAGGTCGGTGGCCATCTTCATCTCCCGCAGCTTGCGGGTGGCGGAGGTCTCGGTCGCGGCGGCCCGTTCTTCGTCGTTCGCGGCGTCGATGAGCAGCAGGTAGTTCTTGATGTACTGCTGGTCGATGGTGGAGGCGCCCTGCTCCACTCCGCCGCTGGAGAAGTTGGCGGCGAGCGCACGCAGGGTGCCCCGGACGTCGACGCCGTCGTGCTCGTAGAAGCGGCGGTCCTCGATCGCGACGATGGCCTGTTTCATGCTGTCGGCGATCTCGTCCTCGGCGACGGGGTAGCGGCGCTGGTCGTAGAGGGTGGCGAGCATGTTGCCGTCGCGGTCGGTGATGGTGCTGACCTCGGGGAGGGACTCGTTGTCGTCGATGTCGGCGAGGTCGCTGTCCACGGTGTCGGAGCCGGCGTTGACCGCCAGGCCGGCACCACCGACCAGGGGTACGGCGGCGAAGGCGGTCAGCACGCCGGTCAAGACGATGGCGAGGGTGAGTGTGGCCGCGCTCCTGAGGTAAGTCACACGAAAAGGGTATCGGATGGGGTCGGCGCCGGGGAGCCTGTCCCGGGATCCGGGTGCGGGGAGGCTGCAGCGGCCGGACGGCGGCCGGGCAGGGGGAGCGTGCGGGGGTGGTGCTGGGGAGGCTGGGCGGGCGGCGTCCCGGCGGTATGGTCACGGCGTCCCGACAGGCCGACGGTGACGGGTCACGGCGCCTGCGGTAACAGTGCGGCGGGGGTTCGTGTGGCGGAAACGCGGATCGGTGACCGAAGTCACAGTACGGTGATCTAAGTGGCGTTAATGTGATGACCAGCACATTTTCTGGGACGCTCGTTCCATTCCGGCCCGCCGCGGCCCCGGGTGTGCTGTAGGGCGGGAAAATCCGCTCCGGCGCGCGGGGCGCCGGTCGGACGTCGGCGGGATGGCGCGGCGGGATGGCGCGGGGAGCCTCACCGTCCCGCGCGGTGATGTGCCACACACTTTCTCGGACCGTGTGCGATTCGACACTTCTAAATCTGTGTGAATACACTTACACGCAGTTTGCTGATGATCACTTCCGGGGCCTCGATCTCCGGAGCCGGGGATCGTCAACTCCCGGCCACCATCCACAGCGGAAGGACATCATGACCGCTTCACTCCGACAGCCCGACACCATCACCGACGCCACCCCCGAGGTGCGCAGCGGCAACCAGGGCGTCCTGCACCGCACGGCCGGTCAGGTCACCACCCGCGAATCCTTCAACAACCGGGGTGAGTGGATCACCCAGGCACACTGCCGCAACATCGACCCCGAGGAGCTGTTCGTCCGCGGGGCGGCCCAGCGTAAGGCTGTGGCGATCTGCCGTCACTGTCCCGTGGTGCTGCAGTGCCGGGCGGACGCCCTGGACAACGAGGTCGAGTTCGGTGTGTGGGGCGGCATGACCGAGCGTCAGCGCCGTGCCCTGCTGCGCAAGCACCCTGAGGTGGAGAGCTGGGCGGACTTCTTCGCCGGTCAGCTCGAAGCCACCCAGTAGCCGTCCCGGCCCCTGCTCCGGCGCCCTCGCGGGGTCGCGGCCCGGGGACGGAGCCTTTGTATACTCGTGGGCATGACTCAATGGGAATACGCCACCGTTCCGCTTCTGACCCACGCGACCAAGCAGATCCTGGACAACTGGGGTGAGGACGGCTGGGAGCTCGTGTCCGTCCTCCCCGGTCCCACCGGTGAACAGCACGTCGCCTACCTGAAGCGGGAGAAGTAAGATGACGGACGGCACCGGCTCCACCGTCACCGACCGCCTCGCCGAGCTGGGCATCACGCTTCCCCCCGTCGCCGCACCGGTCGCCTCCTACGTCCCCGCCGTGCAGACCGGTGACCTCGTCTTCACCTCGGGCCAGCTGCCCTTCACGGACGGGGCACTGCCGGCCACCGGAGCCGTCGGCGAGGACGGTGCAGCGGTCTCCCCGGCGGACGCGACGGCCTACGCCCGTACCGCCACCCTCAACGCACTGGCGGCGATCGACGACCTGGTGGGCGTCGACAACGTCCGCCAGATCGTCAAGGTCGTCGGGTTCGTGGCATCGGCCCCCGGCTTCGGCGGGCAGCCTGGCGTGGTCAACGGGGCCTCCGAGCTGCTCGGTGAGATCTTCGGCGAGGCCGGTGCGCATGCCCGCAGCGCCGTCGGCGTCGCCGAACTGCCCCTGGGCAGCCCGGTCGAGGTCGAGCTGACCGTCCGCGTGTCCTAGTCCCACCCCCGCCGGACCTGTCGATCGGCGTCACCCGCAGTAGGATCGGTGGCATGGAGCATCCCGCGTACAGCCAGTTGCGTCCCGTCACCCCCTCCGTCGGAGTGGTCCTGTGCGACAATCCCAGCTACCAGGCACTCGAAGGCACCAACTCGTGGGTCATCCGTGCCCCCGGGGACACGGCGAGTGTGATCGTCGACCCGGGCCCGCACGATGAGGGACACCTCAACGTTCTCCGGCGCAAAGCCACCCAGGACGGCGCGGAGGTGGCGCTGATCCTCCTGACCCACCACCACCCCGACCACGCCGACGGTGCCGCCCGGCTCCGCCAGCTGGTCGGGGCACCTGTGCGCGCCGTCGACAAGCGCTACTGCATCGCCGGTGACCCCCTCGTCGACGGAGAGGTCATCCGGTACGACGGCCTCACCCCGTCCGTCGAGGTGATGGCGACACCGGGACACACCGACGACTCCGTCTGTTTCGGCGTGCACACCCGTGGCGGGGAGTCCCGGGAGGATCTCGAAGCCATCCTCACCGGCGACACCATCGCCGGTCGGCACACGACGATGATCTCGGAGACCACCGGTGACCTGGGGGACTACCTGGACACACTGCGCCTGCTGGTCCGCCGCGGGTCCGGGGTGCGGATGCTCCCCGGCCACGGACCGGACCGGGAGGACACCGCCCAGTTGGCGGTCAAGTACCTGCAACGCAGGGAGCACCGTCTGCGTCAGGTCGTTGATGCGGTGGCGACACTGGGGGAGGACGCCACCGTCGGGCAGATCGTCGACAAGATCTACACCGACGTCGACCCGGTCCTGCGCGACTCCGCCAAGCAGTCGACCCGGGTCGCGCTGCGTCACCTCGGCAAGCTGTAGACCGGTCAGCCGGCGCGCGCGCCTCCGTCCCGTCCGCGTTCCGGTGTCAGTGCGAGGAGCACCAGCACCAGTCCAATCAGGACGAGACCGACCCACCCCAGCGGTGCGAGGCGTTCGCCGACGACCAGTACCGCCAGCAGCGCCGCCACGGCAGGCTCCAGCAACGTCACCGTGGTCGCCGTGCTCGGGGAGAGCCGGGTGAGTCCGTACCCGAACAACACGTACCCCAGGAACATCGGCACCAGCGAGATGTAGACGGCCACGCCCAGCGTGGTCGCCGAATCGAGGAGTGGGGCGCCAGTGACCAGCAGCACCGGCACGAGCAGTGCCCCACCCACACCGAAGACCGAGCCCATCGCTGCGGCGCGCCCCGTCCCGACGAGCATCAGCCGGAACGCCACCCACGCGTACAGGGCGTAGGACACCCCGGCCAGCAGGCCGAGCGCGATCCCGGCGAGGGTCCGTGCCCCGTCCGCGTCCGAGTCCTCCCCACCGGAGGCGACGCTGATCAGCACCGCCCCGGTGATCCCGAGTCCGGCGGCGCCGGACCACCACGGCCCCAGGGTGGTGCCTGCCGTCATCTTCTCGATCACCCCGGCGGACAAGGGTGCCGACGCCAGGGAGATCACCGTGCCGACCGCCACGCCGGCGAGATGCATCGAGCTGTAGAAGGCCAGGGGGTAGGTGAAGACGGCGAGACCCCCGAGCAGGATCAGACCCCGGTGCCTGCGCAGCAACGTCCGTGTGCGGCGCAGGTCGGGTGCGGCGATCACCGCCTGGAGCAGGCCGCCGACACCGAGGGAGACCGCGCCGATCGCCAGTGGGCCGACGCCGTCGGCGAGACTGGCGGCGGTGCCGGTGGTCCCCCACAGGACGGCAGTGACGGTGACGGCGAGTAGCGCCGGGATGCGCGACGGTGTCACGCGGTCGTGTCCGCGTGGCGGACGATCTGTTCGGCGATGGCGCGGGCACGGTGCAGATGTGCGGTCGTGCCGTCGAGCCCGGACCGGGTCATCGCACCCTCCAACAGGAAGGACAGGTGCGCCGCCGTGGCCTGGGCGATCTCACCGGACGGGCAGGCCGGGCGCACGGCAGTCTGGAGCAGGTCCTCGACCTCCTGCTTGTGCCTGCTGACCTGGGCCCGGGGTGGGGAGTCGGCCGGGAACTCCGCGGCACTGTTGAGCAGGCCGCAGCCGCGGAAGCAGGCGCCGTCCGACTCGGCGTGGTCAGCGTAGGCGTCGAAGACGGCGAGGACCCGGTCGTGCGGCGACGGCCCCGCGGCGTCGAGCCGGGTGCGGTAGAACTCCAGCCACTGGTGGTGGCGCTGCTCGATGACGGCGGCGATGAGTTCGTCCTTGGACGCGAAGTTGTTGTACAGGCTCTTGCGTGCGACGCCCGCGTGCTCGATGACGGCGTCGATGCCCGTGGCGGCGATGCCTCTCTCGTAGAACAGGTCGGTGGCGGCAGCGAGGATGCGGCCGTAGGCGGGTCGACGGCGGGTGGTCGGCGCATTGGGCACGGTGGTCTCCGGTTTCCTCGGTCGTTCTCAGTAGCCAGATCAGTCTACCTACTTTTCCGGAGAGTCGAGACCCAGGGGTACGGCAATGTCATTCAGGTGCCAGAATCGGTCGGCTCAACGGCGCTGTGGCGACAGATCCTGGCACCTGAATCACACGGAGCCGGTAGTCCGTGGACGGCAAAAAGCGTGAGTGTCCGTCCCTTCTCCCGGTGTTACCCGGGGAGAAAACTGGGACAGAAACTCACGCTGAGACGAGAGCCACCGTGAAGCCAGCGTCAGCGGGCGCGCTTGGCCAGCCGCTCGGTGTCGGAGATTAGCACCGACTTGCCCTCCAGCCGGATCCACCCGCGGTGGGCGAACTCGGCCAGGGCCTTGTTGACCGTCTCGCGGGAGGCGCCGACGAGCTGGGCGATCTCCTCCTGCGTCAGGTCGTGGTGGACGCGCAGCGCGCCACCCTCCTGCACACCGAACCGGTTCGCCAACTGGAGCAACGCCTTGGCCACACGGCCGGGAACGTCGGTGAAGATGAGGTCGGCCAACGTGTTGTTCGTGCGGCGCAGACGACGGGCCAGGACGCGCAGCAGCTGCTCGGAGATCTCGGGGTGGTCGGAGATCCAGTCGTGCAGCATCTGCGAGTCCATGGTGGCGGCGGTCATCTCGGTGACGCACACCGCTGCGGAGGTGCGCGGTCCCGGGTCGAAGATGGACAGTTCGCCGAACATGTCGGACGGGCCCATGATCGTCAGCAGGTTCTCGCGCCCGTCCGGGGCGTGCCGCGCCAGCTTCACCTTGCCGCTGATGATGATGTAGAGCCGGTCGCCCGGTTCGCCTTCGTCGAAGATGGTCGTGCCGCGGGGGAACGTCACCGACTCCAACTGCTCGATGAGTGCGTTGACCGCGGTGGTCTCGACACCCTGGAAAATTCCGGCGCGAGACAGGATCTCAGGTACTTCACCCATTTGCTCGTCTGACTCCTGGTCTTGGTACTGTTCGTCTGCTGTGCGGTGGCACGCTGGCGGTGCTGGCCGGGTGTGACTGGTTGGTCACACCGGCGCGTGAAAAAGGGTCACTCCACACAATACAGCGTAGGGGGCATCTTCTGTGGAACGCGGGCTAGACTGTCCCCACCATGGTCGCCACGTCACCTTCACAGCCATCACACTCCGCGGCGCGTCACCGCCTCTCCGGTGAGACCCCGTTGGCCCGGACCCGTCGGACCCGCCGGGTGAACCGGACGCTGGCGCAGGAGTACCCGGACGCGCACTGCGAGCTGGACTACTCCACGCCCCTGGAACTGCTCGTCGCCACGGTGCTGTCGGCCCAGTGCACGGACAAGCGTGTCAACAAGGTCACGCCGGCGCTGTTCCGCGAGTTCCCCGACGCCGCCGCGTACGCCGGTGCCGACCGGGCGCGGCTGGAGGAGGTCATCCGGCCGACGGGGTTCTTCCGGAACAAGGCCGCGAGCCTCATCGGGCTGGGTGCGGCGCTGTGCCAGGACCACGGGGGAGAGGTCCCGGCCACGATGGACGCGCTCGACGCCCTGCCGGGTGTCGGACGCAAGACCGCCAACGTCGTGCTCGGCAACGCCTTCGGGGTGCCCGGTTTCCCGGTGGACACCCACGTCGGACGGGTGCTGCGCCGTCTCGGGCTGACCACGCAGACCGACGCGGTCGCCGTCGAGCGGGAGATCACCGCGATGGTGGAGAAGACGGAGTGGACGATGTTCTCGCATCGGCTGATCTTCCACGGCCGGCGGGTCTGCCACTCCCGGCGGCCGGACTGCGCCGCCTGTGTCCTGGCACCGCAGTGCCCGTCGGCCGAGATCACGGAGCCGGCATGACGGGGACTCCAGAGACGCCGGGGACACCGGACTCACGGCTGCGCACCGTTCTGCTGGTCGTGGTGGTCGTCGTCGGGCTGGCGGTGGCGGCGGTGCCGATGATCATATCGCTGACCGGCGGGCAGGACGCCCCGGCGCCGGCGGCGTCCCCTGCGCCGTCCGGCGCGGCCGGTGCGACCGGCACGGCCGGGCCGGGTGAGCCCGGTGGGCAGACCTCGTCCCCGGACCCGGCCGGCACGTCCTACACCGTGCCCGCGGCACAGCGTCGGGCGTGCCCGCAGGGCGGTGACGGGGACGGTCCGCTCGCTCCGGACGCCGAGCTCGCCGACGTCGTCCTGCCGTGTCTCACCGACGGCGGCGACGAGTCCGGGGTGTCGGTCGCCGAGCTGGCGGCGGGGCGTCCCACCCTGGTCAACGTGTGGGCGTGGTGGTGCGGACCGTGCCGCCAGGAACTCCCGGTTCTCCAGGAGGTCGCCGACAGGCACCCGGAATGGAACATTGTCGGCGTGCACGCCAACGAACGCGGCCAGGCCGGCGTGGACCTGCTCGCCGACCTGGACGTACGCTTCGCCAGCTTCCAGGACTCCACCGGGGCCGTCGCCGCGGCAGCATCCCTGCCTGCGGTCGTGCCGCTGTCGGTGGTCTACGGCACCGACGGTTCGCGCCTGGAGATGCATCCCGGCGAGCTGACCTCCGTGGAGCAGGTCGAGGAGCTCATGGCACGTAGTATGGGGAACTCATGAGCCGACCCACCGCGCGCCCCGCCGACACCAGCGACCGGGAGCACACCCTGCAGGACTGGCTGGACGCCGCCCAGGTGCAGCCAGATCTGCCCGCTGACCTGCCCGGGTGGGTCCGCGACCTTGTGGCGGCCGCGCGGACGGAGTCCGGTGAGGACGCGGCCGCGGGAATCTTCAGCGAACCCGCGCGCACCGTCCCGGAGACGGGGCCGGACGGCACCCCGCCGCGCTACTCCGCCGTCCTCGTGCTGCTCGGTGAGGACGCAGACGGCGGGACGACGGTGCTGCTGACCCACCGCAATCCGAGGATGCGCACCCACTCCGGGCAGATCGCGTTCCCCGGGGGACGTCGGGAACCCCAGGACGCCGGCCCGGTCGACACCGCCGTGCGTGAGGCGGTGGAGGAGACCGCCCTCGACCCCGACTCCGTCGTACCGGTCACCGTGATGGACCCGCTGTACATCGACCGGACGAACCACGCGGTCATCCCCGTCATCGCCTGGTGGCGCACACCGGGTCCGGTGCGCCCGGCGACGCAGGAGTCCGACTGGGTGCGTGCCTACCCGGTGGCACGTCTGGCGGCGCCGGCGTCACGCAGCAGGATCGGTTTCCTCGGCTGGCACGGACCCGCCTTCGACGTCGACGGCTACCTGCTGTGGGGCTTCACCGGCGGCGTGGTGGACGCACTGCTGCGGATCGCCGGGTGGGACGAGACCTGGGAAGACCCCTGGTCCGACGGTGCGCCGGCCGCGGTCGGCGACCTGTTCGCCGCGCTGGAGGCGTCCCGCAACGGCGAGAACCTGGCCGCCGAGGCCCTCGGCGACCGGATGGGCGGGGAGCTCGGCAGCGGGGAGGGGGTCCGGTGAGCGGCTCGGTCATCGTCGACGTCGCCCTGGTCGTCATCGCCGTGTTCGCGCTGCTGTCCGGGTGGCGCCAGGGCGGATTCTCCGCGCTGCTGTCGCTGGCCGGCGTGCTCGGCGGCGGTGTGCTCGGCCTGCGGATCCTGCCGTGGGTGATGGGCTACGTCGACGGCGACACCCAACGGTTCCTCGCCGCACTCGCTGTCGTCGCCGGATCGGTCGTGCTCGGTTACACCCTCGGCTCGATCATCGGCGGGCGGTTGCGGGACCTCATCCGCACCCGGTTCGCGCTCCGCGTCGACTCCGTCGTCGGAGCGCTGGTGCAGGTCGTCACCACCGTGGTCGTGGTGTGGCTGATCGTCGTGCCGGTGGCCGGGAACAACTCGGGCGACCTGGGTAAGTCGGTGCGCGGCTCGTCGATCCTCTCCGGGGTCAGCGACGTCGCCCCGTCGTGGCTGGAGGCGCTGCCGCAGCAGACGGCGTCGTTCTTCAGCGACTCCGGGTTCCCCGTCATCACCGACCCCTTCGACGACGTGCCCTCCGCCGAGGTCGACGCCCCCGACACCGCCCTCTCGGACAACCCGGTCGTCGCCGAGGCGCGCCCGTCGCTGGTCCGGGTGCTCGGGGAGGCCGAGCAGTGCAGCCGGATCCTGCAGGGCTCCGGCTTCGCCGTCGAACCCGACCTGGTCATGACGAACGCCCACGTCGTCGCGGGAACCGGGCGGGTCGCCCTGGAGACCGTCGACGGCGACGCCGAGGGGGAGGTCGTCTACTACAACCCGTCGGAGGACATCGCCCTGATCCGCACGACGGACGGCACGACGCTGCCCACCCTGGACTGGGCCGACGCTCCCGCCGCCCAGAACGACGACGCCATCGTCATGGGCTTCCCGCTGGGCGGGCCCTTCCAGGCCACCCCGGCACGCATCCGCGAGCTGTTCACGGTCTCCGGACCGGACATCTACGCCGACGCGCGCGTGGACCGCGAGGCCTACACGCTGCGCGGCACGGTCGTGCAGGGCAACTCCGGTGGCCCGCTGCTCGACACCGAGGGCCGGGTCCTCGGCCTGGTCTTCGGCGCCGCCGTCGGGGACTCGGACACCGGCTACGCCCTGACCAGGGACGAGGTGCTCTCCCACGTCGGCGACATCGCCTCGTACCGGAGGCCGGTGGACACCCAGAAGTGTGTGGTGAACTGAGCGGCTCGAGGCCTGCAACAGGGGGTGGAGAGCTAGACTCGGGGACGTGACCCGAACACCGGACAGCAGCACGCGACCCTGGTGGAGGAGAGGCTCCACCATGCTGGCGGCCGCCGTCGGTGCCACGGTGCTCACCCCGGTGCTGGTCTCGGACAGGCCCGCCGACTCCTGCCGGGCGGAGGTCCGTGACGTCCGCTACCACGGCAGGAGCAGCCAGGTGTACACCTACGCGTGCGAGCACTCGGCCGCGGAGTCGGCGACACCGCGGGGAGTCCTGGTCCACCTCCACGGCGACGGGGCCGGTGAATTCGACACCACCGCCACGGACCCGACGCTGGGGGAACTGGCGCAGGTCGCCGCGTCGCGCGACATGGTGCTCGTCGCCCCCCGCACACCGGACCGGCACCGGGGACAGACCTGGTGGCGGGCACTCGACCGGAACGTCACCTGGTTGACTGCCCTGGTCACTGATCTGCTTGCGGAGGGACATGCAGGGGGCCGCCCGCTGGATGACGGGGACGTGTGGTGGTCGGGCTATTCGGGTGGCGCGGAGATGCTCAGTTACGGGATCCTGCGCAGTGCCCCGGACCTGGTGAGCGGTGGTGCGGTGATGATGGCGGGCGGCGGTGCACCGGACGAGTTCCCCGTCGGTGCGGCCGGCGCGCTCACCGCCCCGGTGCGGTGGTCGGTGGGGGACCGTGACGACGGCACGCGCAGCAGTGACGGGTTCGACGCCCTCGGTGCCGCCCGGGACGGTTCCGTCTGGTACCGGCGGCACTCCGCCGCCAACGTCGAGCTCGAGGTTCTTCCCGGTGTCGCGCACCTGGACTTCCCCCAGTCGACGACAGTCGACCGGATGCTTGGTGACGCCCGGCAGTGACGCCCGTCAGCGACGCCCGTCAGCGGTGCTGGCCGGCGGCGCGGATGACCGCGGCGACGGCGGGTGGGTCCTCGATGTGCGGGAAGTGGCCGACACCGTAGAGCAGTTCGGTGGATGACCCGTCGGCACCGCGGGCGGCGGACCGACGGGCGATCCGCCGGGAGTAGGCCGGGTCCATCGAACCGTCGACACAGACGGCGGGGGCATCGGTCCGTGCCGGGAAGGTGCGGTTGAAGTCCCCGCCTTCGGGACGGAACCGGCTGCGCAGGGTCCACCGGCGGTACTCGCAGGACAGGTGGGCGACCTTGTCGATCTGCATGGCCTCGCGGCGGAGTTCCTCGTGCTCCTCGCAGCCCTGTGTCCCCCGGAACCCGGGTGCGACCTGGCGGCGGAAGGAGGTGGCCACGGCGGCGGAACCGTTCTTACGCAGTGCACGTTCGGGCAGGCGGGGCAGCTGGGCGTAGAGCGAGGCGCGCACGCGGGGCCACTGCGACACCGGGTGCAGCAGGACTGACCGGGCGAGGACCAGAGGATGGGCGGAGGCCAGCGTGACGATGCCGCGGACACGCCGGGGCTCGTGCGCGGCCATCGTCCAGGCGATCAGGCCGCCCTCGCCGTGGCCGACGACGAGGGCGTCGGTGTGCCCGAGCGCACGGACGGCGCCGGACATGTCGGAGGCGGCGGTGGTGAGGTCGTAGCCGCGGGGGGTCTTGTCGGACCGGCCGTAGCCGCGCAGGTCGACGGCGGCGACACGGACGGGCGGGGTGGCGTCCCGGAATTCCGCCATGAGTTCACGCCAGTCGAAGTGGCCGCCGGCGAAACCGTGGATCAGCAGGACCAGGGGAGCGTCGACCGGCCCCTGGACGAGGGCATGCAACCGGATGCCCCGGGTGTGGATGTACCGGTGTGCCGCGTCGTCAGGGGTGGTCATCAGTGATCGTCGCCCAGGGAGGTGGGAAGGTTTAGGTGAACATCCCGTTGTCGGCGGGGGAGTCCTGCTTCCCGGAGGGGATCACGGACTTCAGCTCGTTGACGGAGTCGATGGTCGCCTGGGGCTTCTTGACACCCTTGATGAACTTCACGCCCACAACGGCGAGCACGGCGACGAGGACGACCATGATGCCGAAGACGATGAGGAACGCCGACCAGCGCGGCAGCCAGTTGTCCAGGAGTTCGGCGAGGAAGAAGAAGAAGAAGAACGAGCTGTAGGCCAGCACGACACCGGCGGCACCGAACAGGCCGACGGCGATGCCGGCCTTCTTCGCGGTGCCGGAGATCTCGGTCTTCGCCAGCTCGACCTCGGACCGGATCAGGGAGGACACCTGTGCGGTGGCGTCCTTGACCAGGTCGGCGATGCTGCCGCCGCGACCGGCGGCCTGCGCGTCCACGTCGGACAGCGGGATGGAGTTGACCTTGGGGTTGAAGCTGTCCTGGTCAGTGAACAGGCCGTTGCTGTTCTTGTCGCTCACTACGCACTCTCCTGGTTGCTGGTCCTACGGTGTCACGTTCTCCACGCTATTGTGCCAGAGGCACGACGGCGGCGAGGGAGAAGCCGTCCCCTTTCGTGCGTCCCGACGTCCTACTGTCCGTCCTCACGCCCCCGCAACCAGACCAGCAGTCCCGCGGCGACGGTGCCCACGAGGGCGACGGCGGCGGACGTGCCGGCGATGGCACCGGTGTGTTCGGGGAGGGTGAACAGGGTCTCGCTACGGCCGAACCGGGCGACCTGCCAGTCGCGGTCGGCGGCTTCGCGACGCAGGACCCGGTCGGGGTTCACGGCGGTGGGGTGGCCGACGGCGTCGAGCAGCGGCAGGTCGGTGGCGGAGTCGGTGTAGGCGTAGCTGGCGGTGAGGTTGTAGCCTTCCGCCCGGGCGAGGCGGTGCAGCCCCTCCACCTTGGCGGGGCCCTTGCAGAAGAAGGGGACGTCGCCGGTGAACAGGCCGTCGTCGTCGACGGCGAGTTCGGTGGCGATGAGGTGGTCGGCGCCGAGTTCATCGGCGATGGGTGTCACCAGGACGCGGGCGGAGGCGGTGATGATCGCGATGCGGTGGCCGAGGGCGTGGTGGCGTTCGATGAGGGTGCGCGCCTCGGAGTAGATGACCGGGACGATGACGTCCTGGAGCGCGCCGTGGGCGACATCGGCGAGGTCGTCCTGGCTGCGGCCGCGGATCATGGCGACGAGGGCGTCGCGGGTGGTGTTGAGGGAGTTGTCGTCGTGCCCGCTGACCATGTAGTTGCCCAGCATCATGAGCATGCGCAGCATGTCGGTGGTGGTGATCAGCCCGCGTTCGGCCAGTGGTTTGCGGTAGGCCATGGAGGCCGAGGTGTCGATGACGGTCTTGTCCAGGTCGAAGACGGCCAGGACGGTGGACGGATCGGTGCCGGGGTCGGTGGTGATGGAGTCGATGATCTCGGCGACGGGGGTGGTGGCGGCGCTGTCGGCTGTGTCGGCCCTGTCGGCCCCGTCGGCGTGCTCCACCTGTTCGGCGCGCTTGGTGCCGGTGTCGTCCGGCTCGCGTGGATCTCCCTGCGGCGTAGTCACATGCCCACCATACGTCCCAGTGGTCACATTTGTTACCCTGCGTCACGCTTTTCTCCGGTCTGTAGATGTTGTCCACAGGGGGTGTGGACAACATTCTTGAAACGCGGTCAAACTTGTCCACAGGTTGACGGTCGGCCTCGGGCGGTGCTTCCCTCCGGACGGGCCATGGTGCCACTATCGTGCGCCATGAGGGGAACACGAGGTCTCAGGGGAGTTGTCGGACGCAGCATCGGCACTGAACACGGTGGGTACGGTGGACGGGGTTCCGGGCCGGCGCCGGTGCTGATGAAGATCACCGATCCGGCCCTGGTGGACGAGGTGGCCATGATCGTCACCGTGACCGGGCGGCGGTTGGTGCGTGAGGACGAAATCGCCGGGGTGCCGGGGCTCGTGGTGGTCACCGATGCGCCTGCCCCGCACGCGCCGGTGGTGGAGGGCGCCTGTGCGGACGCTCGTGCCGTCCGGGTCATCCGGGTCAGCGGTGACCCCGTGGTTGCTTCCTCCGTGCCGGACGAGGGTGCCGAGGAGGTGCTGCAGATCCCGGAGGCGGCGCACCAGTTGGCGGCCGCGATCGGCTGCCACGACCCCTGCGACATCGCCGTGGCCGGCGTGGTCGGGGGCGCGGGCACCAGCGTCTTCGCCGCCGCGCTCGCCGGGGCGGTCGCCGGCGACGGGGACGACGGACCCGGCCAGTCCCTCCTGGTGGATGAGGACCCGTTGTCCCGGCCGGGTCACCTGCGGCTGTTACTCGGTGCCGAGGGCGACGGGCACGTCGGACCGGTGGGACAGACGGGGGCGGACACCGTCGGAGAACCGGAGGTGGCGTGGGTGGACGACGTGGGCGTCGTGGAGACCCGGGGGAGTGTCGGCTCAGGAGACCCGGAGTACGCCGCGACCCCGTCCCGGCCCGTCGTCAGGGACTGCGGACGGCGCGACCTCGCGGGTGTGCCGGAGGATGTCACGCACCGGGTGCTCGTGGTGCCCCAGAGCGTTCCGGCGGTGCTGGCGGCGCGGCACGCCGTGCAGACCGGCAGCGGGATCCACGTGGTGCTACGTGAACTGCCGCGCTCCGGTCTGACCTGGAACCAGACACTGAGCCTGCTCGGCAGAGCGCCTGCGGTCACCTGGGAGGACGACCCGTTCCTCACGGTGGACATCGACCGCGGTGACTTCCGCACCACCGGTGGTGGGGCCGGTACCGCCGGTGCTGCGGCCGCCCGGTTGCTGGAGCTGATCCGGTGATCGGGCGCCGTCGACTGCAGACGGTCACACCGGCGCCTGCCGCCGTGCAGGCACCGGAGGTCGTGCTGCTGGACCGGGTCCGCGACGAACTGGTCGACCGTGCGGTACGGACACCGTCCCCGGGTGATATCGCTGACGCCCTCAGTTCCCTCAGTTCTCCCAGCTCTCCCAGCTCGCTCGGCCACCTCGACGGCGCTGGGGCAGGGGTGGAACAGGTGCGCATCCTCACCCGGGAGTTCTCCGGACTGGGTGACCTGGCCATTCCGCTGGGTGACCCGGACGTCACCGACGTCCTGATCAACGGGCCGGGACCGGTGTGGATCGACCGTGGTCAGGGCGTCGAGTCGACGGACCTGCATATCGGTGACGCCGACACGTGCCGGGGCATCGCGGTGCGACTGGCGGCGGCCTGCGGCGTCCGTCTCGACGACACGCGACCATTCGCCGACGGTATCCTCACCGACCTGCCACCGGGCGTGGCGGCGGCCGGTGTCCGGGTCCATGCGTTGCTCGACCCGCCGGCCGGTGCCGGGGCGTGCGTGAGTCTGCGGGCGTTGTCACGCAGCCACCGCGACCTCCCGGCCCTGCAGGCGGCGGGAATGTTCCCGGAGGAGGGGGCGGCACTGCTGCGAGAGCTCGTCGACGCGCGCCGGTCGTTCCTCGTCAGCGGAGGTACGGGAGCAGGGAAGACGACGCTGCTCGCGGCCCTGCTGGGACACGTGTCCGCGGCCGAACGACTGCTGTTGGTCGAGGACACCCCCGAGCTGCTCCCGGACCATCCGCATGTGGTGCGCCTGCGGACCTGTGAGGCAGGCCCGGACGGTGCCGGCGGTGTCGACATGCGCACGCTGGTCCGGCAGAGCCTGCGGATGCGCCCCGACCGGATCGTCGTCGGGGAGATCCGTGGCGCCGAGATCGCCGAACTGCTGCTGGCCTTCAACACCGGTCATGGCGGCAGTGCGGGCACGCTGCACGCCAACAGTCTCGCCGCCGTCCCGGGCAGACTCATCGCGCTCGGGGCACTGGCGGGGATGCCCGCCGAGACTGTGGCGCGGCAGGTCGTCGACGGCGTCGACACGGTCGTGCACCTGGAGCGGACCGGTGGGCGACGCCGCGTCGTACAGATCGGACGTCTCCGTGGGGACGACGGTTCCCTGCAGGTCGACCCCGTGTGGGGTGCCTCATGGTGACCGTGACCGCGCTACTCAGCGCCGTCGTGGTGGTGGTGTTCACCGCGGTGCGCGTCGCCACTGCCGCGGTGGCTCTGGCGACCGGCAGGAAGCAGACCAGGGAGTACCGCGACTTCACGGACGCCTTCTCCGTCGAACTCCTGGTCGGTGCGAGGTCCGTGGACGCCGCAGAGCAGGCGCTCACCGACGGCCACGGCATCAGCGGCCCGTTGCTCCGCCAGATCCACCGGATCCGGCTCGGCGCACCGGTTGACGGTGGGGGCGGGACGGACGACCCCGCTCAGCATGACGGGGAACTCCGCAGGTTGCTGCGGCTGTGGGCGGTCGCCGAACGCCGCGGACTTGCTCTGGGGCACCTGATGGGACGAGTCGTCGAGGACCTGGATGCCCGGCTGACCCACCTGGGCCACGTGTCCAGCGCCCTGGCCGGTGCCCGGATGACCGAGGTGATCCTGCTGCTCCTGCCGGTCGGAGCGCTGGGGATCGGACAGTCCATGGGCCTGGAACCGGCGGCGTTCCTCATCGGTAATCCCGTGGGGGCACTGGTGCTGCTGTGCGGTACGGGGTTGGCCTGTACGGGGGTGTTGTGGGTGGAGTCGTTGACGGTCACGGTGCTCGGCGGGGTCGGCGGACGCGCCGGGCCCGGTGGACAGGCAGGGGCCTCAGGGGGCATTCGTCTTCCAGGGGTCTCAGCGAAACCGGGACTCGGGGCGCTCGCCGCTGCCCGGGTGCTCGACGTGTTCGCCGTAGCGGTGGAGGCGGGGCTTCCTGTCGTCACCGCCTGGCGGACAGCGGTGCACGGTGCGGTGCAGGGGTCGGTGCAGGGAGCGCGGGATGATGCGGACCCAGCAGTTGCGGCACTGTTGCGTGTCGCCGGACTGCTCGAGCTGGGCGCCGGGGCTGCCGCGTGGGAGCATCTGGCGTCTGACCCGCACTTCGGTCCGGTGGCACGGCGGGCCGGTTCACAGATCAGGAACGGCGGACGCCTGGCGGGCGCGGTCACCGCCCAGGCGGACCGGCTGCGACGGCAGGCGGGGGACAGTGCCCGGGCGGGTGCCGAACGCGTACTCGTGGCCGTGGCCGCTCCGCTGACCCTGTGCTTCCTCCCCGCGTTCGTCCTGGTGGGGCTGGTTCCGCTGATCATCGGTTTCGCCGGAGCATGACAATCACCATCAACCACCATCAATACACCAACGAAAAGGGGACAACAATGCGAGACACAGTCGAGAACATCACGGAAAACGACATGGGGAACGCTGCCGTGGATGCCGTGGATGCCGTCGAGGTGCCGGAGACGAAAGAAACCGAGGGGATCCTCGCGGCCGTCATCGCCGACGACCGCGGGATGAGCACGATCGAATACGCACTGGGATGCGTGGCGGCAGCGGCGCTCGGGGCGCTGCTGTATCTGGTGGTGACCTCGGACGCGGTGGAGGGTGCCTTGACCTCGATCTTCCAGCGCGCGCTGGACACCCAGTAGCCGGGGGGACGTGCCGTGCCGGGCAGATGGGGCGACGAGGACGGGTACGTGACCGTCGAGGCGGCGATCGTGTTCACCGCCCTGACCGCTGTCATCGGCCTCGTTGTCGCCGGGGTGCTGACCGTGGCGGCGTATCTCGGGGCGGTGGGCATGGCCCGTGACGGGGCACGGGCCGCTGCTCTCGGAGACGTGGCCGCCGCCCGCGCGGTGGTGGCGGAGCGTGACCCGCAGGCATCGGTCGCGGTGGACTCCGGTCCGCTGCCGACCGGGCCCTCGGGTGACCAGCAGCTGTTCAGCGTGCGGGTGACCGTCCCCGGGCGGCTGTTCGACGTGTCGGCGACGGCGGTGATCGTCGGTGAACCGCAGACTGTGCGGTGATGAAGCCGGGTCGGCGACCGTCGCGGGCGCGGCGGTCGTCCTGGCGGTCGTTGCCCTGGCTCTGCTCATCGGAACCGGTGCCACCGGACTGGTCCAGGGACAGCGTGCCTCCTCGGCCGCCGACGTGACCGCGTTGTCCGCGGCAACGGTGTTGGACCGCGCGGGACCCGAGGCAGCCTGCGAAGCGGCCGCTTCGGTAGCCGCGGCCAACGGAGCCACGCTCACCTCGTGTGCTCTGGTGCGGGGTGAACAGACAGACCACGGGCCTGCGGGTGCGGAAGGGATGGATGTCACCGTGTCGATAGGTGGGCGCACCGCCTCGGCGGCGGCCGGCCCGGTGCAGTAGGGCCGGCTCAGGCGAACAACGACCGCAGGAAGGGGGTGGAGTCCGCCATGGAGGCGACCATCGCCCCGCTGTGATCCTCGGGGTACCAGTGCACGTCGACCCGCTCATTGGACCCGAGGAACTGGTTGAGCCACATCTGCGAGTTGAGGATCACCCCGATCGGGCTCGGCACGTCCATGTCCAGGAGCCCGTGACCGACGAAGACCGGCTTGTCGTAGCCGTCGGTCGGCGTGGCCATGTAGTCACGCAGCGCCGGTTCCAACCCCGGCACCGAGCTGATCGGCGCCGTGAAGGCCCGGGACAGCCCCACACCGTCGAGGGCGTCGGTCAACGCCTGGGTACAGGCGGTCTCGGCCATGTCGGCGATCTGGCGCCCCTCCTCGGACAGGACGGAGTCCAGGTCGATCTCCGGGTGTGCCTCGCGGAACCCGGCGAGGATGTAGGCGGTGTACACGTTCAACCCGGTCGGCAACACCACCGGTGGGAACGACGGCGACCCGGTGAGCACGAGTTCCTCGATGTAGGCCGGGGCCCCGGTGGCCACCGCCCCGCGGTAGTCGAGTCCGAGTTCGCCGCTGCGCTGTGTCGCGGCATGGGCGACATGCAGCGCGGCCCCACCACCCTGGGACTGCCCGATCACCGCCCAGGACGACGACAGCGAGGTCCCGACCGAGTCGAGAGACCGGGCGGCAGCCACCGAGTCGATCACGTTTGCCGCGCTGACCGACCCGTTGAGGTACGACATCAACCCGGGCGTCCCCATCCCCACGTAGTCCGAGGCGACGACGGCGTAGCCCTGTTCCAGCCAGTGGTTCAGGTACCCGGCGTCGCGGTCGCCGCGGGGCAGCGCGGACGGGGTGCACTCGTCCCCCAGCCCGACGGTGCCGTGCGCCCAGGCCAGTACCGGCCAGCCGCCCTCCGGGGCAGGCCCGTCGGGCAGGAACACCGCGGCGGTCGAGGAGGCGACCGCCCCGTGCTGGTCCACTGTCGAGTACACGAACCGCTGTTGGGGACCTGCGGAACCGAGCCCCAGGTCGGGGTTGAGGGCGACTTCGCCGACGGGCACGCCGACCCGGTCTGGAAGTGTGACCCCGGCGCTGACGTCCAGTCCCGACCAGTCCGGTGCCACCTCGTTCGCGGCCGCCGGACGTGCCGGCTCGCCGGCGTCGACCAGATCACCCGGCACCGATCCGGCGACGGAGTTGGCGGAGCCGACGGGCCCCGGCGCGGCAGCCACCGCACCGGCTGCGGGGACGAGACCACCACCGACCACAGCGAGCGCCGCCGCGGGAACCAGGAGACGTCGGAGTGCAGACAGGACAGGACGGGGCATGGGATTCCTCGGGGGCGCTCAAAACATCATGACAGGAAACTACTGTGCCCCCACCGTAGCCCCACCGGACCTCCGGCGTGCGATGTTTCACTCCCGGACCGCAGCATTCAGCCGCCGGCCGCGGCGGCGGCCTCCGCCAACGCACGCAGCAGCACCGCCGCCCCGTGCTTGAACAGCGGGTCGTTGCCGTTACCGCACTTCGGGGACTGTACGCAGGACGGACACCCGGACTCACAGTCGCAGGCCTCCACGGTGTCCGCCGTCATCGCCATCCACTGGGCGAAACGCTCGAACCCGGCCTCGGCGAACCCGGCACCGCCCTCGTAGCCGTCGTAGACGAAGACCGTGGGGAACCCGGTGTCGGCGTGCAGCACCGTCGAGACCCCTCCGATGTCCCACCGGTCGCAGGTGGCCAGCAGCGGCAGCATGCCGATCGCCGCATGCTCGGCGGCGTGCAGCGTGCCCGGCCACAGCGGTTCCTCGATGCCGAGGTCGAACAGCACCCCCGGATCCACGGTGTAGGCCGCGGCGCGGGTGTGCAGTCGTTGCGGAGGGTAGTCCAGCGGCACCGTGGTGAGCACCTCGCCGTCGAGGGTACGCCGCTGGTAGCCGGTGACCTGGTGGGAGACCTCGACGTCGACATCGGCGGTCCACACGCCGGACGGCGCGGACTCCGTGCCGCCGATCTCGCGGGTGCGGCGCACCCCCTCGACCCGGATGGACACGGTCTCCTCCGGCCGCGTCGTCCACTCCGGGGTCTCCGGGTGCACCAGGGAGACCGAGTCCGGCAGGGACAGCTCGTCGACGAGGTAGCTTTCGCCCTGGTGGACGTAGACCGCGCCGTCGTGGACCTCGCTGACCGCCCGGGCGGCGTCGACGGTCCCGAGGACCTGGCCGGAGTGCTGGTCGACGATGACGACCTCGTCCCCGGCCCCACCGCGGATACTGACCCGGCCGTGCACCTCGCCGGAGATCTCGAGGTCGCAGAACACACCCCGGGGACGCCGGCGCAGTGACCCGTCGGCGACGAGGGAGTCGACGACACGCCGGGCCGTCGGACCGAAGCTCCCGACCTCACCGTCGGTCAGCGGTGCCTCGGCGGCGGCGCACAGCAGATGGCCGGCGAGGATGTAGGGGTTCGACGGGTCGAAGACGCTGGCCTCCACCGGGGTGTCCAGCAGTGCCTCGGGGTGGTGGACGAGATAGGTGTCCAGCGGATTGTCCCCGGCGACCATGACCACCAGACACCCCTGGCCACGACGTCCGGCGCGTCCCGCCTGCTGCCGGAAACTGGCGACGGTGCCGGGGAACCCGCAGGAGACCACCGCGTCAAGCCCGCCGACGTCGATGCCGAGCTCCAGGGCGCTGGTCGCGGCGAGGCCGAGCAGCTCACCGTTGTCGAGCCGGCGTTCCAGGTCGCGCCGGGCCTCCGGGGTGTAGCCGGCGCGGTAGGACGCGATGCGTGCGGCGTCGCCGGGGCGTCCTGCCGACGCGAGGTCGTCCGCGCAGGACAGTGCCGTGATTTCGGCGCCGCGGCGGGAGCGCACGAAAGTCAGTGTCCGGGCGCCTTCGGCGATGAGCCGGGCCATGATGCCCGCGGACTCGGTCGTGGCCGCCCGACGGACGGGCGCGCCGTGCTCGCCGACGGTGTCCTCGCGGAACCCCGGCTCCCACAGGGCGATGGTGCGCTCACCGCGGGGCGAACCGTCCCCGGTGACGGCGACGGTGGGACGGCCGGTCAGCCGTTCGGCGTGGCGCCCCGGCTCCGCGGTCGTCGCGCTGGCGAGGATGATCGTCGGCTCCGCACCCGCCCGGGCGGCCAGGCGCAGCAGACGGCGCAGCACCAGGGAGACGTGCGCGCCGAACACCCCGCGGTACACGTGGCACTCGTCGACGACGATGAACTGCAGTGACCGCAGCAGCCGCGACCACCGCTGCGACTGGCCGAGGATCGAGGCGTGCACCATGTCGGGGTTGCTGACCAGGATGCGGGCGTCGTCGCGGATGGTGCGACGGGCCTCGGTGGGGGTGTCACCGTCGTAGGACGCGACCATCACCCCGCGCAGCTGCGGGACCTGCGAACACAGTCGGGCCAGCGTGGTCCGCTGATCCTGGGCGAGCGCCTTGGTGGGGGAGAGGTAGAGGCAGGACGCCGCGGGTTCGGCGGCGAGGCGGGAGAGCACGGGCAGCTGGTACCCCAGGGACTTCCCGGACGCCGTGCCGGTGGCGACGACGACGTCGCGGCCGTCCCAGGCGTGCTGCGCGGTGGCGACCTGGTGCGACCAGGGGGCGGGGATGCCGTTGTCCACGAGGTGGTCACGGAGGTCCGTCAGCACCCAGTCCGGCCAGGACGCCGGGGACGACGGGCGGGCGGCCTCGGTACGGACGTGGGTCAGCGGGTCTGTTCCGGAGCCTGCACCGGGGCCCGACGACGGGTGCAGAGACTCGAGGAGTTCGCCGCCGAAGGATTCGCTCATGGTGAACAGTCTAAGGTCGTCTGCGCGGTGTCCCTGTGGCGCGCGGCGAGGGTTCGCTGTCTGTGCAGGTCAGCGATGATTCAGGGGACGATGCGACGGTCGAGGTATAACCGGAAGCTGTGAGCGCGCTGCGAATCATGGATTTCGGGGGAGAAAATACCGCCGTCGGTATGGTGTTGCGGCGCGAAACGTGGAACACTGGTGGGCGGTCACAGTTTCTGTGCGTCGCTTTGCTCGCTGTATCACCGGTTAGACCCGCAGTCAGTAGGTAAAACGTTCGCGGGAGTTGTTTGCATGCGAACGGACCAACCTTTATCGGTGGTTCTAGCATCGGCCCGGTGGCCTCGCGAAAAGTTGGCGGGGCACCGATCACCGAGATGTAAGTAAGGGAAAGAACATGGCACAGGGAACCGTCAAGTGGTTCAACGCTGAAAAGGGCTACGGCTTCATCGCTCCGAACGATGGTGGCGCTGACGTCTTCGTCCACTACTCCGAGATCCAGGGCAACGGCTTCCGTACCCTCGAGGAGAACCAGCAGGTCGAGTTCGAGATCGGCGACGGCGCCAAGGGCCCCCAGGCTCAGGCTGTCACCGCTCTCTAAGAGCTGCGGCTGAACCCGCTGGTCCGGGGGTGATTCCCCGGACCATGCAGTGGAACACCGACGCCGCCCGGCGTCCGCGGAGTATTCCGTGGGCACCGGGCGGCGTCGTCGTGCGTGGGGTGGCGGCATGCCACCTGTGCTGGGGCGCGTGGCGGGTTCTCGCACCCGTTAACCTACTTCTTGAAATATGACCTGGGGTTTCATGTGCATCCCGGTCTTATGGGGTGCGAATGTCGGTGCCGTCTGCCCTGCGGTGCTCCTCCACGTCCGACATGTGGGCGACGGTCCACTCGAACAGTGCGTGGACCGGAGGTAGGGCGGAGCGCCCCAGGTCGGTGAGTTCGTAGACCACCCGAGGGGGGATCTCGGGGAAGGCGGTGCGGGTGACCAGTCCGTCCGACACCAGGGCGGTGAGGCGTTGGGACAGGACCCGCACCGAGATGCCGTCCACCGCCGCCCGCACCTCGCCGTTGCGCTGCGGGCCGTGTTCTAGGGCGAGCAGGATCAACATGTTCCACCGGTCGCCGAGGGTGGTGAACAGGTCGCGGCTGGGGCAGTCGCGTGCGGCGGGGTTCCATGCGGTGTCCGTCATGGTGTCGACCATACCATGAATACTTTTTGGGAAGCCACTGTACAAAAGGAAGCAATGAGGTTATGCTTCCGGGCATGGCTAACATCACCGTTTACGGATCCACCGGCATGGTCGGCAGCGACATCACCCGCGAAGCAGTCTCCCGCGGTCACCGGGTCACCGGCGTCTCACGCCGTGAGAACCCGGACAATCAGATCGACGGCGTCACCTATGTGACAGGAACTCTCCAGGACACCGCCGACGTGGCGGCCACGGCGAAGGAGGCCGACATCCTCGTCCTCTCCGTCCCGGGCCCGCGGGACGGTAGCTCAGTCCAGCCCGTCATCGACGCCCACGCCGCGTTGATCCCCGCGCTGGCGGACCAGGATGTCCGTGTTTTCGTCGTGGGTGGGGCAGGGGCGACCCTGACTGAGGACGGCACCATGCTCGTGGACACCCCGGATTTCCCCGAGGCCTACGCCGCCGAGGCCCGTTCCTTCGCCGAGATCCTCGACCTCTACCGCGCGGCCCCCGACGCGCTGGACTGGACGATGTTGGCACCGGCCCCGGAGATCGGCCCGGGTGCGCCGGCCGCCTCGTACGTGCTCGGCGAGGATCATCCGGTCGGTGACAGCGTCACGACCGGCACCTTCGCCCGCGCCGTCCTCGACGAGCTCGAGAACCCGGCCCACCGCCGCACCCGTTTCACCGTCGCCGACGCCTGAGTCGGACTGAAACCCCCCGCGGGCACGGGCTTTCCCCGCACTTGCGTCCACGGCGTGTAGGGTCTCACCTCGAACCCCCTTGCGTGAAAAGTTGAATCCACATGCGCAAGATGTGCTCACGGGGTACCGGGAACGACAGGAGAAGGTGGGAGAGACACCGATGGCAGCGCAGGAGACCCAGAACGGTGGCGGGAAGAAGCTCGTCATCGTCGAGTCCGCCACGAAGGCGAAGAAGATCCAGCGCTACCTCGGCGACAAGTACATTGTCGACGCGTCCGTCGGACACATCCGTGACCTCCCCCGCGGCGCCGCGGACGTCCCCGCCAAGTACAAGAAGGAACCGTGGGCCCGCCTCGGCGTGAACGTCGACGACGACTTCACCGCCCTCTACGTCGTCAGCCCAGACAAGAAGAAGAAGGTCGCCGACCTCAAGAGCAAGCTCAAGCAGGTCGACGAAGTCTATCTCGCGACAGACCCCGACCGTGAGGGCGAGGCCATCGCCTGGCACCTGCTGCAGGTCCTCAAGCCCAAGGTGCCGGTGCGGCGCATGGTCTTCCACGAGATCACCGAGGCCGCGATCAAGGAAGCCGCGGAGAACACCCGTGACCTGGACATCGACCTGGTCGACGCCCAGGAGACCCGGCGTGTGCTTGACCGTCTCTACGGCTACGAGGTCTCCCCGGTGCTGTGGCGCAAGGTCATGCCGCGGCTGTCCGCGGGCCGTGTGCAGTCGGTGGCGACCAGGGTGATCGTGGAGCGCGAGCGCGAGCGTATGGCGTTCGTGTCCGCGGAGTACTGGGACCTCACCGCCACATTGGCGACGGAGGGGACGGCGGGAGCAACCGACTCCGCCAACCCCACCTCCTTCGACGCCTCCCTCGTCGCCGTCGACGGGAAGCGGGTCGCCCAGGGCCGCGACTTCGGCGACGACGGCAGGCTGAAGTCCGGCAAGGCGCAGACCAACGTCACCGTGGTCGACCAGAAGACCGCGGAGACGCTGGCGGAGAACCTCACCGGTGCGGCGATGTCGGTGTCGAAGGTGGAGGAGAAGCCGTACACCCGGCGTCCCTACCCGCCGTTCATGACCTCCACGCTGCAGCAGGAGGCCGGCCGGAAGCTGCACTACACCTCGGAGCGCACGATGCGTATCGCGCAGCGGCTCTACGAGAACGGCCTCATCACCTACATGCGTACCGACTCGACGACACTGTCGAAGTCCGGTATCGACGCCGCCCGCCAGCAGGCCCGGGAGCTCTACGGCCCGAGCTTCGTCGCCGACGCCCCGCGCCAGTACAACCGCAAGGTGAAGAACTCGCAGGAGGCCCACGAGGCGATCCGACCCGCCGGCGAGACCTTCTCCACGCCCGGCAAGCTCTCCAGCCAGCTGGACGCCGAGGAGTTCAAGCTCTACGAGCTGATCTGGCAGCGCACCGTGGCCAGCCAGATGGCGGACGCCCGTGGCACCTCGATGAAGGTGACCGTCTCCGGGACGGCGAGCAGCGGGGAGAAGACGGACTTCCAGGCCAACGGCCGCACGATCACCTTCCCCGGTTTCCTCAAGGCCTACGTGGAGACCAGCCAGCTCTCCGACGGCCGCAACGTCGCCGACAACGCGGAGAAGGCGCTGCCGGTGCTCGCCGAGGGCGACGACCTGACCACCGACAAGGTCACCGCGGACGGTCACTCGACCAACCCGCCGGCCCGTTTCACCGAAGCCTCCCTGGTCAAGACGATGGAGGAGCTCGGCATCGGGCGCCCGTCCACGTACGCCTCGATCATCAACACGATCAAGGCCCGCGGGTACGTGGTCTCCCGTGGCTCCGCCCTGGTCCCCAGCTGGGTGGCGTTCGCCGTGGTCGGGCTGATGGAGCAGAATTTCGGCTCACTGGTGGACTACGAGTTCACCTCTTCGATGGAGGACGAGCTCGACCGCATCGCCCGTGGTGAAGAGAACCGCTCGCACTGGCTGCGCGGTTTCTACTTCGGCGACGACAAGGCGTCCGACGCCACTGCGGAGACCATCGCCCGCCTGGGTGGACTGAAGACCATGGTCGGCGACAACCTGGAGCACATCGACGCCCGCCAGGTGAACTCCCTGCACCTGTTCGACGACTCCGAGGGCGTCCCGGTGATCGTGCGGGTGGGCCGTTACGGTCCGTACCTGGAGCGCACGAAGCCGGTGCCGGACGGGGCCCCGGAGGGCACCGAGCCGGAGGTGCAGCGGGCGAACCTGCCGGAGACCATCACCCCGGACGAGTTGACCCGTGAGGTCGCGGAGAAGCTCTTCGCGACCCCGCAGAGCGGCCGCGAGGTCGGCGTGAACCCGGAGAACGGCCGGATGATCGTGGCCCGCGAGGGACGCTACGGCCCGTACGTCACCGAGCAGGTGAAGGACGATGAGGAGGCCCGCGTCACCGCCGAGGCGGAGAAGACCGTGGAGGCGGAACGCGACCAGGAGGACGCCGACCGTGCCGCCGAGGGCAAGAAGCCGCTGAGCCGGGAGACCAAGACCGCGGCGAACAAGAAGGACAAGCGGGTCAAGGAGATCCTCCAGGAGACGCTGAAGCCGAAGACGGCGTCTCTGTTCGAGTCCATGGATCCTGCCTCCGTGACTCTCGACGAGGCGCTGAAGCTGATGAGTCTGCCGCGTGAGGTCGGTGTGGACCCGTCTGACGGCGAGATGATCACCGCGCAGAACGGCCGGTACGGGGCCTACCTGAAGAAGGGGTCGGACTCGCGGTCGCTGGCCAACGAGGAGCAGATCTTCACGGTGACCCTGGACGAGGCGCGGCGGATCTACGCCGAGCCGAAGCGGCGCGGCCGGGCTGCGGCCAAGCCGCCGTTGAAGCAGCTGGGCGACAATGACGTGTCCGGTAAGCCGATGACGGTGAAGGACGGTCGGTTCGGCCCGTACGTCACCGACGGCACGACGAACGCCTCGCTGCGCCGCGGCGACTCCCCGGAGACGATGACGGACGCCCGCGGCAATGAGCTGCTCAGTGAGCGGCGTGCCAAGGAAGCCGCCGACGGCGGAGCTCCGGCGAAGAAGTCGGCGACGTCGGCGAAGAAGAGCACGGCGAAGAAGTCCTCGAAGAAGAGTACGAAGAAGTCCGTGACGTCGACGACGAAGCGCACCGTGAAGAAGGGGACCTCGGCCGCTGCGAAGAAGGCCGCCGCCAAGAAGAGCTGATCGGGGTCGGCGAGGACTCCCTCTGCGTGGAAAAGTCTGCGCCCGTGCACGTTTCGACTGCTGACACGTGCACGGGCGCAGACCTTTCTGTGACAGGCCGCTACGATAGTCTCCATCATGAAAATTGACGGAGAGGAGTCGTAGGAATGGCTGAGTCGGCGGACGTACCCGGACGGTGGGGCGAATACGACAGTCAGGCAGGTAGGCCGGAGGGTCGGCCGGTACCGGCCGGAACGCCCCCGGTCTCTCACGGTGCACCGTCACCGAAGGTGAATCCCGCGCCGGAGATTCCCCCGAAAGACCCCTTCCCGGTCTGGTCGACCTGCGGGATGCTCCTGTTCATCGTGGGGGCGATCGCGGCAGTGGTCTGTTTCGCGAATTCCGGAGGCACCGAATCCAGTGGTTACGGGTTGAGTAGTACCACGGTGGACGTCGTCTACATGGATGTGCTCGCCGGCGCGGTGTGCAGCACAGTGCTATCCGCCGCCGGCCTGATCGTCGCCGTCGTAGCCAAGGTCGGGTCACATATCCAGACCTCGAGGGTGGTGTAGCAGGGTACCGAGCGGATACCGCCGGACATTTGACCACTGTTCCAGCCGGCCCTATCATGATGTTCTCTCTATTGAACTCTGTGGTGACAGGTGGCGAACAATGTCGGTGGATGCGGCGAAGGTCGATCTGGGGCAGGACAAGGCGCAGTCGGAAAGCCAGGCACAGGCACCGCGGCTGACCAGTCTCCTTGGGCCGGCGTTCGTCGCCGCGATCGCCTACGTCGACCCGGGCAACGTCGCGGCGAACCTGTCAGCCGGTGCCGAATACGGGTACCTGCTGCTCTGGGTGCTCATCGTCGCCAACCTCATGGCGGCGGTAGTGCAGTACCTGTCGGCGAAACTGGGGCTGGTCACCTCGAAGTCACTCTCCGCCACCCTCGCGGACTGGTTCGACGCACGCGAGCGCCGCGGCACGACAGCTCAACGGCGCCGGGGTAAGGCGGGGCGTCTGGCCTACTGGGGTCAGGCGGAGATCATCGCCGCGGCGACGGACGTGGCGGAGGTCGTCGGTGGTGCCATCGCGCTGAACCTGCTGTTCGGGACACCACTGGTGCTCGGTGGCGTGATCGTCGGTGTCGTGTCACTCGGCATGCTCACCCTGCAGGGGGGACGCACCCAGCGCCGCTTCGAGTTCGTGATCATGGCGTTCCTGTTGGTGATCACCGTAGGGTTCCTCTCCGGGCTGTTCGTCACCGGCTTGAGCGTGGGTGAGATGGTGCAGGGCATCGTCCCCAGGTTCCAGGGCACGCACTCCGTGGTCCTGGCCGCGAGCATGCTCGGCGCCACGGTGATGCCGCACGCGGTCTACCTGCACTCCGGTCTGGTCCGCGACCGAAAGTTCACGCCTGACGGCGACGCCGGCATGCGGCTGCACCTGAAGGCCACGAAGTGGGACGTGGGCACGGCGCTGGTGGTGGCTGGGACCGTCAACATCGCGATGCTGTGCCTGGCGGCGCAGGCGCTGCGGGGGGTCGACGGCACTGACACGATCGAGGGTGCGCATGCTGCGGTGGAGGGGGCACTGGGTCCGGTGATCGGGGTGCTGTTCGCTGTCGGACTGCTGGCCTCCGGGCTGGCGTCGACGTCGGTGGGGTGCTACGCCGGCGACATGGTGATGCGCGACCTGTTGAAGGTTCGCATCCCGTTACTGTTGCGTCGCTTCCTCACGATGTTGCCGGCGCTGGTGATCCTCGGTGCGGGAGTGGAGCCGACCTGGGCGTTGGTGATGAGTCAGGTGGTGCTCAGCGTGGGTATCCCGTTCGCGCTGGTGCCGTTGGTGGCGGCGACGGCGCGGAGATCGGTGATGGGACGGTGGGCGAACCCGCACACCCTGACGGGGCTCGCGGCGGTGATCTGTGCGGTGATCATCGCCCTGAACGTGGCGCTGATCTGGTTGACCCTCACCGGCCAGGCGTAGGGACGGCCGTGGGGAAAGGCGGGGTCACCCCGGCGGGTACGGAAAAAGTCTGTTCCCGTGCAAGACAGACGGGATCCCGAGTGCACGGGAACAGACTTTTCCCTGGTGGGGGGGGGCGTCGGCGAGAGTTTAACCCCGTTCTGCCAGCGTCGACCTGACCGGCCTCGCCAGTTGGGTCATCTCCTTGCGTCCGCGCAGTTCCACGGACTTCATCAGCGTCCACCGCGCCTGCTCGGCCTCGTTGGCCTTGCGTAGGGTGGCGGCGTTGGTCAGCACGCGGCCGGGGGTGTCCTTGGCCAGTTCGGTCAGCCGTGCGGCGGCGTTCACCGCATCGCCGATCACGGTGTACTCGAAGCGGTCACTGGCGCCGATGTGCCCGGCCACGACCTCACCCACGGCGGCTCCGATGCCGGCGGCCAGCTCGTGTTCGGCGAGCTCCTGGTTCAACTCCCGTGCGGCGGCGAGGGTGTGTCCGGCCATGTCGTCCAGGGGGATCGGCGCACCGAAGACCGCGAGGGCCGCGTCCCCCTCGAACTTGTTGATGATGCCCTTGTTGCGGTGCACCACCTCGACGACCTTGTCGAAGAAGCTGTTCAGGGCCTTCACCACGTGCTGCGGTGACGAGGAGACCGCGAAACCGGTGGATCCGATGACGTCGACGAACAGCACACCGACGAACCGGTTGGCACCGCCGAGCTCCGGCTTCTCCTCCAGGGCACGTCGGGCGACCTCGGTGCCCACGTAGCGTCCGAACAGGGTGCGGACCTGTTCGCGTTCCCGCAGCCCCTGCATCATCTCGTTGAAGCCGGCCTGCAGGACCCCGATCTCGGTGGCGTCGTAGATCCGCACCTGTGCACGTGAATCGCCCCGTCGGACGCGGTTCATCGCGTGCTGCAGTTCGCGGATGGGGTCGACCACGGTCATCGTGATCAGCCTGGTGCCGGAGAACCCGGTGAACAGGGCGGTGAGGCTCAGCGCCAGCACCCCCGGCAGGATCTCCCGGGCGTCCTCGGTGAAGAAGTTCGTGGCCTGGGCGGCGACCATGAGGACCACGCCAATCACCGGGACGGCGGAGGTGAGGATCCAGACGCTGGTGATCTGCAGGGACAACGGGGAGATCCGTTCCTGCGGGGCACCGGTCCGGTTCAGGGCCTTGGCGGCCACGGGGCGTACGAGCCGCTCGGCGACCATGAAGGTCATCAGGACGACCATCGCGCCGCCGAGGACGGCCGTGACGGCCACCGCCAGCGCCCAGCGTGCCGAGACCTGTGAGGCGACGATGGTGAAGATGACCACGCCGATGCCCCACAGTACGGCGCCGAGAACGGCCTGGAGCGCGGGGATCCGCAGGACCAGGCGTCGGATCATCACCGGGTCGACGGGGTCGGGGTTGCGTTGCCAGCGCAGGACGGGGGTGAAGAAGAACAGCGTCGCGGTGATCCCGGAGACCAGCGCGACGATGAAGTACACCGTGTAGAGCGTCGCGGTCATCGTGTTGACGGAGGTCAGTTCGTCGGCGCCGCCGATGGGGACGAGGAACCGCAGGAAGGACGCCACGGCGAGTGCGCCGACGACGTTGACCATGAACACGGACAGGGCGTACAGCGGCCAGGTGGTGCCCCACGCCCACGCGATGTACTGCCCCAGTTTCTGCATGCGTCCCAGACTATCGGAGCGCCGTGCGCTTGTCCCCGTTTGGTTGGCCCGCCCGGTGCCCCGCGGCGTCGGACGTCTCCGGCGACGTCCGGGCGGGGGACTACACTTGGTCACCGTGAGTTCCTCGCCTGCTCCCGCCGCCCCTGAATCCGTGTTCTCCGCCGCGGTCCTCAGCCCGCACGTGACGGAGCCCTTGGTCGCCGCGGTGGAGGCCGCCCGGGGCGGCGGGCAGTCCGCCGCGATGACCCATTCCTGGTTGTTCACCGGTCCACCCGGGTCGGGACGGTCGGTGGCGGCGAAGGCTTTCGCCACGGCACTGGTGTGTGAGGACCCGGACGTGCCGGGGTGTGGACGGTGTGACGGCTGCCGCTCGGCGACGGCGGGGTCGCATCCGGACATCACGTGGGTGCACACCGACGGTGTGGTGATCCAGGTGTCCGAGGCACGCGAGGTCATCCGGACGGCGGCGGCGATGCCGACGGTGGCGCCGTGGCGGATCGTGGTGTTCGAGGACGCCGACCGGTTCAACGACAGCAGTGCCAACGCCCTGCTGAAGAGCATCGAGGAGCCGCCGGAGCGCACGGTGTTCGTGCTGTGCGCCCCCAGCACGGACCCGGAGGACATCGCGGTGACGTTGCGGTCGCGGTGCCGGCACCTGTATGTGCCGACGCCGTCGCGGGCCGAGGTGGAGGCGGTCCTGATGGGGGACACGAAGCTGGGGTTGTCCCCGGAGCAGGCGTCCTGGGCGGCGGAGGTGGCCGGCGGGCACATCGGGAGGGCGCGGCACCTGGCGTCGGAGGAGAAGGCCCGGTCGAAGAGGGCGAGCGCGTTGAAACTGCCTGCGCTGGTGTACGAGGCGGGGGAGTCGTACCGGTTCGTCAGCGACCTGGTCTCGTCGGCGACGGAGGAGGCGACCGCCACGGTGGCAGGGCGAGAGGAGAAGGAACTCGCCGACCTCCAGAGTTCGCTGGGGTTGGGCGCAAAGGGACGCGGTGTCGCCAAGGCGCAGGCGGGGGCGGCCGGCCAGATCAAGGAGCTGGAGAAGGAGCAGAAGAACCGGCGGACGCGCATGCTGCGGGACTCGTTGGACCTGGCGTTGATCGACATCGCGGGGCTGTACCGGGATGCGATGATGATCGCCGCCGGTGCGGTGGACGACGACGGGCCGGTCGGTGGGTTCCTGCACCCCGACCAGGCGAAGGTGTCGGGGGAACTGGCACGGCGTAATGCCCCGGAGAATCTGGTGCAGTGCATCGACGCGGTGTCCGCCTGCCGGGAGACACTCACCTTCAACGTGAAACCCGAGGTGGCACTGACGGCGATGGTGGGACGGCTGCGGGAGTGCTGCGGTCAGGTGTGACCTGCAGGGGGCCCGGACCCTGGGGCCTGTTTTGTGGAGGGTTCTGCCGTCCGCTAGGATTACCCGTCGTATGCAGCACCGTCGGTGACGGTGTCCGCGTGCGCCGCCTTAGCTCAGTCGGTAGAGCGTTTCACTCGTAATGAAAAGGTCGCGAGTTCGATTCTCGCAGGCGGCTCAATTTAGTTAGGTAGTTTGACCTGGTTGTTTGCCGGGTTTGGCGGGGTGGCTGTGCGGTGCCTGGTCTTGCCGGGTACCGCCGCAACTACCGCCACGGTCAGGATACTGGTCTCGTTGGCTACCGCCATTGTGTGGCATGAAATTGCCCCCGATCCATGGTTGTGGATCGGGGGTTTTCACGTGTCTGCGGGCCGGGACGCCCCTGGCCCGGCTAGCGGGTTAGGCGTCGCCGCAGACGATGTCGTCGGGGATCGGGGTACCGTCGGGCCACACGCCGCCCGGGTACCAGTCGCCGGGGTGCGCCCAGTCAGTGCAGTCTGGCGTGGCGCCGGGGATCTGCTGGGTGATATAGCCGATGATGAGCTGGGTGAGTTCGATCAGCTGGCCAAAAAGGTTGGTGATGAATTCGATCATGTGGCGGTTTTCCTTGTGTCAGGACGTTCACGTCAGTGAATGTTCGGTGTAGGCCGGAGGCACCACGTGCCCCAGGCGGCCTGCCGAGGAGAATCAGGGGCGTTGGCCGAATCCTCCGGTGCCCTCGGGGTTCGGTGCCGTGGCGATACCGTCATCGTTGGTCTTATCGTCGCCTTCGTCATCGGTCTCCGGGTCCTCGGTCTGTGTTGCCTCGGTGTCGTCGTCGTTCTCTTCGTCGCCTGAGTTACTGGAGTTGCTGGAGTTGCCCGAGTTGCTGTCGCCACTGTTGCCGCCGTTGCCACCTCCGGTAGCGCCACCGCCGTTGGTCGAGCCACCGCCGGAGGTGTTGCCCGACCCGGAGCCGCCGGAGTTCCCGCCGTTCCCGTTCTCGGACGGCTCGTCGCCGTTGCCGGATGAGGTGTTCCCGTCAGTGTCGTCGTCAGCGTCGGAGTCGGCGGACGTGCTCGACGTCGCCGACGTGCTGCTGGATGTGGAGGACGTCGTGCTGGTCGCCGAGGTGCTCTCGGTGGCGTCGTCTGAGTCTGATCCGCAGGCGGTCAGCGACATGGACAGTGCAGCTGCGGCGACGACGGCGCCGAGCTTGGTGCGGTTACGCATGTGATCTCCTGAAGTAGTCATGCTGTCCCCCATATAAGTAGAGACAGGCTGTGAGCAAAGTAGCTTATGTTCGGTTCGTCGGGCAAACCATCACATTGCCGGCTGAGCTGTGTTAATGCAGTGTTCGAACGCCCCTTCATCTCCTGTCCGGGCCGCCCTGTAGAACTGTCTCCAGAGCCGGGGCAGGACCAGTCACCGGCACATCCGTGGAGAGGAGCGTGGGACAGGAATGGTCATGGGGCCGACGCACGCGATGTCGGGCGCCGCAGCAGGGGCTGCCATAGCTGTGTTCACGGCGCAGGCGTCCGGCACCCCGGTCGACGCGACGTCCGCACTTGTGCTCAGCGGTGTCACGGCCGGGGCCGCCGTCCTACCGGATCTGGACCACCCGTCCGGCACGGCGGCGCGGACGTTGGGACCGGTGAGCAGGCTGGTGGCGGTCGTCGTCAACCGGACGTCGTCGATGGTCGCCGAGGCGACGGGTGCCAGGGGGCGGCGGGTCGGCGGGCACCGGACGCTGACCCACACAGTGGTGTTCGCCGTCCTTCTCGCCGTTGCCACCTGGTGGGCGGTCGACCTCGGTGACCGACGGGTGACGGTCGGGATCTTCGCTGCCCTGGTCCTGCTGGCACTGCATTCACTGGTCCGGCCGGTGGTGCGGCGGTGGGGGTCGCTCGGATCCGTGGTGCTCGCAGTCGGGCTGACGCTGCTGGTGCTGCGGGACCTGCCCGAGATGGTGTCACCGGCCGTGATGGCGACGGCGGTCGGTGTCGGGTGCCTGGTGCATTGCGCCGGGGACGCGGTGACGCGCTCCGGAGTGCCGTTGTTCGCGCCACTCGTTCCGGTCGGTGGTGACCGGTGGGGCAGCGTGCACCTCCTGCCGAAGCCGTTACGGATCCGTGCGGCCGGCGTCGGGGACACGGTCGCCATGGCGGTGTGTACCGCGGCACTGGTCGGGGTATGTGTGGTCGGTTGGGACCACGGGCTGATCGTGGCGTGAGATCACGCAGGTACTCTCGGAGACAGTCTCCGGGCGCGACCGAAGCCCGGCCATGAGCAGGAGGTTGATCATGTCCGTACCGAAGGACACCGCTGAACGTTTCCGTGTGATTGCCGCCGGCTTCACCGAGCAGACCAAAGACAACGACTGGGACGCACAGACCCCGTGTGAGGAATGGACCGCCCGCGACATCGTCGGCCATCTGATCAGCTGGTTCGCCCCCGCCCTCGAGGACGTCGGGATCACCGTCGAACTCTCCGGGGACAAGAACTCCGACCCGGCGACCGTGTGGGCCGAGTTCGCCGACATCGTCTCGCAGGCCCTCGACGACGACAACAAGGCCGAAGCTCTGGTCACCCGTGGCCCGATCCCGGGGCAGTCGCTGGAGACCAACGCCCGCGGCTTCTTCATCCCGGACGTGTTCATGCACACCTGGGACCTCGCCCGGTCCCAGGGGCGCGACGTGGAACTGGACGCCGACTTCGCCGAGACGAACCTCGGCGGACTGCGCTCACTCGGCGAGCAGCTGCAGGCCCGCGGTGGTTTCGGCCCGCCGCAGGAGACGGCGGCCGACGCCTCCTCGACGATTCGCCTGATGGCGTATGTCGGCCGCGACCCGAACTTCGGGTTGGATGGCTGACGGTAGTAGTGCGCAGCCGTTGTCCGCTGAATTAACTGAATGAGGGGTCGCTCGGGCCGGGCAGGAAGCCATCCTCCTGCGCTCGTCGGAAGAGGTCGGTCTTGGTCGGGGCGGGGCGTCCGGCGTGCTGGTACTTCACGCGGATCCGCCCGAGATAGTCGTTGACGGTGTCCTGGGAGAGGCCGGTCAGCCGCGCGACTCGTTTCGCGGGCTCGCCGGAGGCGTAGAGCTCCAGAACCTCCCGCTGACGGTCCGACAGGTTGATGGAGTCCAGGTGGGGGTCGGAGTCGATCGCAGCTGCCCACTCGGTCGTCGGCACGGCGTACCCCTGGGCCGCGGCGCGGATCGCACGCAGAATCACTTCCGGGGACGCGGACTTCTGGATCATCCCCAGGACACCGGCTTTCAGCGACCGCCGGACCAGGAACGGACTCTCCAGCGACGACAGTACAAGCACATTCTCCGTGACGGACTGGATCCTGAGGACGTTGTCCTCCGGGTCGGAGTCGTCCCCGAGCCGGAGGTCGAGGATCACCAGGTCGGGTGGTTCGAGCATGTCGCCGGCCACGAGAAGGTCGTTGACCGTGGAGAACATACCGGTGAACTCGATGTCGGGCGCCTCGTCGATCAGGGCGGCGAGCCCCCGCAGGGAGAGTTCGTGGTCGTCGATGGCGGCTACGCGAAGTAAGGTGTGATTCATTGAATGATAATACCCTGGTCGACGGACGACGGTGTAGTTCCCCGGTGGAGGTTCTTCTGCCAGCCCATGGTGGTGTGGGGTGACCGACTGAACCCCGACTCAGGTTTCCTGAGCCGGGGTTCTGTATGCGTCGTGAGACGGCTCGTGTCCCTTAGAGAACGGAGCCGAGCACGGCGACGACGCCGCCAAGGCCGGCCAGGAGGCCGCCGACGAGGCCGAGAACGGGGGTGAGGAGGCTGCTGACGATACCCATGTGAAGGTCCTTTCGAGGTGGTTGTACTGTTCGGCCGCTGTGGGACGGGAGAGCCTGAACCGCGTCAGTTCGTCACAGCGTTAGGTTCTACACTAAACGTAGACGGGGGAACATGCCAGTTGCTCAGCCGACTTCCTGTGTTCCTTCTACGGCGAGGCTGCCTTCAGCGGGCCCGCCTTCTTGCAGGAAGTACAGTCATTTCACGGCTCTGAAACATTCGTTGCTCGGACCGGATGTACTTACCGCTGAGGTTTGATACTGCTCCGTCATGGTCCTCTTCGGCGATAGTGCGGACTACGGGGGACTTCACGTGTGTCTTGCTCGACGTGCGCAAAGGGGCCTGAGGGGGCCAACAAGTATCGGTTCCCGGTAGTCAGGTTCAGGTCCGCGTCTTCGGATTTTCGCCAGGGGGCGCGGGTCCCGTTGTGATCAGGAGGAGGACAGTGAGCCGAGGCTTCCGGTGAGCGATGATCCGCCGGAACCGGGCAGTGATGGCGGAGGTACATCGGGGGCGACCGTCATGGTCCCGAGGCCGAAGGTGATGCCCTGGCACGGGTTGTCGGCCTCCCACAGGAACTCGTAGGTGGAATTGTCGTACATGGGGCCGGAATTCTCGCCTGGCTCGAGGGTGACCGGGAACTGCTGGCGGTCCTGTGGTTCACGTTCGACGAAGAACTGCTGGCAGTAGTCAGGGGCGTAGCCCCGGTCCAGCCATTTTTCGTTCGTGATTGTCGCGGTGACCTTCGAGTTGTACCCGGTGATTGTGACAGCCTGGTCGGTAGGGTTCGACACCGAGTACTGGACATAGAACGTGTTTCCGGGGGCGATGCCCCGGGTGTACGGTCGGTCGCCCTCCGGGTCGATGAGTGAGTTGCCTCTGAGTATCAGGCCAGCGGGCTGTCGGGGACTGTCGTCATCGGCGACGGCGGAGGGCGTTGCCAGTACTGCTGCAGAGCAGGTGACGGCAATGGCGGCGACGGTTGCGGCAAGGGTGCGTGCACGTGTGTGATACCGAGGAATATGGTTCATGAGGCAAATATAGATGACTATGCGTCCTTGCCGGCGCCCCTATAACTGGGGGCTGGTCACACAGGCGTCCCGTCCTGCCGGTACCGGCGGAGCCCGTCATCGGTGGAGATGGTGCAGAACGTGGCCCGTCCCGGCGGGTGCAGCCGGACGGTCACCGTCTCGGTGGATCTGCTGCTCAAGGCGGTGATGATGCGTTGGTGCAGTTCCGGATGAATTTCCTCACCGGGCGGAGGGACATCGCCGGGGCTACCGGCACCGCCGACGGACGTGGACACGGCTGGTGAGTTGTCGTCGAGGAGTTGGACAACCACGCCTCGCCGACGGGCCGAGCGAGCAGCCGCGTGCACGGCGGGGATGTCCAGCAGGGGGGAGCGCATGGCGTCGCGCAGACGTAGTTCGGTGAGGTGAGCCTGCTCCCTGAGTTCATCGGTGACGTCCGCAAGTCCGGTGGTTGCTGCGACCACGGGGGCGAGTTCCTCGCGGAGGCGTTGCAGACGGTCTTGCCGGTACTCGGATATCTCTGCGGCGGCAATGGTCCGGAGTTCGGCGTCGTGTAACTTCTGCCGGGCGTCGGGGAGTCGTGTCAGTGTGTTACGGATGCCGAAGGACACGAGCGCGCAGGATACGACCAGAAGGCTGGACATGAGGGTGCGGAAGGCTCCGAAGTCCAGATCGGGTGTCGCAGGGATCGACATGGCGATCTCGACGACTACGGCACCGGTGAGCAGCGCTGCGACAGCGATAGTCGGTCGCCCCCGTAGCGCAACCAGTGCGCACAGCAGGGAGGCCGCCATGATGTGCCAGCCGTAACTCCACCCGGGAGCGTCGGAGAGGTTCTGCCACCGTCCGACCTCCATGAGTACCACGATCCCGACTGCGGCCAGACCGGCCCTCATGACGGTGAGCCGGTAGGCGTGCCCGCTGACGAGAACTCCTGCCAGCATCACGGTGAGGGTGTTGGCGACGATGTTCCCCGGTGCCGAGGGGTTGCCGTTCAGGATGTTCATGCAGGTGAACAGGAGGGCGACGGTAATTCCGTAGGGGACGCAGATGGCGTAGCTCAGGTGCATCAGGTCGTAGGTCTGCATTCCGGAGCTGTTCAGCCATGACCTGCGGGCGGTGGTGCTGTGGTCGTCACTGATGGACTGCGTGGGCGAGGTTGTGTGCTGCCAGGTGATATCGACGGTGGTCCCACTGCCGGGGGAGGAGGTGACTGTGGCGGCGGCCCCGTCCGTCGTCGACATGCGGCCGAGGACGGACACCCGGAGGCCTGCAGCCGTCGGTCGGATGTCGCCGGTCCGGAATCCGGTGCCGTCGTCGGCGTAACGCAGCTGAACGGCCGTATCGCTCAGGCTGATGTGGCAGCTCCGGTGCACGTCGGGGCCAGCGTGCTGTCGGGAGTTCTTGGCGACCTCGGCGATGGCCAGCGCGATATTGGCTCCGGCGACACCCGGCAGGGTCAGGTCGGTCGGTGAATCGGCGGTGACGGTGCAGTCGGGGGTGTGTTGGCCGACGGCCGCGGTGACGGCAGCGATCAGTTGGGGGGACGACATGGTTCCGGCGTCGTCGAAGACTGTGGTGAGGCGGAGGTCGACCGGTTCGGACGGGAGAATCCCCCGGGTGATGCCGGAGAGCGTCGACAGGACGTTGTCATGGACCAGGGCGGTCAATCGGGTGGTTTCCTCCGCCCGGGCCCGGAGCCGTGTCGCGGCGATGTTGTCGCGGTGCGCCTCGTTTGCAGCGGAGTCGATGAACCTCGCGAGCTGGAGGGTGGCGCACGCGATGAGCGCGAGGGGCAGTGAGTAGACGAGGGAGAACGTGACCTCGGTGGCGATGCTGAGGGTATCGGTGGGGTGGTCGAGAAGTGCGTTGGCCAGGGTGACGCCGCCGACGGCGATCGTGAACGGGGGGAGGCCGAAGCGTAGTGGGACTGTCAGGGCGAACGCCAGGGCAGGGATACTCACGAGCACGGTGAACCAGATCCCTGACGCGGCCTCCTGACTGCCCGAGAGGGAGCTGCAGATGAGAAGCAGTAAGGCGACCGGCAGGGTCGCAGACGCTGTGCGGAGGGCGAGTACGAGAAGCCGACGGTGCCCGCTGATGCATGCGGCGATGAGGAACAGGTTGCCGAGGGCGAAGAGGCAGACGCTGGTCAGTGGGTACCAGTCATCGAGTCCTGTGGTAGCGGGAAACTTCCGGTTGTAGGCTTCGAAGACCCAGAGCGGCCACGTGAGGGAGATCGCCAGGGCGGCGACGCGCAGCATGGCGGTTTCGGTGGCAGCAGGGTTGCGCGGTGGCATGGGCGTAGGGCCGGGCGGGATAGTCGTTTTCTACTGGGGTGCTTCAGTTCGTCACATCGACAGTTCCAATAGTAGGCAGGCGCTGGGTGCGTATCCAGCTTTTGCAGTGGAAATCATACGAGACCCCACCCGCGTGACGGGTGGGGTCCGTGGTTGCTCTGGCGTTGAGTTCGACGCGGAAAGTGTCGTCAGAGGCCGATGATGGAACCGGCGACAAGCATGACGGCACCGGTAAGGACGGTGGCGACGAGGGCGACAATGGAACCGATGATTGCAAGCATTGTTCTGACCTTCCAGGACAGTGGTGAGTGTGGTGGGGTGGTGCTCGCGGTGTCGGCGTGGAGGGGGCTTCTGTCCGCTTACTCATCATATCGCCGGACAACTACGTACGTTAGTCTACGAAATGACCCAATTCTTGGGGGCTGTACCAGGGGGATATCGGGCAGTAGAGGGCAGGTGAGTGGTGTAGGGGGCGCCCGACCGAAAAAGTACCGCCCAGCCGGAAGGCTGGGCGGTACTCCTGGGGGTCCCGTTGCGGGGGACCTGCCATCTAGTTCTTAGGCACCGGTGATGGAGCCGGCGACCAGGTCGATGGCGGAGGTGAAGAAGGTGGAGATGGCTTCGACGATGGAGGAGATGATCTCGAGCATGAGAGAACCTTTCGGTTGAAGTTGTGGGGGGTTGCACCCTGGGGCCGGGCTGGCTCCGTGGTGCTTCATGTAGGAGAACGATAACTATCGTGGATTGTTACACCCTCGGAGAAAATTTATTGGACGGGTTGTGGAGGGGGTGCGTTTCAGTCGGTGGAGAACGCACCTGACCCCGCCCGGAAGAGCCGGGCGGGGTCAGGCGGTTGCAGATGTAGCTGCTTTTAGCCTCAGGCGGGGGGCGGGGTGGTGCCGCCGGTGATGGAGCCGGAGATGAGGCCGATGGCGTTGCCGAAGAAGCCTGCGATGGCCTGGACGATCTCGGTGAGGATAGCGAGCATGGTAGCTCCCTTTCGGTAGGGCGTATGCGGTCTGCGCCGTAGAGGATCGGGGATCCGATCGGGCACGGACCGAACTATATCCAACAACCGTTACCCGATGAACATCTTTGGCCATGAAACCATGCCCCCAGTTCTAGGGTCTGGCCAGGATGGAGGCGGGGTCCCATACTGTTGCTGAGGTGCTGGAGAGGCGCCTCAGGCATAAAAGAACCCCGCCCGACCGTAAGGTCGAACGGGGCACAGTTCACAGTCCCGTTGCGGGGGACTGAAGACTGATTTATGCGCCACCCTGGATGGAGCCGGTGACGAGGTCGAGGGCGGAGCCCAGGAACTCGGAGATGGCGGTGACGATGTCGGAAACGATGTCCAGCATGATGGATACCTTTCGGTTGAACGTATACGGTCTTGCAACACGGTGAGTCGGTGAGACTCGGTGTGTCGCACTATTAACAGTAACGGATGTCCATCAGATCGTGTTAGGTCACGGCGAGGTAACGGTCATTGGTAGCTTCGCTCGGGGGTGGATCCGCCGTGTCCACGTGCATTAACGTTGTTCATGGCGGGGGTGGTTACGTTGGCCGAGGTAACTGCCGTTACCTCAGTCATAAGGTTATGTAGCTATTGCTACATTCCTGCGGCGGGGTGGGTCTGTGCCCGCGGGACCATGTCGTCGTAGTCCGTCATCAGCGGCACATCCGCGATGTTCTCCGGCACGGCGAACGCATCCACCAACGTCTGCGACCACGGGCCCAGGGAATCCACCAGATCATTCAGAGCCGCTCGGGCAGCCTTCGTCCGTGTACCCGTCAGCAGGTTCTGCTCCTGGTACCAGCCACTGTGTTCATGGATGATGCTCAACACGAACACGTCTCGCACCTGCTCCATGACCTCCTTCGCCTGACCGTCCGCAAGCTGAGCCTCAGCCTCCAGCATCGCCTCCAGGATGATGCGGTCCACGTGGGCCCAGGAACACTCCAGGAGGTGGTCCTGTGCCTTGTCCACCAGATCGGCGGCATCCTTGATGTCCATCTTCTGCGCCGGCCGGATCCGGCGGATCAGAGACATCAGCAGACGGTTCTCCCGCTCCGTCAGCAGGTCCACCTGATTCGCCGGGTCGAACAGGGACGTCTCCTCCCGGTCCGTGAACGAATCCACCAGATTCTGGATCAGCGTGTCGGCCGCCGTCCGACGCTTCAACAACGTCCCGAAGTTGTCCAGGCCGAAACGCACCAGCTCCAACGGCTTCAGGTCCCCGACCTCACGCGAGAAACCCGTCAGCAGCTCCTTCGCCGCCAACTGCATCATCACCACGTTGTCGCCCTCGAAGGTGGTGAACACGTCCGAATCACCCTTGAACGTGGTCAGCAGGTTCTCCGCCATGTAGCCCGCGCCACCGCACGCCTCACGGCATTCCTGGATCGTCCGCGTCGCATGGGCGGTGTTCGCCGCCTTCAAGGCGGCAGCATGCGCCTCCAGCTCACGCTGGTCCCACCGTTGCTCCTTGGTCATGTCCGTCCGGTCGATCTCCGCACTCTCCAAGTCATGAATGCGGGCGATCAGCTGATTCGACGCCAACTGCAGACCGTAGCTCCGCGCAATCAGCGGGATCAGGCGCAGACGGTGCTTACGGTGCTCAATCAGCTTGTTCTCCGGCAGGCTGTCGTCCGCGGAGAACTGTCGGCGCAGATTCGCGTAACTCGTCGCGATCGTCAGTGCTGAGCGGGTCGCGCCGCCGGACGCCGCCCCCACCGTGATCCGGCCCCGGATCAACGCACCCAGCATCGTGAAGAACCGGGCACCGTCCGACTCGATGGGGGAGGAGTACTCACCGTCCTCCGAGACGTCGGCGAACCGGTTCAACAGGTTCTCCCTCGGCACGCGCACGTGATCAAAGGTGAACGTGCCGTTGTCCACGCCCTTCAGGCCACCCTTGTGCAGGTGGTCGCCGATCCCGACACCGGGCTTCGCCGTGCCGTCCTCGTCGCGGACCTCCACCACGATGCAGTGCACGCCATGGGACTCGCCCAGCTCGCCGTCCTCGTCCGGAGTGAACAACTGGCAGAACACGGCGGCCATCCGTGCGTGCTTCGCCGCGTTGCCGATGTACCACTTCTCCGCCGACGCCGTCGGGGTGTTGATCACGAACTCCCCGGTCTCCCGGTCGTACACCGCGGTGGTCTCCAGCGACTGGACGTCTGACCCGTGGCCACGCTCCGTCATCGCGAACGACCCCAGGGTGCGCAGCTCCATGATGTCCTTGATCAGCGGGATGTGCCGCTCCGTGCCGAGGTTCTCCACCGCGCCACCCCACAGTCCCCACTGCACACCGGCCTTGACCATGAGTGACAGATCGGCGCCGCCGACGACCTCGATGGCGGTGAGTGTGGCACCCAGGTCACCGGTGCCGCCGTGGTCCTTGTGGAAGGTGCCGCGAGGAGCACCGGTCTCCAGCATGTCGAACATCTGCGTCAGTGTGCGCTCACGTGCCTCGTCCAGGTCCAACGAGTCATCCGGGAACAGGTTCTTCTCCGCGATCAGTGCGCGGGTCTCGTTCTTCACGTCGGCCCATCGGCCGTCCAGGACTTCCTGGAGCTCAGCGGCCACGGCCTTACGGACCGCACGGTCCGCCTGATCACGCAGTTTCGCCGGGCGGTCGTTACCGCGGCGGGTCAGACTCGCCGCAATCGCAGTGGTGTCGGGGGTCTTCTCAGTGTGTGCCATGCCACTCGATATTACGTGGGAATCGGTGGTTCGGTGAGCGGTGCCACACCATGAGGTCCTACCATATGGGGCATGACCGATCACCACCGCAACGGGCAGGTCCCGTCCCTGTCGACCCACCACCCGACGAGTGGCACGTCCCGCTACTCCCGCGCCTGGCTGTTCGTCGCCTTTGCGGTGTTCAGCGTGGCCTGGGGCGGGAACGAAGCCACCCCGATGCTCGTGTTCTACCGCCAGGAAGCCGTGTTCAGCGATGTCTTCGTCGACTCCCTGCTGGTGTCCTACGCCGCGGGCATCATCGCCGGACTGCTGATCTGCGGTCCGTTGTCCGACCGCTTCGGACGCAAGGCCGTGATGGTGCCGGCACCGCTCATCGCTCTGCTCGGCAGCGTGTTCATCGCCCTCGGCGAAACCACCGAGTCCGTGATGTTCATCGGCCGTATCCTCGCCGGCCTCGCCGTGGGGATCGCGATGTCTGTCGGCGGATCCTGGATCAAGGAGCTCTCCACCCCGACCTTCGACCCGGCGGCCGCACCGTCCTCCGGGGCCAAGCGGGCGACGATGTCACTGACCGCCGGGTTCGGACTCGGCGCGGGACTTGCCGGGGTCCTCGCCGAGTGGGGGCCGATCCCCGGCCAACTGCCCTACATCGTGCACTGCGCGATCTCCGTCGTCGCCCTCGCCGGCCTGGTGACTGTGCCGGAAACCCGCCAGTCGGCACACCTGAAGGTGAAGGGGTCGTTCTGGTCCGACATCCTGGTCCCCACGATCCGGCACCCACGGTTCCTCACCGTGGTCGCCCCGGTCGCACCGTGGGTCTTCGGTGCCGCCGGAGTCGCCTACGCCATCACTCCGCGACTGGTCCAGGATCAGGTATCCAGTCCGGTCGCGTTCTCCGGACTGTTGACTGTCATCGCCCTGGCCTCAGGCTTCACCATCCAGCAGTTCGGGCCGAAGATCAACACCGAGCACAATGCGCGGGGACCGATCGTCGCCCTGGTCCTGGTCATCGTCGGGATGGCAATCGCCAGCGCCGCATCGTCGAACATCGCCGTGTGGAGTGCCGTCATCGTGGCCGTCGTCCTCGGCGCCGCCTACGGTCTGTGCCTGATCAGCGGGTTGACTGAAGTGCAGCGCATCGCCGGGCCGGACGACCTCGCCGGCCTGACCGCCGCCTACTACACGCTGACCTACATCGGGTTCTTCTTCCCGATGATCCTCACCAGGCTGTCGTCGACCTTCAGTTACCCGGTGATGCTCGGTGCCGGCATCGTGGTGGCCGTGGTGTTCCTGGTGATCGTCAGCGTGTTCTCGCGGAAGAACCTGCCGACACAGTGACCGCACGTGGTGGCAGGTCAGTCGGGGCGGCCGGATGCCCCCGACACTGAGGAGAGCACTGCGAGATGCACTGCGACACCGGCCAGCGGAGCCAGCCCCAGGGCCAGCATCGCCCGGGTCTCCGGTGACGCACCCACGAGGAGGAGAGCCACCGCGGCCACGGTCGCGACGGCCCATCCTGCCAGGTACAGTGTGTGTCTCTCAGCGGCGTGTGCGGCGGACCCGGTCACCATCAGCAGTGCGGTCGAGCCGGATGCGAGCGTCAGCAGGGCCAGCACCACCGGTGAACTGACCAGGGCCGCGTCGAAGAAGACCAGCATCAGCGGTCGGGCCAGCCAGTAGGCCGCCGCTCCTCCGACGACGGCTGTTCCGGCGATGATCACCGCCGGGAGCAGGCACGCCCGCAACACCCTGTCGCGGTGCTGCGTGAAGTGCACGATCAGTGCGGGCTGGAAGCGCTGGAGCGGGACCAGCAGCGGTGCCCGGGTCAACGTCACCGCCGTGATGACGGCCGCCAACGCACCGGGAGCCACGCCTGCTCCTGAGGTGAATGTCAACAGGACCGGAAACCCGGTGATCAGGACCGCATTGGCGCCCGACGCCAGCATGGCCTTGACCGTCCGGCGGATGAACTCGCCTGTGCCGACATCGCCGACCTCCCGGAGCACGTCGCGCTGAGACGGGAAGGCCAGGAGCAGCCCGCCCCAGGTCAGAGCTCCGAGGACGGTGACGACGAGGAACGCAAGCAGGTGCCAACCCAGTGCCCAGGCGACCAGTGCGAGGAGGATGCGGACGGCACTGTCCACACTGATCAACCAGGCGAAGGTCGACCACCGGGTCGCCGCGGACAACAGTCCGCAGAGCGCGGCCTGGAAGGTGTAGCAGGCCAGTCCGCCTGCCATGAGGATCACTCCGGCGGTGTTCAGGCCGGTGTCGTCGGGAAGGACCCGTCCTGCCCACAGGGGTCCGGAGAGCGCGGCGAGCACGCCGGTGAGGACGGCGAAACCGGCGGCGACAGCCATCGGGTGGGCCGCTGTAGTGGCAGGGTGCTGGTTTCCGGTGGCCTTCCGGGGGCCGGTGTGGCGGGCAGCCACCGAGCGGGTGGTCTCCTGCAACAGGCCGTCGATCAGGCCGGCCAGGGCGAAGAACAGTCCCCAGAAGACGGAGAAGGCCTCGTAGCTGACCGTGTCGAGGGCCCGGCCCGCGACGACAATCACCGCATAACCGGAAACCGCCACCACAAGGGTGGCGGCGGACAGTGACCTCACGGCTCCGGTGGTACGCACAGTCAGGCCCCTCCCGCGGGTGCCCTGTCACCGGCCTCGGGAAAAAGACCTTTGCTCACCGTGGGCCAGGACGCTGCCGGAGCTTTCGCGAACATCGCCCAACTGTGCAGACCGCGTGGATGGTAGTCGACAGTGGCAGGCACCCCGACCCGGTCGAGCGCCTCATCCAGTCGCACCGTGCAACTCAGGGAACCGATCTCCAGGGCGGCACCGATGGCCTGGTTCCGCACCGTCGCCTGCGACTCCACCGGCATTGGGATGCCGGATGCCACCGACACATAGAGGGGGAGACTCCGCCCCTGATGCGCCGCAGTGAGACGCCCGAGGTTGAGGTAGGGGTCGTGGTCGCGTGCGTAGGCCTCGTCCGCAGGACCCCACATCTGCCCGGTGGTGGCACCGGCGTCCTCGGTGATGTAGTCCACGGTCGGCCTGCCCTGCGGAGAGGTCGTGTCGGCACAACCGGACACCGAGGCGACGGCCCCGTAGATCCCGGGGTTGTGCTGGGCGAGAAGCAGAGCGGACGTCGAGGACATCGACATCCCCAGGATCGCCCGGTTGCCGTTGGCTCCTAGGGCCTCCTCCAACGGACCCGGCAGTTCGCGGGCAAGGTAGGTCGCCCACTGCTGCCGCAGTCCGCCACGGTCCGCGCGGTCCAGCGGGGACGGCTGGAGCCAGTCCGTGTAGTAGGAGTTTTTCCCGTCCACCGGGACGACGACGTTGACGCCCTTGTCGCTGTAGAACTCCACGCCGCCACCTTTACCGAACCAGTTGTTGTCCTCCGGCCCGCCGTCCACCCCGTTGAGCATGTACAACGTGGGGGCGTTGTCGACACCGGCGGGGAGGACCAGCAGCGGAATATCCCGGTTCATTGACGGTGAGTAGGTCCACACCTCCTCGAGCTCGGGGTACTCGTCCAGGAGGACACGCCAGTCAGACTCGTCCTCGGTGAGGTTCGGGGTCGATCGGCCACGGTGAATCTCTGCGGGGCGGACCTGTGAGGGTGAGGCGCCGGTGGGGCGGGTGGCAGTGGTGGCACGGTCCGGCCCGGCGGTCGCGGGTACCGACGTCAGGAGTGCGAGAGTGACGGTGGTGAGACACAGAGAAACCGCCCCACGGATGGTGGGGCGGCGTCGTCCGCCGCCCGGCCTGGCCACGGACATCAGTCGTCTCTTTTCTGCTGGTCGAAGGTGGGGAAGGCCGGGCGGCTGGGCGAGAGGAGTGGGTTACTCCTCGTTGTCGTCCATGTTGTCCTGGATGTCCTGCCAGGTCGGCAGGGAGGACACCGGGGTGGACCCGGCGGCGCCGGCACCCGGGTTCGCCTCGAGGTAGGCCGCCTTGGCCTCGTCGCGCTGGGCGATGGCTACAGACTTGTCGCGCTCAGGGAAAAGGCCTGCGGAGATGGTCGGCCAGGCGTCGAACATGTCGTCCTGCCAGTAGCCCCACTGGTGGGTGCCGGTGTTGCGGAAGTTGTACACCAGGTTGTTGGAGGCCTGGGTGATGCCTTCCTTGTCGGTGGTGGACTTCAGCATGTGGGTGCAGGCGTTGGTCGCCGCCTCGATCACGCCACCCTCGGTGGCGGGGATGAAGGAACCGAGGATCTGGCCATTGAGACGGTCGCCGGAGGAGACGTCGTGCTCGCCCATGAGACCGCTGTTGGAGGACACGTAGACGTTGTGCTGGTCCTTGAGGTCGGCGGCGTTGACCAGTGCGTCGTTCTCGCGGGCCACCTGGCCGTTGCGCTCACCCCACATCTGCTCGTAGGTGGCGCCGCCACGGCTCAGGACGAGTTGGACGGTCTCGGCCATCTCGCCGGAGGTTGCCGCGCATCCGGAATAGGCGCCGATGGAGTCGTAGAACCCGGAGTACTTCTCGCCGTAGACCAGCGTGGTCGACCCGGTCATCGACATGCCGATGATGGACCGGTTGGGGTTGCTGGTGCCGAGTGCGGACTCCATGGGGCCGGGGAGCTCCTGGACGAGGAACGTCTCCCAGGCCTGCTTGTTGCCACCCTTGTCGAGGTTCGGGTTCGGCTGCTCCCAGTCGGTGTAGTACGAGAATGCGCCCTCCATGGGGATGACCACGTTCACGTTGCCCAGCTGGTTTCCGTAGAAGTCGACGGCGGTGGTCTGGCGCAGCCAGTTGGCCGCGCCCTCGCCGCCGTCAGCACCGTTGAGCAGGTAGATCGTCGGCGCATTCTCTGCGTCCTTCGCGGCGCGGATCGTGACGATCGGGATGTTGCGGTTCATCGCCTCGGAGTGGACCATGCGCTCTTCCATGCGCTTGTACCGGTCGCCCGCTTCCCAGAGGTCCTGGGTCATGGGATCTTCGCCGCCCTCGGCCTGGTAGACGTAGTCACGCCAGGCGGCCTTGGCTTCATCGACGTAACCCTCCGCCTCTGCCGCGGCACGGTTCGGGAACGGATTGTTCACCGTGGCTTGGTCCCGGAACTCCTTCGTGGGGTAGGCATCGCGGGGGTCACCGGTCTGTGAGGCGCCGGCGACCGGCTGAGCCTCGCCGGCGAACGCGGCACCCGTGCCGAGCACACTCATGACGGACAGGGGCAGGGCAGTTGCGACGGCGGCAGCCGTCACGCGGGCGATCGCGCGCTTGTTCATTCGGTCCTCAACAAGAAAAGTCAGTAGAGCAGTGCAAGGCAGACTCCGTCAGCATAGCGGGTGGTGCCGCAGCGTGTAAGCCAGATCCCTATTTCACCGGAGGAAACGGTCAGCAGTCCAACCTCGTTACGCCCCCGGCGTAACACTGGGAATGGTGGCATTCGGCCACCGGGGGAGTGTCGACACCCCCTTTTGCGGCGTGAAATACGGACACTTGTAGCACCGGACGTCGGCCGACCGTTTAAGGTGGAGCGCGCCACCCCGGCGCGCGACTCCCGCACACGTGAAAGAGGACCCCGAAGTGAATCTCGCTCCCATCGACCAGTTCATCGTCAGCTCCAACGAGGTGCTCGGCGGCAACATCAACCACTTCCTCTCGACTATCACCGACCTCATCGTCCGTTTCATGTAGGTCAGACACCGCCCTGACCTCTATTTTTGCGGGGGAACGCTCCCGGCGGTGCCCCGACGCTGCACGCCCGGGCCGAAACGTCGTATCCTAGACGGCGTGGCTGAACATTATGACGTAGTAGTAATCGGTGCGGGCCCCGGCGGATATGTCTCCGCCATCCGTGCGGCACAGCTGGGCCTGAAGACCGCAGTGATCGAGAAGCAGTACTGGGGCGGCGTCTGTCTGAACGTCGGCTGCATCCCCTCCAAGGCGTTGATCCGTAACGCGGACATCTCGCACATCCTCACCCACGACGCCAAGACCTTCGGCATCAGCGGTGAGAACATCAGCATGGACTACGGCGTGGCCCACAAGCGCTCACGCAAGGTCTCCGCGGGCATCGTCAAGGGTGTCCACTTCCTGATGAAGAAGAACAAGATCACCGAGATCAACGGTCTCGGCTCCTTCACCGACGATCACACCGTCGAGATCACCGAGGGTGACGACGCGGGTAAGACCATCACCTTCGACAACGCCATCATCGCCTCCGGCTCCGTGGTGAAGTCCCTGCCCGGTGTCGAGATCGGCGGCAACATCGTCTCCTACGAGGAGCAGATCCTCGACGAGAACGCCCCGAAGTCCATGGTCGTCATCGGCGCCGGCGCCATCGGCATGGAGTTCGCCTACGTGCTGGCCAACTTCGGCGTGGACATCACCGTCGTCGAGTTCATGGACCGCGTCCTGCCGAACGAGGACAAGGACGTCTCCAAGGAGATCGCCAAGCAGTACAAGAAGCTCGGCGTGACCCTGAAGACCGGTCACAAGACCACCGCCGTCCGCGACCTCGGCGGCGACGCCGGAGTTGAGGTCGACATCGAGACCGCCGACGGCTCCAAGTCCGAGACCATCAAGGCCGACCGCGTCATGGTCTCCATCGGCTTCGCCCCCCGCGTCGAAGGATTCGGCCTGGACAAGACCGGCGTGAAGCTCACCGAGCGCGGTGCCATCGACATCGACGAGCGCATGCGCACCAACGTCAAGGGCATCTACGCCATCGGTGACGTCACGGCCAAGCTGCAGCTCGCCCACGTGGCGGAGGCGCAGGGTGTCGTCGCCGCCGAGACCATCGCCGGCGCGGAGACCCAGGAACTCGGCGACTACATGAACATGCCGCGCGCCACGTTCTGCTCCCCGCAGGTCGCCTCCTTCGGCTACACCGAAGAAGCGGCGCGCAAGATGGCGGAGGAGAACGGCCGCGAGATCAAGGTCGCGTCCTTCCCCTACAGTGCCAACGGCAAGGCGATGGGCCTCAACGAGGGTGTCGGGTTCGTGAAGATCGTCGTCGACGCCGAGTACGGCGAGCTCATCGGTGGCCACATGGTCGGCCCGGACGTCTCCGAGCTGCTGCCCGAGCTCACCCTCGCGCAGCGCTTCGACCTGACCGCCGAGGAGATCGGACGCAACGTCCACACCCACCCGACGCTGTCCGAGGCGATCAAGGAAGCCGCCGAGGGCACGATGGGGCACATGATCAACCTCTAGGTCCCGTCCGGTCGTCACAGCTCTTTCGTGGGAGCTGACCCGAGGCCCGCAGAGCACGCCCGCTCTGCGGGCCTCTGTCGTGTCTGCGCCGGGCGGGCTATACTCAAACTAGTTGATACATCAACTAAAAAGTCGGACGAGGAGCCCCACATGTCCAACACCGAAGAACACCCCGTCCCACTGCTGTGCGGTGAGGACGGCGGACGGGTCGGCGTCGAGATCATCACCGCCCGGGACGTGCCTCTGGGAGGGCCCCGGGCGATGACGGTGCACAGGACGCTTCCGCAGCGCCGCCGCAGCCTCATCGGGGCCTGGTGCTTCCTCGACCACTACGGTCCGGACCCGGTCGGTGCCACCGGCGGCATGGATGTGCCCCCGCACCCGCACACCGGGTTGCAGACCGTCTCCTGGCTCTTCGACGGGCAGGTCCGCCACAACGACTCCCACGGTGTCCACGAGACCGTCCGCCCCGGAGAGCTGAACCTGATGACCGCAGGTGCAGGTATCTGTCACTCGGAGGTGTCGACCGACGACACCACCACCCTCCACGGCGTCCAGCTGTGGACCGTCCTGCCCGAGAGCGCACGCCACGGACCACGGCGCTTCGACCATTACGCGCCGGAGCCGGTGCGCTTCGACGGGGGGACGGCGCTGGTGTTCCTGGGCTCCCTGCTCGGGTCGCAGTCCCCGGTCCCGACGTCCACCCCGTTGGTCGGCGCCGAACTCCGGCTGGACCCCGGGGCGAGGCTGCGACTCGCCGTCGACCCGTCCCATGAACACGGGATCCTGGTCGACGCCGGTCAGGTCACCGTGGAGGGGCGGGACGTGGCGCGCACCGAACTCGCCTACACCGGTACCGGGGCGGGCGTCCTGACCGTGGCGAACCCGGGTGCCGAGCGTGCCCGGCTCATCCTCATCGGGGGAACCCCCTTCACAGAGGACGTCGTGATGTGGTGGAACTTCATCGGACGCGACGACGCCGAGATCCGGGCATACCGCGAGGAGTGGAACTCCCACGGAGAGCGGTTCGGCGAGACCACCGGATACTCCGGGCACGACCCAAACGGCCCGGAGAGGCTGCACGCCCCCGAGATGCCGCACTCCCTCATCCGGCCGCGCAGTAACCCTGCCGCCGTCGCACGGACGGGCGACGACCCCTACGGGCCGACCCGTCGCACAGACGACCATGCGCAACACCGAGGAGGACCTATGACCGACAAGACCGACAGAACCGACAAGACCGGGGTGCCTGTCACCGTGCGGCTCGTGGACGAGGGCGGTGCCTACGGCATCTACCTTGACGGAAGCGGTACCCCGGCCGGGGCGACGTACTTCCTCGACGGCAACGACGGCAACGACGGCAACGACGGCAACGACGGCAACGACGGCAACGACGGCAACGACGGCAACGACG
>NZ_JAQPZT010000007.1:0-132491 GCF_037619475.1 Corynebacterium sp. USCH3
CGTCCCGCCTGGCGCAGCTGATCGCGCAGCATCACCTCGATCTGCGCGTTCACGCTACGCAGGTCGTCGTGCGCCCAGCGGGCGATCGCGTCGTAGACCGCCGGGTCGATGCGTAGGGGGACGTTCTTACGCGCCATGGAGACCACCGGTGTTGATCACCGGTTGGGTCGACGAGTCGGAGCACAGGACCACGAGCAGGTTCGACACCATCGACGCCCGCCGTTCCGGGTCCAGGTCGACGATGTCACGTTCCTCAAGCTGGTCGAGGGCGGTCTGCACCATCGACACCGCCCCGTCGACGATCTGCTCACGGGCGTCGACGACGGCCTGTGCCTGCTGGCGCTGCAGCATGGCTCCGGCGATCTCGGGGGCGTAGGACAGTGCGGAGATGCGGGCCTCGACGATCTCCAGGCCGGCGACGGCGACGCGGGCGGCGACTTCGTCGGCCAGCTCACGGGAGACCACGTCGGTGGAACCGGCGAGACTGGTGGCGGCGTCGCCGGACGTGCCGTCGGCGTTGATGCGCCCCGGCACCGAGTCGTACGGGTGGGACGTGGCGACGTGGCGTAGGGCGGACTCCGCCTGGGAGTGGATGAACTCGTCGACGTCCTCGACGGAGAAGGTGGCCTTGGCGGTGTCGGAGACCTGCCAGACGACGATGGCGCCGATCTTCACCGGGTTGCCGTTGAGGTCGTTCACCTTGATCTCGTTGGTCTCGAAGTTGCGGACCCGCACGCTCACCTTCTTCGAGGTCGCCAGCGGGGGCACGAGGGTGAGTCCGGTGGTGCGGTTGGTGCCGAGGTACCGTCCGAAGAACTGGACGACCTGCGTGTGGCCGGGGTTGATGACGCGCAGCATGCCGAGCACGACCGCGGACAGCAGGATGAGGACCACGCCCACGCCGATGAACGTACCTCCGGGGACCTCGCCGAGACTGCCGGACCCCATGCCCACGGCGGCCCAGACGATCAGCGCGACCGAGGCCAGGAAGACCACGCCGCCGCCGAGGAGTGCGGCGACGGCGAGGCCGGTGGAGCCCGACCAGGCGCGGTGTTCGCTGATGCTGACGTTCGTGCCGTCGTGTCCGACGGGTGTGCCCGCGACGGCTTCGGCGTCGGGGGCGTGGGACTCGGGTGTCATGGTGTCCTCTCCGGTTCCGGCGTCTCCGGAATCTGATATCACTTAACGATAAAGTGATATCACTTTGATGTCAAGAGTCGGTCGTGTCGGGAAGGTGGCGGTCTGCGGGCGACGGCGCGCCGGGGCGGACGGTGCCATGCAGTAAGCTGGTGCACCGTGACTGACGCGAAGAACTCCCCCCAGAACGCATCACAGGTCTCCCCGGAGGCGGACGGTGGTGACCTCCCCGAGCAGGTGAAGGTCCGTCGCGGCAAGCGCGACCGCCTCATCGCCGACGGTCGGGACCCGTACCCGGTGGAGGTCGCACGTACCCACGCTCTCAAGGACATCGCCGCGTCCTACGCTGTGCTGCCCAAGGACGAAGCAGCGGCGGTTGACCGTGCTGCGGGGGTCACCTACCTGGAGGCCGGTGCCGAGACGCAGGACGAGGTCGGCATCGCCGGGCGCGTGATCTTCGTACGCAACACCGGCAAGCTCGCCTTCGCCCGCATCCTGGACGGCGACGGCACCCAGCTGCAGGCGATGCTGTCGTTGGCGGAGGTGGGGGAGGACGCCCTGGCGTCGTGGAAGGCCGACGTCGACCTGGGCGACATCGTCTTCATCCATGGGCGGGTGGTCGCCTCGAAGCGCGGCGAACTCTCCGTGATGGCGGACTCCTGGTCGATGGCGTCGAAGTCGCTGCGTCCGCTGCCGGTCGCGCACAAGGAGCTCAGTGAGGACACCCGGATCCGGCACCGCTACACCGACCTGATCATGCGTGAGCAGGCCCGGACCAACGCGGTCACCCGCATCAAGGTCATGCGCGCGCTGCGTCACGCGCTGGAGCGTCGGGACTTCCTGGAGGTCGAGACCCCGATGCTGCAGACCCTGCACGGGGGTGCCGCGGCACGCCCCTTCGAGACGCACTCCAACGCCCTCGACATCGACCTCTACCTGCGCATCGCCCCGGAGCTCTACCTCAAGCGGTGTGTCGTCGGCGGCATCGACAAGGTCTTCGAGGTCAACCGGAACTTCCGCAACGAGGGTGTGGATTCGTCGCACTCCCCGGAGTTCGCCATGCTCGAGACCTACCAGGCCTACGGCACCTACGACACCGGTGCGACGCTGATCCGAGAGGTCGTCCAGGAGATCGCCGAGGAGGTCTTCGGTTCCACGACGGTGACCCTGGTGGACGGTACCGAGTACGACCTCGGCGGGGAGTGGAAGACCATGGAGATGTACCCCTCGCTCAACGAGGCGCTGAACCGCAAGTTCCCCGACCAGGACGTGCTCGACGAGGTCACCGTCGACACCTCAGTCGACGACCTCAAGGCCCTCGCCGCGGTTGTCGGGCTGCCGGTGCCGGAGAAGGGTGGCTGGGGTCACGGCAAGCTCGTCGAGGAGATCTGGGAGCACCTGTGCGAGGACCAGCTCTACGGGCCGGTCTTCGTCCGGGACTTCCCGGTGGAGACCTCCCCGTTGACCCGGCAGCACCGCAGTAAGCGTGGTGTGACGGAGAAGTGGGACCTCTACGTCCGGGGATTCGAGCTGGCCACCGGTTACTCGGAGCTGGTCGACCCGGTCGTCCAGCGCGAGAGGTTCGAGGACCAGGCGCGTCTGGCCGCCGGTGGTGACGACGAGGCCATGGTGCTCGACGAGGACTTCCTCGCGGCGATGGAACAGGGCATGCCCCCGACCTCCGGCAACGGCATGGGGATCGACCGCCTGCTGATGGCGTTGACAGGCCTGGGTATCCGCGAGACCGTGCTGTTCCCGATGGTGAAACCGGAACGGGACAGCTGAACACTCGACCGTCGGTGACGTGTGTCACAATAGTGAACGGCGGTCATCGGGCCTTCCGGTGACCGCTTTCGTGACTCACAACTGGAGAGACCGTGATCGAGAAACAGTCCACTGCGGGGGACCGCACGACCAACCGTCGCGTATTCATCGGCAGCCTCAGCGGCAGCGCCATCGAATGGTTCGACTTCTTCCTGTACGCGACCGCGGCGGCGATCATCTTCGACAAGCAGTTCTTCCCGTCGGACGACCCGCTCGTGTCGCAGATGCTGGCCTACCTGACGCTGTCCCTCACGTTCTTCATCCGTCCCCTGGGTGGCGTGATCTTCTCCCACATCGGTGACCGGATCGGGCGGAAGAAGACCCTGGTCATCACGCTCTCCCTCATGGGCGGGGCGACTGTGGCGATCGGCCTGCTGCCGACCTACGAACAGGTCGGGGTGCTCGCTCCGATCCTGCTGATCCTGTGCCGGATCATCCAGGGCATGGCCATCGGTGGCGAGTGGGGTGGCGCGCTCCTCCTGGCCTTCGAGTACGCACCGGAGAACCGCCGGGGATTCTTCGGCTCGGTCCCGCAGACCGGCATCACCATCGGCATGCTCATGTCGACCATCGCTTTCTCGCTGGTGACGATGCTCCCTGACGACCAGTTCGAGTCCTGGGGGTGGAGGCTGCCGTTCATCGCGAGCATCATCCTCGTCATTGTCGGTCTGTGGATCCGCAGTGGTCTCGCGGACACCCCGGCGTTCCGGGAGAACAAGGAGTCCGGCAACGTCTCGAAGCTCCCCATCAAGGACACCCTCCGGGACCACTGGCGGTCGGTCCTCGTCGCCACCGGCGCGAAAGTCGTCGAGACCGGGCCGTTCTACGTCTTCGCGACGTTCGTGGTGAGCTACGCCACCGGTGTCCTCGACTTTGAGCGTTCCACGGCGCTCAACGCCGTCAGTGCGGCGGCGTTCGTCAGCACCGTCATGATCCTGGTGATGGGCCGTCTCTCGGACAGGACGGGACGGCAGTCGATGTTCCTGGCGGGTACCGTCCTGATCGCCCTGTTCTCGGTGCCCTTCTTCCTGCTGCTCGACCTGCAGGTGAACTGGGCGCTGTTTGCTGCGGTCATCATCGGCCTCGGCATCGTCTGGCCGCCCGTCACCGCGACGTTGGGTACCTTCACCTCGGAGATCTTCAGTACCCGTGTCCGCTACACCGGTGTCACGCTGGGGTACCAGCTCGGTGCGGCGATCTTCGGCGGTACGGCCCCCCTCATCGCCACCTGGATGCTGGCCGAGTTCGATGACGCCTGGTGGCCCATCGCCAGCTACATGATCGCGTTGGCCGTGCTGTCGTTGGTCGCCGTCTCTCTCGCGGGGCCGGTCAGGAGGAGGGAGGCGGAACTGCTGCGACGCCGTGGCCTCGCCGACGCTGCGGAGACTGTCGGGTAGTTAGTGGAGTGTCCGCTCTACTAAGGGGGTGGTCGAAGGGGGGGATTGTCGAGACCAGCGGCAGCCTGACCTGCATTGAAGCGGGAAATATGTGCTCCAGGCGAACTTTTGCCGGATTTGTGACGCGGATCATGATTCGTGGTTATGATGTAATCATTATCTGTCCGACCCAACTCCATGACTGTCTAAGACTGTTCGTCTCTCCGGAAGATGCCGGGAAGACAACCGAGTACAGCGAAAGGTAGCTGCCTCACCATGAGTGACCGAAGCAAGCGGAACGACTCCACGCCGGGCCTCAACACCATCAAGCGGGACGCCATCGGTACCGCGATGCGTGTGCTGACCCGCTTCACCGGATCTGACCTGGCCACCAAGTACGGCCTGAGCGAAAAGGTCGACCGGGTCGCCTACGAGTCCACCAAGGGCGGAATGCGCACCCTCGGGGCCATCAACCGCCAGTTCAAGAAGACCAAGGGCTCCGGTAAGCCGGTACGCCTGGAGAACCAGGGTGGCGAAGGAGACGCAAACACCGAGCCCAAGAAGCCCGCGAAGGCGCTCTTCGACCTGACACCCACCGAAGACCAGGAGATGCTCGCGTCTGCCGTGCGGGAGTTCGCCGAGGAGCAGCTGCGTCCCGGCGCGCACGACGCCGATGAGGCTGCCGAGACTCCCAAGGAGATCCTCGACACGGCCGCTGAACTGGGTATCTCCCTGGTGAGCCTGCCGGAGGAGTACGAGGGCCTGGCCTCCGAGTCCGCCTCCACGACCTCCGCCCTCGTCGCCGAGGCCCTGGCTTTCGGCGACATGGGACAGGCCGTCGCCATCCTGGCCCCGGCCGGCGTGGCCACGACCATCACCAACTACGGTGACGACGCCCAGCAGAAGACCTACCTGCCGGAGTTCGCCGGCGAGTCGGTCCCGCAGGCCGCCGTGATCGTCAACGAGTCCCGTGCCCTGTTCGACCCCTTCGTCCTGCAGACCACCGCCAAGCGCGAGGGCGACAACATCGTGATCAACGGTGTGAAGACGCTGGTCCCCAACGCCGGTTCCTCCGAGCTGTTCGTTGTCGCCGTGGATCTCGACGGTGTGAACACCTTCGCGATCGTCGAGTCCTCGACGGAGGGTGTCGTCGTGGAGGCTGACCCCTCCATGGGTATCCGCGCCGCCGGCCTGGGCCGTGTCCTGCTCAAGGACGTCAAGGTCCCGGCATCCAACCTGCTGGGTGGTGTCGACCTCGACGCCGAGACCCGTGCCGAGGACTACGCCGAGATCATCCGTCGTTCCCGTCTGGGGTGGGCCGCACTCGCCGCCGGCACCTCCGAGGCCGTGCTCGAGTACGTCAAGCCCTACGTCAAGGAGCGCCAGGCGTTCGGCGAGCCGATCGCCCACCGCCAGTCCGTCGCCTTCATGGTCGCCAACATCCGCATCGAGCTCGACGGCCTGCGCATGATCGTGCTGCGCGGCGTCTCCCGTATCGACCAGGGGTTGTCCTTCAACCGTGAAGCCGGTCTCGCCCACCGCTTCGCCGCTGACCGTGGCATGCAGATCGGCCTCGACGGCGTCCAGCTGCTCGGCGGCCACGGCTACACCAAGGAGCACCCTGTCGAGAAGTGGTACCGCGACCTGCGTGCGATCGGCGTCGCCGAAGGCGTCGTGGTCCTGTAAGTCCCCGTCAGTAACAACATCGAAGGAGCACTGTAATGATCAACCTGGAACTCCCGAAGAAGCTGCGTGGGACCATCAACCAGGCCCACCAGGCCGCCGCAGAGATCTTCCGTCCCATCGCTCGTAAGTACGATCTCGCTGAGCACGAGCGGCCCATCGAGCTCGACACGATGTCCTCCCTGGTCGAGGGCATGAGCGACGGCGGCGGTAACGTCGGTGGCGCGTCCGGAGGCCGTAGCGACAGCAAGAAGCAGGCGGACGGGGTCCGCAACGGCGGAAACATGACCTCCCTGCTCAACGTCATCGAGACCTGCTGGGGCGACGTCGGACTGACCCTGTCGATCCCCTACCAGGGCCTCGGCAACTCCGCTATCGCCGCCGTTGCCACTGACGAGCAGCTCGAGCGCTTCGGCAAGGTGTGGGCGTCGATGGCCATCACCGAGCCGCAGTTCGGTTCCGACTCCGCCGCGGTCGCCACCACCGCCAAGCTCGACGGTGACGAGTACGTCCTCAACGGCGAGAAGATCTTCGTCACCGCCGGTGACCGTTGCACCCACGTCGTCGTGTGGGCCTCGGTGGACAAGTCGGCGGGACGTGCCGCCATCAAGTCCTTCGTCGTCCCGCGTGACACCCCGGGCTTCGAGCTCGCCCGCCTGGAGCACAAGCTCGGCATCCGTGCCTCCGACACCGCCCACTTCATTCTGGACAACGTGCGCGTCCCGAAGGAGAACCTGCTGGGTTCTCCCGAGGTCGACACGAAGAAGGGCTTCGGCGGCGTCATGGCGACCTTCGACAACACCCGTCCGCTGGTGGCAGGTATGGCCGTCGGTGTCGCCCGCGCCTCGCTGGAGAAGCTGCGCACGATCCTGACCAAGGCCGGTCTGGAGATCGACTACGACGCACCGAGCTGGAACCAGCCGGCCGCCGTTGCCGAGTACATCCGCCTCGAGTCCGACTGGGAGGCCGCCTACCTGATGACGTTGCGCGCCGCCTGGATGGCCGACAACAAGCAGCCGAACAACAAGGAAGCCTCCGAGTGCAAGGCGAAGGCCGGCCGCATGGCCACTGACCTGACCCTGCGCGCCGTCGAGCTTGCCGGTACCTACGGTTACTCCGAGCGCTCCCTGCTGGAGAAGTGGTCCCGCGACTCCAAGATCCTCGACATCTTCGAGGGCACCCAGCAGATTCAGCAGCTGGTCGTCGCACGCCGTGAGCTCGAGCTGACCTCAGCACAGCTGAAGTAGCAGGTCACGCCCGACAGAGCGGTCTCCGGTCACATCGACCGGAGGCCGCTCTTGTCGTCTCCGGCGGCCTCGGGAGCCCCGCCGATGCTGCAGGCATCCCCCGCTCGTCCCGAAAGCAGTACCGCCAGGCGACCGTAGGTAGTCAGCCTGGCGATGTGGTTGACGCTGGGGCACAATGCTCTGCCACCCGGGGATACGTCACTGTTCGCACCCTATAAGGAGTGCGGTGATCCACCACAGGTCCCACGGAGTACCGGGGAGTGACTCCCCGCGGCGCGTATTCACAACCTCATGCAGGGCTCCGGCTAGATCCTGAGTACCAGGGATATGACGACCAGCGCGATGACGGCCCCGCTAGGAATGGCGAGGATGGTGAGCGCGATGCCGGTGATGACGATCAGCACGCGCGGTGGGGGCTTCCGGTGATCTGGGGTCATCATGTACTCCGGCAGTCAGGCGGACGTTGTAGGTCGTGTGCCTCGCAGACTACCCGCCCAGGGGCCCGTCAGCTGCGTGAACGGTAGTCGGCCTGACAGAGGGGAGCGGCCCGCAGACTCTGTCTGCGGGCCGCTCCCGGTCGCTCCGGATGAGTGCGCGTTCAGCGCGTCGTCGCGGTGTTATGCTGCGTCGTCATCCATGCCGTTGTCGACGGCGGGCAATTCGCGGGGGACGATCTTTCCGACGGCGTTACGCGGGAGGACGTCCATGAACACGAAGTAGCGGGGGACGTTGTGCCGGGCAAGTTTCGCCTTGACAGCGGTTTTCGCCCGCTCGCCGAAGCCCTCCTCCTTGTCTTTGTCCTCGTCGTTGAGGACGACATAGGCGGCGAGAGCCTGGCCGAAGTCCGGGTCGGCGACGCCGTGGACAGCGACCTCGTACACTTCCGGCATGTCGGAGATGACGTCCTCCGCCTCCTGCGGGTAGACGTTCTCACCGCCGGAGACGATCATGTCGTCACTACGACCGGCCAGGTAGAACAATCCGTCCTCGTAGTAGCCGAGATCGCCGGTGGAGACCAGTCCGTTGAGGTTCTCCTTGTCGACACCGGGGCGGGTGTAGCCCTCGAACAGCAGGTCGTTGCCGACGAAGACCCGTCCGACGACGCCTTCGGGCACGTCGTTGCCGTCGTCGTCCACGATCTTCAGCACCGTTGCCATCGGGGGCTTTCCGGCGGTGGTCGGGTGTTCCTCGAGTTCCTGTGGCTGTGCGATCGACGCCCAGCTGATCTCGGTGGACCCGTAGAGGTTGTAGAGGACCTTGCCGAACTTCTCGTGTGTGTCCCGGATGACCCGCGGGGGCAGAGCCTCTCCGCAGGCGACGATGGACTTCACGCCGGGGTTGAAGTTCTCCGGGACAGCCTCGAGGAGGCGACGGAGCTGGGTGGGGACGATCGCGATGTTCGCCGGGCGGTTCGCTTCGATGAGCTTGACCGCCGCACGCGGTGAGAACTTCCGCTGCAGGATGAAGGTCGCGCGCAGTGCCAGACCCAGCTGAATCTGGCAGAAACCCCACAGGTGGAACATGGGCGCCGGGACGTAGTAGCCGCGGTGGTGCTTCAGGGGGATCCGCGACATGATGGAGGACGCGGGAAGGTACGTCTTCGGTTCCGGACGGCGGGCACCCTTCGGGGTGCCGGTGGTGCCGGAGGTCAGGATGATCGTGCGGCCCCGGCGGGGGCGCGCGGGGATCTTGGACTCCGCCGGCCCGGTGCGGAGGACTTCGGTGAGTGTCGGCCAGTCCGAGCTCCGGGTCGCATGGTCGTCGGACTTCTGCGCGTCGGCGACGTTGCTGGCGTACTCGATGTCGGCCGTCCGCGCCTTCTTCTCCTCCTCGGTGAGCGGGGCGGCGGCGGTGTCCTGGTCCTCTTCCCAGTTCACGATCACCGGGCAATCGTCGAATCCCTTGGGGAGCAGCGGGATGAACTCTTCGTCGATGAAGAGCAGGTCGATCTTCTGCTCCTTCATGACGGCGCGGGTCTGCTCGGCCGAGGCCCCGGTGTTGAACAGGACGATGTCGGTCCCCAGACGGCCGTGGGCGCACATGGTCATGATGAATCCGCGGTGGTTGCGGCTGAGCATGCCGATCTTGTCGCGTTCACGGACGCCCGTGCGGTAGAGGGCCTCGGCCAGTTTGTTCGTCTGGTCGTGGAGTTCGCCGTAGGTGATGGACCCGGCATCGTCGAGGATGGCGGTGTGGTACGGGTCCTGTGCTGCGCCGATGGCCAGCAGCCCGGCCGGGGTGAACGACCACTGGACGATCGCCTTCAGGGCCTTGCCCATGGCGACAGGACTCATCGCGCCGAAGACACCGGCTTTGACGAGGGGGATCGCTCCTTCGGCGAGTTGCGGAAGTTGTTTCAGCGTGACTGCGGGGTCGGAACCGCTCATGGTTCTCCTTCTTCTCGGGATGAGGCTGCGGTGTTGTCTGTGACAGACCGTTCAGGGGGCATGGCCGTGTAAGACAGGTTACAGATAAAAATGGTTCGTTTCCCCGGAACAGATGTCTCAGGTGCCTCCGGTTGCGAAAATGGCCTGTTCGCTGACGGCGTACAACCTCGCCTGCGGTCGGAAAAACATGCTTTGACATGGTGTTTAATAGGGGTTCAGGGGGGTGGGTCGTCCGGGAACAAGCCGTGTGACGCTGTCGTTGTACAGAGTGACTGAACGTGGAGGCGCTGAATCACTAAGGTGGTCCCCACATCCGGACCTTGAAGCGAGGGAGAGCAAATGTTCGAGAGGTTCACCGACCGTGCGCGACGGGTCGTCGTCCTGGCACAGGAAGAAGCCCGCGCGCTCAACCACAACTACATCGGCACCGAGCACATCCTGCTGGGGCTGATCCACGAGGGTGAGGGCGTCGCCGCCAAGGCTCTCGAGTCGATGGGGATTTCCCTGGAGGCCGTGCGCACCGAGGTCGAGGACATCATCGGCACCGGCGGGCATCCGCCGAGCGGGTACATCCCCTTTACCCCCCGGGCCAAGAAGGTCCTGGAACTCGCCCTGCGCGAGGCGCTGCAGCTGGGCCACAAGTACATCGGCACCGAGCACATCCTGCTGGGCCTGATCCGCGAGGGTGAGGGCGTGGCGGCGCAGGTGCTGGTCAAGCTCGGCGCCGACCTGTCACGGGTGCGTCAGCAGGTCATCCAGCTGCTCTCGGGCTACGAGGGCACCGAGCCGGAGGCGGCCCCGGACGAGCCGGCCACGGCGGGCGTCGGGCAGTCCTCCGACTCCAGCTCGGGCGGTAAGCCGGGCCAGAAGTCCAACTCCCTGGTCCTGGACCAGTTCGGACGCAACCTGACCCAGGCGGCCAAGGACGGCAAGCTGGATCCGGTCGTCGGCCGGGAGAAGGAAGTCGAGCGCATCATGCAGGTGCTCTCGCGGCGTACCAAGAACAACCCCGTCCTCATCGGTGAGCCCGGTGTGGGCAAGACCGCCGTCGTCGAGGGGCTGGCCCTGGACATCGTCAACGGCAAGGTTCCCGAGACGCTCAAGGACAAGCAGCTCTACTCGCTGGACCTGGGTTCGCTGGTCGCCGGTTCCCGGTACCGCGGTGATTTCGAGGAGCGTCTGAAGAAGGTGCTCAAGGAGATCAACCAGCGCGGCGACATCATCCTGTTCATCGACGAGATCCACACCCTGGTGGGTGCGGGTGCCGCCGAGGGCGCGATCGACGCGGCCAGCATCCTGAAGCCGAAGCTGGCCCGTGGTGAGCTGCAGACCATCGGTGCGACCACGCTGGACGAGTACCGCAAGCACATCGAGAAGGACGCGGCCCTGGAGCGTCGTTTCCAGCCGGTGCAGGTGCCGGAGCCCAGCGCCGAGATGACGATCGAGATCCTCAAGGGGCTCCGCGACCGTTACGAGGCACACCACCGGGTCTCCATCACCGACGGTGCCCTCGCCGCGGCGGCCCGTCTGTCGGACCGGTACATCAACGACCGGTTCCTGCCGGACAAGGCCGTCGACCTCATCGACGAGGCCGGTGCGCGGATGCGTATCAAGCGGATGACTGCGCCGAAGGCGATCCAGGACGTCGACGACAAGATCGCCGAGGTCCGTCGGGCCAAGGAAGCGGCCATCGACGACCAGGACTTCGAGAAGGCAGCCTCCCTGCGCGACGACGAGCGCAAGCTCACCGACGAGCGTGCGGAGAAGGAGAAGCAGTGGCGCGCCGGCGAGCTCGACGACGTCGCCGAGGTCGGCGAGGAGCAGATCGCCGAGGTCCTGGGGACCTGGACCGGCATCCCGGTCGTCCGGCTCACGGAGGAGGAGTCCACCCGACTGCTGCACATGGAGGATGAGCTGCACAAGCGGATCATCGGCCAGGAGGACGCGGTCAAGGCGGTCTCGCGGGCGATTCGGCGTACCCGTGCGGGTCTGAAGGATCCCAAGCGTCCGAGCGGGTCGTTCATCTTCGCCGGTCCGTCGGGTGTCGGCAAGACCGAGCTGTCGAAGGCACTGGCGGAGTTCCTGTTCGGTGACGACGACTCACTGATCCAGATCGACATGGGCGAGTTCCACGACAAGTTCACCGCCTCGCGTCTGTTCGGTGCACCTCCCGGATACGTCGGCTACGACGAGGGCGGCCAGCTCACCGAGAAGGTGCGGCGTAAGCCGTTCTCCGTGGTCCTGTTCGACGAGATCGAGAAGGCCCACTCGGAGATCTACAACACCTTGTTGCAGGTCCTCGAGGACGGCCGTCTGACCGACGGTCAGGGTCGCGTCGTCGACTTTAAGAACACGGTCCTGATCTTCACCTCCAACCTGGGTACCAGGGACATCTCCAAGGCTGTCGGCATGGGCTTCTCCGGCTCCGGCGAGACCGACGAGAGCGCCCAGTACGACCGGATGAAGACGAAGGTCAACGACGAGCTGAAGAAGCACTTCCGGCCGGAGTTCCTCAACCGTATCGACGACATCGTGGTCTTCCACCAGCTCACCCGGGAGCAGATCGTCCAGATGGTCGACCTGCTCACCGGCCGGGTGCGCAAGGCACTCTCGGAGAAGGACATGGGGCTGGAACTGACCGAGGAGGCCAAGAGCCTGCTCGCGGTCCGTGGCTTCGACCCGGTACTCGGTGCCCGTCCGCTGCGCAGGACGATTCAGCGTGAGATCGAGGACCACCTGTCGGAGAAGATCCTCTTCGGCGAGATGGGTGCCGGCGAGATCGTCACCGTCGACGTCGAGAACTGGGACGGCACCGGCAATGGTGAAGGAGCGAAGTTCGTCTTCGGGTCCCGCCCGAAGCCCCTGCCCGAGATCGCCGCAGAGCCGGCGGAGGAGGCGCAGGAGGACGTCATCGACGCGGCGACGGACGAGGACCAGCTGCCGGAGACGCAGGACGTCTCCGCCGGCGAGCACCGCGACTAGCCCGTCCCGGCCGGCGGCGCCGGTCGGAACAGACAGACACAGGACGCCGGTCCCGACGGTCCGTTACCGAGGTAGTCGGTAGCGGGCGCCGGGGCCGGCGTCCGTCCGTGTCACGAGCCCGTCGGCGACGAGGGACTCCAGTGCGCGGGACCGCTGGGCAGCGTCCTCACTCGTGTCAGCGAAGTCCGCGACGGTGGCCTCCGTGGTCTCCGCGGCCCGCAGGATCGCCATGATCCGGCCACGGACCTGGCGGTCGGTACCCTCGAACTTCTGGACCCGCTTCTTCGCCGCCGCAGAGTCTGCGGCGCTGGGGGCCGGTCGCCCCAGGGCGATCCACCGGCACCTGTCCGACACCGGGCAGTCGTCGCACTGCGGGGACCGGGCCGTGCACACCGTCGCCCCCAGTTCCATCAGCGAGGAACACATGCCCAGCGCCTCGCTGTGCGCCTCCGGGCGGTGCCGGGAGTTCCGGTACCCCCGCCGGGTCAGCGCCGGATCCTCGTCCACCCAGGGCATCAGGTCGGCGACGTCGGCGAGATCGCCGGCCTTCGCCGGGCCCTGCAGGAACTCGCCGCGGGCCAGCCGACGGTGAACACGGCGGACATTGGTGTCGACCACCGGGACAGCGCGGCCGAAGGCGAAGGCGGCGACGGCGCGGGCGGTGTAGTCACCGATGCCGGGCAGGGCCAGCAGCTCGGGCACCGTGGACGGCACGGTCCCGTCGTGGTCGTGGACGATCGCCCGTGCACACTCGCGCAGGCGCAGTGCCCGGCGGGGGTAGCCCAGGTTCGCCCAGGCGCGGAGGATCTCGTCGGTGGGGGCCTCAGCCAGGTGCGCCGGGGTCGGCCAGCGGTCCAGCCAGGCCGTCCACAGCGGGACGACCCGGGCCACGGGCGTCTGCTGGGACATGATCTCACTGAGCAGGACGGCCCACGGTGTGGTCCCGGGGCGCCGCCACGGGAGGTCCCGGGCATGGCGGTCGTACCAGAGGTTCAGCACCGACCCCAGTGTGGTCGGTCCGTCGGCTCCGGCTGGCGTCTCCTGCGTCCTCACGGTGTTCACTGCACCCTACTGTGCCGCACGGACGGGCGCCCGGCCAAAGGCGGTGGCAGAATAGTCCGCATGACTTCAGACGACACGACACCGTCCCGCGACACCGACGACGCCGTCGGCCCCCTCACCCCGCAGCAGGCCGTCGAACTGCTGATGACCGGCAACCGCCGGTTCATGGACGAGGACTCCGCGCACCCGAACCAGGACCGGGGGCGGCGTGAACTGCTCACCGGGGGGCAGCGGCCCAACGCCGTGGTGCTGGCGTGCTCCGACTCACGGGTTCCGGTGGAGATCGTCTTCGACCAAGGGCTCGGCGACATCTTCGTGATCCGTACGGCCGGCGAGATCACGGACCTGTCGGTGCTGGCGTCGCTGGAGTTCGCGGTCGTGTCCCTGGGCGTGCCGTTGGTCGTGGTCCTCGGCCACGAGAGCTGCGGGGCGATCGCCGCGGCACAGACGGCGTTGGCGACCGGCAGCATGCCGCCGGGCTTCCAGCGTGTGCTGGTGGAGAAGGTGACCCCCTCACTGCTGGCGGCCAGGTCACAGGGCGCGGACACCGGTGAGGACTTCGAGAAGCACCATGTCGTGGAGATCGCCAACCACATCGTGGACCGTTCTCCGGGGATTCTCGAGCGGCTGCGTGACGGGCAGTGCGGGGTGGTCGGTATGCGGTACCGCCTGTCCGACGGTCTTGCGGAGCCTGTCGCCAGCTACGGCGTGGATATCGAGGGGGTCCCGGCGACTCCGGTGCCCTGAGCGCGGGGTTGACACCCACGCCCCGGGGTGTCATGACGTCACCGTGCCGTCGGCGCTGGTTACACTGGTCGTGTGAGTCAGCGTAACGATCCCCGGCCCCTGCCCCCGGAAGTCTACCGGCGCCGTCGTATCACGGCGGTGGTGGTTCTGGTTGTCGTCGTGGCGCTGCTGTGGTGGGTCATCAGTTCGTTGACCGGTGGGGACGACGGTCAGGACCAGGTCGCCACCACGGGGGAGTCGTCCGCAGTGTCGTCGCCGTCGGGGACGACACCGGAATCCTCTGGCGCGGCGGAGTCCACTGAGGCATCGGGGTCGACGTCCCGGTCGGCGGAGCCCTCAGAATCCTCGGAACGGCCGGAGCCCTCCGAGACCGAGGGCGTGCCGGACGAGGTCGCCTCGAAGAGGACCTGTGAACTGGACGACCTCCAGCTGTCCGTCCGGCCCGGTGCGCCGACGTTCCGGGACGGCCAGCAGCCGAACTTCTTCCTCGAGGTCACCAACCCCACGTCCGGGGAGTGCGACATCGACCTGAGCGAGGACGAGCTGAAGTTCGAGGTCTTCACGATGGACTCCGGGTACACGCGGGTGTGGGGCGACACCGACTGCAATTCGCCGACGTCGACCGGGCGGCTGCGGCTGGAACCCGAACAGTCGCGGACCTTCGAGATGACCGCCTGGTCCCGGACGACGTCGTCACCGGACTCCTGTGACAGCCGTGAGCCGGTCGGCAACGGTGCGTACATGGTCTACGGGCATATCGGCGACAAGACCTCGGAGTCGCAGACGTTCAACCTCGCGTGAGCCCGATCTTCGCCACGGCCTCCTGCACGGTGCCGACCGCGATGAGCCGTAGGCCGTCCGGCGGAGTGGTCCGGTCGGCCCCACGAGTGGAGTCCGGGACGACCGCGGTGGTGAAACCGAGCCTCCGGGCCTCCGCCAGGCGCTGACGGAGGTCGGGGACCCGCCGTACCTCACCGCCGAGGCCGACCTCACCGACCGCGACCAGCCCGGTCGGCAGCGCCGTGCCGGATGCGGTGGAGGCCAGGGCCAGGGCCAGGGCGAGGTCGGCCCCCGGCTCGTTGATCTTCATGCCGCCGACGGTCGCCGCGTAGACCTCGTGGCCCATCAGGTCCACGCCGGCGCGCTTGGCCAGGACAGCCAGGACCACGGCAACCCGGCTGGCGTCGATGCCGGTCACCACCCGCCGCGGGGTGTGCATCTGGGTCTCCAGGGCGAGGGTCTGGATCTCGCCGAGCATCGGCCGGCGCCCGTCCATCAGGACAGTCACGGCGGTACCGGCGACGGGGTCGTCCCGGTGGTGGAGGAACAGTCCGGAGGGGTCGGCGACTTCACGGATCCCGTCGGCGGTCTGTTCGAAGCAGCCCACCTCGTCGGTGGCTCCGAACCGGTTCTTCTGACCGCGCAGGAACCGCAGGGCGCTGTGCCGGTCGCCCTCGAAGTTCAGGACGACGTCGACCAGGTGCTCGACGGTGCGCGGTCCGGCGACGTTGCCGTCCTTGGTGACGTGCCCGACCAGCAGGACGGGCACCCCGGTGGACTTCGCCAGGGTGGTCAGGGTGGCGGCGACCGCGCGGGTCTGTGCGACGCCGCCGGCGACACCCTCCACACCGGAGGCGTTGAGGGTCTGCAGCGAGTCGACGATCACCAGCTCCGGCCGGACCGCGTCGATCTGGCCGAGTGCGGTCTCCAGGTCGTGCTCGGCCGCGAGGAACAGTGACTCCGACAGCGCCCCGGTACGTTCCGCGCGGTGGCGGACCTGACCCACGGACTCTTCCGCGGTGAGGTAGAGCACGCTGCGGTCCTGCCGCGCCCACCGGTTGGCGACCTCGAGCAGCAGCGTCGACTTGCCGACGCCGGGTTCTCCGGCGAGCAGCACGGCGCTTCCCGGGACGACGCCACCGCCGAGCACCCGGTCGAGTTCGCCGATGCCGCTGGTGCGGTGGTTCGCGATCGTCGGGTCGATGGCCGTCACCGGCTGTGCGGGGGAGGTGGGGGTCAGACCGGCGGGGGACGACGTCCCGGCCGCCGGCGCGGTGGCCGCGTCCATCGTCCCCCATTCGTGACAGGACGGGCAGCGCCCGACCCACTTCGACACCTGGTGACCACAGGAGGAGCAGCTGTAGCTGCTGCGGGTCTTACGGTTCGTGGTTTTCGTGGCCATGGCTCACAGACTAGTAGCGGGGGCGGACATGAAAAACGCGCATTCCCCGTGCGGGGAGATGCGCGTCAGACGGGACGGAGGAGACGTCAGCGGATGTCCGGGCCCCCGTGGTCGCCGTCGATGGTGTCGGTCCCTTCGCGCGTGACACCGTCCTGGTGACGGTTCGTCTGGCCGGCCTCGGCGTACCAGGCGACGATGGGTGCGTTGATCTCGATGTCGCCGTCACTGAACTCGAAGGTCACGACGCGGGCGGCACCGCTGTAGAAGTTCTCGCCCTCCACGGTGGTCTCCAGGTACTGTGTGCAGCCCACGTCGGCGTTGGAGGGGTTCATCTCCTTGATCGCGGACTCGGAGTCGGCGACCACGGAGCAGTCCGGGGCGATGGTGATGTTCCCGCCGATGTCGACCGAGGCGTCCTGGACGGACACACCTTCCAGGGTGACGTCGCCCCCCTCGATGCCCTGGTTGGAGGCGTTGAACTTCAGCGCGACGGAGTTGTCCTCCTGGGTGATCAGGGTGACGTCCCGGACGAAGGCGTCGCCGAGTTCGCCGTTCGTGCCGTTGACGGCGGCGACCTGGTTGGCGGTCTGGGAGATCTGGCCCGCGCCGCAGGCGGACAGGGCCAGGGCCGCGCAACCGGCGGTGACGGCGAGCAGCCGACGCGCGGCGGGCTTCCGGTTCTTCACTGTGCTTCTCCTCCATCTGAGGCCCGTCCGGGGCCGTCAACTGCAGATGATGTGTCCCGTCACGTGTCAGGGCGGCGGGTTTCGTCGAGTCCACATTAACCTGTGGGGGTGCTGGACGCCTAGTTCGGTCCGGCTGGACGGACCCATACGGGGTGGGGCGGGGGCGTTGCATGGTCGTCGTCTGGTCGTCGTCTGGTCGTCGTCTGGTCGTGGCCCGGTCACGGTGGGGCAGCGGCGCGGGCTGGGCCGCGGGTGGCGGGGGGAGGGTGCTAAACTGGATCGTCATGGAGTTCAACATCGGGGACGTCGTCGTTTACCCCCACCACGGTGCCGCAGTGATCGAGGGAATTGAGCAGCGCGTTTTCAAGGGGGAGCCGGTCGACTACCTCGTGCTCCGGGTGAACCAGGGGGACCTGCTCGTCCGGGTGCCCGCGGCGAACGCCGAGACCGTGGGTGTGCGCGACGTCGTCGGGGAGGAAGGCCTGCTGAGGGTGTTCTCCGTGCTGCGTGAGACGGACGTCGAGGAGGCGGGCAACTGGTCCCGCCGGTACAAGGCCAACCAGGAACGCCTGGCGTCCGGCGACGTCAACCGGGTGGCGGAGGTGGTCCGTGACCTGTGGCGTCGCGACCAGGACCGCGGCCTGTCCGCCGGTGAGAAGCGCATGCTGGCGAAGGCGCGTCTCGTGCTCGTCGGGGAGCTCGCGCTCGCCGAGGGAGTGGACGACGCGAAGGCGGACGCCACGGTGCAGAGGATGGAGGAGACCATCGTCCGTCACCGCGAGGAATCGGCGGCCCGTCGTGCCGCCGGTGTCGCCGAGGAGGATGAGCCGCAGTCCGTCGACCTCGACGACGAGCTCGGCGAAGACGAGGACTGACCCCGGTGGACGGACTCGACCGCGTCTTCGCCGTCGTGGCTGCCGCGGGCAGCGGAACCAGGCTGGGGGAAGTCCTGCCGAAGGCGTTCGTGCAGGTCGATGGGAGGACGATCCTGGAACGCTGCCTGGACGGACTGGCCGCGTCGGAGTCTGTCGGCCACACCGTGGTGACGGTGTCCTCGGACATGGTCGACCACGCCCGGAGTCTCGTGGACGGCCAGCTCGGCCTCTGGGCACCGATGGAGGTCACCGTGGTTCTCGGAGGCGCGGACCGGTCCGACTCGGTACGGGCCGGGCTGGAATCGGTCCAGCTGCTCACCGGGGGCGGCACCGACCGGGAGACCCCCGGTGACCTCGAGGACATCCCGGAAGGCTACCTGGTCGCCGTCCACGACGCCGCCCGGTGCCTCACCCCGCCGGAGATGATCCGTGCCACGGTCGCCGCGGCGGCGGAAGGGGTCGAGGACGGCTCCTGGAGCGGGGCCGTGCCGGTGGTGCCGGTGACGGACACCGTCAAGGTCGTGGACACCGTGTCCGCCGGGGCGCTCGACGGGGCGGAGGTCATCCGGTCCACCCCGCAGCGCCGGACCCTCAGAGCGGCGCAGACCCCGCAGGTCTTCGCCTTCGACCGGTTGCTCGCGGCGAACCGGATGCAGCAGGCACGGGAAGAGCTCGACTCGGCACACCCGACCGGCGAGCCGCCGTCGGACCTGGCTCCCGTCGCCGTCACCGACGACTCCTCGCTGATGGAGATGGCGGGGGAGACGGTCGTCGCTGTCCCCGGCGATGAGCGGGCCTTCAAGATCACGTTGCCGGAGGATCTTGAGCGGGCCCACCGCACGGCGGGACACGGAGGGGCGTCGTGATCATCCCCAGGGTCGGTGTCGCCACCGACGCCCACCAGGTGCAGGCAGGCAAACCCTGCTGGATGGCCGGACTGTTCTTCGAGGGGGCCGACGGATGCGAGGGACACTCCGACGGCGACGTCGTCGCCCATGCCGTCGTGGACGCCCTGCTGTCCGCGGCCGGGCTCGGCGACCTCGGGTCCTTCGTCGGCGTCGGACGTGACGAGTACGCCGGGGTCACCGGGGCACGGCTGCTCACCGAGTGTCGTGAGCTGCTCGCCGCCAACGGCTTCACCGTCGGCAACGCCGCCGTGCAGATGGTCGGGAACCGGCCGAAGATGGGACCCCGACGCACCGAGGCGGAGCAGGTCCTCTCCGACCTGGTCGGGGCACCGGTGAGCGTGTCCGCCACGACCACCGACCACATGGGGTTCACCGGACGAGGTGAGGGTGTGGCCGCCGTGGCGACGGCGGTGGTGTGGCGGGACGCCACCGCGTCCGACCGCTAACGCACCGGACGGTGCGGGGGACGTACCGCGAAATACCGCGGTGGGAGTACGTGATGACTGCGTAGGGGGGACGCGACAGGCGCCACGGTCGACGAGACTCAAGGTCACGGTGATGGACGGACAGGAAGCCGTCCGTCCCCGTAGATCCCGCAACAGTCCCGAAGACCAAGGAGGAGCCTGTCATGGCCACCCGAGTACCCGACCCCACCGACACCCCCGCCGGCCCCGCCTACGAGGGCCGACTGCTCGACCGGCCCGAGGAGGAGGTCGTCGACCAGGGCGTCGGTTTCGACCTGCGGACCCTGGTGAGCCGCCGCATGTTCCTCGGGGCAGGTGTCGCCGGTGCCGGTGCCGTCGCACTGGCGGCGTGTTCGACATCGACGTCCGGTACCGCCGGTACGGCGGCGACCACCGGAACCGCCGCCTCGTCGGCCCTTCCCTCCGGCGAGATCCCGGACGAGACCGCAGGACCCTACCCGGCGGACGGTTCCAACGGCCCGGACGTGCTGTCGGAGTCGGGGATCGTCCGCAGCGACATCCGCTCCAGTATCGGTGCCGATGCCCCGGTCGACGGCGTGCCGTTGGAGTTCACCTTCACCGTCACCGACATGGCCAACGACGACGCACCCTTCGCTGACGTCGCCGTGTACGCCTGGCACTGCGACGCCCAGGGGCAGTACTCGATGTATTCCGAGGGCGTCGAAAACGAGACCTGGCTGCGCGGGGTCCAGGTGGCCGACGCCGACGGGACCGTGACCTTCACCTCCGTGATGCCGGGCTGCTACACCGGGCGGTGGACCCACATCCACTTCGAGGTGTACCCCGACGTCGATTCCATCGACGACTCCGCCAACGCGATCTCCACCTCCCAGATGGCGATCCCGGAGGACGTCCTCACCGACGTCTACACCTCGTCGGTCTATGACGGGTCATCGGACAACCTCTCGCAGATCACCCTCGACACCGACAACGTGTTCGGTGAGGACGCCGGCGCGCTGCAGATGGCCACGATCAGCGGCGACGCCGACTCCGGGTACATCGCTTCGTTGACGGTGCGTGTGGACACGGGCACCGAACCCACCGGCGGTGCCGCCCCCGCGGGCGGGGGCCCGGGAGGCTCCGGTGGCGACGGCGGAGGCCCCGGTGGCGGCGAACCCCCCACCGGCGGAACGCCGGGCGAACCGCCGACCGACGGCACGGCCGGGGCGTCGGACGCCACAGCGTCCTGACCTCGACCGCCACCCCACAGAACCACAGACCTCCTAAGGAACAGATCATGTTACAGAACCTCACCGGAATGCACGCCCTTGTCATCCTCGCCGTCGTCCTCCTGCTGTTCGGGGCGGCCAAGCTCCCTGCACTGGCGAAGAGTGTCGGCCAGTCCGTCCGCATCCTGAAGAAGGAGGCCGCCGACCCCGAGCCGGACGCTGGTCCGGCCGCCGCCCCGGTTGCCGCGCCGGCGGCGGAGGCACCGTCGCCGGTGCGCACCGTGCCGGTGACTCCCACGGCAGGTCCGCTGAGCTCATGACGACCACGACTGTGAAGCCGACCACCGGGGCCGCCATGCCCCTGGCCGGACACCTCCGGGAAGGCAGGCGGAGGATCACCCGGGTCGCGGCGGCTCTCGCGGTCGGCATGGTCGTCGCCTACCTCCTTTCTGACCAGGTCCTCGACGTCCTGCGTGCACCGGTCGTCGAGATCGCGCAGTCCCGGTCGGCGAGCATCAACTACGACAGCATCACCGGGGCCTTCGACCTCAAGCTCCGGATCGCCCTGTTCGGTGGCATCGCGGTGTCCAGTCCGGTCTGGCTCTACCAGCTCCTGGCCTACGTCGCCCCGGCCCTCACCAGGACGGAGAAGAGGTACGCCTTCGGCTTCCTCGCCGCCGTCATCCCGCTGTTCGTCGGCGGGTGCGCCGCCGGGGTCGCCGTGTTCCCCAGGATCGTCGAACTCCTCGCCGGGTTCGCGTCCGCCGAGGACAGCACCCTGCTGCAGGCGTCCTACTACGTCGACTTCGTGATGAAGCTGGTGCTTGCCGCCGGTGTGGCGTTCACCCTCCCGGCCTTCGTCGTGGTGCTGAACATGACGGGGCTGCTGCCGGCGGCGACGATTGCCCGCAGCTGGCGCGGTATCACCATCGGGATCGTGGTGTTCAGCGCGCTGGTGACACCGGCAGCGGATCTGCTGTCGATGTTCCTCATCGCCGTTCCGATGGCGGTCCTGTTCGGGATTGCCCTGGGCATCTCCTGGCTCCACGACCGCCGCATGCTCACGAGGGCAGGAACCGACACACCGGCTGCCCCGACCCTGGAAGGAGTACGCTGACATGTTCGGCCTGACCATCGAGAAGCTCATCGTCATCGGGTTCATCGCCGCGGTGATCATCGGCCCGCAGCGGCTTCCGCTCTACGCGGAGAAACTCGCCGCCGCCATCAGGAACATCCGTGGCTTCACCGAGGCGGCCCGGGGCCGCGCCGAGAGAGACTTCGGGGTGAACTCCGAGGTGATGGATCCGGCGGCGTGGAACCGCCAGTGGCAGCGTTACGACCCACGTCGCATCGTGCGGGACGCCTTGGCCGACGAGGGTTCGGGGGCCGCCCCCGCCCGAGAGACCGCAGGGGAGGAATCCTCTCCGGCGCCGGAACCCCGGTACCGGTGGGTGGTCGTCGGTGGAAGCTCCGGCCATCCGGTGCGGCGTCGGATCGTCGAACCGGCCCAGCCCGTCGTCGATGAACCGGTGGCGGGCGCGGCAGGCTCCCCTTCGGTAGAACCGTAGGGGTAACGGAATGAAGGAGAATGGCCCCATGAACGAGCCCCCGGTGCCCCCGACACGTCCCGCCGCCGACCTGCCGAAGGAGCGTCCGGGATGGTTGCCGGTGTGGGCCGGTGATGCGGCCGTCATGGCGCTGATCCTCGTCTCCGTCCTGATCCCGACACCGGGTGGCGGAGGCGCCGGCGGCGGTGGCGGCGTAGGTGGAGGCCCGGCCGGGGGACGGGGGCCGGTGCCGGTCCCCGGTGCCGGTCCCGCCCTGCACGACAACCACGTCATGCTGCTGGGGCTGGCGCTGGCCGTGGCCACGGCGGCGCTGATGCTCCTGCGACGACGCTGGCCCCTGCCGGTGTTCGCGGTCTGTCTCGCGGCCTACCTCACGACCGTCGTCCTCGGGCTGCCCGCGCTGGCGCCGGGCATCGGCGCGGTCGTGGCGGTGTTCGCCGCGGCGAACGCCGCGCCCCGGCGTCCCGCCCTGGTCGCCGGGGCCGTCGGGACGGTCCTGGTCGCGGTGCTGAGCCTGTTCACCGACGACCGGATGACCCTGGACCCCCAGGTGTTCCAGGTGGCGGCGGGCATCGCCGTGGCCACCGCCCTCGGTGACAGTGCCCGGTCGCGCCGGGAGTACACCCGGGCGGCGACGGAGCGGGCCGAGCGGGCCGAGCAGACCAGGGAGGCGGAGGCCCGCCGACGTGTCGCCGAGGAGCGGCTGCGGATCGCCCAGGACCTGCACGACACCGTCGCCCACCGGATCTCGGTGATCAGTCTCAACGCCGGGGTCGCGTCCAGTGCCCTGGACGCCCGTCCGGACAAGGCACGGGACGCGCTCGGCACGATTCGCAGTGCGTCCCGCGACGTCCTCGGCGACATCGGCGTCCTGCTGCGTTACCTCAGGGAGGACGACGGTGACGCCTCCGCCCACCTGCCGCAGCCGGGGCTGCCGGACCTGGAGGACCTGGTGCGTTCCGTCGTCGAGTCGGGGCTCGACGTCGACCCGACGACGGACGGTGACCTCGAGGCCGTCGACGACACGACTGGTCGCGTCATCTACCGCGTGGTCCAGGAAGGGCTCACCAACGCCCACAAACACGGCTCCGGACACACCGCCGAGCTGCACATCTCGGTGGAGCAGGACAGTGGCCGCACAGTCCCCGCGGTGACCGTACGGATCGCGAACCCGGTGTCGGACGGGCAGCGCAACCAGCCGGACGCCCCGCAGGGGCACCTGGGGCTGACCGGTCTGCGCGAACGGGTCTCGGCGGCAGGCGGGGAGATCGACACCGTAGAATCGGCGGGGAGATTCACCCTCTCCGCCACCGTTCCACTTCCCCGGGAGGTCCGCCTGTGACTACCGTGCTCGTCGTCGACGACCAGGTCCTGATCCGCCAGGCCGTCGTGGACATCCTGTCCAGCGCACCGGACACCGACGTCGTCGGGGAGGCCACGAACGGGGAGGAGGCCGTGGACATGACGACCGCCCTGCGCCCGGACGTCATCGTCATGGACATCCGGATGCCCCGGCTGGACGGGATCGGTGCCACGGAGGCGATCTGTGCGGACGCCTCCAACGCCGGCAGTCGCGTGCTGATCCTCACCACGTTCGAGGAGGACGAGTACGTGGTCGCCGCCCTGCGCGCCGGGGCCAGCGGATTCATCGGTAAGGGAGCGGAGCCCGAGGAGATCATCAGGGCGGTGCATTCCGTCGCCGACGGTGACGAACTGCTGTCACCGACGGCGACGCGCAGTCTGATCGCCCGCTACGTGCGGTCGCCCGGGCCGCGCCCCGCGGTCTCCGAGGAGGCGACGCGCAGCCTGGCGCTGCTCACCGAACGGGAACGTGAGGTCCTGCAGCTGGTGGGGCGGGGGCTGTCGAACCAGCAGATCGCGGAGGAGTTCTTCATCTCACCGCATACCGCGAAGACGCACGTCAACCGGATCATGACCAAGATCCACGCCCACGACCGGGCGCAACTGGTGATCCTCGCCTACGAGGGCGGGTTGCTGGTCCCCGGGGAGTGACCTCCCGGCACAGTGCAGGGGGTCAGTGCAGGGGGTCGTACCGGGTCAGTTCCCGAAGGTGACGGGGACGGCCGCGATGTCCGAGAACGGGGGCGTCGAGGCGTGGTCGGTGACCAGCTTCACCGAGCACGAGTCTGTGGTGCAGTCCACGGTGCCGGCCTCGTTGGTGGACTGGACGGCCAGGTCGAACTCGGCGTTGCCGTCGGCGTCGAAGGTGGCGGTGCCACCCTGCTCACCCTCGGGGACGACGCGTGCCCAGTCGCTCATCTCGCCGGCGTAGGTCGACGGGTCGCTGCTGTCTCCGTCGGTGCTGGCGACGGCGACGTAGTAGTTGTTCTCGGTGTCCAGGTCCTCCAGGGTGACGGTGACGGTGTCACCGTCGGAGAGGCCGTCGGTCTTGTCGACCGACAGGGGGCCGTCGGACGCGGCCTCAGCCTCAGCCTCGGTCTCGGAGGCGGATTCGGCAGCCGTGGTCTCGGCTGAGTCCGCCGAGTCCGTCGAGTCGTCCGAGTCGCTGGAGCAGGCGGTCAGACCCAGGGCGAGGACGGCGGTGGCGGCGAGAGCCGCAGCGCGGCGCGTCGGGCGGGTGGTGCGAAGGTTCATGGGGAACTCCGGGGGTGCGTAGGGCAGGGTAAGCGTACTGAGCTGACCCTATCAAAGCGCCCCCTGGCGGGGGACGCTGAACTCACATCCGGATGCTGGACTCCACCGCGCCGAGGCCGTCGATCTCGATGCGCACCACGTCCCCGTCGGCGAGGAAACGGCCGGAACCAGCGCCGACGCCCTCCGGGGTACCGGTGGCGATGACGTCGCCGGGTTCCAGGGTGGCGAAGTGGGAGATGTAGCGCACCAGGTCGACCGGGGGGAAGACCAGGTCGGAGGTGGAGTGCTCCTGCCGCAGGTCCCCGTTGACCCAGGTGCGCAGTACCGCGCCCTCGGCGACGGGATCGTAGTCGTCCGCCACCGTCAGCCACGGGCCGAAGGCGGAGGACCGGTCGAGGTTCTTGCCCTGCAGCCACTGCTGGGTGCGGTACTGCCAGTCACGCTGGGAGAAGTCGTTCATCACCGCGTACCCGCCGATGGCGGCACGGGCCTCCTCGGCGGAGGCACCGCCGTTCGCCCCGGCGAGCCGGGACCCGATGACCACCGCGAGCTCCCCCTCGTAGTCCGCCTTCTCCGTCATCCCGGCTGGTACCGTGACCTCGGTGTAGGGGGCGGTCAGGGCGGAGGGGTACTTCACGAACAGCGTGGGGTGGTCGGGGATGGGGTGCTCCATCTCCTCGATGTGCTCCCGGTAGTTCAGGCCGACGCAGAACACCTTCGACGGCGACGGGATGACCGGCTGCAGGTCAGCCAGGGGAACGGTCACCTCGTCGCCGTCGCGGCGCAGGCCGGATTCGACCGCGCCCCGGATCCCCGTCGGGTTGGCGGTGAGCAGGGCGCCGAGCTCGCGGCGGTCCACGATACGGCCGGTGACCGAGCCCCCGTCCGGTGCGTCGTCGACGCTGTCGACCTGGATCGTGCACCGCGAACCGTCGATACGGACCGTCGCAAGTTTCATGGGGTCTCTCCCGTCTAGACTGTCAGTTGTGACTCTGCGATTCTTCGACACCGCGACCCGTGAACTCCAGGACTTCGTTCCGTTGCAGGAAGGCCACGCATCGGTCTACCTGTGTGGCGCGACCGTGCAGTCTGTCCCGCACATCGGTCATGTGCGTTCCGGGGTGGCGTTCGACATCCTGCGCAACTGGCTGGAGGCCAAGGGGCTGGATGTTGCTTTCGTGCGCAATGTTACAGACATCGACGACAAGATCCTCACCAAGTCCGCCGAGCACGGACGCCCCTGGTGGGAATGGGCCGCCACCCACGAGCGCGAGTTCTCCCGCGCCTACGACCTCCTCGGCGTGGCGCCTCCGTCGGTCGAGCCACGGGCCACCGGCCACGTCCCGGAGATGATCGCCTACATCCGGCGCATCATCGACGCCGACCTCGCCTACGCCACCGAGGACGGTTCGGTGTACTGCCGCACCGCGCGCGTGCCGGAGTACGGGTTCCTGTCCCACCAGAAGCTCGACGAACTGGACCAGGGAGAGGACGCCGCGCCGGGCAAGGAGGACCCCCGCGACTTCGCCATGTGGAAGTCCGCGAAACCCGGTGAACCCGGGTGGGACACCCCGTGGGGCTACGGTCGTCCCGGATGGCACATCGAGTGCTCGGCGATGTCGCGCAAGTACCTCGGTGCGGAGTTCGACATCCACGCCGGTGGCATGGACCTGCAGTTCCCGCACCACGAGAACGAGGCGGCCCAGGCACACGCCGCCGGCGACGGGTTCGCCCGTCTGTGGCTGCACAACGGCTGGGTGACGATGTCGGGCGAGAAGATGTCGAAGTCCCTGGGCAACGTCCTGTCCGTGCCGAACATCCTGACCATGGTGCGTCCGATCGAACTGCGCTACTACCTGGGGTCCGCGCACTACCGCTCGATGCTGGAGTACTCGGAGTCGGCGTTGCAGGAGGCCGCCGCCGGTTTCCGTCGGATCGAGAAGTTCCTGACCCGCGCCGTCGAGGTGCTCGGGGAGGTGGAGACCGGTACCTGGCTGCCGGCGTTCGAGGCGGCGTTGGACGACGACCTCGCCGTCCCGCAGTCCCTGGCGGTCATCCACGACACCGTGCGCGAGGGCAACAAGGCCCTCGAGTCCGGCGACCGGGACCGACTGGCGGAGACCGCCGGCGCCGTGCGGGCGATGGCCGGTGTGCTGGGCGTCGACCCGATGTCCACGACGTGGTCCGGGCCGTCCGCCCAGGGGCGTGGGCTGGGCGTCGGCTCCGGCTCGTCGGACGCGGCGACGGGCGCGTTGGACGTCCTGGTGAAGGCCGAGCTCGACCGCCGTGCCGTGGCGAAGGCGGGGAAGGACTACGCCACCGCCGATGAGGTGCGCGACCGGCTGAAGGCCGCCGGCGTGGTCGTCACCGACACCGCCGACGGTGCGACCTGGTCGTTGGGGTAGCGGCACTACCGCTCCGCCAGACGCGTCCCCTTCAGCTCCGGTAGTGCCAGCGCGGCCAGCGCGGCCACGGTGAAGGCGATACCGAACAGCGTGAACAGGACCGGAAGCCCGCCGAACACCAGCAACGGCGGAACGATCAACGGTGCGATGATCGAGGCGATGCGCCCGAAGCCGGTCGCCGCCCCTGTTCCGCGCGCCCGCATCGTCGTCGGGTACAGCTCCGGCCCGATGGCGTACAACGCACCCCAGGCGCCCAGGTTGAAGAAGGACAGCAGGCAGCCGGCAGCGATGATCTGCCACTCAACGCCCGCGAAGCCGTACAGACCGGCCGCCACGGCGGAACCGGCGAGGAAGGTCGCCAGCGTCGCGCGGCGTCCCCACCGTTCGATGAGGAACGCGGCCACCGCGTAGCCCGGCAGCTGCGCCAGGGTGATGATCAGCGTGAAGGTGAAGGACTTCACCAGGGTGTACCCCTGGTCGACCAGGATCGAGGGGATCCAGGTGAAGGCACCGTAGTAGCTCAGGTTGATGCAGAACCAGATGGTCCACAGCGCGGCGGTACGACGACGTAGCGGGGAGGACCAGATGCCGGAGGCGGAGTCGGCAGTTCCAGGAGGCCCGGCGAGGATCGCCGCGTCCTGCTGCTCCTCGTCGAGGACACGGGACGCGTCGGAGGCGTCCGGCGCGCCCTGGAACCGCAGGCGCGTCGGCTCGGACGCCTCGAAGCTCGCGACGATGCCCTCCGCCTCGGAGCGGCGCCCCTTCGCCTCGAGGAAGCGGACGGACTCCGGCAGCTTCATCCGCACATACAGGGCGTAGAAGGCGGGCACCATGCCGAGGGCCAGTGCCCAACGCCACCCGTCGTCACTCAACGGGATGATGAACGCACCGATCACCGCGGCGGCGAGCCAGCCGACGGCCCAGAACGCCTCGAGGACCACGACCATGCGTCCACGGACCTTGCGCGGCGCGAACTCGGAGATCAGGGTGGAGGCCACGGGAAGTTCCGCCCCGAGACCGAGACCGACGAGGAAGCGCAGGGCGATCAGGACGGCCAGCCCGCCGGCGAGCGCGGACGCTCCGGTCGCCAGGCCGTAGACCAGCAGGGTGACGGCGAAGACGTTGCGTCGTCCGACGCGGTCGGCGAGCAGCCCGCCGAAGGTGGCTCCCAGAGCCATGCCGATGAAGCCCGCGGAGGCCAGCCACGAGGTCTCGGTGTGGGTGAGGCCCCAGTGGGTGGTGAGCGCGGCCATGATGAACCCGATCAGCCCGACGTCCATCGCATCCAATGCCCAGCCGATGCCCGAGCCGCCGAGGAGCTTCACGTGACGGCGGGTCACCGGCAGGCGGTCGAGGCGTTCGGTACGGGTCAGGGAGGTACCGGCGGACGTGCCGGCGCCGGCCTGCGGGGACGGGGGAGAGGACGATTCCTGGGGCGTCATAGCCACCAGAGGGTACCGTGCCGGACGGTGGTTGTGAACAGGGGTAATCAGGGGTGTAGGGGGTAGGGTGGTCCGCATGGCAGGAAACGACAAGCGCCGCGGCGCGGTACGGAAGACAGCGCGCAAAGGCTCGGACAAGGGTTCGGGCGGCACCAGGCGACGGGGGCTCGCCGGCAAGGGGCCGACGCCGAAGGCCGAGGACCGCGTCTATCACGCGAAGTACAAGGCGAAGAAGGCCCAGGAGCGTCGTGACTCGGGGCGCCAGCGACCGAGGGACGCCGACGACCAGCCGGAGCTTGTCGTCGGAAGGAACCCGGTGATCGAGTGCCTGCGGGCGGACGCACCGGCGACCGCACTGTACGTCGCCGTCGGCACCGGCAACGACGACCGGCTCTCCGAGGCGGTGCACACCTGTGCCGAGCGGGGTATCGCCGTGCTCGAGGTCAGCCGGGACGAGATGGACCGGATGACCGGCAACGGCATGCACCAGGGCATCGGCCTGCAGGTGCCGCCGTACAAGTACGCCGAGGTCGAGGACCTGATCGAGGCGGCGCAGACCTCCGGTCGCCCCGGGCTGATCGTGGTGCTGGACAACATCACCGACCCGCGCAACCTGGGCGCGGTCATCCGCTCGGTCGCCGCGTTCGGCGGCCACGGTGTGGTCATCCCGGAGCGTCGGTCGGCGTCGGTGACCGCTGTGGCGTGGCGGACGTCCGCCGGTACCGCGGCGCGTCTGCCGGTGGCCCGGGCGACGAACCTGGTGCGTTCCCTGAAGCAGTTCCAGCAGTCCGGCTACCAGGTCGTCGGGCTCGACGCCGGCGGCCAGCACACCCTCGACACCTACGACGGGACGAGCCCGGTGGTGGTCGTGGTGGGGTCCGAAGGCAAGGGTCTGTCGCGTCTGGTGGGGGAGACCTGCGACGACATCCTGTCGATTCCGATGGCGGGCCGGGTCGAGTCGCTCAACGCCTCCGTCGCCGCGGGCGTGGTGCTCAGCGAGTTCGCCCGCCAACGTCGCGTGGGGTAGCTGCCTGTCCCCGTGAGGGGCAGGTCACATATCGCACCTTATGACTCGCTTAAGCGAACGTGACCTGGCCTTTTAATCGTATTATTACCTTATGGGGTGCGATAGTCGACCGCGATGGGAAGCCTGATCACACCGGGGCTGTCCCTCGTGCCCTACGGGATCAGCTCATGCTCTGTGAGTGATGCGGGTCAGCAGGGAGCTCGGACGCGGGTTGGCTGCGCCGACGAGACTCGTCGCGGATGACCCGTCGGCCCCGCGCCCAGCCGATGATCCGGCAGGCCAGGTAGATCGCGAAGCTGATCGACGTGACGAACGGGCTGACCGGCAGGCCGGGCTCCAGGGAGAGGATCAGCCCGCCGGCCGCGGCCGTGGTAGCGAAGAGGGCCGACAGGCCCACGGCGAGCAGGGGGTTGGAGGTCACGCGCACCGCCGCTGCACCCGGGGTGATCAACAGCGCGAGCAGCAGCAGCGCCCCGACGATCTGCACCCCCTGTGAGGCGACGATGCCGATGAGCACGGCGAACGCCGCGGCGAGCAGTTTCACCGGTACACCCGACGCCGCCGCCATGACCGGGTCGACGGTGGCGAACAGCAGCGGGCGCCACAGCACCGCGACGGCGGCGACCACGAGGACCGACATCAGGGCCAGGATCCCCAGTGACGCCCCGGAGACCCCCACGATCTGCCCGGTCAGCAGGGCGTAGGCCTCCGAGGTCCGTCCGGGGTACAGGTAGATGAACAGCACGGACAGTCCCATGCCGAAGGCGAGGACCACACCGACGGTGGCGTCCTGCTCCCTCAGGCCCAGCAGGGCGAGCACCACGGCGGCCAGGACGGCGCCGAGGACGGCCCCGGTGGTCACGCTGACGCCGAAGAGCAGGGCGGCGGCCGCGCCCATCAGCGCCAGCTCGCCGGTGGCGTGCGCGGCGAAGCTCATCCTGCGCATCACGATCAGCGGGGCGAGGGCCCCGGAGACCAGGCCGAGGAGCAGCGAGGCCAGCAGGGCGTTCTGGACGAAGTCGACCTGCAGCAGATCCCAGGTACTCACACGACCACCATCCGTCCGTTGACCTCCGCGACGTCGACGTCGGTACCGTACAGGCGGGACAGGACCGGGCCGGTCATGACCTCGTCGACGCTGCCGGTGACGTGGCCGTCGGGGCCGAGGTAGAGGACCCGGTCGGTCACGCCGAGCACGGGGTTGATGCTGTGGGTGACGAAGACGACGGCGGTGCCGTGGTCACGGCGGCGCCGGTCGAGCAGCTCGACGGCGGCGCGTTGCGCCGACAGGTCCAGGCTGAGCAGCGGTTCGTCGCAGAGCAGGAGCTGGGGGTCGGTGGCCATGGCCTGGGCCTGCCGGACGAGCTGCTGCTGGCCGCCGGACAGTGTCCCCACCCGACGGTCCGCCAGGCCGGACGCACCGACCTCGGCGAGCGCGGCGTCGATGGTGGCGCGACGGGGCCGCCGCCGGGACAGCGTCCCGTGTTCGATGGACAGGCCGATGAGGTCGCGGACGCGGATCGGCAGGTCGGTGTCGAACATGCGCTGCTGGGGGATGAACCCCACGCGGTCGGGGGCGCTGACGGTGCCGGAGGTGAGGCGCCTGGTACCCAGGACGGCGTTGAGCAGGGTGGATTTTCCGACGCCGTTGGGGCCGAGGACGGTGAGGAACTCGCCGGGGTCGACGGTGAGGTCGAGGTCGTGCCAGAGGGGGTCGACGCTGGCGCCGGTGAAGGTCAGGAGGGACATCTAGCTGAGCGCATCCTCGAGGTCGGTGATCACGCCGTCGACGTAGCCGGCGTAGTCGTCGTCGGCGCCCGGGGTCTCGGTGACGTTGACGACCGGCACGTCGTTGTCCTCGGCGGCGTCGGTGAGCTGGCGGGACGCCTGGCTCTCGGACTGGGTGTTGGTGATCAGCGCGTCCGCCTCCCCGTCGGTGACGAGGTCGCGGGTGGTGGATAAGTCGGCGACGGAGGGTTCGCCCTCGTTGAGGACGGCCCGGGCGAAGCCCTCCGGGGTCACGTCGTGGACCTCGGAGCCGCGGAGAAGGAGTCCGGCGACCGGCTCGGTGAGGACGACGTGGGCGTGGGGCAGGTCGGCGATGCGCTGACGGAAGTCGTCGGTCATCTCACGCACGCCGTCCGCCTCGGCGGGGATGCCGTCGTCGAGGCTGTGGAGGTGGGCGGCGAGGGTGTCGGCGAACTCGGCGACGCGGTCCATGTCGAACCAGACGTGCGGGTTGTCCTCGCCCTCCAGGATGCCGCTGCCGTGATCGTGGTCGGCGTGGCCGTCCGCCTGCTCATCGCCTGCGCCGTGCTCACTGTGGTCGCCGTGGTCGCTGTGGTCACTGTGGTCGTGCTCTTCAGCGAGTGGGGCGGCGGTGATGACCTCGGCGTCGTCCCCGGCGTTGTCGGTGAGCCAGTTGTCGTAGCCGGCCCCGTTGCCGACGACGACGTCGGCGCCGCGGATGGTGGCGACGTCGCGGGCGGTCGCCTCGTACTCGTGCGGGTCGTCGTCGGTGCCGGAGAGGATGGTGTCCACGGTGACGTCGTCGGCGGCGTCTGCGTCATCGACCACCTGCTGTGCGATGTCGCCCCACGTGGAGGTCGACGCGACGACGTGGATGCCGCCGTTGTCGGCGGACGCCTCACTTCCGCTGTCCGCCCCGCTGCCGCAGGCGGTGAGGCCGAGGGTGAGGGATGCTGCGGCCGTGACCGCGAGAACGGTGGTGGCACGGGAGGCACGGGAGGTGCGGAAGGGGGGACGACGTCGTGGCATGGGGACGACAGTAGTCCTTGTTGGTAATGCTTGCCAATTAGGGTTACGTCAGTCACGGCCGGGGACGTCGACTACCATGGTCGGGGTGAATCGCTCCAGCAGTCAAGGTCGGCAGGCCCAGAAGAACCGGCGCGGCACCCTGGCCTCCATCGCCGCGGAGCTGGGGGTCTCCCGGACGACGGTCTCCAACGCCTACAACCGTCCGGAGCAGTTGTCGGTCGAGCTGCGCGAGCGCATCATGCGCACCGCCGAGCGGATGGGGTACTCCGGGCCGGACCCGACGGCACGCTCCCTGCGCACGCGCCGGGCCGGGGCGATCGGCGTCCTGCTCACCGATGACATGACCTACGCCTTCGAGGATCAGGCGTCCCTGGAGTTCATGTCCGGGGTGTCCGAGGCGTGTGTGGGCATGGACACCTCGATGCTGCTGATCCCGGCCGGGGCGGAGACCGCTGAGGAGGACCGGCCCGCGTCCCTGGTCAACCAGGCGGTCGTCGACGGGTTCATCGTCTACTCCGTCGCCGCGGACGATCCCTTCCTCGCCTCGGTGACCAGCCGGAACGTCCCCACCGTGATCTGCGACCAGCCGGCGGACGACCACGGCGTCAACTTCGTCGGCATCGACGACCGGGAGGCGATCCGTCCTGCCGCGCAGGCACTGGTGGACGCCGGCCACCGTCGGATCGGCATCCTGTGCATCCGACTGGACCGCCGTCCGAACAACGGGCCGGTCACCGCCGAACGTCTGGAGAAGGCGCAGATGCACGTCCAGAAGGGCCGCGTGCTCGGCGCACTGGCGGTGCTGGAGGACGCCGGGGTCGACCGTGCCGACGTGCCGGTGATCGAACGCCACATCAACAATCCGGACACCGCCCGCAGCGCGGCGGCCGAGCTGCTGGAGACCCACCCCGATCTCACCGCGGTGATCTGCACCACGGACAGCCAGGCGCTCGGTGTGCTCGACTACGCCGACGACAGGGGTGTCGACGTGCCCGGCGAACTCTCCGTGGTCGGGTTCGACGGCATCGCACGGGCACGCTTCCGCGGCCTCACCACGGTCGAGCAGCCGAACCGCGAGAAGGGGTTCACCAGTGGAAATGTGCTGGCGGCACTCATCGGAAGGAACAGTGAACCCACCCGGCGGGAACCGGCGATGCAGTGGGCGGAGCCGGAGCCGAAGATTATTCTCCCGACCCGTTTTCTCCCGGGGCGGACGGTGGGTCCTCCCGCAGCTCGTTGATCGCGGCGACGGAGGCGGCGTCGACGACCTCGCCGTCGCGGGTGCCCTGGCGCAGCAGCCGGGCCTCGGTGAGCCGGGCCAGCGTCTCGGCGACCGCGGCGGGATCGGGCAGGCGTCGGTGGGCGGCGGTGTCACCGTCGCCGACGCGGATGCCGACGTCCGGACGCCCGGGGGTGGCGCCCTCCCCGGACGGGGTGAGCCCCTGTTGGTCGAGGACACGCAGGGCCGTCTCGTCGGTGACGTCGTCGCCGGCGAAGACGACGGCATCGGGCTGGCTCCGGTCGATGAACGCCTCGAGGTAGCTGCCCTTGGTCACCGGTGACACGGACACCTCGACGATGTCCTTGCCCGGGGTGACGGTGACACCGTCCAGTTTCTGCGCGGCGAGACGGAACTCCTCGTAGGCGGTCAGCCCGGTCCGCCGGTCCGCGGCCCCGCGGATGTGGAGACCGACGGCGAAAGGCTTGCGCTCGACCCACATGCCCGCATCACGGGAGGCGAAGTCCTCGGCCATCCCACCGAGCGTGGTGAGCAGGGTGCGCTGGCCCTCGTCGAGCCCGGAGCTCGTGGCGTCGGCGGGTTCGGCACCGTGACTGCCGACCAGGAGGATGTCTCCGGGTGCGGGAGCGGCGACGGCGAGGGCTTCGGCGACGGGCTCGAGGATCTCGAGGTTACGTCCGGAGAGCAACATGACCGTGGTGCCGGCGCACCCGGCGAGACGGTCGAGCGTCGCGCGGGCGCCGGGTACCATCCGCACCGACAGGGGGTCGGTGGAGAAACCGGCGAGGGTGCCGTCGAAGTCGAGGGCGACGAGCAGATTCGGCACTTCGGCGAGGTACTGGATGTCGTCGGTGGAGACGGGGGGCAGGGGTGCGGCGGAGACGGGGTCGTCGGTCATGCCGTCCAGCGTAGCGGTGCCGTGTGACAGGGGCGCGTCACGGCGTGCTACGGCGTCGCGAGGAACTCGACGAAACGCCCGGTCTGCCAGTTCGACGGGTCGTCGTCGGTGCGGGTCAGGCGGAGTTCGTCCTCGGCCGGAGTGCTCCACCGCAGCGTGGGGGCGTCGCCGTCCGCGTCGCTGCTGTCGCCGAGGAGGGCGACGAGACGGTCCGCCAGGTCGGAGTCGTTGGCGAGGCAGGACGTGCCGCCGGATTCGCCGCTGATGTCACGGGCGCTGAAACCGGGGAAACGGACGCGGTCATTGTCGAGCCACTCGACGTCACCGCTCAGTGACATGCATCCGGCGGCGCCGGTGACCGTGCTGCCGCCCAGTGCCAGCCACGTGCGGGCCTGGTCGGTCTGGGACAGGGAGGACGCCACGGCGGTGCCGGAATCGGCGAGGTCGGCGTCCTCGATGCGGCCGACCTGCCAACGGACGTCGGCCAATTCGCCGGGGATGTCGGATCCGCAGGACGAGAGTAGGACGCCACCGGCCAGGACCAGTCCGCCGAGGACGATCCGCCGTGCCGTCCGTGACCGGGACAGGCTCACTCGTCCACCGTGCCTGTGTCGGCGGTCGGGGCGTCGGGGTCCAGTACCGCGAGGAAACGCCGGGCCCAGCCGTGCACGTCGTGGGAGCGGACCTCCTCCCACATCTCCTGCATACGGGTCTGCTTGTCCTCGTCGGGCGAGTCGATGGCCTTCATGATCGCCGCCGCGGTCGACTCCACGTCGTAGGGGTTGCACAGGTAGGCGTTGGGAAGCTGCGTCGCCGCGCCGGTGAACTCGCTGAGCACCAGGGCCCCGGTGCCGTCGGAATGGCTGGCCACGTACTCCTTGGCGACCAGGTTCATCCCGTCCTTCAGCGCGGTCACCAGCATCACGTCCGCCGCGGCGTAGAGCGAGACCAGCTGGGCGAACGGCATGCTCGCGTGCGAGTAGTGCACCACCGTGTGCCCCAGGCTGCCGTAGGCGCCGTTGATCCGCGACACGGTGCGTTCCACGTCCTCCCGGGTGCGGGCGTAGGAGTCGAGACGTTCACGCGAGGGGGTGGCGACCTGGATCAGGCAGATCTCGTCCGGGTTCAGCAGCCCCTGACTGAGCAGCTGCTCGAGGGCCTTGAGACGCTGGTGGATGCCCTTGGTGTAGTCCAGCCGGTCCACCCCGGCCAACAGGATCTTCGGTGAGCCGACGCGGCGACGCAGCGCGCTGGCGGCCGACACCGTCTCCGGCGCGGTGGCCTTGGCCTGGACGCCTTCGGTGTCGATGGAGATCGGGAAGACACCCACCTTGACCTCACGCCCGTCCTCGGTGCGGACGGTGCCGGCGACGGCGTCCCGACGTGGCAGACGGGCGCCCCGGATGTAGGACACGCCGGATTCGTCGGTGCCCGCCGCGCCGTCGTCGGTGACGGTGCCTTCGCCGTCGGCGTCATCGGCGCCGCAGGCGTCGCCCTCACCGACCTTGGTGAACGTCACGTCGCCGCCGAGGGCGCGCAGTGTGTAGAGGAAGTTCCACGCCGAATCCGGGGTGTGCATACCGATGAGGTCGGCGCCCAACGTGCCCTGCAGGACGTCCCACCGCCAGGGAAGCTGACGGAACAGCTCCGGCGCGGGGAAGGGGATGTGCAGGAAGAACCCGATCTTCAGGTCGGGGCGCAGCTCGCGCAGCATGCCGGGAACCAGGTGGAGCTGGTAGTCCTGCACCCAGACGGTCGCCCCGGGGGCGGCGGAGTCCGCCGCGGCACGGGCGAAACGTTCGTTGACCGCCCGGTAGGCACGCCACCACGAACGGTGGAACTCCGGGTGCACGATCAGGTCGTGGTAGAGCGGCCAGAGGGTGTCGTTGGAGAATCCCTCGTAGTATGTCTGGAACTCCGAGGTGGTGATGTTCACCGGGACCAGGGAGATGCCGCCGTCCATCTCGGGGAGGTCGGAGACGTGCACCTCCTCGTCCGGGGTGTCGGCGGTGGCACCGGGCCATCCGACCCAGCTGCCCTGGCTGCTCTCCAGGACCGGGCGGAGCGCCGTGACGAGACCACCCGGGCTGGGGGACCAGGTCACCGTACCGTCCTTGCCGACCGACCGGTCGACGGGAAGCCTGTTGGCGACGACGACCATGTCGCTGGTGGGGACGGTGCCGGCCGGGAACTCTCCGTCGGCGTCGTTGGTTCGGTCAGCTCCGGCAGTCACGGCGGCGTCTCCCCTTAGGGTGTGCTCGAGGGTCTGTGTTCTGGGTCGTGCGCTGGGGGTTGTGTGACCGCCAGACTACTCGCCGGTGGTTTTCTTCGCCGTCTTCTTCGCCGGAGCCTTCTTGGTGGTCTTCTTGGTCGCCTTCTTCGTGGTCTTCTTGGCGGCCTTGGGGTTCTTCGCCTCTTCCTCGGCCGCGGCGTCCGCGGCGACCTTGCGGTGGATGAGGCCCTCCGGCTCGACGCCGAGCATGCACATCAGCGTGGCGGCGTCGAGGAAATCATCGGCGTAGGTGGCGACGATCCGCTGCGCGGCCTTCGCGGTCGCCTCTTCCACGGTGTGCAGGGACTCTGCGCTAGTGGTGTGGTTGTCGCTGACCTTCGGCGGCACTGATTGCTCCCTTTGCAAGACGATACGGCGTAAGGCTTCAGTCTAACTCCCCGGACCGTCCTGTGCACTTTCCCGGTCTCGTTGCCTCTGATGGGACCGGCGGGGGTCGGGGAGCCAGGGGGTCCCGCCGCGCCGCTGTCGCAGCACGTTCCAGTGCAGCGGGAGGCCGGCGGAGCCGCCCGAGCGTCGTCCGCGGGACCGGCGTGCCGGGGGACGACGCAGGTCGTTGTAGCGGTACAGGATCCGGGGTCGACGCAGCCGACGGGCGACCCACTCGCCGAGGACCACCCCGGCCGCCAGGGCGGTGGCGGTGGCCAGGGCGATACCGAGGTTCGAGATGCCGACGACGAACTGGTCGGTCAGCATCGAGTACATCCCGCGGTAGAGCGCCAGGCCGGGCAGCAGCGGGGTGATGCCCACAATGGCCGTGATCTGCGGGGGGATGAGGTAGCGACGGGACAGCAGGCCACCGGCGAGACCGACGAACGTGGCGGTGATGCCGGCCGCGGTCACATCGCCGGTACCTAGCTGGACCTGCAGGAACCGGTACAACGAGTAGGCGACCAGGGCGGTGAACGTGGCAACCACCAGGGCGCGTCGCTCGCAGAACGAGGCGATGGCGAAGAACATCGCCGCGCCGACCCCGCCGAGGATCTGCAGTGCCGCGCCGCCGAACGTCCCCTGGGTGCTGGACGTGTCGATCGGTGGCAGGGTGATGCCCAGCCGACTGGTGAGCATCAGACCCATGGCGATGCCGGAGATGATGCCGCCGGTCATCAGCACGGTCTCGAAGAACCGTGCCGAGGAGGTGACCGGAGCGCCGGTGACGCCGTCCTGCAGTGCCTGGACCAGTGTCAACCCGGCGAGCATGGCGACGATGCAGGAGGCGATCACCAGGGACGGGGACAGGTAGTGGTCCAGTGCCCGTGCGAAGCTGAACGTCAGTGCGGCGGGGATCGTGGCGATGATGCCGCCGGTGAGGTTCTGGAAGAACAACGGCAGGGACTTCGACGCCAGCCACACATTCGTCGCCATGATGATGATCGACGTGATCGTGGCGATGAGGGCGACGAGCGGCTCGCCGCCGAGCATCAGGGCCACCGCGCCGGCGAAGCCGCCCCAGGCCAGCGTCGCCCACCGGATGCGGTAGGGCGGGGGACTGGTCTCGATGTCGGTGAGGATCTTGCGGGTGAGCTCAAGCCCGGTGGCGCCGTTGACGATCGACCGGATCAGGCGGTCGACCTCGGTGAGGCGGGAGAAGTCGCTGTTGAGTGCGTGCACCACCCGGAACGTGCTGATCGGGGTCGTCGAATCGGTCGACGGTGAGTAGATGGTGATCGTGTTCAGGGTGATGTCGACGTGGCACCCGTAGAGGCCGTACGCGGAGGTGACTGCCTTGACCTGGGCCTTGGCGTCGGTGTTGCCGGTTCCTGCCGAGAGGAGGAGGTCGCCGATCCGTGCGGCGGTGTCCATCACCAGATGGACCTGGGCGGTGTCGGTCAGGTCGACCGGGGCCAGCGGCGAGGGTGGCGGTGCGGTGCGGATCGTGTCGATGGTCGACCTGTTCCCGCTGAACAGCATCGCAGACACGCGGTTCCTCAGGGCCGTGTAACCCCTGCTCACCTTGCTGCCCTCACCGCTCACTCGACTCCCCGTTCTCTCACCGGTCTGGTGCTGTCTGCCGTTCGTTCCGGCCACACTCTACGGTAGAGGATCCGGATTCGATCAGCAGGCTGCGCTGCTGATAGAGTCGTGCGCTGAAACCAGGTGGCGACACCGTGGACGGCCCCTACGGGGCGTCGGTTTCCGCTGGAGTGGCGCAATCGGTAGCGCAACGGTCTTGTAAACCGTAGGTTGCGAGTTCAAGTCTCGTCTCCAGCTCTGTGAGCAGGGAAAACAAGGGTTCTTAGAGACTCGAATCAGGTGGAGTGAACGAAAAGTGAACGAATATCGTTCACTGTTCCCACCGAGACTGGATCACTTCTGCCACGTCCACGACCTCCGGGGCGACGTAATGAACGGCGGTCACCGTCTGTCCGAGATGCCCTAGGAAGTTCGCGGCGGTCTGCTCGCCGCCCACCGCGTCGTGGGCTACCCATGTGCCGGCCGTGTGGCGCAGAACGTGCGGCCTCACTGTGAGCCCGGGGAGGGGAGGCAAGGGGGCGGCCTGGGGCTGGTACCCGTAGACCTTGCGCAGCGCTCGATGGACCGCGTCCGTTTGGAGATGCGTTCCCGAGGCGGAGCCGGACGGCCACACCCACGGCGAGAGCTGGAGCGCATCGCCCAGGTCCTCCCGCTGTTGGCGCAGCGCGTCGGCCGCGAACCGCGCAAGAGTGATCCGGCGCGGACGCGTCTGCCCGCCGCCGTCATCGTCACCGGCAGCGCGGCGCTGGTGTCTCACCTTGACTCCGCGCAGCGTGACGACGACCGGGCCGTCGTCGTCCAGGCCCTCGATGGCTTCCCACCGCATCGCCACAAGCTCCGAGATGCGCGCGCCGGTCGCTAGATTTACGGGCAGCATGTGCACCAACCACGGCACGCGGGGGCCGCGGCGGCCCATCACGTCGGTCGCGTCGCGATAGACCTGAACGCGCTCGATGAGGGCCCGCAGTTCCGCTGCGGTCACCGTGGTCACGTGCGGACGGCTGCGGGCCGCGGACCGTGTAGCAGAAACCGGGTTAGGTTGCGTGATGTAGTGCCGCCGTAGAGCCCATTTCCACGCCCCTCCCAGAACGGCCCTCGATGATCGCCAGGCTGATGTCCCGTGGTGCGCCTCAATGGCCTCTAGGACGTCGGGGGTGGCATCGAGGATCTCCACGTCGGATAGGAGCGGGGCGATATAGCGCTTCACCGTGCCGCGGTACTGCGCGATGGTTGATGCGCTGCGCTCGCCGTTCAGCCAGTCCACGTAGGCCTCCGCCAGCGCTGCGACCGAACTTCGGTCGGACAGCTCTACGGCCTTGCCGACCGGACTGCCCGCTGCTGTCTGTAGGCGCGCGTCGATAGCGGCCTCCCGTACACGATCTTTTGCCTCGCTGGGTGTCTCAGCGTTGCGGCGGATCAGGGTCTCGGTGCCGTCATGTCGGCGGACGCGCACCGCCGCCTGCCACCGCCGCTTCCCGCTCGATGTTGGAGCGATGCGATATGCCGAGATATCACCCATGGTCCCCCGCGCACGGCGCGGGCGGCCGACCTGACCTGCATTCATAAGACACACCCTCCAGTTGTCACCCTGGTAATTGGATTTTGAATCTCTAAGGATCGCCGCGTACGCGGCTACCTGCGGATATGCCCCAGTGTACACGATTTAGAAAAATGAACAGAAACCCCGTTTCGGGGACCGTATCTCCAATTGTCACCTTGGTAATTGCAGTTCAAAGGGCATCTTCGACGTGACACGGCAGCACCGAGAGATGTAGTGTGACTGGTACGCGAACCACCGACACAACCTCAGGAGGATTTTATGTCCACCCCCACAGCAGTCCCGGCCTCGCTTCCCACCCCCGTGGCGGCGGTCCTGGTCGGAATCTCTCGATCCACCCTCACGCGCCACGCTGAGTCCGGTCTGGACCTCGGCCGGGACCGCCGGATATTCCCGATCCGCATGGGCCGGGCATGGGTCTGGCCTTCCACACCAGTTCTGGACGCACTCGGCTTTCCCGACGACGCGGATATCCGCGCCACCGCGATCCAGTTCGCTGAGCGGGGGGGCGTTGGCGGCCTACCGCCAGGAACAGCGGAAGGAGGACGCCGCATGAGCGCCGCCCCGACAACGATCACCCTGCCCCCCTGGCTGACCGACCAGCTCTTCGAGCTGCACACCGCCCAAGGTCTCCTCAACGCCGCCGATCCCGAAGGCATCGAGGACGCGTTAGGCGAGGCGTTCGAGGAGCAGCTCGCGCGCTGCTCGGAGCTGATCGACGGGCTCCTGGAGCTGATGGATCACATCGACCCCCCACGCCGCGGACACCACCACCGACAAGGAGACCGATCATGAACGCCGCCCCCTCCGTCCACCTCGACCGCCCCGCGCTGCTCACCAAGGCGCGGCGGATCCGGCGCGCCGCCGACGACCTGGAGAAGGACTCCAAGAAGGCGCTGGACGCGCTCCTGGAGCAGGCCGAGGCAGACACGAAAGTGAACACGAAAGGAAACGCCCCGGCCCCGCTGTACGCCGAGACCCTCGACATGATGACCACCGGTATCGAGGCCGCTCGGGAGCGGGTGCGGGCGACCGCCGCCACGGCCCGGGAGGACGCCGCGGCTCTGGAGGCTGCGGCGCAGGAATCAGCGGCCGCCGAGGCGGCGGGCGTCCGGGACCTGGACGCGACCGACGCCGAACTTCCGAACTGACACACACCATCACCGAAAGGAACACCACGATGTCGCACGACAGCAAGACCCAGAACCCCCAGAGCCCCACCTCGAGCGTCCCGAAGCTCGAGGGCCGGGAGTCGAACGTGACCCCCACCGCCTTGCCGAACACCACCGAGGGCAAGGGCGCTGCCTTGACCCCGGCGCAGCGCGCAATGCGCCGGGTCGAGGCCGCCGCCTCCACGGTCGAGACCGGCCCGGAGCTGATCGAGGCGGCTCTTGACGAGCTGCGCGAGCAGGTGCGCGCCTATGGCGACGCGCACGACCTGCTCTCCACTCTCGACGCTCTTCCGGACGCCGCCCCCGCCCCGCATCGTCTCCCCGGTGCCAAGGCCGTCGAGGCGCTGGGCAAGCGCCGGGGCCGGCCGAAGAAGAGCGCCGCCCCCAAGGCCGCCTAGACACAGCAAGACCCCGGCGGAAACCACTACCGCCGGGGTCTTGGTCGCACCCTTCGAGTCTCCCAACTCCCAGTACGACCTTCACGAAACAGAGCACCTCACCGAGCGCCACGAGCCCTCAGGAGATACGGAGATTTTAGCATGTCCACGACGGACACCACCACTGCGCAGCAGCTTACGGACCTTTTTTCAGCCGGGACACCGGATACCTTCACCACCACCCGCGCGGCCGCCGCGGACTACGTCAGCCCGCTTCTGAAAGCGGGCGTCGCCATGATGCCGCTGAAGCCCGACAGCAAGCACCCCACGACCCGCCGAGGTTTCCTCGACGCCTGCGTAGACCGCGAGCAGTGGGGAGCATGGCTGGACAAGGCCTATAAGGGGCATGCGAAGGGGACTCCGGCGCTGGGGCTGGGGATCCGTATGGGGACACGCATCATCGCCGCCGACGCCGATAACCCGGGGGAGGTCGAGGCTTTGCAGAGGTTCCTGGAGCGGATGGGCTACTCGGCAGACACCCCGCCGACCGTGACTACTCCGGGTACGGAGGATGGCGCGCACCACGGTGGTGGGCACTGGTATTTCTCGCTCCCGGAGGACTACGCGCTGCCGATGGGGACTCCGGGGAAGATCGGCGTCGGGGAGGGGACCGAACGGGCTGTTCTGATGCTCGGCGGGAGCTACACGGTGGCCCCGCCCACCCACCGCAACAACGGCATATACAACCTCGCTGGCGTAGTTCTTCCTATGACCCCGCAGCTCCAGGCCTTCATCGCTGAGCAGGCCGCTGAGCGGGTGGAGAAGCGCCGGGAGACCGACCGCCGGCGCGCCGAAGGCAGCGGCCGGTCCCCGGCGGAGCAGGAGGCGCTGGAGGCATGGCGAGAGCGCACCGGATGGGGTTCGGTACTGACCGCCGCCGGCTTCACGGAGACCGGCGCGGACCGGGGCTGCGGGTGCAGCGAATGGAGGCGCCCCGGCAAGACCACATCGCGCAAGTCGGTGACCGCCCACGACTGTGCAGAACACGGCTTCTACCTGCATGTTTGGAGCGATAATGTGGAAGGTCTGGAGGCTGGAGAGTCGTACTCGTTGGAATATTCCGCAGCTGCCCTGCTGCACGCTGGCGACATGCAGCCTATCTACCTGGAGGCCGGTCTTCCTCCCAAGGCTCAGGGGGCAGCGCCGCTCGGCCTGGACCTCCAGGAGCAGCTGCAGGAGGGGAGCACCGGGGTAGACCTCGACGACCCGGACGTGCCCGAGGTGCCCTACGACGAAGCCGCCTACCCACTGGGCCACCCCAACAACCCCCGCCTGATGGAACGGATCTTCAACTTCAACCCCGTCACCCGCGCGATCTACCACTCCGCGCGCTCCCGGGCCGTGTACACCTCACCGATGACCCTGCTGCTCTCCGAACTTATCCGAGCCGGCCGGTACAGCACCCAGGGCGCACACACCGAGATCGACGACCAGCTGAGCATGTACGTCGCCCTCTGCGCCCGCTCCGGCGGCGGCAAGTCGGTGGCGATGTCCATGATGCAGCGCCCCAGCATTTTCCTGCGCGGTGGAGCCTTCCTGAAAAACCAGGAGGCCGCCTCACCCCGCGGCGACCTGGTGGTCGGCGGCCTGGCCTCGGGTCAGGCCATGATCGACGGGCTGGCTGAGGAGGTCCTGGACGCCGGCGACGAGGACGAGGGCCGCAAACCCGAGAAGGTGCTCAAGATGCGCACCCCGGCGGTGCTGACCATCATCGAGGACGAGTTGGACAACCTGGCGGCCAAGTCGCAGAGCGGATCCACGCTGTCCAACACCGTGCTGTCGGCCTGGTCGTGCGGCACCATCGGTGACCTGTCACGCACCCACGGCATGCGGATGATCAACGGGGTGGACGACCCCTACACCGTCTACCTGGTCGGCGGCATCCAGCCCGCTCGGGCCTCGTCCATGGTGGGCCGGGCGGCGGTGTCCTCCGGCCTGGCGCAGCGGGTGTTCTTCCTGGCCACCGAGGATCCCTGGTTCGACGACCCGGTGCTCGGCAAACCGCGGCCCGATGCTGCGGTCATTGACGCGCCCGCCGACGACGAGGACATGCACTGGGACAACGACCGTAAGCAGTTCACCCTGCCGCCCATCCCGGTCTCAGCGACGGTGGGCTTCTGCGAGGAGATGCACCACGCGATGCGGCTGCAGAACCTGCACACCGCCCGCGGCGACCAAGATCCCCGGGACACGCACCTGACGCGCATCCGGTTCCGTCTGGCGTGCCTGATGGCGCTGCACAGTGGGCAGCGGCAGGTGAGCCCGGAGATCTGGGAGTGGACCTCGGCGCTGATGGAGCACCGCCGGCTCACCCTGGCGTTCGTGGAGGCCGGGGCGGAGGCCGCGGCCCAGGATGAGGCTGATGAGAAGGGCACCCGGGCGGCCCGCGCCCGGGTCACCGGTGATGCTGCTGTGCAGGAGGATATCCGGGACGCGGCCGCTCTGCTGTACAAGAACCTCCCAGAGACAGGGGCGGTGGCATGGGGCACATGGAAGAAGAGGCTGAGGAGTAATCGGCGGCCGTCCTTCGAGGCGGCACTGAACGCGCTGGTCCGACAGGGCGCGGCGGTCTCCCCGGATGGGGGAAAGACCTACCAGCGGGCCTGACGGGGGACCGCTGTCCCCCTCGTCCCCCTGTTTCGTCCCCCTCGTCCCCCTGTCTGACCTGCGGAAACGTAGGGGGACAGGGGGACGAAGAGGTTTTCGGGTTGGCGGGGTGGGTGTGATTCTCCCAAAGCCAGGATTATGCACTCTGATCAGGCGAAACAGGGTACTAGTTATAGTAGCAAACATAAATTTTGGGCCCCATACGAGTACCCCTCTTGTTGAGCGGCGAGCTTTGGGTCGAACGCCTCCGGGACCCCTTCCCGAGTAGAGGGGGACGGGAAGGGTGGAAAATCGCTTCGTCCCCCTCCGGAACCCTGTTTATGCAGGTCAGACGGGGGGACGAGGGGGACGGTGAGGGGGACGGGCAAGGGGTCGGATACTAAAACATCAGGTCAGCAAGGGGGACGGAGGGGGGCGGAGGCTTTGGGAGTGACGGTCCGGTGACAGGGAGGAAGACGCTTCCACTACCCACAACCCGCCGCACCGCCCCTGTACGCCATTCTCCGGCCCTGAAACCCCCTCGCCGCTACCGAATAGCGAAAATCCCCCAAAGCACCGGCAGCGGGCCGCTCGGCCCCGATTCCGGCGATTCTCCCGCCATGCGTGCCCCGGGGCATACCGCCGAACATGCCGAACTCCCACCGCCGTGCCAGCAGTGGGGGTTCCCGAGTCCCCGGGCTGCGGGGGGTGTCAGTCCGTGCGGACCCAAGCGCCTGGAATCTCCCCCACCTCGCTGAGAGTGCTGGGGGGCTGGTGGGCCGAGAGGATAGGTTCTGCCCAGTAGATCCGCCCCGGGGTCGCCCTGGCCAGATGACGCGCAATATGGTCCCCGGCCATGTTGTCCCACACGAGAGTCGCCGCCAGCTCTCCGTCGGAGACGCGTGTCTGCCCGCGCAGCGGCCGGACGTACACCTCGTACCCAATGAGCGACTCACCCGCGGCGTGCCGTGCTCGGAGCACTGTGCTGAAGATGCCGTCCTCGGGTAGCCACAGGGCTACCGGGTCCAGGGCCACGCCAACGTGTTCGTCCTGGATCCGTTCGAGCATGTCGGAGATGAGCGCGCGGGTGTTCTCCAGGTTTGCTGCGGGCGGCTGGTCAGTCATGCCTCCCTTTTAGCCGTTCTGTAGCGAAAGCGAAACCCCCGCCAGGTCCGTTGGGACCGGCGGGGGCTGTGGGGGGTGTCAGTCGCGGTGTTCTTCTTCCGCAGGTCGCCGGTTGAACGGCTCCAGGTACGACGTCGCAAACACGACGACATGGAACCCTGTCAGGAAGAAGATCAACCAGGAACCCGTCGCCACGAAAGTGTCATCGATAAGGGGCACGACGATGCACAGTGCCAGAGTCACAAGGATGCTGCCGCGCAGGTACGTCTTAGCGGTGATGGTGACCGTGAAGATCTTCGCGCGGCTCAGAAGGCGCAGACCGACGACCGCCATGAGCATCACGAACAAGTACAGGCCTCCGAGGCCAGCACCAGGTAACGCTTCCATGTTCTCCGGTCCTTTCCTGGCAGGGCGGGAAGTGTAAGCGTATCTGACCCCGCCCCGCAGCGGGCCGGTTAGCGCCGCTCCTGGCCGCCCAGAGCCTCGCCTTCGAAATCCACGTCCTTGATCTTCGCGGTTGCCCCACCTGTGGCACGGAGGCCGCCGCCGAGGTCTCGAGGCTGGCGGTCCCTTTGAACAACGGCTCGGACTCAGGCTCGGGCTTCTGGTCCTTGGGAGCAGGTAAAGCCACATTGACAGGCGTCCCGATGCGCGCTGCGGTTCGTTGCCACCTGCCCCCTCATTCGAGAGGTTGTGGGAGTGCAGTCCGTACGGTCGAGACCATGACGTTTCGCGAGTTCTGCACCACCAGCATTGACGACCCCGACCCGCGATGCGCGAGATTCGCCCGTGTGAATGCCTCCTTGGCGGGGCTGATTGTGGCGACCGGTGGTCTGGCGGTTGCCCGCCTGGTCGATGCGCCGGTTCTCATCATTATGTTGCTGGCCGTTGTTGTGACAGCGGTGGGTGTCGTTGCGATGTTGGGCTTCAGCTACGCGATGTTCCGGCGCGGTGAACCTGAGAGATGATCGACAGGTTCAGGTAGCGTTCCAGGCATGACAGCCAACGTAACCCCCGTGAATCAGTGGCAGTCGAAGAATCCGCTGTGGTTCTGCGTGCCGTTCATCGCCAGCATTGTCGCCCTGTTTACCGGGCACGGCTGGTGGGCGTTGGGGCTGTACGTGGTGTCTTTGATCGCCGCGTCAGTTGCGCACCCGGACATGCCGTTCAAGCGGACGGCGGTATGTGTGATTATCGCAGTGCCGGTGTTGGCGGTGCTGTTCGTGCTTATTTTCATAGCAGCGTTCGGGGATCGGATTGAGGTGGAGTACGACCCCACGCTCGGTTAAGGGCGGAGCCCCGTCGCGCGCCCGATTTACCTTTCAGCAGGGCGGCGGGAAGCGACGAACGCTCCGAGCTTGTAGAGCATCGAGATCCCTGCTCCGATTGCGACGCCGAGCAGGCCGGTCATCACCCAGGGGACCATCACCAGTAGAAGGCCTTTTCCGATGTTCGCGCCACGTTCCGGTGTGACACCCCACCACCACACCAACAGTGCCAGAATACCGACCGCCGCGTCGAGCCAGAGGTGCTTCCGGGGCAGGAATATCAGGACCAAAGACGCCAAGAACGCCCCGCCCGCCCAACAAGCGGCGTCGGCCAGGACGTCGCCGCCACGGAGTAGCGCCAGTGCGACAAACACCACAGCGGTGATGAACTCGACGCCGAGGATCACCTTAGGGATCAGTTTTTCCTTCATGCCCTACGCTAACCTACGGCCCGGGTGCGGTACCGTGCGGCCAATGAAGATCTCAGTAAAAGGCATCGTGGGCATCGTCGCGTTCGTTGTGATCTCCAGCCAAGTCCTGGCGATTCAGTATGGGGTAACCGGCGCGTTATGTGGCGTGGCTATCGGACTGGTCCTGGGCGGGGTGTTCGCCTACATAGAGTCTCCGCACAATGACTGGCGGCCGCTTAACCCGTTGTGGGTCATTGTTCCCCTCGTCGGTGGGGTAGCCCTAATGGCGCCGGCCTTCGGCGCACCCCTGCCACTCGGAGCCTTCGCCTGCCTGACCGCCTGGTACGCCTCCCCGCGCATGTGGTGGCGGCAGTTCTGGCTCGCGATATCAGTGGGCTGGCTGGTGTTCATGGCGGGGTTCATCATCCTCGCATTGATGGTCGCCTGGTGACTGGCGCTCGGCCTTTACAACCTCGAAAGGACAATGCGAGTGATCTCCAGCGTAACTCCCGTGAATCAGAGGCAGTCGAAGAATTCGCCGTGATTCTGTGTGCCGTTCAATCGGACGGGGGTCTGGGATTTCGAGTGTCAGGGCTCGTACGGGACAGCCTCGTACTCCTCGGGGAACTGCAGCTAGTCCAGCTCCAGCGTCTGCGCGTCCTCATTGAGCTCGACCGGGATCGTGTTGTCGCTGACCTCCACCTGCGTCCCGTTCCAGTGGAACGTCGCTGCCCCGGGGACGTTCTGGTCGGCAGCCGCTGGAGCGTTACCGTGGAAGGCGTAGTTCACCCGCACCGTACTGTCGTCGATGCGGTCGACTGACTCGATACGCCGGGCGAGGATCGGGGCGGGATCGGTGACCAGCTCTCCGTCCGCGAACAACGCCACTGCCTGGCGACTACTGCCGGCGGTGGCGTTCGAGTTCTCCTCAGTTCCGTTTCCGCCGTTCAACACCATCCACGACAGGGGCGTGCACGAGTCTGTCTCGTTATCGGTCACGGTGTAGTGGAAGAAGATATCGGTGCTCGCCTCCGCCACGAGCACCGGAAGCGGCTCCTCCCCCGTAAGCGGATTGTCCACCGCCTCGTCCTCACAGGTCTCGGGAGCAGCGGTACCCGAGGGCTCCGCGGACGACGTTGACGTCGCCGTTGTCTCCGGCTCCGCGGTCGCCTCGACGGTGTTCGTCACCGTGTTCTCGACCGTCGCGGTCGCGGTCGGTGCCTCGTCCTGCTGGGTGCACCCGGTCAGCAGGACCGCAGTACAACCGAGGGCGGCGACGGCGGCGATGTGGCGTCTGCGTAACGTGTCCATGCATTTCAGGGTAGCCGCCGTCACCGGTGTCATACCGGGGGTGGATGTTCACTCTCGCCGAGGATCAGTCCGCAGACCGATGTCCGGGCCCTCCGCCCGTCCTACGCTCTACGGTGATCAGTTCCTTTCGTTTCACCCAGGAGACCCCCTGTGACCACGGCAGTGACCGCAACCCGGTCAGGCTCAGAGCCCACGCCCCACCCCGTCCCCGTCCACGCCGCCGGACGTTACGGCTACCTCGACGTCCTGCGTGGCGTCGCACTGTGCGGCATCCTCTTCGTCAACCTCCGCGACCTGCTCTACCGCTGGACGGAGAACGCCGACCTGCACCATCCCGTCCTGCGCTTCTACGACGTGGTGATCCAGGGGCGTTTCGTACCGATCTTCGCCTTCCTCTTCGGCGTCAGTGCATGGCTCCTCTACTCCTCCACGCAGCGCAGAATGCCGGTCCGCTCGGCACGCTGGCTGATGGTCCGACGTTTCGCCACCCTGCTGCCGATCGGACTGCTGAACCTGTTCCTGCTGTACAGCGGGGACATCCTCACGATGTACGCCGTCATCGCACTGGTTCTCATCGTGCCCGCCCTGTTCCTCCCCCGAGGTCCGGTCCTGGCGCTCGGCGTCGTCGGGACACTCGTGGCCTACTGGATGTGGGGCAACAGCCCCCTGATCGCCGCGACCCTGATGGTCGCCGGTTTCGGAGCCGCCCAGTTCAGGCTCCCGCAGTGGCTTGAATCCACGCGACGGCGGGACGCCGTCACCGCTGCCGCCGTCTTCGTGGCGGCCGCTGCCGCGAGCGCGGTGCTCAGCGTCCTGCAGTACACGATGACGGACGCCGACACACTGCCCGACCCGGACGTCCTCGACCGCCTCGGAGGATTCGCCGGACTGTTCACCGCGGTCGCCGTCGTCACCGGACTGTCCCTGGTCTGGCGCGCCTGCGGCACCCGCGGCCCCCTGGTGAGCGCCCCGTTCTCTGTGCTGGGACGTACCGCACTGACCAACTACCTCGCCGCGTCCGCCACAGTGCAGGTTCTCCTCCACGTGTTCCCGGAGACTCAGCTGACCAACCTCTGGTGGCTGCCGGCGGCGACCGTCGGGATCCTCGTCGTGCAGATCCTCGCCAGTGCCGCATGGCTGCGGTTCTTCCGCTACGGGCCCGTCGAGTGGGTCTGGCGGTGCGCGACCCGGTGGGAGCTCGTCGGCCTCCGGAACGCTCAGGACCGTCCCGTGCGTTCCTTCAGCCCGCGCGCGTAGAGGTCGGCGGCCTTGATCGCCTCGACCACGTCCGTCGGCGTGTACTCACCGGGCATCTGCTTCAGGGTCTCGCCCTCGGAGCAGGCCAGCTCGGCGATGCGGCGCAGGTCGTCGTCGCCCGCCTCCGCCAGGTGGATCTCCTCCAGCGTGGTCGGCAGCCCGACGGACTGGAGGAAACCGATGTAGCGGTCGGCCTCCTCCGCGCCGGCACCCTCGAGCATCAGCTGGACGCCGATACCGAAGGCGACCTTCTCGCCGTGCGTCATGTGGTGGATGTCGCCGTCCAGCGCCGTGAAGCCGTTGTGGATGGCGTGCACCGCGGCCAGACCGCCGTTCTCGAACCCCAGGCCGGAGAGCAGGGTGTTGGCCTCGCAGATGTTCTCCAGCGCGCGGCTGACCACGTGAGCCTCATTGTCCCGGAGCGCCTGGTGCGCATAGGCGAACAACGTCTCCTCGCACTTCTCGGCCAGCGCCAGTCCGGCCAGGGTGGGGCGTGCGGTGTCGTCCATGCGGCGGGAGTTCGCCCGGTTGACCGCACGCGCCTCGATCGACGTCGCGAGTGCGTCACCGATGCCGGAGCGCAGGGTGCGCACCGGGGCGTCGGCGATCACACGGGTGTCGATCGCGATGAGGTCGGGGTTGCGGTCGTAGAAGAGGTAGGAGTCGAAGACACCGTCGTCGGTGTAGATCACCGAGACCCGGGCGGTGGGGGCGTCCGCGGAGACGGCCGTGGGGAACACCGCGACGGGCAGGGACGCGTGGTCGGCCACCGCGCGTGCGGTGTCGATGGTCTTGCCACCGCCCAGGCCGATGACGACGTCGTTGCCGCCGGACGTCGCCTTTTCCGTGATCCGGTCGATCTCGGTCATGGACGCTTCGCCGCCGAAGATCTCGTGGGCGGTGTCGAGCCCGTCCGCGGCGAGCGACTCCTGCAGTTTCTCCCCGGCGATTCCCCACACCACCTCGTCGGCGATGATCAGCGGGGACGTGCCGAGCGGACGCAGGTAGTCGGCGGCGCGGTCGATGAGGTCGATGCCCTGCACGTAGCGCGCCGGGCTGGTGAACAGTCTGTCGGTCATGGTCGTCCTTCCCTGCACGGGGTCGCCGTGCGTGATCGGTGAGAGGCGGTCCCCACCCTAGGCCGGACGGCGCGGTCCGACAGGTCCACTCACCCCCGTTTGAGTTAGGCCACCCTTGTACCCTGCCCTGCGTACCGACGGAGCGGGGTTAGACTCGGCGGACATGGCTAACCCGACGAAGACCTCTCTCCGATCTTTCCGCAACGATTCTGCTGACTTCCTCCCCGAGGCCCTCGGTGGCCTCGTCGCGGCCCACCCGGACGCCGAGTGGCACGACAGCGGCTTCATCGGCCGGGCGAGCGCCGTGACCACCGCGACCGGCGCGCCGGCCGTGGCAGTGGTCTCCGGTGGCGGCTCCGGGCACGAACCGATGCACGCCGGGTTCCTGGGTGCGGGCATGCTCGCCGCGGTCTGTCCGGGCCTGCTGTTCACCTCCCCGAACGCCGTGCAGATCTCCGAGGCCACCCGGTGGGCCGACCAGGGGGCGGGGGTGGTGCACGTGGTGAAGAACTACACCGGCGACGTGATGAACTTCGCGGTCGCGCGCCAGGCGTTGGACGACGTCGACACGCGGGTGGTCCTGGTCGACGATGACGTCGCCACCGACCTGTCCGGTGACGGTACAGAGGACGGAGACGGTCCGGGCCGCCGTGGTACTGGTGCCACGATCCTGGTGGAGAAGGTGACCGGGGCGGCCGCGCAGCGTGGCGACAGTCTGGACCGGGTCGCGCACATCGGCCAGTGGGTGGCGGACAGTTCCCGCAGTATGGCCGTCGCCCTGGCCCCCGGGCACCTTCCGACGAGTGGTCGGGACACCTTCGACCTGCCGGAGGGGAAGATGGAGGTCGGCGTGGGGATCCACGGCGAGCGCGGCGTCGACCGGGTGGACGTGGAGACCGCCGACGACGTGGTCGCCCGACTGCTCGAGGGCATCGGCGGGGCGTTGTCCCTGTCCGAGGGCGCGGAGGTCGTCTGCCTCGTCAACGGGCTCGGCGGGACGACCCCGCTGGAACTCTCGCTCGTCTTCGGCTCCGTCGTACGTCAACTCGCCGACAAGGGGGTGTCGGTGCGACGGTCGATGGTCGGGTCCTACGTGACGTCGGTCAACATGGCCGGTGTGTCCCTCACGCTGACCTCGGTGGGCGACGCGACGGAGGAACTCGTGGAGTTGCTCGACGCCGCCACGGACGCGCCCGACTGGCCCCGCGTTCTCGGCGGGCAGGACGCACCTCCGGCGTACACGCCGGCGTCGACCAGTTTCGACGACGAGCTGCCGGACTCCGGCGACGAGAACACCTGGCTCAGCGACTTCGTCGGGCGCGTCCAGGGGGCCACCGGTGACCTGACCGAGCTCGACCGCCTCGCCGGGGACGGGGACTTCGGCCACAACATGGAGGCCGCCTTCGGCGACATCGACCTGCCGTTGCGTGGGTCGGACGCCGAGGTTCTGGAGGCGCTCGCGCACCGGCTGCTGATCCGCGCCGGGGGAACCTCGGGGGCGGTGCTCGGCACACTGTTCCGCGAGCTGGGTGCCGCGATGGAGGAAGCCGATTCACCGGTCGCCGGTCTCTCTGCCGGACTGTCCGCGGCACACCGGGCCATCACCGAGCTCGGCGGTGCAGAGCAGGGCGACAACACGCTAGTCGATGCCCTGGTTCCCGCGTCGGACGCCGCGGGGCAGTTCGACGGGGACGGTGACTTCGCCGATGCCCTGGCGGCCTGCCACGCGGCCGCGGAGAAGGGTGCGGAAGGGACCCGGGAGATGGTCGCGAAGAAAGGCCGCGCCAGCTACCTCGGAGTTGCGTCCCAGGGTGTGGTGGACCCGGGGGCGATCCTGGTCTCCTGGATCTTCGGCGGCTCAGGCAAGGTCAGCGATGTCACCGGGGAGTAGACCCCGGTGGACACGGGAAAGCCACGGCCCGACGGGGCCGTGGCTGTGAGGGGAACCCGGGGGTGCTAGGAGCCGATGGGCAGGTTCGGCAGCTGGAGGCCGGAGGAACCGAGGTTCTGGTCACCGTTGCTGGAACCGAAGGAGGACCCGAAGTCGGTCGAACCCAGGTTGGCGTCCCCGAAGGAGGAACCGAGGTTCGCATCCCCGAAGGTCGAGCCGAGTCCGGACGAGCCCAGGTCGACACTGATGTCGCCGAAGGACGGTGCGGGCGGAGGTGTGAAGACCGGCAGACCGGACGTGAATTCGACGTAGAGGTCCCGGATCGGGCCCCACACGATTTCCTGGATCTCGAGAATGAACGACATGGGGGTTCCTCCGTGGTGAGCGTCAGTGATGGCGGGGCTTTTCCGCCTTGCCGGAATGATAACTGTCCAGGAAGGTGGCCGGGGACACATATTTTATTAATACCCCGTTCAGGGGGTGCGCGGGGGAGCGTAGGGGAGTAGGGTCGGCTGAGGAAAAAGTTGTCATATCAACTACATGTCTGACACCAGAAGGACGATCATGAGCATCTCGACCACCATCCTGCGCAGTCTCAGCGGCGCGTACTTCCTGCAGTCCGGCATCGGCAAGCTCAAGATGCCCACCGAGGCCGCTGCGGGCCTGCAGCAGTTCGCCGCCACCGGTGTGCCGCAGGTGGCCAAGCTGGACCCCGACACGTTCAGCAAGGTCGTCTCCTACTCGGAGATCGGTGTCGGGGCATCGCTGCTGACCCCGTTCGTCTCCAACCGGCTTGCGGGTCTGGCACTCGGTGCGATCAACACCGGTTTTCTCTCCATCTACTTCCGCAACGAGCAGATGACCAGGAAGGACGGCATCCGTCCGTCCGAGGCCGGGACCGGTCTGTCGAAGGACCTCTTCATCGCCGCGATCGCCGGCGCGCTGATCGCCGCGCCGAAGAAGCCGAAGAAGTAGTCTCTCCCCTGTGACCGAGATCAGCATCCGTCCGGCGACCGACGCTGACGTCCCCACGATCACCGCCATCTACAACGACGCGGTGGCGAACACCGTCGCGGTCTGGAACGACGAGATCGTCGACGAGGACAACCGTCGGGCCTGGCTGCGCGGGTACCGGCTGCCCGGGACCTGCGCCCTCGTCGCCGAGGCCGACGACGGTGCGGTGCTCGGCTACGCGACGTACGGCGAGTTCCGGCATTACGACGGCTTCCGCCACACCGTGGAGAACTCAATCTACGTCGACGGCACCCGACGCGCCGGGGGAGTGGGCACCGCACTGATGCAGGCGCTCATCGAGCACGCCCGCCGCAACGGCAAGCATGTGATGGTCGCGGCGATCGAGGGCGGGAACACCGCGTCGATTCGTCTGCACACCAAGCTCGGTTTCGAGGGCTGCGGGACGATCCGCCAGGTGGGCACCAAGTTCGACCGTTGGCTCGACATGACGCTCATGCAGCTGATGCTGTAGGACCCGTCGTCCCGGTGCGTGCGGGCGTACCCGATTCCCCATTTCGGTGTCATCCGTCCGCATGATCGGGCACGCCCGCACGCGCCACCGCGATCACTGCAGCCATATCGGACGGTCCGTGGGGATTTCATGTGTGCGCTGCCGACGGGTGCGTGGGTATGCGAGGTTGTAGGTGACCGTGTCCCTGACCTCCTCGCCGACGGCATCAGGGGTCTTGTCGATGCTGACGTCCGGGTAGCGCAGCAGCGTCCATCCCCACCGCACGGCGGCATTGCCTTTCCAGCGGTCCTTGATGAAGTCCTCGCGTCGCGCACTTCTCGCGGAGTGGTAGCGGCTGCTGTCGATCTCGATGCACACGCGGGGCCCGGGGATGACGACGTCGAAGCGGTAGCCACGGATCATCCCGTTGACCTGTATCTCGACGTCCAACCCGTCGAGTGCGGCGACGATGACGCGGACGGCCTTCAGCTCCAGTTCGCTGGCGGCTCCGGTGATGAGACCGTCCGTCAGGGCGGTAGCTTTCGCCCGTACCGACGGTGGGAGGGCTGCGAGGTCGGTGGCGAGTCGGTCATTTCCCTTCACACCGGAGTAGGCGCGTTCCAGCAGCGCCCGTCGCGCCGGTAGCGCCACGGACCCGGCGGTTGCCGCGGTTTCCAGTGGAGTCAGGGTGGTCACGCCCCACCGTCGGCACGTGCGCCGGGTCACCGCACCGGTCAGCGTGAGCAGTTCACCGCCGTCGCGGCTTCTGGTTCTCGGCACGCGCCCGTGGGCGGGCCAGCGCATCGTCACGAGGCCGTGGAGGAAGGCGGCGGTGTCCCCGGTGTAGACCATCTCCGGGCGTGCCCAGGAAAGCGCCTTGAGCTTGACCAGGTCGTCGGGCTCCTCGGCGGAGTAGAGGTCGCGGGTGATGCGGAAGACCTCACCTCTGCGTACCGCCCCGGCGATGTCGCTGTGCGTCTTGCCGGCGGCGCGCAGATCCTGCGTCGTCCAGAAACGTGGCGTGGTCATGTGTCCCCCTGGGATCGTCCGGAGGCGACCCCCTGCCGTCTCCACTGTCCACACTAGGTGACGGTACGTGCAGGCGTACCGGCTCCCGTCCGACGCCGCCGACGCCCGGCCGAATCGGGTACGCTCCCACGCTCAGCGCACGCCGGCACCCCTCGCCTTGGTGAGCAGCAGCAGACCGACCAGCAGCACCACGGCGATACCCATGATCCCGAAGCGGTCGTCGCCGGTCAGCCCGGTGAAGAGGGCGAACGCGGCCGGGGCCATCCAACTGACGCTGCGTCCGGTGGTGGCGTACAGGCCGAACATCTGGCCCTCCCGTCCCTCCGGGCAGATCCGTGTCAGGTACGAGCGCGACGCGCTCTGCGCCGGGCCGACGAACAGGCACAGCAGGAGACCGAAGATCCAGAACATCGCCGGACCGTCCACGAAGAACAGGACGAAGGCGTCGACCACCAGCAGAATCAGCGACACCATGATCACCGGTTTCGGCCCGATCCTGTCGTCGATGTAACCGCAGGCCAGTGCGCCGATCGCCGAGACGACGTTGGCGGCCACGCCGAAGAGCAGAACGTCGGCCGGACTCAGCCCGTACACCGAGACCGCCAGCACCGCACCGAAGGTGAACACGCCGGCCAGTCCGTCACGGAAGACCGCCGAGGCGATGAGGAACCACACCGCCGAGCGGTCGGTGCGCCACAGCGAGGCGATGTCACGGAACAGTCCGAGGTAGGACGCCTTCACCGAGGACGTCGCCGCACTCGGGTCCGCGGTGTTCTCCGGGACCTTGCGCATCACCGGAATCGCCGAGACCAGGAACCAAACCGCGGCGATGACGGCGACGATGCGCACGTTCCAGCCGTCCTCCACCGGGACGCCGAGCAGCCCGCGGGTGTCGCCCTCACCGGCGATGAACCCGAGGTAGCAGACGAGCAGCAGGACGATTCCGCCGAAGTAGCCCATCGACCAGCCGAAGCCGGACACCCGTCCGACGTTCTCGCGGGTGGAGACCTGCGAGAGCATGGCGAAGTAGCTGACTTCGGCGAACTCGAAGGTCACCGATGCCACGCTCATGATCACGATGCCGGCCCAGAAGTAGCCCGGGGCGTCGTCGCCGATGCCGACCAGGCTGAACATCAGCCCGACGGTGACCAGCGTCCACAGGATCACCGATCTGCGTCGCGTCCCGCGTGCGTCGGCGCGGCGTCCCATCACCGGTGCGATCAGCGCGATCGTCACCCCGCCGAGGGCCATCGCCCAGCCGTACCAGGTCGCCGGGCTGATGCCGTCGCCGGCACTGCCGTCGATGGAGCCGCCGACCGAGTCGGTGAGGTAGACGGAGAAGATGAAGGTCACCAGCACCGCGTTGAAGGCGGCGGACCCCCAGTCCCAGAACGCCCAGGCGAGGGTGGGGCCGCGGTAGATGCCGGCGAGTCGGGCGGTGTCGTCCCGTGTTGTGGTGGCCATGCCTCACAGACTATTGCCTCGGTGAACGTACCGGGTGCGGGGGTGCGGTCGGGGTACGCTGTGTGTCGATGAACACTCGTAGTCCTCGTCGGGGCCCTCGTCGGCGTGCCCGCCACCGCAGCACCGCCGCAGACATGTACGCGGCGCTGGCCGAGCGCGTCTCCGCCACCGTGATCGGTCGTTACTCCACGTCGTTCTCCCTGGCCACACGGCTGCTGCCCGCCGGGGTCCGGGAGGACGTGCGGAATCTCTACGCCGTGGTGCGTATCGCCGACGAGATCGTCGACGGTGCGGCCACGGGGCACCCTGATCCCCGGGCGGTCCTCGACGGCTACGAGGACCGGGTGCTCGCCGCCGCCGACGAGGGCTTCCACACCGACCTGGTGCTGCATGCGTGGGCGGCCACGGCGGTGCGTTGCCGGATCGACCCGGCGCACATGACGGCGTTCTTCGCCTCCATGCGCAGCGACATCGACCGGGCGGTGCACGACGAGGAGAGCCTGGCCCGCTACATCCACGGCTCCGCCGAGGTCATCGGCCTGATGTGTCTGGACATCTTCCTCGCACACGGCGGGCCGGTGCCTGCGGCGCAGCGCGCCTGGCTGGGCGAGGGTGCGGCGGCGCTGGGCGCGGCGTTCCAGAAGGTCAATTTCCTGCGGGACCTGGGCGACGACCAGGACTCGCTGGGGAGGACGTACCTGCCGGAGCTGCAGGACGGCCCGCTGACGGCGCAGGCCCGTGACCGGATCCTGGACGACGTGGACGCCGGCATCGCCGCGGGGCGTGAGCGTGTCCCGTCGCTGCCGGCCGGGTGCCGGGCGGGGGTGTCGGCGGCCGCGGCACTCTACGAGGAACTGTCGGCACGGTTGCGCCGTACTCCGCCTGCACAGCTCCGGCACACCCGCGTCCGGGTGCCCGCGCCGGTCAAGGTGGTCCTCACCACCCGGGAAGTTGCCCGGGAAGTTGTCGGGGAAGTCGCCTGCGAAGCCGCCCGGGGGACCGTCAGGGGCCGACGGTGAGCGGCGTCCGCGGCCGGGCCGTCGTCATCGGTGCCGGAGTCGCGGGACTGTCGACCGCCGGGCTGCTGGCCCGGCGTGGTTACGCGGTGACCCTGCTGGAACGGGGGGACGCGGTGGGCGGGCGCGCGGGCTCACTCACCGTCGACGAGGCACCGGGGTTCCGGTGGGACACCGGTCCGAGCTGGTACCTCATGCCCGAGGCCTTCGACCGTTTCTTCGCGTTGATGGGCACCTCCACCGGGGACCAGCTGGACCTGGTGGACCTCTCCCCGTGCTACCGTCTGCTTCCCCAGGGGCTGGACCCGGTCGATGTCCCGGTGGGGGAGGATGCCGTCGCCGAGCTCTTCGAGTCACTCGAACCAGGCGCAGGCGGACAGATCAGGCGGTACCTGCAGGAGGCGGGGGACACCTACCGCATCGCCGTGGACCGTTTCCTCTACACCGGGTTCACCTCGCCGGCGCCGTTCCTGGGACTCGGGGTGCTGCGGCGCGCGGGCCGGCTGGTCCGGCTACTCACCGGGTCGTTGGAGGGGCTGGTCGACCGTCGGTTCCGGGACCGTCGTCTCCGCCAGATCCTGAGCTACCCGGCGGTGTTCCTCTCCTCGCGTCCGTCGCAGACTCCGGCGTTGTACCAGCTCATGAGTTTCACCGACCTGGTGCAGGGGGTGAAGTACCCGGTCGGCGGTTTCGCCTCGGTGGTGGAGTCACTGCACCGGCTCGCCGTCGCCCACGGGGTCGACGTGCGGACGGGGGCGGACGTCACCGGGATCGTCACCGACCGTGACCGGGCGAACCCGTTGCGCCGGGTACCTGGCGTGGGACGCGTCACCGCGCAGCTCTTCGCTGCCCGCGCCCGCGGCGTCACCGTCCGTACCCAGGACGGTGCCGGTGAGGAGTTCATCCCCGCCGATGTCGTCGTCAGTGCCGCCGACCTGCACCACACCGAGACCGAACTGCTTCCGGTGGGGCTGCAGACCTACCCGGAACGGCGGTGGCACCGTGCCGATCCGGGTGTCGGTGCGGTGGTCGTCATGCTCGGGGTGCGGGGTGCGCTGCCCGAGCTGGCGCACCATACCCTGATCTTCAGTGACGACTGGACGCCCGACTTCGCCGCGGTGTTCGACGGTGCCGCGGGGACGACGGACCGGCAGGCGTCGCGGTCGGTGTACGTCTCCCGGCCGTCGGCGACCGATCCGGACGTGGCGCCGGAGGGCCACGAGAACCTCTTCGTCCTCGTGCCCGTCGCCTGCGACCCGCAGATGGGACCGGACACGGTGGAGGCGATCGCCGATGCGACACTGGAACTCATCGCCGAGCGGGCGGGGGTGCCGGACCTGGTGGACCGGGTGGTCGTCCGCCGGACATTGGGGCCGGCGGACTTCGCCGGGCGCTACAACTCCTGGCGCGGCTGGGCGCTCGGCCTGGCACACACGCTGACCCAGTCGGCGTTCATGCGCGGCACCAACCGGTCGCGGGCGGTGTCGAACCTGTTCTACGCCGGTTCGACGACCACACCCGGGGTGGGGGTGCCGATGTGCCTGATCAGTGCAGAGAACGCCGTGACCAGGATCGGCTAGACCGGGATCGGGGAGGGCCGGATCAGTCGAAGCGGTGGACCATCACGTGGCACTGCCCGCTCGGGTCGAGGCCGCCGTTGACGTCACTGTCGACAAAACCGAGTTTCGCGTAGACGTGGCGGGCGCGGTCGTTGCCCAGGTCCACGGCCAGGGAGACGGCCGGGAAGCCGGCGGCCTGCGCGGTGTCCAGCATCTCGGACATCAGCGCGGTGCCGCGCCCGTGCCCGGAGTACTCGGGGCGCAGGGCGATGGCGACTTCGGGGATGTCGTCGGAGACGAATCCCGCCCCGGGGTCCTCGGCGGTGAAGGTCCGCAGCCAGGCACCACCGACCGGTGTCGGGGTGGGGCCGCCCACGTCCTCGAGGATCACGGCGGGCTGGTCCGGGGTCCAGCGCTCCACGTAGGTCTCGAGCTCGTCGTCGATGCCGTCACTGACCGGCCGGCTCTCGTCACCCCACTGGTCGGTGAGGATGTAGAGCGCCCGCAGGAAGTCGCGGTCACCCTCGACGGCGGGGCGGTAGCGCAGTTCGGGGCGCGGTCCGGGACCGGTCATCAGTAGATGAACACCTGGTCGCCCGGGTTGAGGGCGTTGAAGTAGGTGACCGCGTCCTGGTTGTTCATCCGCACACAACCGGCGGACTGGGTGTCCAGGGTGCCCTGGTGGAAGGCGTGGCCGTTGTTGGTGAAGTACACGGCGTAGGGCATCGGCGCGTTGTTGAACTCACGGCTGATCTCGTCCTTCACCTTGTACTGCACGGTGAAGTTGCCACGGGGGGTGTCCTGGCCGGGCTTGCCCGGGGACATGCTCACCGGACCGTAGGAGGTGTCGCCGTCGCGCTGCAGCCAGGTGCGCTTGCCGTCGATGTCGACGCAGACGCGGGCGGACGCCGGGCACGGGGTGTTGGTGGTGCTGGCGCGTCGCTGCTGGGCGGCGGCGCGAGCCTCACGCTCGGCACGGGCGGCTGCGGCTTCGCGCTCGGCGGCGTCGCGGGCGTCCTGGCGCTCCTGGACGGCGCCGGGGGCGACGAGGTCGGCCAGGTCGCGGACGCCCTGTTCGTAGGCGCCGCGGAACTGCTCGGGCACCTGGCCGGCCTGCAGCAGGGCGGCGTCGTGTGCGTCGAGGACACCGTCGCGGACCATGTCGTTGATCTCGTCGGGTCCGGGCAGGGCGATGTCGCCTGCGGCGGGCAGGGCGGGGACGCTCGGTGCGGCGGTGGCCGGGGCGATGCCCAGCCCGCCGATGCCGAGGGCGGCGACCGCTGCGATGCCGAGGGCCGCGGCCCGACGCCGGATGGTGCGGGTGGGGGCGCTGTGGTGTGCAGGTGTTCTCCGAATGTTCACGGGGGCTATCCTATCCCCTGGTTACGTCGTTGAGCCACTTTTCGCCGGGCGTGTATTGGGTCAGCCTTCACCGGAAGGTCACGCAAGTCACAGGTAGTCTGGATGTGCCCAGCATGAAAAACCCGGATTCCCGGCGCAGACTAGGGAGATATGAACGTGCCTCTGTCGAACAGTCCCAGTACCTCCAGCCACGGCGCACACAGTGCTCACGCTGCTCACGGTGCCCACAGCGTCCAGCCGGTGAAGGTTCTCGTCGTGGACGACGAGGCCAACATCGCCGACCTGATCAAGGCACGGCTGGAGTTCCAGGACTTCGAGGTCCGCACCGCCGCGGACGGGGCGACCGCACGGGAGATCGCCAAGGACTTCCGTCCCGACGCCTTCATCCTCGACGTGATGATGCCGGGCATGGACGGGTTCACGCTGCTCAACAAGCTCCGGGAGGACGGGCACGAGGCGCCGGTCCTGTTCCTCACCGCCAAGGACGGGGTCGACGACCGGATCCACGGGCTGACGATCGGTGCGGACGACTACGTCACCAAACCTTTCGCCCTGGAGGAGGTGATCACCCGGCTGCGGGTGATCCTGCGCCGCGTCCAGCCGGCGGAGGAGGACGACTCGTCGTTGATCACCTACGCCGACATCACCCTCAACGACGACATGCACGAGGTCACCAAGGCCGGCAAGGTCGTGGACCTGTCGCCGACCGAGTTCAAGCTGCTGCGCTACCTGCTGGTCAACTCCGAGGTCGTGGTGCCCAAGTCCAGGATCCTCGACGCGGTGTGGGAGTACGACTTCGGCGGTGACGGCAATGTCGTCGAGTCCTACGTCTCCTACCTGCGCCGCAAGATCGACACCCAGGATCCGCGACTGATCCACACCGTGCGCGGGGTGGGCTACGTCCTGAGGCTGCCGCGCAGCTGATGGCGGGATCGGGCAGGATGACGGCCGGCGCCCGTCGGGCGGGCCGGCAGTACCCGGGGGTTTTTCTGTCCCACTACCCGCTCCGGGTGTCGCTGGTGCTGGTCATCGCCGTGCTCACGGCGCTGGGGCTGACCGTGTCGGGAACCGTGGTGACCGGGATGATGCAGCGTTTCCTCACCGAGCGGGTCGACGAACAGCTCCGGGACAGTGCGACCTGGGCGACGAGCATCACCGAGTCGCCGTGCCGCAACACCTACCAGTCCCATGACCAGCTGCGGATGCAGCGGCCCCCGTCGAAGATGTACTGGGGGCTGCCCGGTGACGCCTGCCAGACCACCGGGCCCAACAGTGTCAACGACTCCCTGCCGGACGTCTCCTCGATCACCGAGCCGACCCGTCCGGTGACGGTCCCCGCCTCGGCCTACTCGGCGTCCCAGGCCCCCTGGCGGGCGGCGGCGGTGACGAATGAGGATGGCGGGGTCACCGTCTTCGCCCTGCCGATGGACGGGGAGTCGAAGATCATGAGCGGGATGACGACGATGCTCATCGTCATCAGCCTGCTGATCCTCGCCTCGGTGACGGCGGCGAGCCTGTTCCTTGTCCGTCGCGCACTGCAGCCGCTCTACCAGGTCGAACAGACCGCAGGACGGATCGCCCGGGGGCACCTCGACCAGCGTGTGCCGAACTGGTCGCCGAAGACGGAGGTCGGGCGCCTGTCGGTCGCACTGAACCGGATGCTCGCCCAGATCCAGGGGGCGTTCATCGCGGTGAACGACTCGGAACGGCAGGCGCGTGAGGCGGAGGCGTCGATGCGCCGCTTCATCGGTGACGCCTCCCACGAACTACGGACCCCGCTGACCAGTGTGCGCGGGTACGCCGACCTGTACCGGTCCGGGGCGACCGACAACCCGGACATGGTCATCGACCGGATCGCCGCCGAAGCCGGGCGGATGAGCCTGCTGGTCGAGGATCTGCTCACCCTCGTGCGCATGGACGAGGGCCGGCCGATGCGCGAGGATCCGGTGGACATGCTGGAGATCTGCCTGTCCGCGGCGGAGAACGCCCGCGTCGGTTTCCCGGGCCGGTCGGTGAGCGTGCGTAACGAGACCCGGTCGGTGCCCGTGACCGTCGGTGACAGTGCTCGACTGCACCAGGTCGTCGGCAACCTGGTGACCAATGCGATGCGGCATGCCGGGGACGACGCCGCGGTCACGATCCGGCTGAGTCGGCCGGACGACGACATGGTCGCCGTCGAGGTCATCGATGACGGCGACGGTATCTCCGCCGACGATCTCCCGCACCTGTTCGAACGGTTCTACCGGGCGGACGTGTCCCGGTCCCGGGCCTCGGGCGGCTCGGGTCTGGGTCTGTCCATCGTCAAGCGTCTGATCGAACTGCACAACGGGACGATCACTGTGGAGAGCGAGAAGGGGGAGGGGACGACGTTCCGGATCCTGCTGCCGGTGTGGCGCGATGACGAGGACGTCATCGATCCGGAGGAGATGGACGACCCGGACGTGTCAGAGGACTCAGAGGGCTCAGAGGACTCAGAGAATCCGGAGGACTCGGCGAATTCGGTGGATGACGCTACAGATGATCCGGACACTGGCGGGAGGTCCGGCCGCGACTCGTGGGGCGGGTGACCCCCGGCGGGTGCGCCAGTGCCTCGGTGACGAGCGTGCCGACGAGGCGGTGGTAGGGGATCACCGCGTGACTGATGCGGGCGTCGGGGTAGTGGTCCTGGACCGTGACGACGCGGGCCGGACCGGGGTGGGCGGGCAGCCCGGTCAGCGGGTCCGGCGTGGTGAACGCGCGGGCACGGGCCGCGGGGACGATCCAGTCGCCTCGGGTGATGATCTGGGTGACGGGCACCCGGGTGCGCACCGTGTGCTGCAGGACGTCCCGTAACGCCGGGGACCCGGCGAGCTGGTCGGCCAGTGCGGGAAGAAGTGCCTGGTCGATACGGCGGAGGAGCCGGGACTCCGGTGGACGGAACCACGGCCGCCCCACCCCGCGGAAGTCCGCGGCGAGGCCGACGACGTGGTGGACGGCATGGTGGGCCGTATCGCGGGCGGTGTCGTCGCTGCCGTCCTCATCGCTGTCCTCGATGACTCCGGCGGCGGCGAGGGCGAGCAGCCCGCCCTGGGAGTGGCCGACCAGGTCGACGGCGCCGAACCTACTCGTGATGGCCGTGAGCTGGTCGACGACCTCGTCGAGCGAGGCGATCAGCCCACCGGTTCCACGGTGACCGTAGGAGACGGACAGGACCGGGCGCCCGGTCCCGCGGAGGACCGGCACGATCTTCTCGAAGTTGTCCCGGCTTCCGGCCGTGCCGTGCACCAGGACGACGGGGCGTGCATCGGTCTCGTCTGGGGTGTCTCCGGTGCCTGCCGAGTCCTCCCAGGGTGTGGTGGGCTGCGGAAGGCGGTCGAGGAGGCGGGCGACGAGTGGGGGTTGTGGGTGTCGTGGTCGTGGCGGTCGGGGTGCACGCATGGCCCCACTCTGCCACCGGGGCGGGTGCTCCGTGCACCGGATGGTCTTCACCGACGGCGGACCGGCGAACGGTCCCGGGAGGTGACTGCGCCGATGGCGGACCCGGCGATCCAGGCGAGCACCGGGCCGACGACGGCGGTCAGGCCGAGTGCGAGCCACTGGGAGGGGGTGAGGAAACCGGAGTAGAACAGAGAGTTCTGCAGCAGGTCGCACGCTGTCTGACTGACCCTGGGCAGCAACCCCACCAGCACACCGATCGCCGTGCCGGGGAGGGCGATCAAGACTGCCTGTGCGGCGGAGTACCGGCGCAACAGCCCCGGAGGGGCACCGACAGCTGTGATGGTGGCGCTGTCACGTCGGGACTCGGCGGCGGCGAGCAGGATAACGAGCAGCACAGTGCCCAGGGTGAGGGCCCAGCTCAGCACGACGGGGATGGTGACTGAGAGGGCTCGCACTCCGTCGACGGATGGTGTGTCGACCGTGGCGAACTGTGAGTTCACCGGCCAGACTCCCATCGCAGTCAGCGCTGCCTGACTCACTGTGGCCGGTGAATCGAGGATGAACGCCGTGCCGACGTACCTCGTTTCCAGTCCCAGGGCTGCAGCGGTGTCGGGACTTATCGCGGCACCGTCGATTGCTCCCGTGCCGGCAAGTCCAGGCACAACGACGGCGGGGAGAGACAGCGTTTCGTCGGCTGGTGCGTCCGCGTCCCTGAGATAGCCGTAGTAGGGGTCGGACTCCCGCAGCTCCACGGTCAGTATGCCGTCTTTGATGAGCCGAGGGTCACTGACGACAGCCTTGCCGGCGGCGAGGGCGTCGGATGCGGAACGGATGTCCTTGTCTTCGGTGCCCTTAAATGCGGCGAATAGTCCACCGTCAGTCACCCGAAGCTCGGCCCATTCGTTGGTGTAGACATAATCCTCTACTTCTGGAGAGCGTGCCAAGGTCGCGTGGTAAGTGGAGCTGCCTCGGGAGACCGTGTCCACATCCGCGACGGTGTGGTGTGAACGGGCGTCCATCCGCTCGGACGTTTGCTCGATTTCGGAGGAGTAGGAAGCTTCTTCCCCTCCTTGCGAGCCAGAGAGGACAGCCACGTTATCCCGGTAACGGGTTTCGGTTGTGGAGTTGTAGGGCAATGTCAGAACAACCGTCGCGAGGAAGGTGGCACCGGCGATGGCTGCGACGGCAGGGACAGTACGGTGACTATTGCGTCGACTGTCACGAACACCCAGTCGTGCTGAGGTGGGGAGGATCGTGCTCAGCCGGGACATTAGCCACACGACGAGAGCGCTGCTGAGTACAACCCCTATCCCGCAGAGGGAGACGCCGAGCACAAAAGAGCCCTCCTCGGTCGTCGTCGTGAGAGCGATGCCCGGGACCAGGAACACCAGGCCGATGAGCATGCGTTTCCGGAAGGAGGTCATTCGTACACTGCTTCCGTCGGCGAGGGCCTGGACGGGGTCCTCCCTTCCTGTTCGAAGTGCGGGGAGGAGCGACGAGGTGATTCCACAGATCAGCGCGATGACAGAGATCACAGCTGCGGTGGGCCAGGACCAGTAGAAATCCGCTCCCGGGACAAGCGCGGTCAGCCCTGCTGAGACTCCAGTCGAGAGTACGAGGCCGATGACCGTACCGAGGGCACCTGTGACGAGGCCTTCAGAGAACATCACAAGGCGTAGGTCGCGTGGCGCCGTTCCGGTGGCGCTCAGCAAGCCCATAGCATGGCGTTGTCGTCGAGCGGAGACAGCGAAGATCGGCGTGATTACCGCCGAAATCAGCAGGATCCCCAGAGTTCCGACACCGATCACAGTGAGTGCGTCAGTGGGATTGGACAAGGTGGAGCCGCTGTAGCCTGGCGTGAAGACATTCGCTTTCGAGACGCTCTCGTCACCGGAATCTCTGACTGCGTCTGTGATCGTGTCCGCCTGCGACCGATCAGCCGGTAGATACCAGGTCACGTTCACTGCAGTTCGATTGGTCGGGACGTCCTGGGCACTGGCGACCGACCCCTGGTAGTCGGCGCCGACGGTGACAGTCAGCTGGGCGCCGTCGACGGTGACCGTATCGCCGTCGTCGGCCCCCATGAGGAAGGCAGCCTGATCGGTGAGATAGATATTCCCCGGTTCCACGGCAGGGCCAGAACCGTTTACTGAAGAGTCGACTGTGATGATGCTCAAGTCAGCGCTACGACCGTCTCGGGTGAAGTGGGAAGTCTGTAGAACACCAGGCGACAGTGAATCGGCGAGGTCGCCGAGGGCAGCCGACAGGTCGGCGCTTTGCGCCGTAACGGTGTCTGAGGTGACCGGATCACCAGGCTCTCGGGGGAAAGACACGGTTCCGACGTCGTTGACCGGAGAGTTCATGTGCGACCGGTCGTATCCCATCGTCATGGACACGAACCCCACCACCAGTGACACCGGCAGCGCGAACAGCAGCACGGCGACGACGGTGCGGATCTTGTGGGCGGCCAGGTCGCGCCGGGCGAGGCGCAGGGCGACGCGGAGCCGGGAGAAGATGTTCGACATGGCGATCACTCCACGATCCGGCCGTCGCGCAGGTGCACGGTGCGGTCCGCCCACGCGGCGAAGCGGGGCTCATGGGTGACCAGCAGGCCGGCAGCGCCGTCGGAGACCCGGTTACGCAGCAGCGACATTACGGATTCGGCGGTGACCGAGTCCAGGGCGCCGGTGGGCTCGTCGGCGAGGAAGAGGTGCCTGTCACCGATGAGGGCGCGTGCCACGGCGACGCGTTGCTGCTGGCCGCCGGACACCTCGGACGGAAAACGGTCGGCGAGGTCACCGAGACTGATCTCGTCCAGGGCCTCGAGCGCCGCGGCGCGGGCCGCCCGGCGTTTCGTGCCGTTGAGTTCCATCGGCAGGGAAACGTTCTCCGCCACCGTCAGCGTCGGGATGAGGTTGTAGTCCTGGAAGACGTAGCCCACGTGGGTGCGGCGGACTTCGGCGCGGGCCCGTGCGGAGAGGTGCGAGACGTCCACCCCGGCAACGAGGACGCGCCCGTCACTGGCGGTGTCGAGCGTGCCGGCGACGTTGAGCAGGGTCGACTTACCGGAGCCGGACGGACCCATCACGGCGACCAGTTCACCGGGTTCGATGGTCAGCGTGACCTTGTCGAGGGCGGTCACGGTGGTCGGACCGTCCTGGTGGAACCGGCTGACCTTGTCGAGGTGCAGCGCGGCGGCAGAGGTTGTCGCGTCCTCGGCGTCGTTGCCGGAGAGGCGTCGGGGAGACAGGGGAGAGGTGGTGTTGGGGCGTGTCATGGTCTCAGTTCTCCTCGGCGGTGGTGGGTGGCAGGGCTTCTACCTGGTCGAGCCAGCGGATCTGGGATTCGAGGTCGAAGATCCGTCGTTCCAGCTGCAGCCGGTCGGCGGCGGTGGACGGGGGGACGTCGGCTTTCTTCCGGGTCAGGGTGCGCAGTTCGTCCAGGACGGCGAGCCGCTGGTTGTGCAGCACCGCCGCGAAATCCATACCGTCCGGGAGTAGGCCGTTCGGGGAGGCGGCCATCGCGGTCTTGATCACCAGGTCGTCCCGGTCGTTGGGTGGGGGGAGCACGGGTTCGTGCCACCAGGCGGAGAGTTCCTCTGCGCCTTTGTCGGTGACGGCGTAGATCTCGGTGTGTCGTCCGGAGGTGCCGGTGTCGGTTCCGGCGACGTCGATGAGACCGTCCCGGGCGAGACGTTGGACGGTCTGGTAGACCTGCCCGACGTTGACTGGCCAGGTGGCCCGGGTGCGGGTCTCGAAGTCCGACTTCAACTTCCCCACGCTCCTCGGTTGCTCGGCCAGCAGGCTGAGCAGGGCGAACTTGATGGACATGGCGTGTTCCTCGGCTGGAAGGGGTGTTGCTTACTCGGTAAGTAACCAGGACGTTACCCGGTAACTTACCCGGTAAGCAAGAGACTATTCTCGTCCATTCCTCCCGTGACCCCGGGGCATTGTCGGTTTACCGCTTCCGAAACCGACAATGCCCCGGGGTTGAAGCCGCGGTGGTCGCGCTCAGTCGCTCAGACCCTCCTCGAGGATCTTCACCACCAGGTCCTGCACCTCCGGATGCGCCGGCATCTCGTCGTGACGCACCCTGCTCACCCCGTGGTCCTGCAGGAAGGCGTTCCACACCCGTGCTGGCCCGCCGGGTCCGTCACCGGAGTCCGGTTCCAGGAACGTGGTCTCGAAGGGGACCACTGTGGTGTCGTTGCGCGTCGCCAGGCAGGAGTACCGGATCCCCGGACGGGTCTCCGGGCCGGTCGTCATCGTTTCGATCAGCGGCGACCCCACGACCTGCTGCATGCCCGCCGGCCCCATCATCTTGCTGACGACCGCCTCTGCCACACGCACCGTCGTCTCACTGGCCGTGATGACCGAGGCGAGCAACCCGCGGACCGTCGTCCCGTGGTGCGGGGAGGACAGGGACACCAGGTGGTGGGTCTTGTCGGCGCCGCCCATCTCGTTGATCCAGTACCGGGCGAGCAGTCCACCCTGGGAGTGCCCCACGATGTCGAGCTTCTCCGCCCCGGTGGCGGCGAGCACCTGGTCCAGGTAGGCGGCGATGTCCCGCGCGGAGGTCAGAACGTCCTGCGTACCGTGAATGCCGTAGTCGGGGGCGAACACCACCCACCCCTTGTCCCGCAGGGACACCACCAGGTTCTGCCAGACGTTCTTGGAGGAGATCGTTCCGTGCAGCAGGACCACCGGGTAGGGCCGTTCGTCGGTGGGACGTGCGTGCCACAGGTCGTCGACGAAGCCGACGGTGTATTGGCGGGCGCCGATCGGCAACGTGGTGGTCCCACCCGGCAGCTGCGGGGTGCGAGGGAGCAGGCGCGACGGGAACTCCAGGGTGTTGCGCACACCGTCGGTGAACTGTGACAGCTGGTTGAGGATCGTTTTTCCGGGGGCTTCCTGGAACTGTTCCTGCTGTACCTGCTGCGCCTCGGACTCCGCCTCGGCGATCGCCTTGGCGATGGACTCGATCTCCTCCTGCATCAGCCGACGCTCACGTCGACTCCCCGGGACCGCAGCCCTGCCCGGATCTTCTCGGCGGCGGCGTCCATCTGATCCGGGTCGGTGTCGTTCATCCCCAGCGCCTTCGACAGGTCGTAACCCGACATGTCCGCCGCGGGGAAGACGTGGATGTGGGCGTGCGGCACCTCGAAACCGGCGATGAGGTAGCCGGCCCGCGGGACGTCGAACTGGTCCACGATGGCAGCGCCGACATGCTGGGCGACCTCGTTGAGATGCGCCCACAGGTCCGGCTCGATGTCGGTCCACTTGTCGACCTCCTCCACCGGCACGACGAGGGTGTGCCCGTAGGCCACCGGCTCGATGGTGAGGAAGGCGGCGACGGTGTCGTCCCGGTAGACGAAACGGCCCGGGAGGTCGCCGGAGATGATGCTGCTGAATACGGAAGCCATGCCGTCGATGGTAGCGGCTAAACTGTTCACCCATGCGCACACTCGTCATCGGCAACGGAGCCCGCGAACACGCCCTGGCCTACTCACTGTCCACTGACCCCGAGGTCAGTGAGGTGCATGTCGCACCCGGCAACCCTGGTCTCGCCGGGGTCGCCACGCTGCACCCGGGAATCAAGGGGGACGACGCCGACGCCGTCGTGGCCCTCGCCAGGGAACTGTCGGCGGAGCTGGTCGTCATCGGCCCGGAGATCCCGTTGGTCGCTGGTGTCGCCGACGTGCTCCGCGACGCAGGTTTCGCGGTCTTCGGCCCGTCGTCCGCCGCGGCACGGATCGAGGGGTCCAAGGCCTTCGCCAAGGACATCATGGCGTCCGCGGGCGTGAAGACGGCCCACGCGGAGTCGATCCTCCCGGGCGCGTCGGAGGATGACATCGCCGCCGCGATCGACCGCTTCGGTCCCACCTGGGTCGTCAAGGACGACGGCCTGGCCGGCGGCAAGGGCGTCGTGGTCACCCCGGAACGCGAGGCGGCGCTCGAGCACGTCCGCCACGTGCACTCCGCCGGGAACCCGGTGCTGCTGGAGAGCTTCCTCGACGGTCCCGAGGTCTCCCTGTTCTGCCTGGTGGACGGCGAGACGGTGGTGCCGCTGCTGCCCGCGCAGGACCACAAGCGTGTCGGCGACAATGACGAGGGGCCGAACACCGGCGGCATGGGCGCCTACACGCCCCTGCCCTGGCTGCCGGAGGACGGTGTGCAGCGGATCGTCGACGAGGTCTGCGTGCCGGTCGCCCGGCAGATGGTGGCCGAGGGCTGCCCCTTCTCTGGCCTGCTCTACGCCGGGCTCGCCTGGGGGACGGACGGTCCTGCCGTGGTGGAGTTCAACTGCCGCTTCGGTGACCCGGAGACCCAGGCGGTCCTGGATCTGCTGACCACCCCGCTGGGTGGGGTGCTCAATGCGGTGGCCACGGGGACGCTCGACCAGCTCCCGCCGCTGGAGTGGCAGGACGGGTACGCGGTCACCGTGGTGCTCGCTGCGGAGAACTACCCGGGCACTCCGGTCACGGGCGTGGAGATCTCCGGCGCGGCGGCCGGTGATGAGGCCCGTGGAATCCGTGCCGCCGGTGTCGCAGCGAAGGACGGGGCACTGGTGTCTGCCGGTGGTCGTGTGCTCAACGTGATCGGGAAGGGCTCCACACTGGAGGATGCCCGTGCCGCCGCATATGACGAGCTGGACAAGATCTCGTTGCCGGGTGGCCACTTCCGTACGGACATCGGTTTGGCTGCGGTCGAGGGGCGCATCGCGGTTCCGGAGCGCTGAACCCGATAGTCTGTACTGATGATCGACAAGACTTTCCGCCGTGCATGCGCTGCGCTGGCGGCAGCCGGTTTGCTGACCTCGGCCGCCGCATGTTCGTCCGGTGACAGCAATGATGGTGACGGTACTGATTCCAGTAACGCCACGTCGAAGGATCCGTCTGACATGATGCTCACCGATTCCGATACACCTGCAGGATGGGAGTGGAGTGATGCCTCCGAGATCGTCGCCGAAGGCAATGAGGAAGACATGTCTGACCTGTTGGAGTCTGCCAATGCGGTGATCACGGAACCTGAGGCGTGTGCGGCGATCGCACCCTCCGCGGTATCGATGCTGGCGGAGCTCTATGACAATCCCGACACGACTGCAGCCGTGGGGTTCCTCCCACAAGCAGACTCGGATGGTGGGGAGGTGAATGCGATGATCTCCACTGATCCCGAGAACACCGGAATGGCGTTGCCGGATGACATGTCTGAGTGCCGAACCTTTACTCAACATTCTGAGCTCGAACCCGACCGTCCTGAGGTGACCCTCCTGGCAGATTCGACTGATGCCGAGATTGTCGGAGCAGACGACGTTCACGTGATCACGGTCGTCAGCGAATCTGACTCGCAGGGTGAGGGCAACCCCATCTCTGTTGTGGTCGGGAATGTCGAGGGGGTGGCTTTCCGTGTCGATGCGAGCGGTATCGACGAACCACAGATTCTGATGGATCTCGCGGACCGGCAGGTTGACAGGATTCGCGGTAACGATCCGGATGCGCGCTGATGCCTGAAGGACATGTGATCCACCGGTTGGCTGACGAACTCACCAGGAAGTTCGCCGGTGGACCGGTCAACGTCTCCTCGCCGCAGGGACGCTTCGCGACGGAGGCGGCGTCACTCGACGGGCTGGACTTCGCCGGGGCCGCGGCCTGGGGCAAACACCTCTTCCTGCACTTCGGCGACACGGATGCACCGGACGCCCGGATCATCCACATCCACCTGGGGTTGATCGGCACATTCCTGGTGGAGCCGTTCGCTGAACCGCGCGGCCAGGTACGCCTGCGTATTGACAACGGCGACGTCGCTGCGGACCTGCGGGGACCGCAGCGCTGCGTCGTCATCGGCCCGGCAGAGGAGGACGCGGCGCTGGCGAAGCTCGGTGTGGACCCGCTGCGCCCGCTCGGCGGGGACACCGGGGATGGCGTCCTGAACGAGGAGAAGCGGCAGCGCGCGTTCACCCGGACGCGGCGCTCAGTGAAGCCCATCGGGGCCCTGTTGATGGACCAGTCGATGTACGCCGGTGTTGGCAGCATCTACCGCACCGAAGCCCTGTTCCGTGCCGGGATCGACCCGAACGTTCCCGGTAAGTCGCTCACCGAGGGGGAACTCCGGGACATCTGGGACGACATGGTCGTGCTCATGGACTACGGGCTGGAACACGGCCGGATCGACACGGTCCGGGACGAGCACACCCCGGAAGCGATGGGCCGCGAACCGCGCAAGGACGACCACGGCGGGGAAGTGTACGTCTACCGTCGCGCCGGACTGCCGTGCCTGGTGTGCGGGATGCCGGTGGAACTGGGGGAGATGGCTGCGCGCAAGATCTACTGGTGCCCGGTGTGTCAGGCGGGACGCTGAGACACGTTAGGGTTGCGGCATGACGATCGAGATTCCGGGACACGGCCAGTTCAATGACAGCGACGACGACTGGACGGCGACGCTGGGCGTCGACGTCGTGGATGATGATGTGGAGTTCACCGTCGTCCACGACGGGGAGGACGTCGACATCGAGGCTGTCGCGACCTGCCTGACGAACTTCCGGACCCTGCCGGAGTCCGCCCTGAAGGACGCCACCTCCCAGGTCTTCGCGAATTACCGTGAGACGGTGGAGGAATTCTCCGCCGAGGAGCGTGACGACTATGGCATCCCGGACATCACCGACCCGGCTGATGTCTGGGACCACCTGACCCTGGGGTCGGCGGCGAGCATCGAAAAGGATGATGAGACCGACGAATGGTACGTCATCACCGAAAACGAGTGTGAGTGGAATGCCGAGGGCGGCCTGCAGATCGTCCTGCGCAACGGCGAGGACGTCACCCGGGTCAGCGAGTACGACGGTTTCATCCGGGACTGACGCCGTGCGGTGACCCTGGGGAGGTCACTGCCCGTCGACGTCGAAGATGTCCGCGACGTCGGTGAGGATGTGGTCGGCACCGATCGGGCTGACCGAGGTCATCCAGGTGCCTTCGTCCGCGTCGACCTTGCGTCCGTCGAAGGCTTTCCATGTGGCGGTGTCGAGAACCGCATCCGAGATGGCCGCCCACTCTGTCGCCTTGGCTGTCCCCTCCTCGGGGACCGCCACGAGGATCAGGTCGGCCCCGGCCTGGTCCAGGTTCTCCCGTGAGACGACGTACATCCCGTAGTCCTGCCCGGGGTAGCCGGACTCCTGGTTATCGGGACGGGGAAGCCCGACCATCGCGAGCACCGAGCCGGAGAACGTGTCCTCGCCGTACAACCTGATGGTGTTCTCGTCCTTGATGCGGACGACACTGACGTCCGGCACGTCCCCTGCGCCATCCGTGTCCCGGATACGGTCGCCGATGCGGCCGGCGCGGTCACGGATCTCGGTGAGCCGGTCTTCCGCCTGCTGCTTCTTCCCGAGCGCTTCGCCGGTCAGCAGGTAGTTCTCCTGCCAGGTGTCACCGGTGTCCTCGCTGAAGACCGTCGGCGCGATCGCCGCGAGCTGGTCGTAGTACTCCTTGTGCCGGACATCGGACGACAGGATGAGGTCCGGGTCCAGCGCGGCGATCTTCTCCAGCTGTGGTTCGGCGATGTTCCCCACCGACTCCACGTCCGCCGCGTGGGACGACTGCTCGTCGTCGAGGTAGCTCGGCACCAGGTCGGCGCCGATGTCGGACACCCCGACGACGGTGCCGCCGAGGTCGACCGCATAGTCGAGGAACGCGTTGTCGAGGGCGATGATGCGTTGCGGTGCTTCGGGGATCTCCGTCGTACCCCGGGCGTGCTGGACGGTCAGTGGGAACTCCTGCGAGGACGCCGCGGAGTCCGGCGATCCTGACGGAGTGGACGGATCAGTGCCGCTCGAGTTGGAGGAGCAGGCACTGAGAGAGAGGGCGGCGGCAACCGCCGGGACGAGGATCGCGCCGAATACGCGAAGGGTTTTCATGAGGTAAGGATAGCGTTGCTTTGGTCGGCCTGGTTGTAGTTCCCGGAGATACGGCAGGTGACGGCACCTGCCTCGCGGTGGCCACTGTGGCAATTGGTTGTGGGATACTGGTTGCCGTGGCTGACAAAAAGAAGATCTCGAATGTCCTGGCGAACCGCTACGCCTCCGCTGAACTGACCGGTATCTGGAGCCCCGAGGACAAGATCCTCATGGAGCGGCGCCTGTGGATCGCGGTGATGAAGGCGCAGAAGAGCCTCGGTGTCGACATCGCCGAGGCGGCGATCAGTGACTACGAGAACGCCATCGGCACCGTCGACCTGGACTCCATCGCCGAGCGGGAGAAGGTCACCCGGCATGACGTGAAGGCGCGCATCGAGGAGTTCAACGCGCTGGCCGGCCACGAGGACATCCACAAGGGGATGACCAGCCGCGACCTGACCGAGAACGTGGAGCAGCTGCAGATCCACCGGTCGCTGACCATCGCCCGTGACAAGGCCGTCGCCGTCCTGGCGCAGATCGGGCGGCATGCCGCGGAGTACAGGTCCCTGGTGATGGCGGGGCGGTCCCACAACGTCGCGGCACAGGCGACGACGCTGGGTAAGCGCTTCGCTTCCGCGGCGGACGAGCTCATGGTCGGTATCGAGCGTATCGAGAACCTCCTGGACCGCTACCCGCTGCGCGGAATCAAGGGGCCGATGGGTACCAGTCAGGACATGCTCGACCTGCTGGGTGGCGACCCGAACAAGTTGGCCGCTCTCGAGCAGGCCATCGCCGACGAGCTCGGTTTCGCCCGGATCTTCGACTCCGTCGGGCAGGTCTACCCTCGCTCCCTCGACTTCGATGCCCTGTCTGCGCTGGTGGAGCTGGGCGCGGCGATGTCGTCGTTGTCGATGACGATCCGTCTGATGGCCGGTAACGAGACCGTGACCGAGGGCTTCAAGGAGGGGCAGGTCGGCTCGTCCGCCATGCCGCACAAGATGAACGCGCGGTCCTGTGAGCGCGTCGGCGGCATGCAGATCATCCTGCGTGGCTACATGACCATGGCCTCGGACCTCGCCGGATCGCAGTGGAATGAGGGGGACGTCTTCTGCTCGGTGGTGCGCCGTGTCGCCCTGCCTGACGCGTTCTTCGCCTTCGACGGGATGTGCGAGACCTTCCTCACCGTCCTCGACGAGTTCGGTGCCTTCCCCGCCATGATCGACCGGGAGCTGGAGCGCTACCTGCCGTTCCTGGCCACCACCCGGATCCTGATGGCGGCGGTGCGTGCCGGCGTGGGGCGGGAAACCGCCCACGAGGTCATCAAGGAGAATGCCGTCGCCGTGGCGTTGGACATGCGGGAGAACGGCGCGGACCAGGACCTGGTCCAGCGTCTGGCCGCCGATGAGCGGCTGCCGCTCGACGAAGAGGCACTGAACAGCGCCCTGGCCGACCGTCACGCGTTCATCGGTGCCGCCGAGGATCAGGTGGACCGCGTCCTCGCCCGGGTGAACGCCCTCGTCGCCGTCCATCCGGAGGCTGCGTCCTACCGGCCGGGCGAGATCCTCTAGAACGCGAGACCGTCCAGGAGTAGCCAGATTCCGAATCCGGTCAGGAGCACTCCGGAGAAGGCCGTGACTGCGGTGTTCAGCCGCGGCCGTCCGAGCAGCAGCGTCCGGGCGAACAGGGCGACGCCGAAGTAGATCACGACGACCTCGAGGATGAAGATGCTTCCGAGGAGTCCGGTCTGGGTGGTCGAACTCCATCCGTCGGGGGTCAGGTACTGCGGCAGGAGGACGAGCAGCATCAGCATCGCTTTCGGGTTGATGCCGCTGACACCCATACCCCGCAGGTACAGGCGCAGTCCGTCGTTGCCGTCCGCGGGTGTCCCTTCGTCGGTGAGGAGTAGGGCCCCGTCGGCGCCCCGCAGGCTCCGCAGGGTGCTCACTCCCAGGTAGGTGATGTAGCACGCGCCGACGAGCGTCACCACCGTGAGGATGTCGGGGTGGGTCGACACCAGGGCGCCGACACCGACTGCGACGGCGCCGACGAGCAGGACGTACCCGCTGGCGAGGCCGAGGACGGGCGGGACGACGGACCGGCTGCGGGCGCCGGTGGTGATGACATAGGCCCAGTCCGCACCGGGCACCAGAGTCAGCAGTGCGGACATGACGGCGAACTGCAGGACCAGAGTAGCTTCCATGATATGAAAGCTTATTGCAGGTAGCGGGGAATGTGTTTCGAATTTTCCGCGCCTGTCCGGGCATGTGTGGGAAGATCTTCCCCATGGATGCGATTGACCGGAAGATAATCTCACTGCTCCAGGGGGACGGACGCATGAGCGTCACCGACCTCGCCGACCGGGCGCGGCTGAGCGTGTCGACATGTCACCGTCGGCTGCGGGATCTCGAGAACACCGGGGTGATCCAGGGCTACCACGCTGCGGTGGACCCGGGGGCGCTCGGACTCACCTTCGAGGCGCTGGTCATGGTGACCATGGGCAGGACGGACCAGGCCACCGTCGCCGCCTTCGAGGAGGCGGTCACGAATGAGCCGGCCATCGTCTCCGCCGAGCGGCTCTTCGGGGAGACCGACTACATCCTGCGCACGTTGACCACTGATATGGCCGGCTACCAGGAACTCTACGATGCCGTCCTCGGAACCCTGCCCGGGGTGGAGCGGTTGAACTCCACGATGGTGATGAAACGGGTCGTGGACGGGTCGCGGGGACCCGTCGTCTAGCTACTCCACGAGCTACTCCACGACGGTGAGCAGGTCGCCGCCCTCGACCTTCGTCGGCTGGGTCATCACCACCCGCTTCACGGTGCCGGCGACCGGGGACGTGATCGTGGCCTCCATCTTCATCGCCTCAATCACCGCGACCGCGTCCCCGGCCTCGACGGTGTCACCCACACTGGCGGTGACGGTGACGACCCCGGCGAATGGTGCAGAGATCTGCCCGGCCACACCCGGATCAGCCTTCTCCGCGGCAGCGGTGACCGACTCCACCGAGCGGTCACGCACCCGCATCGGGCGGATCTGCCCGTTGACGGTGCACACCACCTGGCGCATGCCCTTGTCGTCGGGCTCACCGACAGCGTCGAGGCGCACCACCATCGGCGGGTTGTTCTTGATCCGTACCACGGTTTCCTCACCCTCGACCAGCCCGTAGAGGAACTGCCGGTCAGTCAGGATCGACACGTCACCGAAACTACGACGGTGCTCGTCAAACCCGGTGGACTCCTTGGGGAACAACAACCGGCTCAACGCACCGCGACGCTCAGCAGATTCCCCATCCAGATGGGTCTGCTCCTCAGCCGGCACCGACACGGTGCGGTCGGCGGTGGCGTCACCACGTCCCTCCAACGCGCGGGTACGCAACGGCTCCGGCCACCCACCCGGGGGTGTGCCCAACTCGCCGCGCAGAAAGGCGATCACACTGGCGGGGATGTCGTAGCGCTGCGGGTCCGCGGCGAAGTCCGCCACCGAGACTCCGGCGCCGACCAGGTGCAGCGCCAGATCGCCGACGACCTTGGACGACGGGGTGACCTTGGTCGGTCGGCCGAGGAGTTCGTTGACTCCGGCGTAGGCGTCCTCGATCAGCTCGAAGCGATCCCCCAACCCCAGTGCGGTCGCCTGGGTCCGCAGGTTCGACAATTGCCCGCCAGGGATCTCGTGGCGGTAGACCCGCCCGGTCGGGCCGGTGAGCCCGGATTCGAAGGGGGCGTACACCGCGCGCACGGCCTCCCAGTAGGGCTCCAGCGAGTTCACCGCGTCCAGGCTGATGCCGGTGTCGCGGTCGGTGTGCGCGAAGGCGGCGACGATACCCGACAGTGACGGCTGCGACGTCGTGCCGGCCATCGAGGCCGACGCACCGTCGACCGCGTCGACCCCAGCCTCGGCGGCGGCGAGGTAGGTCGCCAGCTGCCCGCCGGCGGTGTCGTGGGTGTGCAGGTGCACCGGCACATCGAAGTTCTTGCGAAGTGCGGTGACCAGGGTTGTCGCCGCTGCGGGGCGCAGCAGGCCGGCCATGTCCTTGATCGCCAGGACGTGCGCGCCGGAGGCGACGATCTGCTCGGCCAGCCGCAGGTAGTAGTCGAGGGTGTAGAGCGTCTCACCCGGGTCGGACAGGTCCCCGGAGTAGGCCATGGCGACCTCGGCGACGGCGGTGTTGGTTTCCAGCACGGCGTCGATGGCGGTGCGCATCTGGGTGGTGTCGTTGAGTGCGTCGAAGATGCGGAAGATGTCCACCCCGGAGGCGGCGGCTTCGGCGACGAACTTCTGTGCGACGATGTCGGGGTAGGGGGTGTAGCCGACGGTGTTGCGCCCGCGCAGCAGCATCTGGATGTTGGTGTTCGGCATCGCGGTACGCAGCTGGTCGAGGCGTTCCCACGGGTCTTCGTGGAGGAACTGCAGGGCGACATCGTAGGTTGCCCCGCCCCAGGCTTCCACGGAGAGCAGTTCGGGGGTCAGGCGGGCGACCGCCGTCGCGGCGTCGACCAACGGGTTGGTGCGTACCCGGGTCGCCAGCAGGGACTGGTGGGCGTCACGGAAGGTGGTGTCGGTGACCCCGAGTGCGGTCTGGGTGCGCAGACCGCGGGCGAACTCTTTCGGTCCGAGCTTGAGCAGTCGGTCGCGCGAGCCGGCCGGCAGCCCCGCACTGGTGTCGGTGCTGTCGGTGCTGTCGGTGCTGTCGGTGGTGTCGGTGGTGGTGTGGAGTTCGGGGAGTTTGCGGTGGGGCACCACGTCGGTGGGGCAGGCCCCGTGGGGTTGGTTGACGGTGACGTCGGCGAGGTAGTCCAGGATCCGGCCGGGTTCGTCGTCGGCCGGCGGGGCGGTGAGCAGGTGCGGGTGCTCGGTGATGAACGAGGTGGCGATGCGGTGGTACTGGAAGTCGTCTTCGCGCAGCATCGCGCGCAGGAAACCGATGTTGGTCGCCACCCCGGAGACGGTGAACTCGGCCAGGGCGCGTTGGGCCCGGGCGACGGCCTGGGCGAAGTCGGCGCCACGGCAGGTCATCTTCACCAGCATCGAGTCGAAGTGCGGGGAGATCTCCCCGCCCAGGCTCGCTGCCCCGTCGAGGCGCACCCCGGCTCCGCCGGGGGAGCGGTAGGCGGTGATGGTGCCGGTGTCGGGGCGGAAACCGTTGGAGGGGTCTTCGGTGGTGATGCGGCACTGCAGTGCCGCCCCGCGGGTGGTGATGGTGTCCTGGTGCAGGCCGAGATCGTCCAGGGTGGCGCCGGCGGCGATCTGGATCTGGGATTTGACCAGGTCCACGGAGGTGACTTCCTCGGTGACGGTGTGTTCGACCTGGATGCGTGGGTTCATCTCGATGAAGACGTGGTTGCCGTCTTCGTCGACGAGGAATTCCACGGTGCCGGCACCGGTGTAGTTGATGGATTCGCAGAAGCGTACCGCGTCGGCGCAGATTGTCTCGCGCAACTGTGGGTCGAGGTGTTGGGCGGGGGCGATTTCCACGACTTTCTGGTGGCGGCGTTGCAGGGAGCAGTCGCGCTCGTAGAGGTGGATGACGTTGCCGGTGTGGTCGGCGAGGATCTGGACTTCGATGTGCTGGGGGTTGATCACCGCGCGTTCGATGTAGACCCGGGCGTCGCCGAAGGCGGCTTCGGCCTCACGGGAGGCCTCGGCGGCGCGCTCGGCGAGCTCGTCGGGGGAACCGACGAAACGCATGCCACGTCCGCCGCCGCCGGCGACGGCCTTGACGAACAGGGGGTAGGTCCGGCCCTCGGCGAAGGAGACGAGGTCGTCGATGTCGGCGCTGGGGGGTGAGTCGTCGAGGATGGGTAGGCCGGCTTTTTTGGCGGCGTCGACGGCGGCGGCTTTGTCGCCGGTGAGGTCGAGGGTGTCGGGGTCGGGGCCGATGAAGGTGATGTTGTTTTCGGCGGCGCGGCGGGCGAGGGTGGCGTTTTCTGACAGGAAGCCGTAGCCGGGGTAGATCGCGTCGGCGCCGGTGGCTTTCGCTGCGCGGATGATCTCGTCGATGTTGAGGTAGGCCTTGACCGGTGAGTCGTCGGTGCCGATGCGTACGGCTTCGGAGGCGAAGGCTCGGTGGAAGGAGTTGCGGTCTTCTCTGGGGTAGACCGCGACGGTGGTGGCGCCGGTTTCGTAGGCGGCGCGGAAGGCGCGGACGGCGATTTCGCCGCGGTTGGCGACGAGAATCTTCGAGAAGGAGTGCGGGTCAGCCATGTGAGGCGTCCTTTCCAGATACCGGTGGGTTTCAGGTGGGGTAGTGAGGTCAGACCAGCCTTAAAGATTACTGGTGATCTACGCCACTGTCGAGGGGTTCGTGACAATAACAATGCACCCGTGCCGACGGCGGTGACCGTCGACACGGGTGCGGGAAATGCAGGTCGTCAGCGTCCGACGTTGTCGGCGACCACCCGCTGCTCCTCGCCGTTGTAGGCGCTCAGCGGGCGGATCAGGGCGTTGGACTCGTTCTGCTCCACGATGTGGGCGGTCCACCCCACCACCCGGGCCATCACGAAGATCGGGGTGAAGAACGGGATGTCGATGCCGAGCATGTAGTACGTCGGGCCGGCGGGGAAGTCCAGGTTCGGCAGGATGCCGGTGCGCTTCTCCATCGCGGCCTGCATGTTGTCGTACATCTGGACCCACTTGTCACCGTCGTGGTTGGCGGCGGTGCGACGCATCGCGGCCTCCATCGACGGCACCCGCGAGTCACCCTTTTTGTACACACGGTGGCCGAAGCCCATGATCTTCTGCTTGTTGTCGGCCTTGTCCAGGACCCAGGCCTCGGCCTTGGCCGGATCATCGACCTCGAGGAAGTTGTGCATCACCGCCTCATTGGCGCCGCCGTGCAGTGCACCCTTCAGAGCACCGACGGCACCGGTGACCGCCGAGTAGACGTCCGAGGTCGTGGAGGTGATCACCCGGCCGGTGAACGTGGAGGCGTTGAACGAGTGCTCGGCGTACAGGATCAGCGACTGGTCGAACGCCTTGACGTCGTCCATGTTGTTCGCCGGGGAGTCCGGACCGTCACCGAAGCACATGTACAGGAAGTTCGAGGCGATCCCTCGGGTGCGTGACGGGGGGATGAACTCCAGGTTGTGCCGACGACGCATGTCGTAGGCGATGATCGCCGGCAGCTTGGCCAGCAGGCTCAGACCGGTGCGACGCACCGTGTCCGAGCTGCTGTCGGCGTTGGTGACGTCCTGGGTACCCAGCCAACTCACCGCGGTGCGGACGACGTCCATCGGGTGGGCGGTCTTGGGCAGCGAGGCGATCAGGTCGAGCAGGCCGCGGGTGACAGGACGCAGGGCCCTCTCACGCTGGCCGAACTCCTGGTACTCACGCCACGTCGGCAGCTCGCCGTTCCAGAGCAGGTAGGCGACGTCCTCGAAGTTGCAGTGCTCCACGAGCTCCTGGACGGGGTACCCGCGGTAGGTCAGGGAGTTGGTCTCCGGGTTGACCTTGGACACGGCGGTGTAGTCGACGACGACGCCGTTGAGTCCCTTGCGGATCTCCGTGGTGTTCGCCGGGGAGTTGTCGGTGGTGTTCTCGCTCATCAGGAAAAATCCTTTCAGGAGGTGGTGTCTGGTGTGGTGTAGGTGAAGACATTGCTGTCGAAGGCGTTGTACTCGCTGTAGCGCAGCAGTTCGTACAGTCGCGAACGGTGCTGCATCCGGTCGATCCAACCGGTCTGGGTGCCGGTCTCGGCGATGTCGGACAGTGCCGCCTCGACCTGGCCCATGGCGATACGCAGCGTGGTGACCGGGTAGATCACCGCGTTGTAGCCGATGTCCTGCAGGGTCTGCGCGCTGAGCAGCTCTGTCTTGCCGAACTCGGTCATGTTCGCCAGCAGGGGGATGTCGACCGCCGCACGGAACTTCTCGAAGTCTTCCGGGGTGTGCAGCGCCTCGGTGAAGATCAGGTCCGCCCCGGCGTCGGCGTAGGCTTTCGCCCGCTCGATCGCGGCGTCGATCCCTTCGATGCCGGCGGCGTCGGTACGCGCGCAGAGCACGAAGGAATCGTCGCGACGCTCGTTGACGGCGGCGGTGATCCGGCGCAGCATCAGCTCGGTGGGCACGACCTCCTTGCCGTCGAGGTGGCCGCAGCGCTTGGGGTTGACCTGGTCCTCCAGGTGGCAGCCGGCGACACCGGCGTCCTCCAGCTCGCTGATGGTGCGTGCGGCGGACATCGGCTCACCGAAGCCGGTGTCGGCGTCCACCAGGACCGGCAGGTCCGTGGCGCGGGCGATCTGGGCCGAGCGTCCGGCGACCTCGGTGAGGGTGGTCAGTCCGATGTCCGGCAGTGCCAGGTCCGCGGCGACGACAGCACCGGAGACGTACACCCCGTCGAAGCCCGCTTCCTGGATGGCCCGGGCCACCAGCGGCGAAAACGCACCGGGCAGACGCTGGATCGTTCCGGAGGTCAGACCCTCGCGGAACGCCCGGCGCCGCTGGGTGGGTGTGACGGTGCTCGAGAACAACCCGGGCATCTAGAACAGCCCCTCGGTGATCTTCGGCGCGCGCGCCAGCACGTCCTCGGAGAAGGTGACGGTGAGCTGGTTGAGGTCGCCGGCCCCGAGCTCCAGGGTGTTGGTCGCTGCCTCGAGGAAGCGGTCCTGCTCCTTGTCGTCGACCAGACCCTCGGCCAGGGTGCGGAACTTGCCGATGTACTGCTCCCGGGTGAAGGGGTGTGCTCCCAGCGGGTGGGCGTCGGCGACGGCCAGCTCGTCGGTCAGGACGGTCCCGTCGGTGAGGGTGATCACGGCCTTGGCGCCGAAGGCCTTCTCGTTCGGGTCGGTGGAGTGGTACCGGCGGGTCCACTCCGGATCCTCGACGGTGCTGATCTTGTTCCACAGCTCGATGGTCTCGGGACGGTGGGCCCGCTCCGGGGAGTAACTGTGCTCGTGGTGCCACTCGCCGTCCTCGAGGGCGACGGCGAAGATGTACATCACGGAGTGGTCGAGCGTCTCGCGCGAGGCGTCCGGGTCGAACTTCTGCGGGTCGTTCGCGCCGGTGCCGATGACGTAGTGGGTGTGGTGGCTGGTGTGCAGGACGATGGACTCGATCGTCGACAGGTCGTGCCCCTGGTCGCGGAGCTGGGCACCCATACGTCGTGCCAGGTCGATCGGGGCCTGGGACTGGTACTCCGCGGAGTGCTGCTTGGTGTAGGTGTCCAGGATGCCGCGCTTGGCCTCGCCGGGGGCGGGCAGGGGCACCGTGTAGTTGGCGTCCTTGCCGTCGAGCATCCAGGCGATGACACCGTCCTCGCCCTCCCAGATCGGCGACGGGGCGCCTTCGCCGCGCATCGCACGGTCGACTGACTCGATGGCCATCTTGCCGGCGAACGCCGGGGCGAAGGCCTTCCATGAGCTGATCAGTCCCTTGCGGGACTGGCGGGTGGCGGTCGTGGTGTGCAGTGCCTGGCCGATGGCCTGGTAGATCGTCTCGGTGTCCAGCTTCAGCAGCGTGCCGATGCCGGCGGCGACCGACGGGCCGAGGTGGGCGACGTGGTCGATCTTGTGCTCGTGCAGGCAGATGCCCTTGACCAGGTCGACCTGGATCTCGTAGCCGGTGACGATGCCGCGGACCAGGTCCGCACCGGAGAGTCCCTTGTGCTGGGCAGTCGCCAGGATCGGCGGGATGTTGTCGCCGGGGTGGGAGTACTCGGCGGCGAGGAAGGTGTCGTGGAAGTCGAGCTCGCGCACGGCGGTGCCGTTGGCCAGGGCGGCCCACTCCGGCGAGTAGGTCCCGGGCACGCCGAAGACCGTCGCACCGGGGGAGTAGGGGTGGCTCAGTGCCTGGGAGCGGGCGGTCGACGGCGGACGGCGCAGCACGGAGGCGACGGCCACCGAGGCGTTGTCGATGATGCGGTTGACCGCCATGTCGGCGGAGTCGGTCGGCACGGCCACCGGGTCGGCCGCGACTTCGGCGACCTTCCAGGCCAGGTGCTCCTTCTTCGGGAACTCTTCGGCTGAAGGGTGAACGCGAACGGTGTGCTTCTCCACGGGGTGGAACTCCTAGAGGCTCGGGTGCTCGGGATGCGTGACCGTGTCAGTGGCCCAGGCGGTTCAGGCGGTCCAGGCGGCGCTGTGACTGAACTGTGACTGCTGACACATGGTTTCGGCGTCCACTATGCCACCGTCACCCGGGGCAAATGTTCTGTTTCGGAAACGGTGGTTGGTGCGCGCGGTTGCCGTCACCCCCGATGCCGTCCAGTACCTCATTCGATGTCGGGCCGTCCGGGGGTGGGGGCGATACACTGGCGGTATGCCCTACCCGCCTCCACTTCCGGTACGCAGGGTCGAGGAGCTGACCGTCTATCCGGCGGACCGCGGCGTCTGGCCTGCCACCGTTCCCGCTGTCAGGGATGTACTTGACAACGGCATCGACCTGTCGCGGCTGACAGTTCTCGTCGGTGAGAACGGTTCGGGGAAGTCGACGCTCGTCGAAGCGGTCGCCGAGGCCTACGGCCTCAACCCGGAAGGCGGCACACGGGACGCGATGCACTCGACCCAGCGGACAGAGTCCGGCCTCGCGGACAACCTGAAGCTGATCCGTGCCGGAGGGGCCGCGAGGAAAGGTGTGTTCCTCCGCGCCGAGACCATGCACAGTCACTTCGCCTACCTGGACGGAATTGGCAGCTGTGGGCGGCACAATTTCCAGAGCCACGGAGAATCGTTCATCGAATTCTTCACGGACAGGGCGGGGATCCGAGGGCTCTGGATCTTCGACGAAGCCGAGTCCGCCCTGTCGTTCAATGGGTGCCTGATGCTGTTGGCGCAGATCGCGCAGCTCATCGAGCGTGGATCACAGGTCATCCTCTCCACCCACTCGCCCCTCCTCGCATCAGCGCCCGGGGCCGAGATCCTCGAACTGGACGACACCGGGATTCACCGGGCCGACTACGACGACCTTGCTCTCGTACAGAACTGGCGCCGGTTCCTCGGTGAGCCGGAGAGCTTCCTCCGGCATCTCTTCTGAGCCGACGCCAGAGGAGCTATCCCTGGTGCAGGGGGATTGTCCCGCCGGGGATCGAGTCCAGCAGTCGACGTGTGTACTCCTCGGCCGGGTGGTCGAAGAGGTCGTCGGTCTCGCCGCGTTCCACGATCCGGCCGTGCTGCATCACCAGGGTCTCGTCGGCGATCTGCTTGACCACCGCCAGGTCGTGGGTGATGAACAGGTAGGTCAGGTCCATGTCCCGTTGCAGCTGGTTCAGCAGGTCCAGGACCTGGGACTGCACCAGCACGTCGAGCGCGCTCACCGCCTCGTCGAGGATCAGCGCGTCCGGTCCCAGGGCCATGGCGCGGGCGATGGCCACACGCTGACGCTGTCCGCCGGAGAGCTCCCCGGGGAACCGCGGCATCATCGACTGTGGCATGGCCACGAGGTCCAGCAGCTCACGGACACGCTTCTCGCGGTCCTTCTTCGACCCGACGCCGTGGATCTTCAACGGCTCGGCGATGGTGTTGAACACCGAGTACATCGGGTCGACCGAGCCGTAGGGGTTCTGGAACACCGGCTGGACGCGTCGGCGGAACGCCATCTCCGCTTTCCGGTCCAGGTCGGTGACGTCCTCGCCGTCGAAGGTGACGGTGCCCGAGGTGGGTTTCAGCAGGCCGAGGACCATCTGGGCGACGGTGGATTTGCCGGAGCCGGACTCCCCCACCAACGCCAGCGTCCGACCGCGGCGCAGGAAGAAGCTGATGTCGTCTGCCGCGGTGAAGTCCTCCTTGCGCCACGGTGTGTCGCCGGGCACCTGGAAGACCTTGCGCAACTTCTCCACGCTGATCAGCGGCGAGGTCTCGGAGGTGCCGGTGGCAGTGTCGGGCACCGGCTCGGTGACCTGTACCTCGCTGCGTCGGGCCCCGATGGACGGTGCCGCGGAGACGAGTTTGCGGGTGTAGGGGTGGTGCGGATCCTGGAGGATCTCCAGGGCGGGCCCGGACTCGACGATGTGGCCCTGGCTCATCACCACGATGCGGTCGGCGCGCTCGGCGGCGAGCCCCAGGTCGTGGGTGATCAGCAGGACGGCCGTACCGAGGTCGTCGGTCAGACTCTGCAGGTGATCGAGGATCTGGCGCTGCACGGTGACGTCGAGCGCTGAGGTCGGCTCGTCGGCGATGAGCAGGGAGGGACGGGCCGCCAGCCCGCAGGCGATGAGGGCACGCTGACGCATGCCGCCGGAGTACTGGTGCGGGTACTGGTTGATGCGGCGTTCGGCGTCGCTGAGGCCGGCCTCACCGAGGAGCTCGACGGCGCGGGTGTGCGCGGCGGATCCGGTGGCGATGCCGTTGGCCTTCAACGCTTCCTTGACATGGTGGCCGATGGTCCACACCGGGTTGAGGTTGCTCATCGGGTCCTGGGGGACCAGGCCGATGTGGTCGCCGCGCAGTTCGGTGAACCGCTTGGCGGAGGCGTGGGTGATGTCCTCGCCCTCGAAGGTGATGGTGCCGTCGGTGACGTGGCCGTCGCCGGGCATGAGTCCCATGATGCTCATGGCGGTGGTGGACTTGCCGGAGCCGGACTCGCCGACGATGGCGACGGTCTCACCGGGCCAGATGTCCAGGTCGATGCCGAAGACGGTGGGTTTCGGGGCTTTCTGCGTGCCGAAGGCGATGTCGACACCGCGCATGGAGAGCAGGGGTGCGTCGGTCATCGGGTGCGCTCCTTCGGGTCGAGGGCGTCCTTGAGGGTGTCGCCCAGCAGGATGAATCCCAGGACGGTGATCGCGAGCGCACCGGCCGGGTAGAACAGGATCTCCGGGGAGAGGCGCAGGACGTCCTGCGCGGTGGAGATGTCGTTGCCCCAGGAGACGGTGTCCGGCGGCAGGCCGACGCCGAGGTAGGACAGTGTCGCTTCGGCGACGATGTAGATACCGAGGTTGGTGGTCATCATCACGATGATCGGGGCGAGGCAGTTCGGCAGGATGTGCCGGACGAGGATTCCGCCGCGGGTCAGGCCGAGGGCGCGGGATGCCTGCACGTACTCGTTGTTCTTGGCCTGCAGAACCGCGCCACGGACCATGCGAGCCATCTGCGGCCAGCCGAAGGCCGAGAGCACGAGCACGACGGTCCACACGTTGCGCACCTCGAAGAGCTGCATGAGCACGATCGCGGCGAGCAGCAGCGGCACGGCGAAGAAGATGTCGGTCAGACGGGACAGGACGGCGTCGATCCAGCCGCCGAAGTAGCCGGCGAGGGAGCCGATGACCACGCCCAGGAGCGCGACGACGAGGGTGGTCACTAGGCCGGTGACCACGGAGGCCTGGGCGCCGTAGATGGTGCGGGCGAAGACGTCGTAGCCCTGCTGGGTGAAGCCGAAGGGGTGGCCGTCGCGGGCGGGCTCGAGGGAGTCCTCCAGCGTCGCGGCGGTCGGGTCGGTGGAGGTGAACAGGCCGGGGAACACGGTGACGAGCAGGACGGCGAGGATGATCACCGTCGAGACCCAGAACATCGGGCGGCGGCGCAGGTTGCGCCAGGCGGTGCCCCAGAAGCCGGCGGGGGCGTCCTCGGGGAGGAGCTGGTCGCGGGTCAGGACGTCCTCGGTGACGACGTCGGCGACCCAGCGCTGGTTACGGTTGTGGGTGTCAGGCATAGCGGATCCTCGGGTCGAGCAGGGCGTAGAGCAGGTCGATGAGGAGGTTGGCCACCACGAAGATGACCACCAGAATCGTCACGACACTGACCACGGTGGGGGCTTCACCGATGCTGACGGACTGGAAGATCAGTCCGCCGACACCGTGGATGTTGAAGATGCCTTCGGTGACGATCGCCCCACCCATCAGGGTGGCGAGGTCGGCACCGAGGAAGGTGACCACGGGCACCAGCGAGTTGCGCAGGACGTGGTCACGGACGACGACGCCGCGGGAGAGCCCGCGCGACGAGGCCGTGCGCACGAAATCGGCGCGCAGGTTCTGCGCCACCTCGGAGCGGGTCAGGCGCAGCACGTAGGCGAAGGAGACCATGCCCAGCACGATGGCGGGCAGCAGGAGGCGTCCGAAGGAGCCGTCGGAGCCGACGGTCGGGGGGAGGATTCCCCACTGGATGCCGAAGAGGAACTGGCCGACGAAACCAATGACGAAGGTCGGCACGGCGATGATGAACAGGGACACGACCAGCAGCGTCGAGTCGAACCACTTGCCCTTCTTCAGCCCGGCGATCAGGCCGAAGACGATGCCCATCACGGCCTCGATGACCAGCGCCATCAGCGCCAGCCGGATGGTGATCGGGAAGGTCTCGGCGAGGACCTCGGTGACGGCACGGCCGGAGAAGGTCGTGCCCATGTCACCGGTGAAGAACCCACCGATGAAGAGCAGGTACTGGACGAGGAAGGGCTTGTCCAGGTTGTAGTCGGCGCGGATCTGGTCGAGGACGGCCGGTTCGGCGGCCTTGTCGCCGGCCAGGGCGAGGACGGGGTCTCCCGGCATGAGGAAGACCATGGCGTAGATGAGGAAGGTCGCCCCGAAGAAGACGGGGATGAGCTGGAGGAGTCGTTTGCCGAGGTACCACCACACGGTCACTCACCGTCCTTCGTGATCGCGGTGTAGACCGGCATACCCTGCCAGTTCGTCTGGACGCCGTGCAGGTCAGGGTTCCAGGCCGTGGTTGCGGCGTAGTACCACAGGGGGATCTGCGGCAGATCCTCCATCAGGACGGCCTGGGCGTCGTCGTAGTAGGCCTGGGCGGCCTCGGAGTCCGGCGAGGAGGACGCCTGGGCGAGCAGGTCGTCGAACTCCTGGTTGGAGTAGTCGCCGTCGTTCGAGCCGCCGCCGGTGCGGTAGTTGGAGACCAGGAAGGACGAGATGGACGGGTAGTCGGCGTTCCAGCCGGAACGGAAGGCCGAACCGATGGTCCGGTTGACCACTGCGTCACGCATCGCCTGGAAGGTGGGGTAGGCCTTGCCGGAGGCAGGGATGCCAAGCGTCTGACGGATGCTGTTTGTCGCAGCCTCGACCCATTGCTGGTGACCACCGTCGGCGTTGTAGGCGATCTGGAACGATTCACCGCTGTAGGGGTTGATCTCGTTGGCCTTCTCCCACAGTTCGCGGGCCTTCTCCGGCTGGTAGGTCAGCACCTCCTTGCCGGGCACGTCGGCGATGCCGCCTTCGAGGGTCGGAGCGCCGAAGTCCTCGGCGATTTCGCGTCCACCGAAGTACAGCTTCTCGATGATCAGTTCCCGGTCGATGGCCATGGAGATCGCCGCACGGCGCAGACGGCCCTCTTCATCGGTCTGGAAGCCCGGGAGGTTCTCGGGGATGGTGAAGTTCTGGATCGCGGCGTAGGGAGCGTCGTCGTTACTGTCGGGGAAGTCCACCCGGTAGCTGGGGAGTGCCCGGGGGCCGACGTTCTCACGCATGTGGTCCAGGTCGCCGGACTGCAGATCCGCGTAGGCCGTGGCCACGTCCGAGTAGTGCTTGAACGCGATACCCGGGTTCTGCGCCTTGTCGTCTCCGGCGTAGTCCGGGTTGGCCTTGAGCTGGATCGAGACATTGTGCTGCCAGGCGTCGTCGCCGTCGAACAGGTAGGGACCGTTGCCGACCGGGTGCTGTCCGAAAGCATCCATGTCCTCGAAGGCGACCTGGGGCAGGGGGGCGAAAGCGATGTACCCGAGCTGGGTCGGGAAGGAGGCGTCCGGGGCCGAGAGGTCGACGGTGAATTCGTGATCGTTGATCTCGGTCAGGCCGGACATCTCCGTCGCGGTGGCGTTCTCACCGGCGACGTCGTCGTATCCCTCGATGGCGGAGAAGAAGTCCGCGCCGAGCTGGGCGTTGGCGGAGGTTGCGCCGAAGTTCCAGGCGTCGATGAAGCTGGCGGAGGTCACCGGTTCACCGTTGGTGAAGGTCCAGTCGTTCTTGAGGGTCACGTGGAAACTGGAGGAGTCGTCGTTCGGCTCGATGTCTTCGGCGACCGCATTGTAGGGCTCGCCCTCCGGGCTGTAGGCAACGAGACCGGTGTACATGGCTCGGAGGACTTCACCGCCCTGGATCTCGTTGGTGTTGGTGGTCAGCAGCGGATTCTGTGGTTCGCCGCCGAAGAACGTGATGTAGTCGGACGGGATGTCGTCCCGGTCCGGTACACACGCCGTCGTGGAGAGCAGCAGGGCGAGCCCGGTGAGGGTCGCCGCCAGTGCCCGACGGGGTCGGATTCTCATGGATGGCACTTTCGTGAGGTGTACAGGAAACGTCGAAAATGGAAATTCTAGTGACTTCTCCGTGTCTCGCATGGTGAAACGGAAATCCCCGGCGCAGCACGGGACGGTGGTGCAGGGGGGCGCGTGGAGATTGCCGGACGCGAGGGCTAGACTCTGCAGGCCATGCGACCCGACTTGTCCGACTACACCCATTTCTCCGCGGGAAAGGTCCGTGAGATCTACGAGATCGACGAGGACACCCTGCTCATGGTGGCCACCGACCGGATCTCCGCCTTCGACTTCGTGTTGGAGACCCCGATCCCGGACAAGGGGCGGGTGCTCACCGCGATGAGTGACTTCTTCTTCGACCGCATCGATTTTCCGAACCACCTCGCCGGTCCCGCCGACGACGAGCGCATCCCGCAGAAGTCCCTGGGACGGGCGCAGGTCTGCCGCAAACTGGAGATGCTGCCGTTCGAGTGCGTCGTCCGCGGCTACCTCACCGGCTCCGGCCTCGCCGAGTACCGGGAGAACGGTGCCGTGTGCGGCGTGGAACTTCCCGACGGCCTGACCGAGTCGTCCAAGCTGCCGGAACCGATCTTCACCCCGGCGACGAAGGCGGAGATCGGCGACCACGACGAGAACGTCTCCTTCGACGTCGTCGTCGAGGGCCTCGGTCGGGAGCGTGCCGAGGAACTGCGTGACGCCTCGATCGCGATCTACACCCAGGCGGCGGGGATCGCGGCGGAGCACGGCATCATCCTGGCCGACACCAAGTTCGAGTTCGGTCTGGACGCCGAGGGCAACCTGGTGCTCGGTGACGAGGTCCTGACCCCGGACTCGTCGCGCTACTGGCCGGCCGACTCCTACGAGGAGGGCAAGGTGCAGCCCAGCTTCGACAAGCAGTACGTCCGCAACTGGCTGACGGGGCCGAAGTCGGGGTGGGACAAGAACGGGGGCACCCCGCCGCCGGAGTTGCCGGGACCGGTCGTCGAGGCGACCCGTGAGCGCTACGTCGACGCCTACGAACGGATCTCGGGGCAGCGCTTCAACGACTGGATCGGCACCTGCACCGACCGGTAGCCTGCCTGCGGCCGGTGGAGGCTACGATCGTGTCCCATGGATGTGAACCCCCCCGTAGCGAAGAAGAAGCCCGTCACCCGTAGCTTCCACGGCCGTGATGTCGTCGACGACTACGAGTGGCTCCGTGACAAGGACAGTTCCGAGGTTCTCGCCCACCTCACCGCGGAGAACACCTACACCGACGCCCGGACCGCGCACCTCAAGCCGTTGGAGGACGCTGTCTTCGAGGAGGTGAAGTCGCGGATCCAGGAGACGGACCTGTCGGTTCCGGTGCGCTCGGGGCAGTGGTGGTACTTCTCCCGCACGGCGGAGGGGAAGAGTTACCCCACGATGTGCCGGATCCCCGTCGACACCACCGACCCCGACCGCGCCTGGATCCCGCCGGAGATCGTCGCCGGGGAGCCCGCCGCCCGCGAGCAGGTCATGCTCGACTGCAATGTGTTGGCAGAGGGGGAGGAGTTCTTCAGCCTGGGTGCCGCGAGTGTCACCGTCGACGGCACGCTGCTGGCGTACTCGACCGACACCGTCGGCGACGAGCGGTTCACCCTGCGGGTCAAGGACCTGGTCAACGGCGTCCTGCTGGACGACGTCCTGGAGGGCGTCGCCTACGGTGCGACGTGGGTCGGCGACGACCACCTCTTCTACCAGCGGGTCGACGACGCATGGCGTCCCCACGAGATCTGGCGGCACCGGATCGGCACGCCCGAGAGCGAGGACGTGTGTGTCTTCCGGGAGGATGACGAGGCCTACTGGACCGGCGTCGGGGTCACCCGCTCGGAGCGGTTCCTGCTGGTGTCCACGGCCTCGAAGACGACGTCGGAGACCTGGTACCTCGATGTCTCGGCGGAGACAGGTGACCCGGAGGGTGAGCTGACCTGTATCCGCGCCCGCGAGAAGGACGTCCAGTACGACGTCGACCATGTCGTCGTCGGCGGGACGGACGAGTGGCTCGTCGTGCGTGAGGAGCTCGAGGATCTGCCCAACGGTGAGGTCGGGCACTGCCCGGTGGGCCCGGTCGCCAGCTTCGACGACGCGTCCTACGAGGTCCTCGTCCCGCATCGTGAGGATGTGCGTGTCGAGGGGGTCGACTGCTTCTCCGACCATCTCGTTCTTTCCACCAGGGAGAACGCCATCGAGCAGTTGGCGCTCATGGACACGTCCGGGGGCTGGGGCCGCTTCGAGCCGATCGGCTTCGACGAGGAGATCTACTCGGCCGGGACGGTCGGCAACTCCGAGTGGGAGTCGCCGGTGCTGCGCATCAGCTACACCAGTTACGTCACTCCAGCGCAGGTGTGGGAGATCGACCTGCGGACCGGGGAACGGACGCTGCGACGTGAGCAGACGGTGCTTGGCGACTTCGACCGCTTGCGCTACACCGCGTCGCGACGGTGGGTGACGGCGTCGGACGGTGCCCGGATCCCGGTGTCGCTGGTCCACCGCACCGACGTGTCGCTCGAGCAGGTGAACCCGGTGCTCCTCTACGGTTACGGTTCCTACGAGGCAAGCATGGACCCGTACTTCTCGGTGTTCCGCCTGTCGATGCTGGACCGCGGTGTCGTCTACGCCGTGGCCCATGTCCGCGGCGGCGGGGAGATGGGCAGGAACTGGTACGAGCAGGGCAAGGCACTGCACAAGGTGAACACCTTCAGCGACTTCATCGCCGTGGCGGACGACCTGATCGCCGCGGGAATCACCTCGCCGCAGAAGATGGTGGCGGAGGGTGGTTCCGCCGGCGGTCTGCTGATGGGGGCTGTGGCGAACATGGCACCGGACCGTTTCGCCGGTATTGAGGCTGTGGTTCCTTTCGTCGACCCGCTCACCAGCATCCTCATGCCGGAGCTGCCGTTGACGGTGACGGAGTGGGAGGAGTGGGGCGATCCGTACCACGACCCGGAGGTCTACGACTACATGTCGACCTACGCCCCCTACGAGAACGTGACGGCGCAGGCGTATCCGCCGATCCTGGCGATCAGCGGACTCAACGACACGCGGGTGCTGTATGTGGAACCGACGAAGTGGATCGCGAAGCTGCGTGAGGTCGCCGGTGACGTCTCGGTAGCTGAACGGGGCAGTGACTTCCTGCTGAAGACGGACATGTCGTCCGGGCATGGCGGGGTGTCGGGGCGCTACGAGAAGTGGCGTCAGTCCGCCTTCGAGACCGCCTGGGAGCTCGACCGGATGGGTGCGACGGAGCTGATCGGGTGAATACCGGAGGGGGTGTTCCGCACCCCTGATCGTGTAGTAAACCAAGTTCACCTGGTCTTTCCCACTTGGTGGGAAGGGGTGTTCGGGCGTAGGTTGCTGTTCCATGACTAACGAACACCGTCCTGAGGTGACTGGCGCCACACAAGGCGCCGACACCGGGAAGAACTCGCGGCCGAAAGACAGGTCCCACTGGCTGTACCTCAGCGTCATCGTCGCCGTGGTCGCCGGAATCATCGTAGGGTTGCTCGCTCCCGGGGTCGGGGAAGGTCTCAAGCCCCTCGGCACGATGTTCGTCAGCCTGATCAAGATGGTGATTCCGCCAATCATCTTCTGCACGATCGTCATCGGTATCGGCCACGTCCGTGAGGCGGCCACCGTCGGCAAGGCCGGTGGCATCGCACTGGTCTACTTCCTGATCATGTCGACGTTCGCTCTCGGCATCGGGCTCGTCGTCGGGAACTTCATCCAGCCGGGGGACGGCCTGGGCCTCGCCGCCGGGGACGGCGGAGCCGCGGCGGACTCTGAGGACGCCGGTGGATTCTTCGGTTTCGTCCAGGGCATCATCCCTGACACGATCGTCTCTGCCTTCACTGATCCGAAACAGGCCGTCCTGCAGACACTGTTCGTGGCCCTGCTCGTCGGTTTCGCGCTGCAGTCGATGCCGAACAAGATCGCCGGGCCCTGCCTGTACGGCATCGAGCTGGCACAGAAGGTCGTCTTCAAGGTCATGTCCATGATCCTCTGGGTCGCTCCGGTCGGCGCCTTCGGAGCTATGGCCGGTGTCGTGGGCGGCACGGGAATGGACGCCGTCTGGCAGCTCATCACACTGATGCTCGGCTTCTACGTCACGTGCGTGCTCTTCATCGTTCTCGTCCTGGGGACGATCCTGCGTGTTTCGACCGGCCTGAACATCTTCAAGGTCCTGCGCTACCTCGGTCGGGAGTACCTGCTCATCGTCGGCACCTCGTCCTCGGAGTCGGCACTGCCGCAGCTGATGCAGAAGATGGAGTTCGCGGGCGTCGACAAGGCCACCGTCGGCATCGTCGTGCCGACCGGCTACTCCTTCAACCTGGACGGCACCGCCATCTACCTGACCATGGCCTCCATCTTCATCGCCGACGCGATGAACATCTCGATGGGCCTCGGTGAACAGATCGGCCTGCTCGTGTTCATGATCATCGCGTCCAAGGGGGCCGCGGGCGTGTCCGGCGCCGGAATCGCCTCCCTCGCGGCGGGGCTGCAGGCACACCGTCCGGAGATGCTCGGCGGGGTCGACATCATCGTCGGTATCGACCGGTTCATGTCCGAGGCACGTTCACTGACGAACTTCACGGGCAACGCCGTGGCGACCCTCCTCGTGGGCAAATGGACGAAGTCGCTGGACATAGACCAGGCGCATGCCGTCCTGGAGCGGGAGAAGACCTTCGAGTACTCGCCCGACGACGAGATCGCGGAGCCTGTCGGTGCTTCTCCGCAGCCTGCGGGACAGAAGCCCAGTACGGAACGTTGGCAGCCCTGAGACCTCCGGTTCGCGATGTCCGTGTCACCCGGTATGGTTGTGCCTTGTTCCCCACCTACAGCTGACAGCAAGGAAACAAGAGGAAACCTGTGGCACGTGTCGTAGTCAATGTCATGCCCAAGGCCGAGATCCTGGATCCCCAGGGACAGGCGGTCGTCCGTGCGCTGGGGCGCATCGGCGTCTCCGGCGTCGAGGATGTCCGTCAGGGCAAGCGGTTCGAGCTGGAGGTCGATGACTCTGTCTCCGCCGACGATCTGGAGCGTGTCGCCTCGACACTGCTCGCCAACACCGTGATCGAGGACTACGAGGTCGTGTCCGCTGAGGTCACCGAGTGAGCGCCCGCATCGGGGTCATCACCTTCCCCGGCACGTTGGACGACGTCGACGCCGCCCGTGCCGTGCTCCTCGCCGGTGCCGAGGCCGTTGAACTGTGGCACGCGGACGCCGACCTGAAGGATGTCGACGCCGTCGTCGTCCCCGGTGGGTTCTCCTACGGTGACTACCTCCGCTCCGGGGCCATCGCCGCCCAGGCCCCAGTGGTCCGCTCCGTGGTCGAGAAGGCAGCGTCCGGCATGCCTGTGCTGGGCATCTGCAACGGGTTCCAGATCCTCACCGAATCCGGTCTGCTGCCCGGGGCCCTGACCCGCAACAAAGGGCTGCACTTCCACTGCACCGACGCGGTGCTCGAGGTCGTCAACGCCGACACCGCGTGGACCTCGTCCCTGCAGGTCGGCCAGAAGATTCTCATCCCGTCCAAGCACGGGGAGGGCCGCTTCCAGGCGTCCGCCGAGACCGTCGCCGAGCTGGAGGCGGAGGGCCGGGTGGTCTTCCGCTACACCGACAACTACAACGGGTCGGTCAACGACATCGCCGGGATCACCTCCGACAACGGCCGGGTCGTGGGCCTGATGCCGCACCCGGAGCACGCCGTGGAGACCCTGACCGGGCCGTCGTTGGACGGCCTGGAGATGTTCCTGTCCGCCGTCGGCACCGTGGCAGCCTGAGGAGAGATAACCAGATGAGTGACAACAACGGCGTGACCGTCATCAACGACACCGTGTCCCATGCGGTCGACACCCCGGAGCTGGACCAGCCCTGGGCGGAGCTCGGCCTCAAGCCTGACGAGTACCAGCGCATCCGTGACATCCTGGGCCGGCGTCCCACCGACGCCGAGCTGGCGATGTACTCGGTGATGTGGTCGGAGCACTGCTCCTACAAGTCCTCCAAGGTGCACCTGCGCTACTTCGGTGAGACCACCACCGACGAGATGAAGTCGAAGATGCTCGCCGGTATCGGCGAGAACGCCGGCGTCATCGACATCGGCGACGGTAACGCCGTCACCTTCAAGGTCGAGTCCCACAACCACCCGTCCTACGTCGAGCCGTACCAGGGCGCGGCGACCGGTGTCGGCGGCATCGTCCGCGACATCATGGCCATGGGCGCCCGCCCGGTCGCCGTGATGGACCAGCTTCGTTTCGGAGCGGCGGACGCCCCGGACACCCAGCGTGTGCTGCCCGGCGTGGTCGCCGGCGTCGGCGGCTACGGCAACAGCCTCGGCCTGCCGAACCTCGGCGGTGAGACGGTGTTCGACGCCTCCTACGCCGGTAACCCACTGGTCAATGCGCTGTGCGTCGGTACGCTCAGGAGCGACGACCTCAAGCTCGCCTTCGCCTCCGGCGTGGGCAACCGGGTGATCCTCTTCGGCTCCCGGACCGGTCTGGACGGTATCGGCGGTGTGTCCGTGCTGGCCTCCGACACCTTCGAGGAAGGCGCCGAGCGTAAGCTGCCCGCCGTCCAGGTCGGCGACCCCTTCGCCGAGAAGGTGCTCATCGAGTGCTGCCTGGACCTGTACAACGCTGGCGTGGTCGTCGGCATCCAGGATCTCGGTGGTGCCGGTCTGTCCTGTGCCACCGCCGAGCTCGCCGCCGCCGGTGACGGCGGCATGCACGTCAACCTGGACAAGGTCCACCTGCGCGCCGAGGGGATGACCGCCGCGGAGATCCTCTCCTCCGAGTCCCAGGAACGCATGATGGCCGTGGTCACCCCGGACAACGTCGACGCCTTCATGGCGATCTGCGACAAGTGGGAGGTCATCGCCTCCGACCTCGGCGAAGTCACCGACGGCGACCACCTGGTCATCGAACACCGCGGTGAGATCGTCGTCGACGCCGACGCCGCCACGATGGCCGACGAGGGCCCCGTGTACGAGCGGCCCGTCGCCCGACCCGGCACGCAGGACGCGCTGAACGCCGAGCCCGGCCTCGCCCGTCCGTCCTCGACCGACGAGATCCGTCAGACCGTGCTCGACCTCGCCGCCTCACCGGCACTGTGCTCGCGCGCCTTCATCACCGAGCAGTACGACCGCTACGTGCGCGGCAACACCGTCCTGGCGAAGGACGCCGACGCCGGCGTCCTGCGTATCGACGAGGAGACCGGCCGCGGCATCGCCGTGTCCACCGACGCCTCCGGGCGGTACACCAAGCTCGACCCGAACACCGGTGCTCGCCTGGCGTTGGCCGAGGCGTACCGCAATGTGTCGGTGACCGGGGCGACCCCCGTGGCGGTGTCGAACTGCCTGAACTTCGGGTCCCCGGAGGACGCCGGCGTGATGTGGCAGTTCCGCGAGGCAGTCCACGGGCTCGCCGACGGCTGTGCCGAACTGGCTGTCCCGGTCACCGGTGGCAACGTCAGCTTCTACAACCAGACCGGGGCGGAGGCCATTCTCCCGACTCCGGTGATCGCCGTCCTTGGCACCATCGACGACGTCGCGACCCGTATCCCGACCCGCCCCGGGGCGGGGGACCACGTGCTGCTGCTCGCCGGTGCGGAGACCGCCGACGAACTCGGAGGCTCCATCTGGCAGCAGGTCGCGCACTCCACCCTGGCGGGCATGCCCCCGGCCGTGGACCTGTCTGCCGAGCAGCGCCTCGGCGCCGCACTCGGACAGTTGCGCGGGACGGTGGCGTCCGCCCACGACCTGTCCGAAGGTGGCCTCTCCCAGGCCGTCGTGGAGTACGCGGTGCAGTCCGGAACCTCGGTGTCCGTGGACCCGGTGGCCGCCCTGTCAGCGGAAGCCACCTCGGGCGACGCTGTCGCCGATCTGTTCACCGGCCTGTTCTCCGAGACCGCCACGCGTGTGCTCGTCGCAGTCGATGCCGCGGATCCGTCCGCGGTGGAGAAGGCGGAGTCCGTCTTCGCCGACAACGGGGTCCCGGTGACCCGCATCGGGTCGAGCGTCTCGGCCGACGGGGACAACGGCGCCGGTTCCGCCGAGGCGGCGCAGATCGCCGTGACCACGGTCGGTGCAGAGTTCACCGTTTCCGTCGCCGAGGCCAGGGAGGCGTGGGAGGGTACTCTTCCCTCGCTGTTCAGCCACGCTGTCGGAGCGAACTCCGTCGTGGAGTAGTTGCGCGCCGGCACACTGCGGCCCGTTGTGGGGAAGTTTCCCCATAACGGGCCCTTGTGTGTCTGAGGGTTTGTTAATCTTCCCCTGGTTTCAAGAGATGCTTTTGCAGCATCCGACATTTTCAGGAGAGAAGAAACTCAATGGCGCACTACGACATCTACCAGTCTCTGGGGCTGGACAGGAGCGCCCCCAGCGGGCAGCTCGACAGAGAACTGGCTGACCGTTTGGCGGCTGCTCCGTCGGACGATCCGGCGGCGGTCGACGAACTGACGACGGCGCGGGCAGTGCTGGGCAACGACGCCCGCCGGTCGCTCTACGATCAGCGGCTCGCTGACCCGAATGCCGAGGACATCGACGTGGCGTCGTTGAAGGAACTCGCCGCACTTGACGTCGGCGGAGACGTGCCGTCCTCTCAGCGAAGAGGGCAGTTCCAGCAGCAGGCCGGCCAGTTCGCCCGGACAGCGGGGGCGAAGACTACCGGGGCCGGCCGCCAGGTCCAGGACTCGTTCCGTCAATCGAAGGGGCTGGCGATCGGCATCACCGCAGTGGTCACAGCCGTGGTTGTGCTGCTGGTCGGGTGGGGGATCGGGGCGCTAACCGGGGGAGGTTCCGGCGTGAAGGAGGACAAGGACGCCATCGCACTGGTGGACGACCTGCTCAAGCAGAACACTTCCGAAGACCTTCGTAGCTGGTTGCGTGAGAACACCGCCTACCAGTTCCGCGACGAGATCATGGAGGGGATGAACGTCGGCGACGGCAACAGCGACTCCTTCAACGGAATGGACGCGTTCTTCTCGGGGAGCGGGCTCCACGCGAAGACGACGCTCAATGTTGGGGAACAGCTGCCCGGCGGTACGGGCGTTGATGAGACTGAGGACCTGGCTGCGATGGGGCTCTCTGAGGAAGAGGCCGATTCGAGGCTGATCGTCGGTGTCGCAAAAGACTCCGGGAATTACGGGGGCCTTGTCGCACTCGTCGAGCAGGGTGGGAACCTCAAGGTGCTCAATATCGTCAATCGGCCGATGGATTATTAAGAGAATCACTGAGAGACGAAGAGAAGAAGAGAACACCTCATGGCACATTATGACCTTTACCAGTCGCTCGGACTGTCCAGGCGGGCGACTCCCCAGGAGCTCGCGGCGGAGATCGAGCAACGCCTCGCGACCACTCCAGCGGACGATGTCGGCCAGCTGGACCAGCTGAACACCGCTCGGGCGATCCTCGGTGATGAGACCCGCCGTTCCCTCTACGACCAGCGCCTCGATGACCCCTCCGCCCCAGAGATCGACGTCGCCTCACTGCGGGAACTGGCCGCCCTCAACGAGCCGGGGGCCGGAAGTCCGGACGGCACAAAGGCCGCAGGTAGCACAGGGAGGGTGGGGCAGCTCACCGGGCAGGTCCGTGACTCCTTCCGGCAGTCCAGGGTCCTCGCGATCATGATCACCGCCGTGGTGACCGCAGTCATCGCGGGACTGGTCGGATGGGGGACCGGACTGTTCGGTGGTGGCGATGCACAGTCACGTGCGGCATCGGTCGTTGAGGACATGTTGAAGATCGACGACGAGGACGAGCTCCGCGACTGGGTGAAGGAGAACTCGATCCCTAAGAGCCGTGAGGATGTGTTGTCCGGACTGGATCTCGGTGATGGGCAGTCATTCAACGGTTTCGATGCGCTGTTCGGTAGTGATGATCTTAAGGTCGACACCACCTTCGTGTCGGTCGAATTCTTCAAGATGATCGCTCTCGATGATGTCGAAGAGATGTACGAGGGCGCCAAGAAGAATGCCGGACTCAGCCGGGAGGAAGTCGACAGCATGCTGATCTTCAGCATCACTGACGGGACCGATATTGTCGGAGGAGCCTCGCTCGTGGAACGCGACGGCGACTACAAGCTCATCGAGGTAGACGCCGACTGATCAGTTCATCGGGTACTGGCTCTCGTCGCGCAGCGGTTCGACCAGCGGCATCGGCCGGTACTTGGTACGCAGCTCGCGCAGCGTGGCGGCGTGCTGTGACAGCCGCTTGTCCTCCGGGGTGGTGGGGGTGAACTGACGGGCGGCGAGGGGGTTGCCGTCGATGTCGGTGGCGATGTAGGTCATCGAGGCGTGGATGCCGACCGGCAGGTTGCCGGTCCCCTCACGCGGATCGCCGGCGCGCAGGTGCACCGAGACCGACATGCTGCGCACGTCCGTACGGATCACGCGGGCCTCGACCTCCACCAGGTCGCCGATGTGCACGGGCCGGTAGAACCGGAAGCCGCCGGCGTACACCGCGACGGTCCGCTCGCCCGTCCACGCCGAGGTGCAGGCGGTGGCGGCTTCGTCGATCCACTCCATGGCGGTACCGCCGTGGACGTTGCCGCCCCAGTTGACGTCGGTCGGCTTGGCCATGAAGCGGTGCGTCATCCGCGGTGCGGTCGTCGCGGCGGGATCGGAGGAGTAGCTCTGCTTCAGCATCTCCTCCTCGATGGCCTTGCGCAGCTGCACGCGGGACAGGGCGGCCTGCTGGATGCGCACGCCGGCCTCGGTCTCGGGCTCGAAGTGGGGGACCGGCATCGACTTCCGGTTCTCGTCCATGGCGACGAAGATGACCAGGCAGTCGCATGCGCGGGTGAACACGCCCTCCCGCGGGTCCGCCGACAGCACCTCGTTGACGATGTGCATCGAGGAGCGGCCGGTGTAGACGATGCGGGACCGGACCTCGACGATGTGGCCGGAGGGGATCGGGCGGGTGAAGTGGATGTGGCCCACGTACGCCGTCACGCAGTACGCGCCGGACCACCCCACGGCGCAGGCGTAGGCACCTTTGTCGATCCACTCCAGCACGCGGCCGCCATGGACACCTCGGGACCCCTGCATCAGGACGTCGGTCGGTGCCGCCATGAACCGGAGGGTCGTCTCCGGCTGCAGCGTCCGCTCCCGGTCGTCTGCCCCTGTTACTGCCACAATCTGCCTTTCGTCTCACTGGTGATGTCCAACATCCTACAGTCCGCCTCCCCGCCGTATCATCGAGGTCATGTCAGAGAGGTCGACGAAGACGACGGACCCCGCCGCGGTGCGTGCGGCGATGGTGGCGGTGTGGCCGTGGGTGCAGGATCCGGACGCCGTCCCGCGTCCGTCGCGCAGTGCGGTGGCGGCCGCCGTGCGGCTCACCGTGGCGCAGCTGGGGCAGGACGCCCCGGGCCACAGCGTCGAGGTACGGGTGCCGCCGTTCGCTGCGGTGCAGTGCGTCGACGGGTCCGTGCACCGGCGGGGGACCCCACCGAACGTCGTCCAGTGCGACGCCCTGACGTGGCTCCGCCTCGCGGGTGGGCTGACCGACCTCGACGGGGCAGTCGCCGCTGGTGCGGAGGTGTCCGGTGCGCATGCCGGTGACATCTCGCACTGGATTCCCGTCGTCCGGGGTATCTGAGTAGGAAGATCGGGGAACACACCGGGTAGGCTGGGGTCGGCTCAATGCAGGAGAATCCTGCACGACAATCACCGCGAGTGAAGGCGTATTTACTGTGACTGACCTGACCGATCCCCGCGACAACTCCGGCGCCGCCGCCGAGGGAGCGAGCTACGCTGCCGCCGGCGTGGACATCGAGGCCGGCGACCGTGCCGTCGAGATGTTCGCCCCGTTGGCCAAGAAGGCCACCCGACCCGAGGTCCGTGGCGGACTCGGCGGCTTCGCCGGGCTCTTCGCCCTCGGGGACTACGACAAGCCGCTCCTGGCGTCCGGGTCCGACGGCGTCGGGACCAAGCTTGCGGTGGCCCAGGCCATGGACAAGCACGACACCATCGGCCGCGACCTGGTCGCCATGGTCGTCGACGACTTGGTGGTCTGCGGCGCCGAACCGTTGTTCCTGCAGGACTACATCGCCATCGGCAAGGTCGTCCCCGAGCACGTCGCCGAGATCGTCTCCGGTATTGCCGCGGGCTGCATCGACGCCGGCTGCGCCCTCCTCGGCGGCGAGACCGCCGAACACCCCGGGCTGATGGAGCCCGGCGAGTACGATGTCTCCGCCACCGCGGTCGGCGTCGTGGAAGAGGCCAAGCTGCTGGGGCCGGACCGGGTGCGCCACGGTGACGTCGTCATCGGCATGGCCAGTTCCGGCCTGCACTCCAACGGCTACAGCCTCGCCCGCCACGTCCTGCTGGAGACGGCGGGCCTGGAGCTCGACGGCTACGTCTCGGACTTCGGGCGGACCCTCGGTGAGGAGCTGCTGGAGCCGACGAAGATCTACGCCCTCGACTGCCTCGCGCTCGCCGCCGAGTGCGACGTGCACACCTACTCCCACGTCACCGGTGGCGGACTGGCCGCCAACCTGGCGCGTGTGATCCCCGAGGGGCTCGTCGCCGAGCTCAACCGCGGCTCCTGGGAGCCGGCCCCGGTGTTCCGCACCATCGCCCAGCTGGGCAAGGTCTCCCAGGACGAGATGGAGAAGACCTTCAACATGGGTGTCGGCATGGTCGCCGTCGTCGGCGAGGACGACGCCGAGCGGGCACTCGCCATGCTCACCGCCCGCCACATCGACGCCTGGAACCTGGGTCACGTCAGGCTCGCCGCCGAGGACGGCTCGGAGAACGAGTCTGCGGCGCGTGCGGAGCTCGTGGGGGAGTACCCGCGGACCTGAGCGGGAGGACCGGCGTCCTGCCCCGGCTGAGCGGCCGAGGAACCGGGGGCGGGGGGGGGGGGGGGGGCCCCCCCCCCCCCCCCCGCCCCCGGAGTCGTTACAGCGACGCAGGTACGCGAAAACCGGCGGTCGGGGTGACCCGAGCACCGGCGTTCACTGCCTGGGGGGAGGGAGAGGGCCGTCAGCGGCCCTCGTCCTCCTCGGCACTCCAGTCGTCCCACTCCTCGTAGTCGTCTTCGGTGGAGTGCCCACTTTCAGTGGACAGCTCGCGCTGAAGACTCTCGAGATCCATGTCTGGAGAGCTGTACTTGAGCTGACGGGCAACCTTGGTTTGCTTCGCCTTCGCACGGCCGCGACCCATGGCCTGACCCCCTCGGGTTGTCAATGGATGTCACTGGAGCAGCCAGGGATTTGAGCTGCTCTCGCATCTTTGAGTGATTCTGTTCTGCCCCCACCATAGCGGGTGAAGGCGCGGTTGTCAGAAACGGCCCCGCCCCGAATCGCGTGTCAGTACGGTAACTGCAGGTGAACGGCGGTCAGATCTTTCCCTTCAGTTTGTCCACCGCCGCCCGGCCCGGGCGCACCGTGGTGTCGACGACGATGTCGTCGGGGTCCACGGCGGCATCGACACCGTCGACCGTCAGGGCGGGGGTCTCGTTTCCGCCGGTCTCCCGGTCCGCCGCGAGCTTCTCGATGACCTGGCGTTTCACCAGGGCGAGAGCGACCGGACCGTCGTCGGCGTCCTGGACGGTCAACCCGATCCGGCCGACACTCCGGCCGCCGGCGAGCACCGCCGCGCCCACCTCGGGCAACGACTGGCCCGACCCGTCGAGCTGCAGGACCACCAGCTGCCGTGGCGGACGGCCCAGGTTGTGCACGCGCGAGACCGTCTCCTGGCCCCGGTAGCAGCCCTTGTTCAGGTGCACGGCGGAGGAGGTCGGGCCGTCGTCGGCCCGGGCCAGCTGGGTGGCGCCGTGTGCACCGGGGGTGTCGCCGATGAACACGGGGACCTCGTGCGGGATCACCCGCTCGTCGGTGTCGACACCGAGCAGGGGCTGCCGGTCCCGGATCCGGAGGGCGTCGGCCGCCCACCCGCCGACGGGGACGGCCCCGTCCGCGACGAGGGCGTCCCAGGAGTCCGTCAGCGTGTCGGTGTCGACCCACACATCGGTGACCGGGTGGCCGCCGAGCGTGCGGGTCGCCCAGAACCTGGCACCCGGGACGCCCGCCCCGGCCGGTGCGCCGGTTCCGGCGGCCGTCGACGGTGACTCCGCGGGGGCGGACGCCGGGTTGACCACGCTGAGCAGTGACAGGGCCGGGGTGGAGACCTCGACCTGCGCCCAGAACACCATCCGGGTCAGGAAGTCGGCGAGGGCGGCGGCGTCGGAGTCTCCGGTGGCGTCCAGCAGGAAGGTGTCGTCGTCCACCGCGGCGATGCCGAAGGCATGTTCGACCCTGCCCTGGATGTCGAGGATGAGCCCCCGCGTGCACGTCCCCACCGCCATGGCGTTGACCTTCTGGGAGATGAGGTCGTTCAGCCACGTCGCGGCGTCGGCACCGGTCACGAGGATGGCGGTGTGCGACCACCCGTCGATCACCCCGGTGCCGCCCTCGTCCACGATCGACTGCTCGATGAGCGGCCGTCCATAGTGCCTCGCCGTGGCGACCAGGAACTCCCGGTGCCCCTCGACTCCCGAACCGTCTTCCGTGCTTGCCCCCGGTACGTGGTCGACCAGGGGACTGACCAGGGGACTGTGCGTCTGACTCACACCGTCCACCCTAGTACTCATCACCGCCCGTGTCAGGGGTACGCCCCCTACACTGGTCTCCATGGACGCCATCAGCACCAGTGAGACTCCCCTCGACAACCCCCGTGACGTGGCCGTGGACGTCCGTCCCGCGGAGGTGTTGCCGCCGCAGACCATCGACCCGACCGTGCCGGTGATGTACATCGACGACCTTGCCGCGCGTCGGGGCGACGGCATCTTCGAGACGATGATGGTGCGGGCCGGTCGCGTGCGCAACCTCGACCTCCACCGCGACCGGTTCGTCCGGGGGGCCTCGTTGCTGGATCTGCCGGCCCCGGACGTGGACCGGTGGCTGCAGGCCACGGACATGGCGCTGGCGGCCTGGGACGACCTCGGCGGCGGCGCGGCCGCCCTGCGCTGGATGTACTCCCGCGGGCGCGAGTCGACCGGCGAGGTCACCGGGTGGGTGACCGTCAGTGCGGAGTCGGCGTCGGTGGTGCGTCAACGCGAGCAGGGGGTCCGGGTGATGACGGCGCACCGGGGGTTCAGTCTCAGCGTCTCCGAGGACTCCCCGTGGGCGCTGGTGGGCGCGAAGACGCTGTCCTACGCCATGAACATGGCGGCCCTCCGCCACGCTGCGTCGCAGGGGCTGGACGACGTCATCTTCATCGGCGACGACGACCGGGTCCTCGAGGGGCCGACCTCCACCGTCGTGGCGGTCACCGGCCGGACGATGGTCACCCCGGCCCAGCAGGCGGGGGTGCTCCCCGGCACGACCCAGGCGGCGTTGTTCGCCGTGGCGCGTCGGGACGGCTGGGAGACGGAGCGGCGCCCGTTGACGGTGGCCGACCTGCGTGCCGCCGACGGCGTCTGGCTGGTCTCCTCGGTGCGCATCCACGCCCGTGTCACGGAGATGGACGGTGTCGCGCTGCCCCGTCCGGACGTGGCCGCTGAGGTTGAGGCGCTGGCCGTCGAGGCGGCCACCGCCTGAGGGGCGTCCCGTCTAGCCGATGACCCGGGACAGCTCGGCGGACATCCACGGCGCCAGTTCGCCGCTGCCACCGTTCTCGGCCCGCTCGTCGACCCAGCCGAGGTTGTTGTTCGGCATCAGGCCGTAGAGCCGCTTACCGGGGCCGAAGGCGCGGGGGCCGGTCTCGGAGGCCATGGTCGATGCGCTCTCCAGCTCCCAGGCGCGCTCGGTCCGGGGGCGGCCGTACATGACCTCGACGACACCGGTGCTGTGCACGGTGAGGAACTCGATGTCGTCCTTGTCGCTGATGCGCAGGAACCCGGTCTCACGGACGTCCTGGCCGGTCGCCTCGCCGTTGTCGTCGAGACGCCAGATCCGCGAGTTGTAGCTGATGTAGTTCTCGCCGTCGTGGGCGAAGACGATCTGCTGGCCGAAGGCGTACTCGTCGGAGCCGCCGACGGGTGAGGCGTGGCCTTCGCCGCGCCAGACACCGACGAGGGGCAGCAGGGCCAGCAGTCCGTCGTGCAGGTTCGGTCCCTGCCGCAGGTTGGCGGTGTCCTCGGCGACGGGGAGGTCACCGATGGTCGGGATGTTGCGCCCGGCGGTCTGCTTGGCCTGCTCCTCCGCGCGGGCGACGGCCTCGTTACCTGAAATGGGGTTCTCGCTAGTCATGTGTGACAGCGTACCGGGTCGCCCCCCGACGGGCCGGGTTCAGAGTCCCGCCTGCTCGTCCTCGTCCAACGGGCCCGAGCGTGGGGCGAGGTCGGCGACACTGACCCGCGTGAAGTTCTGCTCCGCCTCGATGAACAGGGTGCCGCCGGCGGTGTACACCCGCCGCGGCGGACTGCGGAAGGGCAGGCTGTCGCCGGGGAGTTCCAGCGTGAACGCGTCGAGCACGCGGTCGCGCACCTGGTCGTCCAGGTCCTCCGGGGCGGTGGCGTGCGGGGTGTCGGTGATCTCGGTGGGGGTGAGGTAGACGTCGCCCTGCCAGACGCGCAGCCGCACACCTACCTCGTAGCGTCCGGCGTCCTCCGCCGGCAACCCCTCGGGTGAGCCGGAGAGGTAGCCCTCGGTCTCCCACCCGCCGGTGGGGGAGGAGTCGTCCTGGGAGGCCAGTCCGAGGTCGGCGATCCCCATGCGGTCGCCGAGTTCGACGGTGTCCATCTGGATGCGGGTGAAGACCTCCTTCGCCGGTGCGTCGGAGAAGTCCCCGGACAACACCGCGTCCCGGCCGAGGGTGATCTTCGTGGCGGACGAGGACACCGTCACCCGTCCGAAGCCCGGGATCTCCACGTCGGTGGACTCCACCTGGATCGACGGCACCTCGTGGGTGATGGCGGCCGCGAGGTAGGGCAGGCCGGTCACCTGGACGTGCGGCGGGGTGGCCAGGTGGGACTCGCGGAAGATGCGGTCGGAGATCTTCTTCTCCACCCGGGCGGCGACCAGACTGTCCGCCACGACGGCGACGCCGAGCGTGGCGACGAGCACGGCGACCACGGTCAGGACGACGGTCGTCACCGTGCGTCGGGGACGGCGTCCGGTGCGCTGGTGGGTGGTGTCGGTCACCGCCCCAGCATACAAAGCGGCCGGGGTTGCGACGAATGGGCAGATTGTTACGTCTTCGTTTCGATGCTGTTGCGGTGGTCGGTCACCAGGATTGTGCAGGTCCGGCCGGTGTAAAGTGGTGACGGTGCCGGAGCGGAGCGTTCCCGGCGAGTCACACCGAAGGAAGGACGACGGCCGTGAAACTGACCGTGCTCTCTGACAAGAACGAGGTCTCAGAGGTACTTCCGTCGCTGGCCCTGCTGTCCCACGAGGTCGTGCTCCTCCCGCCGGCGCCGGGATCCGTCAAGGAGATCGGCGGTGCCGAGGTGGTGATGATCGACGTCACCGGGAGCAACCTGCTGGGTGCCCGCGACCTCTGCCGGTCGGTCGCCGCCGCGTACCCCACGTTGCCGGTGTCCGTCGCCATCGAGGAGACCAGCGTCATCGCGTTGGACGGGTCCTGGGCGGTGGACGACTTCCTGCTCCCCTCGGCGACCCCGACCGAGGTGGATGCGCGCCTGCGCATGCTGATGACCCGGCGCCCCGTGCCCGTGGAAGAGGCGGAGGACAGCCAGGTCGCCACGATCGGCGGACTGATCGTCGACGAGGTCACCTACGTCGCCCGCGTCGAGGGACGACCGCTGGACCTGACGTACAAGGAGTTCGAGCTGCTGTACTTCCTGGTCAAGCACGCGGGCCGGGTGTTCAGCCGGGAACAGCTGCTGCAGGACGTGTGGGGCTACGACTACTTCGGGGGCACCCGCACCGTGGACGTGCACGTGCGCCGGCTGCGCGCGAAGCTCGGTCACGAGTACGAGAAGGTCATCGCCACGGTGCGTAATGTGGGGTACAAGGCAGTGGAACTGGACGCACCGTAGGAGTGAACCGCGATGAACGCCGAGAACAAGACACTGAACCCTGTGCACCGGGAGTATTTTCCGGGGGACCCCGACCGGTCGGACGAGGTCAGTGAGCAGGTGACACGCCTTCTCGCCGCCGCCGAGGAGGCCGACGGGGTATCGCCGTACAGTGAGGCGTTCCTGCGCAGCGTCAGCGGCGCGGGAGGCGGTGACGGATACCGGCACCTCACCGCCGAGGTCGACGGACGGGTCGTCGGGGTGGTGTCGGTGAACCCGTCCTACGTCGCCGAGCTGGCCGTCCACCCGGACGCACGCCGCAGCGGGGTGGCCACCGGCATGCTGCGGGAGATCGGTCGTCACCTGGACGTGGAACGCCAGCTCAGCGTGTGGTCGCACGGCGACCTGGGGTCGGCGAAGGGGTTCGCCGACGGACGTCGGGCCCGCATCGTCCGCGAACTGCTGAAGATGTCGGTGGACTGCACCGACGCCGCACGACGCGACGACCTGCTGGCCCGTCGTGACCGGGCGACCGCCACCGTGGACGGCGAGGGGCTCACCGTCCTGGACTACCCGGCGGCCTGTGAGGCCTTCGGCGCGGACCACGTGGACGACGAGTGGCTGCGGGTCAACAACGAGGCCTTCGCCTGGCACCCTGAGCAGGGCGGCTGGGACTCCGGAACACTGCAGGGCGCCCGGGACACCGACTGGTTCGACCCGTCGGGGGTGATCTTCCTCTTCGACGACCGCGAGTGCCTGGGATTCCACTGGACGAAACGTCCGGAGGGAGACCCCCACGGTGAGGTGTACGTCGTCTGCCTGGCCGACGCGGCCCGCGGACGGGGCCTCGGTGGCCCGATGACGTTGTTCGGCATCGGCTACCTGCTGGACGGCGGTGCCGAGGCCGTCGACCTCTACGTGGAAGGCGACAACACCCCGGCAGTGGCCACCTACCGTCGGCTCGGGTTCGAGGTCGTCCACCGGGATGTCGTGTACCGCGGAATGATCTGACACGGAAGACACGGAAAAGGGCCGAGTATTCATCTTCCGTTCACCTTCACGGTGTCTGGTGTCCACCACGGGTCGTTAACGTACGGTGCGTCGTCAACCCACAACGCATGTGTAAGGACTACCCACTGTGAAGATCTCGACCACCCGCCGCCGCACGCTGACTGCTGCGGCAGCGACCGTCGCCGCCGGTTCCCTCGTCCTCACCGGATGCTCGAACTCGGGCAACGGTGACGGGGACTCCGCCGCCGAGAGCTCCTACGACCTCTCAGCCACCCAGGGTGAACTCCGCGGCGAGGGCGCCAGCTCCCAGCAGAAGGCGATGGAGCAGTTCGGTGTCGCCTACTCGTCCGCGGTCCCCGGCGCGGTGCTGGCCTACAACGCCACCGGTTCCGGTGCCGGCCAGAAGCAGTTCATCGCCAACCAGGTCGACTTCGGTGGGTCGGACTCCCCGCTCGACGAGGAGCAGGCCGCGGCTGCCGCGACGCGCTGCGAGGACAACCCCGCCTGGCACCTGCCGATGGTCGTCGGCCCGGTCGCGGTGGCTTTCCACCTCGACGGTGTCGACGAGCTGAACCTCTCCGTCGAGACCGTCGCCCGGATCTTCAAGGGCGAGATCCGCACCTGGAACGACGAGGCCATCGCCGCGGAGAACGAGGGCGTGGACCTGCCCGACCAGCCGATCGACGTCCTCTACCGCGCCGAGGAGTCCGGGACCTCGGACAACTTCCAGAAGTTCCTGAAGACCGCCACCGACGGACTGTGGGAGGACGAGGGCAAGACCTTCCCGACCCGCGTCGGCTCCGGTGCCCAGGGGTCCTCCGGCGTCGCCGACCAGGTCAAGGCGACCAACGGCTCCATCACCTACGTCGAGTCCGGTTTCGCCACCGCCAACGACCTGGGCATCGCCAACCTCGACTTCGGTGCCGGCCCCACCGAGCTCAACGCCGAGACCGTCAACAAGGCCCTCGACCAGGTCGCCTTCTCCGGTGAAGGCAACGACCTCGTCGTCGATTCCGATGCGCTGTTCGCCATGAAGGAGGAGGGCGCCTACCCGCTGGCCCTCACGACCTACGAGATCGTCTGCTCCGCCGGGTACGACGAGGAGACCGGTGCCCGGGTCAAGGACTTCCTGCACACCATCCTCGACAACCAGAACGACCAGCTGGAAGAGGCCGGCTACATCCCGCTGGGCGGCTCCTTCAAGGAGAAGCTCGAGACCGCCGTGGACGCGCTCCAGTAGCATGGCCAACTCACACGCGGGGACAGAGTCGGGTGCAGGGTCCGGTCCGGGGCCCGGTGCTGCGTCCGGCGCGGACCTCGACGCCGCCGACCGGGACGGGGAGAAGCGTCAGGGAGCGACGGCGTCCGGCCGTGCCGGGAACGCCGGTGGCGACGGCACCGTGAAGCGGACCGGCGACCGGATCTTCGAGTCGCTGTCCACCGGTGCCGCCGTGCTGATCACGGTGCTCATCGGGGCCATCGGTCTGTTCCTGCTCCTCCAGGCGGTGCCCGCCCTGTCGCGGGAACGCGACGGGCTGTTCAGTTTCTTCACCTTCGGTGACCGGTGGGACCTGAACCACAGTTCGAACGACGGCGGCTGGATGCAGTTCGGCATCCCGAACATGTTCTTCACCACCGTGATGGTCTCGGTGCTGGCGCTCATCATCGCGATGCCGGTCGCCCTCGGCATCGCGGTCTTCCTGTCGAACTACTGCCCGAAGCGGGCGGTGCGCCCCCTGGGCTTCGTCATCGACCTGCTGGCGGCGGTGCCCTCCATCGTCTTCGGCATCTGGGGCATGCAGGTCCTCGGCCCCGCCCTCGGCGGCTTCTACGAATGGCTCGTCGGCTGGGCCGGCGGGTTCATCCTCTTCGACTGGGAGCAGGGCACGTCTCCGGCATTCGCCACCAGCCGGAACATCTTCACCGGTGGTGTGGTGCTGGCGATCATGATCCTGCCGATCATCGCCGCCACCGCCCGGGAGGTGTTCGTCCAGACCCCGCGCGGGCAGATCGAGGCCGCCCTGGCCCTCGGTGCGACCCGCTGGGAGGTCGTGCGGACGACGGTGCTGCCGTTCGGCAAGTCCGGGTACATCTCCGGCGCGATGCTCGGCCTGGGCAGGGCACTGGGGGAGACGATGGCGCTCTACATGGTCATCGCCTCGGCGCCCGGTTTCCGCGGCTCGCTGATGGACGGCGGCACGACCTTCGCCACCGCCATCGCCAACGCCGCCCCGGAATTCAACGACGACCTCAAGGCCGGTGCCTACATCGCCGCCGGTCTGGTGCTGTTCGTGCTGACCTTCCTGGTCAACGCCGCGGCCCGGTCACTGGTCAACAACAGGAAGTAGCGGAGGACGACACCGATGGCCACCAGCACGCCCACGGGCCCCACCGAACTCGACAACCGTCCGCACTCCGCGCTCGCCCCGAGCGGGTTCACCGACATCTCCGCCGGCCGTAAGGCCCGCAACGCGACGGCCACCGTCGTCATCTACGCCACGATGGGCCTGGCGATCCTGCCCCTGGTCTGGGTCCTGTTCGTCCTGGTGCAGCGCGGTGTCCCCGCGCTGCTCAGCGTGGACTGGTGGGTCTACGACATGTTCGGGCAGCTCTCGAACGTCGCCGGCGGCGGCATCGTGCACGCCGTCATCGGGACACTGACCCAGGTGGCGGTGACCACGGTGATCTCCGTGCCGGTCGGGGTGTTCACCGCCGTCTACCTCGTGGAGTACTCCCGGGGCGGCTGGTTGGGCCGCACCACCACCTTCATGGTCGACATCCTCACCGGCGTCCCCTCCATCGTGGCGGCGCTGTTCGTCTACGCACTGTGGATCACCATGTTCGGTTTCGAACGGTCCGGCTTCGCCGTCTCCCTGTCCCTGGTGCTGCTGATGGTGCCGGTGATCGTCCGCAACACCGAGGAGATGCTGCGCATCGTCCCGATGGACCTGCGGGAGGCGGCCTACGCCCTGGGCGTGCCGAAATGGAAGACGATCGTCCGCGTCGTGCTGCCGACCGCCCTCTCCGGCATCGTCACCGGCGTGATGCTCGCCGTCGCCCGCGTGATGGGGGAGTCCGCCCCCGTGCTGATCCTCGTCGGGGCGACACCGGTGATCAACTGGAACGTCTTCGACGGCAACCAGAGTTCCCTGCCGCTGTTCATGCTGGAGATGTACAAGCTCCAGGCCAGTGACGAGGTGCTCGCCCGACTGTGGGGCGCGGCACTGACCCTGGTGATCCTCATCGGTGCGTTGAACATCAGCGCCCGGATCATCTCCAACAAGTTCTCGATCAAGTCCAGCTAAAGAACGGTAAAGGTTCAACACCATGGCGAAACGCCTCGATCTCCACGACGTGAACATCTTCTACGGGGACTTCCACGCGGTGAAGGACGTCAACCTGGAGGTCCCGCCGCGCTCGGTGACGGCGTTCATCGGACCGTCGGGTTGCGGCAAGTCCACCGTCCTGCGCACCCTCAACCGGATGCACGAGGTCATCCCCGGCGCCTACGTCGAGGGCGACATCCTCCTCGACGGGGAGAACATCTACGGACGCAGCGTCGACCCGGTCGCCGTGCGCAACACCATCGGCATGGTCTTCCAGAAGGCGAACCCGTTCCCCACGATGTCGATCGAGGAGAACGTGATCGCCGGGTTGAAGCTCTCGGGCGAGAAGAACAAGAAGAAGCTGCGCGAGGTCGCCGAGCGCTCCCTGCGGTCGGCCAACCTGTGGGAGGAGGTCAAGGACCGCCTCGACAAGCCCGGCGGTGGGCTCTCCGGTGGTCAGCAGCAGCGCCTCTGCATCGCCCGTGCCATCGCCGTGGAACCCGAGGTCCTGCTGATGGACGAGCCGTGCTCGGCGCTGGACCCGATCTCGACACTGGCGGTGGAGGACCTCATCCACGAGCTGAAGGAGGATTTCACCATCGTCATCGTCACCCACAACATGCAGCAGGCGGCGCGGGTGTCCGACCAGACGGCGTTCTACTCCCTGGAGGCCACCGGCAAGCCGGGGACGCTGGTCGAGGTCGGCCCCACGAAGAAGATCTTCGAGAGCCCGGAGCGCAAAGAGACCGAGGACTACATCTCCGGACGCTTCGGGTAGACCTTCCCCACCCCCGCGGGCGGATCTGTGCCAGAGTGGGGGCACAGTGGAAAGGAGTCGGTGATGGCACCGGTACATATCGTCCTGATGGGGGTGAGCGGCAGCGGCAAGGCGCCGCTCGCCGCGGAACTGCAGAAGCGCACCGGTTTCACGGCGGCCACCGCCGTGGACCTGCAGCCTGACGAGGTCCGCCGCAAGATGCAGGAGGGTGGCTTCCTCACACCGGAGGAACGCCTGCCGTGGGCGTACGCGATCCGGGACTGGCTCACCGAACAGGCGGAACAGGGGAACTCGACGGTGGTGGTGAGCCTGGGGTTGGGACGCCGGGCACGCGACATCTTCCGTGAGGCCGAGGGGTTCGTCTTCTTCGTGCACGTGCACGGTACCGCCGACGTCATCCGTGAACGCTCGCTGAAGCGTACCGGGGCCTACCCTGAGGAGGACGTCCTGCAGGCGCAGTACGCCGAGCTGGAACGGCTACGTGCGGACGAGGCGGGGGTGAGGGTGGACGCGGCACAGACCCCGGAGGTCCTGGCGGACGCCGCACTCGCGGCGTTGTCCGTCGCCAGCCGCGCGGACTAGAAGGAGTCCGAGCCGTAGCGGCGGCGGATCTCGTCGAACTGCTCGCGCATGGTCTCCTGCTGCTCCTCGGAGCGGCGGGAGGTCTCGTACTCCTGGGGACGCTTCCCCGTGGCCAGGTAGACCACGCGGGTGCCGATGTTCACCGCGTGGTCGGAGTAGCGCTCGAAGAACCGTGACAGCAGGGTGACGTCCACCGCCGCGGAGACGGGGTAGGGCCACTCCTTCTTGCCGGTGATGTAGAACATGTGCTCGTGGAGGTCGTCGACGGCGTCGTCGTCGAGCGCCAGCTCCATCGCCTTCTCCGGGTCGTAGGTCACCAGGACGTCGTGCAGCTTCTCGCCGATACCGTCCACCAGACGCGCCATCTCACGGAAGTAGGGCTGGGTGGTCTCCGGGACCGCGGACTCCGGGTGGCGGCGTCGGGCGGTGCGGGCGATGTGCACCGCGAGCGTCGCCATCCGGGCGAGATCCTCGACGATGTAGGTGCCCGAGACGACCTGGCGCAGGTCGCGGGCGACGGGGCCCTCCAGGGCGAGCAGTTCGAAGGAGCGCGACTCGGCGCTCTGGCGGAGCTCCTCGATCGAGGAGACCGAGCTCAGAACCTGCTCGGCGGTGTCGATGTCCTGGTTGAACAGGGCGTCACACGCCTGCGACATCATCTGCCGGACCTGGTCGGCCATGACGGCGAGTTCATGGGCGAAGATCCGCATCTGTTCCTGGTACACGGTGCGCATGGCGCCAGTGTACGGGTGGGACGACCATTCCGCTCGGTGAACACGGGGTAGTTTCCCCCGGGCCATTAACCGCCGTTGGTGGCTGCCCCGTCCGCCTCCGGGTCCTCGGGAACGGCGCTGTCCAGGGCCTCCGGGTCGTCGAGCCAGCCGTCCGGCAGTGCGACCTTGCCGGGTGAGCCCTGGCGACCACGGGCGCCGTCGGCGTCGGCCGCCTTCGCCCCGGAGTCCCACATCGGGTCGAGCACCCCGCGCAGCGACTCCAGGTCGGTGATCTGGGAGAGCTGACGGCGGACCTCGCCGCCGGCGGGGAACCCACGCATGTACCAGGCCATGTGCTTGCGCATCTCGCGGACGCCGTAGGTCTCGCCCTCGTGGGCGGCCAGGAGTTCGGCGTGGCGCATGATGATGCGGCAGACCTCGGCGAGCGTGGGCTCCTCGGGAACCGGCAGCCCGCGGAGGTTCGCGGACAGTTCGGCGAAGAGCCACGGGCGTCCCAGGCAGCCGCGTCCGACGACGACGCCGTCGCATCCGGTCCGGGCCATCATCGTCGCCGCGTCGGAGGCCTTGAAGATGTCGCCGTTGCCCAGGACGGGGACCCCGGTGCCGTCCATGTGCTCGACGAGGCGGGCGATCTGCTCCCAGTCGGCGGTGCCGGAGTAACGCTGTGCGGCGGTACGTCCGTGGCACGCGACGGCGACGGCGCCCTCGTCGGCGGCGATCCGTCCGGCGTCCAGGTGGGTGTGGTGGTCGTCGTCGATGCCGACCCGGAACTTCACCGTCACCGGAATCTCCGGGTGGCCGGCGTCCGACACCCCCCTGACCGCGGCGCGCACGATGGAGGCGTAGAGGCGCCGCTTGAACGGCAGCGCGGACCCGCCGCCGCGCCGGGTGATCTTGGGCACCGGGCAGCCGAAGTTCATGTCGATGTGGTCGGCGAGGCCCTCCTCGGCGATCATCCGCGCCGCACGGTAGGTGTACTCGGGGTCCGTGGTGTACAGCTGCAGGCTGCGGGGGTCCTCGTCCGGGGCGAAGGTGGTCATGTGCATCGTCTTGGGATTGCGTTCCACCAGGGCCCGTGCGGTGACCATCTCGCAGACGTACAGGCCGGCGACGCTGCCCATGCGCTCGCGTTCCTGCTCGCGGCACAGCGTCCGGAAGGCGACGTTGGTCACCCCCGCCATCGGCGCCAGGACGACCGGGGAGTCGAGGTCGAAGCGGCCGATGGAGAGTGCGGGTGCTGGTGCGGAGGTCGTTGCGGTGCTCACCCCCTGATTCTCACACCGGCGCGGGGGAGGCGCAAAGCCGCGTGATCGGGTGCTGATTACACTCGGGTGTGTGCGGTCACACCCGCACCGTCCTGCGAACTGCCGTCACCCGGCACCGATGTGCTATCAATGGTGGCAGAGGTCACGTTTGCTACAGAAACAACCGTGATATTTGCAGAAATATTTCCGATACACCGGGACAATGAGCAGAGGAGAAAGAGTGTCTGAGCGCATCGCACACAGCGGTCTGAAGTCGAAGGTCATGTCAGCCCAGGAGGCTGCGGAGTTCGTCAACAACGGCGACAAGGTCGGTGCCTCCGGGTTCACCGGCGCTGGCTACCCCAAGGCTCTCCCCACCGCCATCGCCGAGCGGGCCAAGGCCGCCCACGACCGTGGTGACGAGTTCCAGATCGAACTGTTCACCGGCGCCTCCACCGCTGTCGACTGTGACGGGGTCCTCGCCGAGGCCAACGCCATCAGCTTCCGCACCCCCTACAACTCCGACCCGGTGCTGCGCGGGCAGATCAACGCCGGTGAGGCCAAGTACTGGGACATCCACCTCTCCCACCTGGGCAAGCAGGTGCAGGAGGGCTTCTTCGGGAAGTTCGACGTCGCCATCATCGAGGCCGTCGCCATCCGTGAGGACGGTACGGTCGTGCCGTCCTCCGCGGTGGGCAACAACATCGAGTACATCGACGCCGCCGACAAGGTGATCATCGAGGTCAACGAGTGGCAGTCCCGTGACCTCGAGGGCATGCACGACATCTACCGCATCGAGCCTGCCGGGCAGCGCACCCCCATCGGCATCACCGCCCCCGGTGACCGTATCGGCGGCACCGCCCTCGAGTTCGACACCAGCAAGGTCGTCGCCGTCGTCGAGACCGACCGCCCCGACCGCAACGCCCCGTTCACCCCGGCGGACGAGACCTCCAAGAAGATCGCCGGGTACTTCCTGGACTTCCTCGAGGGTGAGGTCAAGGCCGGCCGCCTGGCGTACGACCGCTACATCATGCAGTCCGGTGTCGGTAACGTGCCCAACGCCGTGATGGCCGGCCTGCTGGACTCGAAGTTCGAGAACATCACCGCCTACACCGAGGTCATCCAGGACGGCATGGTCGACCTCATCGACGCCGGCAAGATGACCGTCGCCTCGGCGACGTCCTTCTCCCTGTCGCCGGAGTACGCCGAGAAGATGAACTCCGAGGCGGCGCGCTACCGCGAGAACATCATCCTGCGCCCGCAGCAGGTCTCCAACCACCCCGAGGTCATCCGTCGCCTCGGCCTGATCGCCACCAACGGCATGATCGAGGCCGACATCTACGGCAACATCAACTCGACCAACGTGTCCGGATCCCGCGTGATGAACGGGATCGGCGGCTCCGGCGACTTCACCCGCAACGCGCAGGTGTCCTCGTTCATCAGCCCGTCGGTGGCCAAGGGCGGCGACATCTCCGCGATCGTGCCCTTCGCCTCCCACATCGACCACCACGAGCACGACGCCATGGTGATCATCACGGAGAACGGTTTCGCCGACCTGCGTGGCCTGGCGCCCCGCGACCGTGTGAAGAAGATGATCGACATCGCGCACGACTCCTACAAGCCGCTGCTGGAGGAGTACGTCGAGGCGGCGTCCAAGAGCAAGTTCCAGCAGACCCCGCACGACCTGTCCAGGGCTTTCGAGTTCCACACCCGGTTCCTCGAGACCGGTTCGATGCAGAAGTAGCCCGTGCACTAGACTGAACGACGCACCTCGCCCGGCGGGGTGCGTTTGCGGGCCTTTAGCTCAGTTGGTAGAGCTACGGACTTTTAATCCGCAGGTCGTGGGTTCGAGCCCCACAGGGCCCACAAACAGATCAACCCCCGGCCAGTTCATGGCCGGGGGTTGTCGCGTGTGCGCGGTGTCTTGTGCCGGGGCGTGGGCATGGCGAGGGCATGGGCATGGGCCTGGGATTGCGGATGGGGCTGGGATCGGGGCTGGAGCTGGGACGACCACGTGGGGGCGGTCCTGAACGCCGAAAACACCCTGACGTAGTCGTGTCAGCGGGGATGAGTGACTGCATCGGGGCCCCGGGGAGCTGTCAGGGGAGATCCATACAGACCTGATCGGGGGTGAAAACGGACATCGATGACCGGGTCCAGTGTTACAGTCGGGTGGTCTCGAGATGATGTCGATCAGAAGGCGGAGGTGGTGCCGCATGGTGCCCAGGCCTGTCTTCTTCGTGTCCGACAGCACGGGCATCACCGCCGAGACCCAGGGTAATGCGCTGCTCGCCCAGTTCCCCGGGTTCTCGTTCCGTAGGCGGGTCCTCCCGTTCGTTGACTCCGTGGAAGCCGCGGCCCGGGCGGTCACAACCATCGCCGACACCACCGGTGACGACGGCGACGTACCGATCGTCTTCGTCACGATCAGGGATGCCGCGGTCGCCGATATTGTCTCGGAAGCCTCCGGCGAGGTCATCGACCTGCTCGGTGCCCACCTGACCCACCTGGAACAACTCCTGGGCGCAGAGCGGACGGGCACGGCGACGGAGTACCACCGGGTCGGTGACCTCGGCCGCTACCACGACCGTATCAATGCCGTGGAGTACACCATCGAGCATGACGTTGCCGCGAGTTTCCGCGGCCTGGACAGTGCGGACCTCATCATCCTCGCCCCGTCCCGGTGCGGAAAGACACCGACGGCGATGTACCTGGCACTGCAGCACGGGCTGCGCGTCGCCAATTACCCGCTCACCGACGACGACACCCCCGGTCACCTCCCGGACGCTGTCGCAGCCTTCCAGGACAGGCTGTTCGGATTGACCACCACGGTCCAACGGCTCAGCCAGGTCCGCGGGGAACGCCGACCCGGCAGCCAGTACGCCAGCGTCCCCCAGTGCCGTACGGAACTCCGCCAGGCGGAGAAACTCTACCGTTCCCACAAGATCCCCTACGTCGACTCCCATGCCATGAGCGTCGAGGAGATGTCCAGCGTCATCCTCACCAGGATGAATCTGCGACAGCCGTAGGGACCCACGATCCCCGGACAAGAACAGGAACACCACCATGACCACCGTGCCCACCATCCTCCCCTTCACCGACATCGGTATGGACGACGTCGCCCAGGTCGGCGGTAAGAACGCCTCGCTCGGCGAGATGGTCGTCAATCTCGCCGACGCCGGCGTCCGTGTCCCCGGTGGTTTCGCCACCACCGCCGAGGCGTTCCGGGACTTCCTCTCCACCAACGGCCTCGACAGGAGGATCGAGCAGGCGCTGGAGGACCTCGACACCGACGACGTCACCGAACTGGCGCGACGCGGTGGGCAGATCCGGTCCTGGATCCTGGACCAGCCCTTCCATCAGGACCTGGAGCGGGACATCCGCGACGCCTACGAGGAGCTCGTCGCCAACGACCCGCATCCGGACGAGGTCACCTGGGCGGTGCGCTCCAGCGCCACGGCCGAGGACCTGCCCGACGCCTCCTTCGCCGGCCAGCAGGAGACCTTCCTCAACATCGGTGGCATCGACAACCTGCTGGAGGCGGTGAAGGCGGTCTTCGCGTCGCTCTACAACGACCGGGCGATCTCCTACCGTGTCCACCACGGATTCGTGCACGCCGACGTCGCCCTGTCCGCCGGCGTCCAGCGCATGGTGCGCACCGACATCGGTGCGTCCGGCGTGATGTTCACCGTGGACACGGAGTCCGGATTCGACCGCGCGGTGTTCATCACCTCGTCCTACGGCCTCGGCGAGGCGGTGGTGCAGGGGGCGGTGAACCCGGACGAGTTCTACGTCTACAAGCCCGCGGTCAAGGACGGGAAGACCGGCCGGGACGTGGTGCTCTCGCGCACCGTGGGGGAGAAGGCGGTGGCGATGCGCTACGCCGGGGGCACCGGGATCGACTCGGCGACCCGGTGGGAGGACGTCCCGCCCGCCGACCGGGCGCGCTTCTCCATCGACGACGACGAGGTCGCCGAACTCGCCCGCCACGCGGTGGCGATCGAGGACCACTACGGGCGTCCGATGGACATCGAATGGGGGCGCGACGGCCTGGACGGCCGGATCTACATCCTGCAGGCCCGCCCGGAGACCGTGGTCTCCCGGCGGGGGCAGGACGGCCAGGTCCTCACCCGTTTCGAGATCGACCGCGCCACCGCCGACACGACCGAGGTCCTGGCGGAAGGCCGGTCCATCGGGCAACGCGTCGGGGCCGGGCCGGTGCGTGTGCTGCGCTCGGTCCACGACATGGAGACGATGGACACCGGGGACGTGCTCGTCGCCGAGATCACCGACCCGGACTGGGAACCGGTGATGAAACGGGCCTCGGCGATCATCACCGAGCGTGGCGGACGGACCTGCCACGCGGCGATCATCGCCCGGGAGCTGGGCATCCCCGCCATCGTCGGTACAGGTGACGCAACCTCCGTCCTGCCCGACGGCGAGGAGGTCACCGTCTCCTGCGCCGAGGGCGACACCGGCCGCGTCTACCGCGGACGCGTGCCCTTCGAGGAGAAGGAGACGCGGCTGGACGCGATGCCGGAGATCCCGACGACGCTGATGATGAACGTCGCGACGCCGGACCAGGCGTTCGCCTTCTCGTCGCTGCCCAATGCGGGGGTCGGCCTGGCGCGCATGGAGTTCATCATCAACCGGCAGATCGGGGTGCACCCCCGGGCGTTGCTGGAACGGGACGCGTTGTCCGACGAGCTGCGTGCACAGGTCGACGAGCTCACCGCCGCGTACCCGTCCCCGGAGGAGTTCTTCATCCGCCGTGTCGCCGAGGGTGTCTCGACCATCGCCGCGGCCTTCGACCCGAAGCCGGTGATCGTACGGCTGTCCGACTTCAAGACCAACGAGTACGCGAACCTCCTCGCGGGCGAACAGTTCGAACCGCACGAGGAGAACCCCATGATCGGCTACCGCGGTGCGGCGCGCTACGTCTCCGAGGAGTTCCGGGACTGCTTCGCCCTGGAGTGCGAGGCGCTGCGCCGGGTCCGGGAGGAGATGGGGCTGACCAATGTCCGCATCATGGTCCCGTTCGTGCGCACCGTGGACGAGTTGACGAACGTGCTGGAGGTGATGGCCTCCCACGGGCTGGAGCGTGGGGAGGGGCTGCAGGTGGTGATGATGTGCGAGGTGCCGTCGAACTACCTGCTGGCCGACGAATTCCTCGACCATGTCGACGGCTTCTCCATCGGCTCGAACGACATGACCCAGCTCGTGCTCGGTGTGGACCGTGACTCCGACCTGGTCGCCCACGACTTCGACGAGCGCGATCCGGCGGTGCTGAAGGTCATCGGGTCGGTGATCCGTACCTGCGTGGCGCGCGGCAAGTACGTCGGCATCTGCGGCCAGGGTCCCTCCGACCACCCGGATCTGGCCGAATGGCTCGTGGAGCTGGGGATCGGGTCGATGTCGCTGACCCCGGACACCGTGGTGACGACCTGGCTGGCACTGGCGGGGGAGTCGGACGGGGCGCCGTCGGGACAGGCCGGGACCACGTAGGGTGGCGCGGGTATAGTAGCCACGCGTCCCCTCACCTGAACCGAACTCTCCAGGAGCTTCCAGTGAAACTCACCGATCCGACGTCCGATGCCGTTCTGAAGCGCCTGCGCCGTGCGCGTGGTCAGCTCGACGGGGTCATCACGATGATCGAGAACGACCGCGAGTGCCGTGAGATCGTCACCCAGCTCGCCGCCGTCTCCCGCGCACTCGACCGCGCCGGGGTGAAGGCCATTTCCGGCGGGATGCGTGACTGCCTCACCGCAGAGAACGGCGACGTCCCGGAGGACTGGGAAGACGAGATGGAGAAGCTCTTCCTGTCGCTGGCGTGACCGGTACCCTGATCCGGGTGATCCGTACGCTGCTCATCGACAACCACGACTCCTTCACCTGGAACCTGGTGCACGACCTCACCCGGGTCAACGGCGTCGCCCCCGTCGTCGTCGCGAACGACTGGGCCGGCTGGGCGTCCGACGGGCGGGAACTCCTGGGCACCGTCGACAACGTCGTCATCTCCCCGGGGCCGGGGACGCCACTGACTGCCGCCGACGTCGGCATCTGCCCGGACGTCGTCCGCGCCGCCGTGGCGGCGGAGGTCCCGGTGCTGGGGATCTGCCTCGGACACCAGCTCATCGCCCACATGTACGGGGCGACCGTCGGCCCCGCGGCGGAACCCGTGCACGGGAGGCTGTCGCGCGTCGAGCACGACGGCCGAGACCTCTTCCACGGGCTGCCCGCCGCGTTCGACGTGGTGCGCTACCACTCTCTCGCCGTGTCGGACGTGCCGCCGCAGGTGACGGTCACCGCCCGCAGTGGCGATCGGACGGTGATGGGGCTGCACGTCCCCGGCGCACACCTGTGGGGAGTGCAGTTCCATCCGGAGTCGGTGAAGTCCAGTCACGGCCGGGACCTGCTGGCGAACTTCGCGGCCCTGACCCGGTCGCGGGGGCGCCACCGGACGGTGCGCCACCGGACGGTGCACCACCGGTCGGTGGCGCTGCCCGACGGTGATTCGCGCCTGCTCTCCGGGGAGCTGTTCCGCCAACTCCACGGCGGGGCCCGGGCCACGGACCACGCGGTCTGGCTCGACGGGAACCGCGACAACGACCCGCGGGCGCGGTTCAGCATCATGGGGGCGTCCGACGCCGTCGTCACCGCCGACGTGGCCGCCGGCACCGTCACCGTCACCCGGGACGGGCGACGCGACGTCGTCGAGGGGGACGTTCTGCGCTGGCTGCAGGACGACCTCGCACGGTGGCGCACCGTCGACGACACCCCCGTCGCACTGGCGGACTGCGGGTTCCGGCTCGGCTGGGTCGGTTACCTCGGCTACGGGCTGAAACAGGACTGCCTGCAGGGTGAAGGGGCGGACAACGGGCATCCGTCGCGGATCCCCGACGCCGCACTGGTGTTCCTGGAGAGAGCGGTCGTCATCGACCACGAGTCCGGGACGGCGCACCTGCTGAGTCTCGCCGGGACCGAGGACGCCGGGGAGGGCCAGTGGCAGGAGGACGTTGCGGCGGTCGTCCGGAACCTGACCGTGCAGCCGGAGGCCGCGGCCGACGGCGTCGCCCTCACCGTCGGACTGCACGACCGCGACAGCTACACGGCCAAGGTCCGTGAGATCCAACGGCTCATCCGGGCCGGCGAGACCTACGAAGCCTGCCTGACGACCACGCTGACGGCCACGCAGGGCAGCGAGGGCAGCGGGGACAGTGGGGACAGCGGGGACAGTGGGGACCCAGGGAACCCGGACACGCTCGAGCTCTACCGCCGGCTGCGGCGTGACAACCCCGCCCCCTTCGGCGCCTACCTCCGCCTGCCGGGCGCGACGGTGATGTCGACGTCCCCGGAGCGCTTCCTCCGCGTCGACGCCCACGGACGGATCACCTCGTCCCCGATCAAGGGGACCCGGCCGGTGGCGGAGGGCGACGGGGACAACGAGGCGATCCGCGCCGAACTGCGGTCCAGTGAGAAGGACCGGGCGGAGAACCTCATGATCGTCGACCTCGTCCGCCACGACCTGGGCCGGGTCGCCGCGCCGGGAAGCGTCGAGGTCCCGGAGATCTTCAGCGTGGAGAGCTACGCGACGGTCCACCAGCTGGTCAGTACCGTCACCGCCACGTTGTCGGAGACCGCCGACGCCGTGGACGCCGTCCGCGCCGCATTCCCTCCCGGGTCGATGACCGGTGCGCCGAAGGAACGCACGGTGCGCATCCTCGACGCACTGGAGGACGCACCACGCGGCGTCTACAGCGGAGCCGTCGGCTACTTCTCGCTCAACGGTGCCGTCGACCTGTCGGTGGTGATCCGGACCCTCGTCGCCGAGTACGGGACCGACGGAGCGTGCGCACGGCTGACGTACGGCGTGGGCGGCGCCGTCGTCTCCCAGTCCACCCCCGACGGCGAGTACGACGAGACGGTGGTCAAGGCGGCGCCGGTGCGCTCGACTAGTCTCGGTGGACATGCACAACGATGGGGAACACGATGAGGTGAACGAACTGCGTGACGCTGTCGCCGCCGTCCGCGCCCAGGTCGACGCCGCGGCGCTGGACGCGGGACGGGACCCGGCGGAGGTGCGCCTGCTTCCCGTGAGCAAGACCGTCGAGGTGGAACGGCTCCGGCACGCTGTGGCGGCCGGGATGCACGAGTTCGCAGAAAACAAGCCGCAGGAGGTCCAGCGCAAGGCCGTCGGGATGGCTGATCTCCCGGTGCGGTGGATCGCCATCGGGCACCTGCAGACCAACAAGGCCAAGGTCATCGCCGAGCACGCCCACGAGTTCCAGGCGCTGGACTCGGTCCGGCTCGCCGAGGCGCTGCAGCGTCGGCTCGAGACGGTGGACCGCGACCTCGACGTCCTGATCCAGGTCAACACCTCCGGGGAAGAGTCGAAGACCGGCGCCGCCCCGCAGGACGTGGACGACATTCTCGACGCGGCGTCACGCTGTGACCGTCTGCGCGTCCGTGGCTTCATGACGGTGGCGTCCAACACCGACGACGAGAACGAGGTCCGACGGTGCTTCGCGCACCTCCGCGACATCCGCGAGAACGCGCGGCGCGCGGCGGTGGTGGACCCGGACCTGCTGACGGAACTGTCGATGGGGATGTCGGGGGACTTCCGCATCGCCGTCGCCGAGGGGGCGACCTGTGTCCGCGTGGGAACAGCCATCTTCGGGGCCCGGGACTATCCGGAAAATAGAGCCTGACATGGTTGTTTGTCGTCGTGTTGGTGAATCGGCGGTCGGTAGTTTATTCTGAACGGGCTGCCGAACAGGAGCGGACACGGAGACCGTGGCTGCCTCTGCTTGAGGTAGGGCTCCCATCGTCTAGTGGCCTAGGACTCCGCCCTTTCACGGCGGCAACACGGGTTCGAATCCCGTTGGGAGTACTGCGAAAGATTCGTCTTCCGTACAACCAGATAATGGCCCTGTGGCGCAGTTGGTTAGCGCGCCGCCCTGTCACGGCGGAGGTCGCGAGTTCAAGTCTCGTCAGGGTCGCAAGAAACACAGCGGGCGCACACCATCACGGTGTGCGCCCGCTGTGGTGTTTGGTGGGGGGCTGCAGGGGTCTACAGGGGTCTGCTCCGGCGCTGGGACGACCACGGGAGGGTGTTCTGGAGCGTGAAGACCACCCTCCCGTGGTCGTCTCAGCCACGTGGGCCACGGCGGGTCGCCAGGGTGCCGTGGTTGCTACGGTGGAGAGCGACCGTTCCACCAACAAGGGGGCACCATTGAGGCTCGATGGCACCGGCACCCACGAGCTCCCCACCGCCGCCGGCGGCCCCGGGGCGGTACCGAGCAGGTCAGCCGAAGGGCTGCCGCGCCGATGAGGCTCTCGCTGCTCGACCGTGCCAACACCGTCGCCGGGGTCTCCGACGCCGAGGCGCTGCGTCGTGTCGTCGCCCGGGCACGCCGGGCCGAGGAGCTGGGGTACCACCGATTCCTCGTCGCGGAACACCACGGCGTACCCGGGATCGCCGGTAGTGCGCCCGGGGTGCTCGCCGCCGCTGTCGGCCAGGCGACCACTGGCATCCGCGTCGGTACCGCCGGCATCATGGTTCCCGACCACGCGCCACTCATCGTGGCGGAGCAGGCGGCCGTCCTGGAGTCACTGTTCCCGGGCCGGGTCGACATCGGACTCGGCACGTCGGCGGGCTTCACCGGTGCGGTCAGACGGGCGCTGGGACAGCCGGAGGACGTCAACGACGCCCGTGGGGACTACCGCGCCGACATCGACGAGGTCCTCGCCTACCTCAGGGGGGAGGCGGAGGTGACGATGCGGCCCGCCGTCGACCCGCCACCGGCGGTGTACCTGCTGACGGGCGGCTCACCGCAGTCGCTCGCCATGGCACGTGAGCAGGGGATCGGTGTCATTCTGGGTGGGCCGGACCCGGGACGTGTCGACGGGGCCGTGATATCCCGCCAGGTGGGCGTCGCGCCGACCTGGGACGAAGCCAGGGACCTGGTCCTCCCGGAGATCTGGGCCCAGGTGATGTCGCGGAGCACGGGACGTTTCGAACCACTTCGGCCGGTGGGTGAGCTCGACGAAGCCATGCTGACCGCCCAGCAACGCCGTCGGATCGACCGGGGGCTGTCTGCCGCGGTGTACGGCACCGTCGAGGAGGTGACCACCACGCTCCGTCGGACCGTGGAGGCCACAGGTGCCGGTGAGATTCTCGTGACCGGCGGGGCGTCGGACGACGCCGGTCAGAGGCGCAGTGACGGGATGTTGGCCGGGATCACCTGGTGAGACGCCCTGAACTGGGCATTTGTCTGTTACCCGGGGTGCTGTGTACAGTATCCCATCGTGCACAGCGATCGACTTCGGTCCGACCGCTGGTGATGCACGGCCCTGTGGCGCAGTTGGTTAGCGCGCCGCCCTGTCACGGCGGAGGTCGCGAGTTCAAGTCTCGTCAGGGTCGCTGGACAGTCCGTGGGGACACCCTCCGGGCTTTCCTGCCCAGATAGCTCAGTTGGTAGAGCGTACGCCTGAAAAGTGTAAGGTCCCTGGTTCGATCCCTGGTCTGGGCACAGTGAACATCCCCCTCGGTGAGTTTTTCCCGAGGGGGATTCTGCATGGGCGGCTACACTCGGCGGGTATGAGTACCGAGAGCATGTCCGTGACCCATGACGTCGATGCCGGCCGCTACGTCCTGACCGTCGGTGAGGCCACCGCCGGTTATGCGGCGTACGTCCAGGTCGGCCAGGTCCGGGACTTCAACCACACCGTCATCGACCCGGCCTACCGCGGTCGCGGGCTGTCGGCACCGCTGATCTCCGCGGCGTTGGACGCCACCCGGGCCGAGGGGTTCGGCGTCCTTCCGAGCTGCTCGGCGGTGGCGGGGTTCATCGCGAAGAACCCCGGCTACCAGGACATGGTCCGTTAGATGTTGTTCTGCATGTCGTTGACGTAGCCTGCCGGGTCCACCAGGGGGGTACGCTCGTCGACCTTGCGGTGGCGGACCTTCGCCGGGGCGCCGATGAGGATCGAGTCGGCCGGGGCGTCCTTCGTGACGACCGAGTTCGCGCCGATCGCCGAGCGGGCGCCGATGGTGATCGGGCCGAGGACCTTGGCGCCCGCGCCGACCATCACCCCGTCGCCGATGGTGGGGTGGCGCTTGCGCTGCACCAGTTCGGAACCGCCGAGAGTGACACCGTGGTACAGCATCACGTCGTCCCCGATCTCGGCGGTTTCGCCGATGACGACCCCCATGCCGTGGTCGATGAAGAACCGTCGGCCGATCGTCGCCCCGGGGTGGATCTCGATGCCGGTGAGGAACCGGGTGAACTGGCTGAGCACCCGCGCGGGGCCTTTGGCGCCGCGCGTCCACAGCCGGTGGGAGATCCGGTGGCTCCAGATGGCGTGGAGTCCGGAGTACACCAGGGCGTTCTCCAGGTCGCCGCGGGCGGCGGGGTCGTGCGTTCTCGCGTTGTCCAGGTCTTCCTTGATGGTGCGCAGCAGACTCACCGGAGGAGTCCTCCTTCAGCTAGTGGGGTTGTCGGGGGAGGGGCGGGTTCTGACGGGGCCCGGCATGCAGGGGCCGTGCCCGGCGACCGCACGGAAAACGGCCTCGGAGCCCGGTTGCGTCCGTGCAGGTGTATGTCACCTGATACTACGGACGGTTACCGTGCTCCGGGGCCGTTGGGTCGGGGGCGTCTGGACCGCGGTCTCAGTCGCGCAGGTCGTCGAACAGGAGGGTGGAGACGTAGCGCTCACCGAAGTCGGCGACGACGGCGACGATCAGCTTGCCCTCGTTCTCCGGCTTCTTGGCCTCCTCCAGGGCGGCCCAGATGTTGGCGCCGGTGGAGATGCCGACCAGGATGCCTTCCTTGGCCGCGAGTTCACGGGCGTACTTCACGGAGTCGTCGAGGGTGGCGTCGTAGACGTCGTCCAGGATGTCCTTGTTGAGGTTCTCCGGGAAGAAGTTGGTGCCGATGCCCTGGATCTTGTGTGGACCGAAAGTGCCCTCGGTCAGCAGCGGGGAGTCCTTGGGCTCGACGCCGACGATGCGGACGTCCGGGTTCTGCTCCTTGAGGTACTTGCCGACGCCGGAGACGGTGCCGCCGGTGCCGACGCCGGCGATGAAGACGTCGACCTTGCCGTCGGTGTCCTCCCAGATCTCCGGACCGGTGGTCTTGTAGTGGACCTCAGGGTTGGCGGGGTTGGCGAACTGGCGTGCCAGGACGGCGTTCTCGGTGGACTCGACGATCTCGTTCGCCTTGTCGACCGCGCCCTGCATGCCGGCGGGCGGGGGAGTGAGGACCAGCTCGGCACCCAGGGCCCGGAGCATGATGCGGCGCTCCAGCGACATGGACTCGGGCATGGTGAGGATGACCTTGTAGCCGCGGGCGGCGCCCACCGTGGCCAGGGCGATGCCGGTGTTGCCGGACGTCGCCTCGACGATCGTGCCGCCGGGCTTGAGGGAGCCGTCCTTCTCCGCGGCCTCGATGATCGCGACACCGATGCGGTCCTTGACGGAGTTACCGGGGTTGGCGGACTCGAGTTTGACGGCCACCGTGCCGGGAAGACCCTCGGTGAGCTTGCCCAGCTTCACCAGAGGGGTGTTGCCGATCAGGTCGGTGATGTTCTCGTAGATCTTAGCCATACTGGTGAATGATCCTTTCATATCCCTCAGTCCAACAGACCGATCGGTCTGTCTGCATACCGGGGCCAGTGTACACACTCCGGCCCGCTCCCGCCATGCCTACCGTCTCCGGAGCCCAACACCGCCGACGCGTCCTGTGACACAATCAGAGGCATGACTGAACAGACAGGGCAGGACGCCGAGACCATCATCACCAGTACCGGGGGAGCGGACGGAGCCGTCGCCACCATTACGCTCAACCGTCCGAAAGCGCTCAACGCACTCAACCAGACGGTCATGGAGGAGGTCGTCGGAGCGCTCGAGGAGTTCGACGCCGACCCGTCGATCCGGGCTGTCGTGATCACCGGCTCCGAGAAGGCCTTCGCCGCCGGGGCCGACATCACCCAGATGAAGGACCAGACCTGGCCCGACATCAAACTGAAGCGTTTCTACGCGATGTGGGAGCGGGTCACCACCGTCCAGACCCCGATCATCACGGCCGTGTCCGGTTTCGCGCTCGGCGGTGGATGTGAGCTGGCGATGATGGGTGACATCATCCTGGCCAGCGAGAAGGCGAAGTTCGGCCAGCCGGAGATCACGCTCGGGGTCATCCCCGGCATGGGCGGGACCCAGCGGCTGACCCGGGCGGTCGGCAAGTACAAGGCAATGGACCTGATCCTCACCGGTCGGATGATGGGGGCGGAGGAGGCGGAACGCTCCGGTCTCGTGTCCCGGGTGCTTCCGGCGGAAGGTTTCCTCGACCAGGTCGCCGAGGTCGCCGACTCGGTGGCGGCGCAGTCGTCGGTCGCACTGGCGGCGGCCACGGAAGCGGTGGACGCGGCACTGAACACACCGCTGCAGGAGGGGATGCGCCAGGAGCGCGAGGCGTTCTGGGGACTGTTCGCCACCGAAGACCAGAAGGAGGGCATGAGCGCCTTCGTCGAGAAGCGCAAGCCCGAGTGGAGGCACCGCTAGGATGTCCAAGAGCGCGGAACTGACACGGACCGTGGACCTTCCCCTGGAGAAGGCCCACCAGGTCGCATCGTCGGAGACCTATCTGTTGACCGTCGACGAGGCCTCCACCTCGAAACTCATGGTCACCGACTCAGAGCGCGAGGTCAGGGAGGACGGTTCGGTCTACGCCCGGGTCGTCGCCGCCCGTGAGAAGGACGACGGCAGTCCCGGTTTCAGCATGGAACAGACGACCGAGGTCACACCGCTCACCGGTGAAGGTTTCACGTCGACGACGGTCACGCCACTTCCCAAGGGCATGGGGACGATGACGGTGGTCATGGACTACACCCGGGACGGCACGCGGGAGTCGGGGGACTCCGTGACCGTGAACGCCGAGGTTATCGCGGACGTGGGAATCCCGCTGTTGGGCGGGAGGATCGCCAAGAAGCTCGTGGACAGTGCGGACAAGACCGTCGATTCCGCACTGGAGCGCATCGTGCGGCTGGCGGCCGGGTAGGTAGGGAAACGGGGGTGTCCCGCTTTTGTTTCCCGGGGGTGGGGAGTAACCCCGGTGCGGGGGCAGGAGCGACGGACCTGCAGGTTTTGGGAGAATCCTCAGACCTTTCTATACTCGGGGTCTGTAAACCCCGTGTTCCCCCGCACTCGGGTGTGACCTGATCGGGGGTGACATTCGATCACAACAGAAAGGTGCGCCGTGGAACAGCAGCGTCACCGGGATGATGACGACGCCATCCGTTCGGCACTGTCGTCGTTGAAGAACTCGACGGGTATTCCCGTCACGATGTTCGGATCGTGTCAGCCGGACGGCCGTATGGTGATCAACCAGTGGGTGGGGCTGCGGACCCCGGCGCTCAACAACCTGACCATCGACTCCGGCCAGGGGGTCGGCGGCAGGGTGATGGCCACCCGTCGTCCCGTCGGTGTCTCGGACTACGCGCGTGCGAAGTCGATCTCCCACGAGTACGACCGTCCCGTACGGGACGAGGGGCTGCATTCCATCGTCGCGGTGCCGGTCATCGTCGGCCGCGACATGCGGGGCGTGCTCTACGCGGGAGTCCACTCGCCGGTGCGCATGGGTGACAAGGTGCTCGAGGAGGTCACGATGACGGCGCGGGTCCTGGAACAGGACCTGGCGGTCAACATCGCCTTGCGTCGCACCGAGGGCGGCACACCGCGTGAATCCTCGGCGAAGCCGCCCCGCGCGATGACAGGTGCCGAGTGGGAGCAGGTCAGGGCCACGCATTCGCGGCTGCGGATGCTCGCCAACCGGGTCGTCGACGACGATATCCGTCGCGACCTGGAGATCCTCTGCGACCAGATGGTCAGCCCCGTGCGGGTGAAACAGACCACGAAACTCTCCGCCCGGGAACTCGACGTGCTGGCGTGTGTGGCGCTGGGGCACACCAATGTCGAGGCGGCGGACGAGATGGGGATCGGGGCCGAGACCGTCAAGAGCTACCTGCGTTCAGTGATGCGCAAGCTGGGTGCACACACCCGGTACGAAGCGGTCAACGCCGCCCGCAGGATCGGTGCTCTTCCCTGATCCCCGGGTAGGATGGGACGGGTGAAAGATCATTTCCTGGTAACCGGTGGTGCCCGTCTCAACGGCTCGGTCCGTGTCGACGGGGCCAAGAACAGCGTCCTCAAGCTCATGTCGGCATCTCTGCTGGCGGAGGGGACGACCGTCCTGACCAACTGTCCCGACATCGCCGATGTCCCGTACATGGCGGAGGTGCTCAGGGGGCTCGGGTGTGAGGTCGAACTGGACGGCCCGACCGTCACCATCCACACACCCGCGGAGATCTCGTCGGACGCGGACATCGACGCGGTGCGCCAGTTCCGCGCCTCGGTGTGCGTCCTCGGCCCGCTGACCGCCCGGTGCCACCGTGCCGTCGTCGCGTTGCCCGGGGGGGACGCGATCGGGAGCAGGCCGCTCGACATGCACCAGTCCGGTCTCGAGAGGCTGGGTGCGAAGACCCGGATCGAACACGGCTGCGTCGTGACCGAGGCAGACCACCTCACCGGTGCGCGGATCAAGCTGGACTTCCCGTCGGTCGGTGCCACGGAGAACATCCTCACCGCCGCGGTCCTCGCCGAGGGCACGACCGTGCTGGACAACGCCGCCCGCGAGCCCGAGATCGTGGACCTGTGCCACATGCTCCGGGACATGGGGGCGCAGCTGGAGGGAGAGGGCAGCAACACCATCACCGTCACCGGGGTCGACCAGCTGAACCCGGTGACCCACGAGGTTGTGGGGGACCGGATCGTCGCCGGGACCTGGGCCTACGCCGCGGCGATGACGCGCGGAGACATCACCGTCGGCGGCATCGACCCGTCCCACCTGCACCTGGTGCTGGAGAAACTGAAGCTCGCCGGGGCGAAGGTGGAGACCTACCCGACCGGATTCCGGGTGTCCCAGGAGTCACGCCCGACGGCGGTGGACTATCAGACGCTGCCCTTCCCGGGATTCCCGACCGACCTCCAGCCGATGGCCATCGCGCTGTGTGCGGTGAGTGCGGGCATGAGCGTGATCACCGAGAACATCTTCGAGTCCCGGTTCCGTTTTGTCGACGAGATGACGCGGCTGGGTGCCGACATGACCATCGACGGGCACCACGTGAGTATCCGTGGTGTGGAGGAACTCAGTTCTGCCCCGGTGTGGTCCTCGGACATCCGCGCCGGCGCCGGCCTGGTGTTGGCCGGGTTGTGTGCGGACGGTGTCACCCAGGTGAACGACGTCTTCCACATCGACCGCGGTTATCCGGGGTTCGTTGAGAAACTCGTCGAACTTGGGGCGGTCGTCGAGCGCGCGTCCGTGGGCGAAGGACGCCATCACCGGTCGTGACCTGCGGGGTTGTGGTGGTGTGGTGTGGTGTGTAGATTGATGCGAGTCAGCGAGACGCCGGGACAT
>NZ_JAQPZT010000008.1:0-114117 GCF_037619475.1 Corynebacterium sp. USCH3
ATCTTTTTTGTGTGTGGGAAGGCCTCATGGTCGTCAGTGTTGTGCTGGCGGTTGTGGGGTCTTCCCCTTTTTTTGTGCGTGTTCCGGGGGGGGTGGTGCCCACCACCACACGACGAGGGGCGGGGGGGGGGAGAAGAAGGCGGCTGGCGTCGCGGCGACGTTGCTGCACGAGCGGTCGAGACTACCCGTGGGGGGGACAGCCCCGTCGTGTCCGGCGTCGAGGATAGAGGGGGGCACCGCTCTGCCCGCTGAGTGCGCGGGTGGGGCTACGCCTCTGCCGGTGCCGTTGACGATTGACAGTGAGGGCCGTGGCCCCGGTAGCGCCGCTGGGTTCTCGGTCGGGGTACTTCAGCGATCACCCTGTCGGCCTATGTGGGTCTCGTCGGGGCACTACGACCTTGAGCGGAGCCGTCCCCTCAGCCCATACCGATTCAGTCCCGGCCCACAGTGCGTTGACGCAGTCGCGCCGCCGTCGGCCGGAGCATTGACCCCCGACGTAATGCGCTAGACCGAGTGCGTCACGTGTGGCGGTGGAGTGCCCGAGGCAACGAGCGTCTGCGGAGTGGTGCCCCCGTGTCTCACGGAGTAGTTCTGGAGTCTGGCGGGAGCGAATTGATGATTTCAGGGCCGCCGGACTCGCACGTGCTCCCGTGACGCTTCCCGGAAACGCTGCTAGGGGTGCGGCCATCCCGGGGCGCGGAAATCGGCAGCACCAGCGGCTGTGGGTTGACGGCATACATGCCCTCAGCACCACCGAAGGCGGTCGGCGGCCCCCAATCCCAGACCGTCGTGGAGGTCAGGAACCCCCGCCGCGGTGTTACGCGTCGGTGTGCTCCTCGAGCAACGGCACCAGCCTCTTCAACGCGAACTCAATCGCCGACGGCGAACCCAGTGCATACGCGCTGGAAATCTCCTTCGGCATTGCGAATGAATGCCCCTCCTCGGTCGCCGAGAGTCGCTGCCATGCGGCATTTCCCTCGACGTCCTCCGGGGTCACCCCGACGGCGAAGGCGACGACGAGATCAGAGTCCGCCTTCGACAACGTCTCGTCGCTGAGCTTCACCGAGAATCCGGTGTCACCGACATCCTCGCCCGCCAGCGTCGCATTCTCCTGGAACCCCAGATCCAGCAAGGTGTCGTAGCGCTCGGAGCCGCGGATGTACGCGCCCCAGCCTGTCGAGGACAGGGCGACTGTCGCCGCAGTCTTGTCAGCCCACCCGGGGTGCTCGTCGCGGATACCGGCGACCATGTCGTCGTAGCCTCGGGTGATCTCCTCACCGGCGTCGGGGCGGCCCAGGGCAGTGGCGATCATGTCGACCTGCTCCTCACGCGGCGTGAGATAGCTGTCCGCCCCGTCCGGGACGCCGATGGTTGTCGCTATGTCCGAGAGTTTGTCGTGTCGGTCCTCATCGCCGGAGCTGCGGACGTCGAGGATGAGGTCGGGTTCCAGTGCGGCGATTTGCTCGTACTCGGGTTCGAGGGTGCTGATGATCTCGGGGGAGGAGTCGTACGCGCCCTCCATCCACGGACCGACGCCGTCGCCGCCGAAGTCGAGCCAGTCGGAGGCACCGACAGGCTGCACGCCGAGGGCGAGTGCGGTCTCCGCGTCGCCCCATCCCAGGGCCACGACGCGGGTCGGTTGCTCCTCGACGGTGACGTCACCGAACTTCGTGGCGACAGTCTGGGGGAACGTTCCTTCCTCCTGGACAGCGCCGGACGACCCGGACGTTCCGGAAGAGTTGGAGTCGTCGGAGGAGCCCGAGCAGGCGGACAGGGCGAGGGCGCAGCCGACGGCGGTGAGGACGCCGACGGTACGCCGGGAGGCACGTAAGGTGGAAGTCATGAAGGTCAGCCTACGCTGACTGATTCATCCGCCGAAGGAAACTACCCCATAAGGTCGAGAGAGGCGATACGCGCCCCTTCGACCAGCGACTCGAGTTTCGCCCAGGCGATCTGCTCGTGCAGTCGACCGCCGAGGCCGCAGTCGGTGGAGGCGATGACGCGGTCGGGTCCGACGACCTCGGCGAACTGCAGGATCCGGTCGGCCACGGTGCGGGGATGCTCCACGACGTTGGTGGAGTGGCAGACGACACCGGGGTAGATCAGGGTGTTCTCCGGCAGTTCGTGGTCCTGCCACACGCGCCACTCGTGGGCGTGGCGGGGACTGGCGCCCTCGAAGGAGAATCCGCCGACCTCGGCCTGCAGCACCTCGTCGATGATGTCGGCGAACGGGATGTCGGTGGTGTGGGGGCCGTGCCAGGAACCCCAGCAGATGTGCAGGCGGGTCTGGTCCTTCGGCAGTCCGGACAGCGCCCGGTTGATCGCGGCGATACGGATGCGAATCCACGCCTGGTAGTCGGCGACGGACGGTTCCGGGTTGATCTGGTCCCAGGCCTCGGCGAGGTCGGGTGCGTCGATCTGGACGGTCAGCCCGGCGTCGGTGATGGCCTTGTACTCGTGGTGCAGCGCGTCGGCGCACGCGTTGACCAGGGCGGTCTCGTCACCGTAGTGCTCGTCGGTCAGGCGGGCGGCGGAGCCCGGGGAGATCGCGGCGATGAAACCGTCGGACGTGGCCTTGTCGGCGGCGCTCAGCGCGTGGGTCAGCAGACGGACGTCCGCGCCCACCTGGTCGCCACCGATGTAGCCGACCTCGCCGGTGAACTTCGGGTTGCCGACCTTGGAGCGGCCCGTGAAGATCCCGGACTCCGGGTCGTCGTAGGCGGCGCTGAAGGCGGCGCGGTCGCGACGGTCGGGGAAGGACGTCAGCCGGATGTTCCCGGGGGTCGAGCGGACCTTCTCCGCGTTCGCCCAGCGGTCGGTGTCGGTCATCGTGAGGCCGCTGAACCGGGAGAAGATGTAGTTCCACCAGGCACCGTAGTCGACGGCACCGGAGGTGACGTGGCCGTACTCGCCCTCGTTGATGATGTCGAGGCCCAGGTCGACCTGGCGACGGACGACCGAGTCGACGCCGTCCTGGAGGATACCGAGGAACTCGTCCTGGGTGATGTCGCCGGTGCTGCGGCGTTGGTTGGCCTCCAGCAGCTCCGGGGTGCGCGGCAGGGAACCTACGTGGGTGGTGCGGATCTGAGTCATGGGCACCATCGTAGTGGTTAGTTACCGGCCTTATGCAGGCGCGTCCAGTCGGCGGTCCGCAACCGTTCCTCCGCCCGGTCGAGCGTCTCATCGGCCTTGCAGAACGTCCACCGCACGAGGGTCCTGACCTGCTCGTCGACGTCCGCGACGAAGCTGCTCACCGGGATCGCGGCGACCCCCACCGCCTCGGGCAGTCCACGGCAGAACTCCTCGGCGCTGATGCCGAGGCCCAGCGGGGCGATGTCGCTGACCAGGAAGTACGTGCCGTCGCTGTGCAGGACGTCCTGCCCGGTCGCACGCAGCACCGCGGCCAGGCGGTCCCGACGGTCCCGCAGAAGTCGGCCCCACCGCCCGCTCCAGTCGTCGGCGTGGCCGAGGGCCCACGCGACCGCGGGCTGCAAGGGGGTGACCCCGACATAGCTGAGGAACTGTTTCGCGGCGGTGACCGCGTCCAGCAACGGCGGTGGGGCGATCGCCCAGCCGGTCTTCCACCCGGTGACGTTGAAGGACTTCGCCGCGCTGGACAGCGTCACCGTGCGGTCGGCCATGCCCGGCAGGGTGGCGAAGGCGATGTGGGGGCGGTCGAAGGCGAGGCGCTCGTAGACCTCGTCGCTGATGACGACCACACCGGTGCCGCGCACCGTGTCCGCGATGAACTCCAGGTCGTCGCGCCCCAGGACGGTGCCGGTCGGATTGTGCGGGGAGTTGAGGATCACCGCCGCCGGACCGTCGGCCACCGCGGCAGCGAAGCGGGCGCGGTCGAGGTGCCACCGGCCGTCGTCGAGCAGCAGGCGTACCGGCCGGGCGACGGCCTCGGCCAGCCTGATGGCCGCCGAGTAGGCGTCGTAGGTGGGTTCGAGGACGACAACCTCCCGGCCGCGGTCGACCAGGCCGAGGACCGCGGCCGCGATCCCCTCGGTCGCACCGACAGTGACCAGCACGTCGTCCGGGGCGACGTGGTGGCCGAGCCGTCGTGCCCGGTCGTCGGCGACGGCACGGCGCAACGACGGCAGCCCACGTCCGGGGCCGTACTGGTTGTTGCCGCCGGTGATCTCGGCGGCGGCCAACCGCAGCATCTCCGCCGGGCCGTCCTCGTCCGGGAAGCCCTGGCCGAGGTTCGCCGCGCCGGTGCGCACCGCCTCGGCGGTGATCGTCGCGAAGACCGTCGGGCCGACGCCGGCCACCCGGGCCGCCGGTGCCGCCGGAGACGACGGAGACGCCAGAACAGAGGTGGGGCCGTGATGCTGTGATGCCATGCCGCCATAGTATGGGGTCATGAGCATTCATCCGATCACCGGAACCGGGGCGGACCCGGACGAGACCGTCTTCCTCGAGCAGACCGACCCCGCGACGCTGCCGAAGGGGCATCCGGTGGACGCCCAGGCCGGCAGGGACGGCATCAGCCCCCGGGCCCAGCTCACCCAGCTGCTGAACTTCTTCGAGGACAGCTACCCGGAGATCTTCCGGTCGTTGACCACCGACGAGGCGGCGGCGTCGCCGGACGGGGTCACCGCCGAGCTCAGGGACCGTACCGAGCGCATGTGGGCGCGTGTGCCGGACCTGATCACCCACTGCAGCCTGCTGGTTCTTGGTGCGGGACTCGACCACGCCATGCCGACGTCGGCGTTCCTGAAGACCGGTCCCTCGGCGGAGCAGGTGACCGTCGCCGGGGTACCGGGCACAGTGCTCACCCCGAGTGAGCCGACGGGTGCGGTGGCGGTGAGCCTGCACGGCGGGCCGGGGTGGTTCGGTGACGCCGAATCCCACAACCAGCTCTGGCTGCCGTTGTTCGCCGCGCTGGCGGAGAAGTCCGGGGTGACCGTGGTGGACCTGGTGTACCCGCTGCCCGCCTACGGCGAGGGTGCGTCACAGGAGCGGACGCAGGCGGCCGTGGCCGCGGCGTTCCGCGAGGTGCGCGGCTGGGGGCGTCCGGACCAGCGCACCGGTCTGATCACCTTCGGGTCCGGTTTCGGACTGGCGCGGGACGTCGTCGAGGACGCCGACTTCCTGCTGGCCATGACGCCCCGGATCTCGCCGGAACTCACCGCCGCTCCTCCGGCCCTGTCGGCGGTCCCCACGCTGGTGTCGGTGGCGTCGGAGGACTCCCGGGGCACACCGGCGGAGCAGGTGCAGGACTTCTTCACCGGCAGCGCCCCGGACCACGAGTTCCGTGCCTACCTCTCCGAGCACCTCATCGGGGTCCCCGACGTGTGGCGGCGACGCATCAGCGACGACGCGGCGTGGCTGGCACGGTGGTAGAGGTGCAGGACATCAACCGGTACGACGCTCAGGGACGCCGGTGGCTCGCCGCGGCGATCGCGAAGGTGAAGGCGGACCAGTGCCGCTCCGCCGACACCCACCTGCTGTCCGTCCCCCTCCCGGAGACCTGGGGTGTGGACCTCTACCTCAAGGACGAGTCGACGCACCCCACCGGTTCACTGAAGCACCGGCTCGCCCGCTCGCTGTTCCTCTACGCGCTGAGCAACGGGTGGATCCGCCCCGGTGCGCCGGTCGTCGAGGCGTCGTCCGGCTCCACGGCGATCTCCGAGGCCTACTTCGCCCGGCTCGTCGGGGTGCCGTTCATCACCGTCGTCGCGGCGTCCACCAGCACCGAGAAGGTGCGTCTGATCCGGTCGTACGGCGCCGACGTCCGCTTCGTCGACGACCCGTCCACCGTCTACGCGGTCGCCGCGGACATCGCGCGGGAGAGCGGCGGCCACTACATGGACCAGTTCACCTACGCCGAGCGGGCGACCGACTGGCGGGGGAACAACAACATCGCCGAATCCGTCTTCCGGCAGATGGCGATGGAACGCCACCCGGAACCGACGTGGATCGTCGCGACGGCCGGCACCGGTGGTACCTCGTCGACGCTGGGGCGCTACGTGCGCTACACCGGACGGATGACGGGCCTGTGCGTCGCCGACCCGGAGAACTCCGCGTTCCTGCCCGGGTGGGAATCCGGGGACACGGGGGTGACGACGCAGGCGCCGTCGCGGATCGAGGGCATCGGACGCCAACGGGTCGAGCCGAGTTTCACCGGTACCGTCGTCGACCGGATGACGGGTGTGCCCGACGCCGCGGCCATCGGGGCGGTCCAGGCGCTGGAGCAGGTCACCGGGATCCGGGCTGGCGGGTCCACCGGTACCGGACTGTGGGCCGCGCTGATGCTGGTCGCCGAGATGGTGGAGGCCGGTGAGCAGGGCAGTGTGGTCTCGTTGATCTGCGACTCCGGGGAACGCTACCTCGACAAGTACTACTCGGAGGCGTGGCTGTCGGAGCGGGGGATTGACGCAGGAGTGTACCGCGATCGGGTGCTGGAATTCCTCGAGACCGGGGTGCTGTCAGGCGATCAGTGAGGACAGCGACTCACTCGTGGCCAGCAGGGAGGCCCGCAGCACGGACGCCGCCTCCGGACGGTCGCCGGCCTGCAACAGGGTGACGATACGCCGGTTGACCGGGACGAACTCCCCGTGGAACCCGGGATCGTGCCGCTCGGCCTGCAGGAACACCAGCCGCATCCGGGCGAGCAGGCGCTCCATCTCCTCGTTGAGCAGGTCTGATCCGGCCGTCGCCACCACGGCGCGGTGGAATTCCTGGTTCGCCGTCGCCGTCGCCGCCAGGTCACCGGCGGCCAGGTCCGTTTCCGCGGCGGCGACGATCCTGTCCAGGGCGGAGACGTCGGTCGCCGTGCCCCAGAGTAATGCCCCGGGTTCGACGACGGCCCGGGCACGGAAGAGGTTCTGCACCTCGGTGGCGTCGGGGGACGCGATGAAGACGCCCCGGTGGGGGATGCGCACGAGGACGCCGTCGGCGATGAGCATGGCGTAGCTCTCCCGCAGGGTGTTGCGGGAGACCCCGAGTCGCGCGGCGACGGTGACCTCGCTGAGTTTCTGGCCCGGTGCGAACTCGCCGGCGGAGACGGCCAGCCGGAGGCGTTGGGCGGCGTCCTGGGCGCGCACCTCCTAGTTCCCTTCGACCCGGGCGATGACGTCGCCCCGGGCGACCGTATCCCCGGGGCCGGCGACCAGGTGGACCGTGCCGGAGACCGGGGAGGCCACCGTCGACTCCATCTTCATCGCCTCGACGGTGGCGATCGTCTGGCCCTCGTCCACGCTCGAACCGTCCTCCACCTCCCAGCCGACCAGAGTTCCAGCGAAGGGGGCGCGGACGTCGCCGGGTTCGGCGTCCCGGTCGTCCGCCGTGACCGCCGCTGCGCCGCCGCCCTGCAGCAGCAGCACGGACGGGACCCGTACGTGCTGGAGGACGCCGCCGATCTCCACGGCGAGGGTGCTGCGCTCGGCGTAGATGTCGTCGAAAGATACGTCGGCCACGGTGTGCGCGCCCGGCACGTACTCGCGGTCGACCCAGTCGGTGCACATGGCGAAGTCGTCGGCGCCACCGGTCAGCACCGGCTCGCGGACGATGTCGCGGTGGAACGGCAGCACGGTCCGCACCCCCTCGACGCGGAACTCGTCCAGCGCGGCACGGGCCCGCCGGAACGCCACCTCGCGGTCCGGGCCCCACACGACCAGTTTCGCCAGCAGGGAGTCGTAGCTGCCCGGGATCGTCGAGCCAGAGCGCACACCGCTGTCCACCCGGATTCCCGGCCCTGTCGGCGGCTCGAAGCGTGTCACGGTACCCGGGCACGGGGCGAAACCGTGGGCGACGTCCTCGGCGTTGATCCGGAACTCCACGGCGTGGCCGTGGGCGACAGGGGCGGCGTCCGGGTCGACGGACAGCCTCCCGCCGGCGGCGATGCGGAACTGCTCGGCGACGATGTCGATCCCGGAGACGGCCTCGGTCACGGGGTGCTCGACCTGCAGGCGGGTGTTGACCTCGAGGAAGGACACCGTGCCGTCCTCGGCGACGATGAACTCCACCGTGCCCGCCCCGACGTAGCCCGCCGCACGGCAGACCTCGCGGGCACCGTCGATGATGCTGCGGTTCTGCTCCCCGGTGAGGAACGGGGCGGGGGCCTCCTCCACCAGCTTCTGGAACCTACGCTGGGTCGAGCAGTCCCGGGTGCCGATGACCGCGACCGCGCCGTGGGAGTCCGCCAGCACCTGGGCCTCGACGTGCCGGGGACGGGCGAGGAACTTCTCCACGAAGCACTCCGTCCGCCCGAAGGCCTCCTGGGACTCCCGTCCGGCCGCGGCGAAGGCCCCCTCGATCGCCGCCGGTCCGTCCTCCTCGGTGACGACCTTCAGTCCCCGTCCACCACCGCCGAAGGCGGCCTTGATCGCGATCGGCAGGCCGTGCTCCTCGGCGAAGTCGCGAGCCTGTTCCCACGAGGTCAACGGTTCGGACGTGCCCGGTGCCAGCGGGGCGCCGGAGCGCTCCGCCAGCTGACGTGCCGCCATCTTGTCGCCCAGGGTCTCGATCGTCTCCGGCGACGGGCCGACCCACACCAGCCCTGCGTCCTGTACGGCACGGGCGGCGTCGGCGTTCTCCGACAGGAACCCGTACCCGGGGTGCACGCAGTCCACACCGGCGCGGGACGCCACCTCGAGCAGCGCGTCGACGTCGAGGTAGGAGGACACGGCGTACGCCTCGTCGGCGATCTCGGTGTGCAGGGCGCCCACGTCGGCGTCGGTGGAGACGGCGACGGTGCGGATACCCAGGTCACGGGCGGCGCGGGCGACACGGACCGCGATCTCCCCGCGGTTGGCGATCAGGACGGACGAGATGGTGTTCACGGGTACTCCTCGAATCTGACCGTCGCGCCGGGCGCCAGCTGGGCGGCGGCGTCGAGGTCGTCGGCGATGACGGTGGCGATGACCGGGTAGCCGCCGGTGACGGCATGGTCCCGCAGGAAGAGGACGGGCTGGCCGTCCGGCGGCACCTGGACGGAGCCGGCGACCATGCCTTCGCTGGGCAGCTCCCGGTCGTCGCTGCGGTCCACGGCGGCTCCCGACAGCCGGACACCGACCCGGTTCGACGACGTGCTGACCGTCCACTCTTGTCCGGTGAGGGCGGCGACACCGTCGGTGAACCAGTCGTCGCGCGGGCCGGGGACGACGCGCAGCACGTCCGGGACACGCAGCGGGTTGGTGCCGGTGCGCGTGGGGCCGTGGGCACGCCCACCGACCCTCAGTACCGCTCCGTCGGACAGCGGGTCCGGCCCGAGACCGGAGAGGACGTCGGTGGACACCGACCCCAGCACCTCCCCGTCGCATCGCACACCCCCACGCACCGCGACATAGCTGCGCAGACCGGCCTGCGCCTCACCGACACCCACCGTGGAGCCCGCGGTGAGCAGCAGGGCAGTGGCGAGCGACCGTGGGCGACCGTCGACCGTCACCGCGGCCTCGGCCCCGGTGACCGCGACGACCACGTCCTGCACGGCGGTCAGCGACAGCCCCCCGATGTTCTCCAGGACCGCCTCCCCGGGACGGTTGCCGACGACGTCATTGGCGACCTGCGCCGAGGTCATGTCGGCGGCTCCGGAGGTGGTGACACCCAGCGCGCCGTGGCCCGGACGGCCGGCGTCCTCGACCAGTGTGAGCAGACCCGCGTGGGTCAGCGTCAGCGCCACCGGGTCCTCCGGGCCGCCGTGGTTCCGCGGCGCCGGTGGGCAGACCTCCACCCGCTGCCGCACCTGCCGGTAGACCACCCGGTCGCCCGGACGGATGAGGGCAGGCTCCTGCTCCGAGGCGTCCCACACCGGAGTCGCGGAGGTTCCGATCAGCTGCCACCCGCCCGGTGAACTACGGGGGTAGACCGCCGAGAACTCGCCCGCCAGGCCCACCGCACCGGAGGGCACCCCGGTACGCGGGGAGTCGCGGCGCGGGACCGACGGCACCCCGTCGCCCACACAGTAGGTGAAGCCCGGTGCGAAGCCACCGAAGGCTCCCGTCCACGTCGACGAGGTGTGGTGCTCGATCACCCCGTCGACCGTCGTGCCGAGCTGGTCCGCGACGGTCTCCAGGTCCGGGCCGTCGTAGACGACGTCGACGGTCACCGTGCGTCGGGCGTCGTGGCCTGCGGTGGGGGAGGGGTGAAGGGTCCCGAGCTGTGCCAGCGCGGCCGTCGCCGCCGCCGGGGAGTCGCACACGACGAGCACGGTCCGGGCCGCGGCGACGACATCGCGCTGGCCGTCGACCGGGGTGGCGGTGAGGTGGGCGTGCCAGGCCATCGCCGTGTCGAGGTCGGGGAGGTCGACGAGGACCGCCCGGGTGCCGACCCGGTGGATGACCGGGTGACCGTCCGGGGCACTCACAGGACGCTCCTGATGTCGATACCGTCGGCGCGAAGTTTCTCGACGATCATCCGGGAGAGCTCCACCGCGCCCGGCGAGTCACCGTGGATGCACACCGATTCAGCATCGACCCGCAGGACCGTGCCGTCCACTGCGGTCACCGCGCCGGTGGTCGCCACCTGCAGGACGCGGTCGCCGACAGCCTCGGCGTCGTGCAGGACGGCGTCCGGCCGGGACCGCGGGACGAGGGTGCCGTCGGGCAGGTAGTTGCGGTCGGCGAACGCTTCCCGGATCACCCGCAGCCCCTTCCCCTCGGCGAGGTCGATCGCGACACTGCCGGGCAGGAGCATGAGCGGCAGGTCGCCGAACGCCCGCACGCCGTCGACGACCGCCCGGGCCTGCGACGTGTCGTGCACGATGGTGTTGTAGAGCGCACCGTGGGGTTTGACGTAGCTGACCTTGGTCCCGTGGGCCCGTGCCAGGGCGTCGAGTGCGCCGATCTGGTAGAGGGTCTCGTCGGCGAGTTGGGCGGGGTCGATGTCGAGGGCGGTGCGCCCGAAGTTCCCCGGGTCGCGGTAGCCGATGTGCGCCCCGACGGTGACTCCGCGTTCAGCGGCGGCGCGGACGGTGGCGGCGATGTCGTGCGGGTCACCCGCATGGAACCCGGTGGCCACATTGGCGCTGGAGACCAGGGCGATCATGGCCGGGTCGTCGGCCACGGCGACGCCACCGGTGGTCTCGCCCAGGTCGGCGTTCAGGTCGATGGTGGCTGGACCGGTGTCGTGCATGGTGTCGTAACCCTCGCTCTCAACGACATTGTTGAACAAAGCCAAGCCTAGCGGAATGGTGGGGAGGGGTTGGGGGAGGCGGCGCAATCATCGCACCCCATCACTATCTTATGTTCCTAAAGGGCCTGGTCAGGTTTTCATAAAGAGCTGAAGGGGTGCGAAATCTGGTCAGTGGCAGTGACGGCCGCCTCGGGCCGGTGCTGCATCGGCTACTCTGAACCGGTGTCCACGGGGGTGGACCGAACGGAAGTACGGGGGAAGACGTATGGCGTACCGGGGGATACACCTCGACGATGACCTCATCCGTGGTTGGCCCACGCCGGGTGCAGACCGGGCACTTCGGCGTCCGGACACCCGGGAGAACATCGAGGCAGACCTGCGTGGTCGCGAGGACATCGCCGACAACTTCCTCCGGGTCGGTGACCTGTGGGTTCCCAGGGCGGCGGTCAGGGAACCTGCGCTGGTGGCGTGCGGAGCCGCAGAGCATCCCCGTGGCCTGGCCTACGATCTCGACGCCCTGACCAGGGTGCGGATGGCGCTTACCCGACGACCGGACTGGATCGCACACAGCTGGAGCGCCGCGCGGCTCTGGGGGATGCCGTACTTCTGCGACGACGCCGACACCTGCGTCCTGTCCGGCGGTCGGTGTCGGGCGGCGACGACTCCGCAGGAAGTCTCCCGGTTCCGCAAGGAGGGGACGCTGGCGGCGGTCACGCCCCGCTGGCGGGTGGACGGTGAGATGCCGGAGCTTCAGGTCACCCCGCCGGTGCTTACCGTCATCCACTGTCTGCGGTCTCTCCGCGCCGGTGACCATTCCTGGCGTGTGGTGCCCGGGACCGGGTTGGATGCGAAGCGCGTCCGGGCCGTGCAGTTCATCGATGCGTTCTGCGCCTTGTCCGGGTGTGATCCGCTCCGCCTCGTCGCTGCGTGTGGAGACCACTATCCCCAGCGGGACCTGGCGGTGATCGCGGCGATGGCGGACCGGGGTGCGGAGTCGCCGATGGAGACCGTGCTGCGGCTGCAGGTGCGCCGGATGTTCGGGGAGGGATTCATTTCCCAGCTGGTGATTCGACGGGACGGTACGGTGGCGGACCCGGTACACACGACGGACGTCGCCGGCCGTGGCGTCGTGGCGCGGGTGGACCTCGGTTCGCCGACGTTGAAGCTTGCCCTGCAGTACGACGGTTCAGGGCACCTGGACCGCCGTCGACGCGACACGGACTCCCGCATCTCGACGGAGCTGGCGAACCTGGGGTGGCATGTCCTGAGGCTGACCTACGGCCATCTCAGGGACCCGGACCTCCTGGAGCACACCATCGCGGGCGGTATCGCATTATGCCGTCGCCGGGAATCGGTTGACTATCGCACCCGATAAGGCGGTAATAGTTCCAAAAGGCCAGCTCGTCATGTCTATCAGCGAGTGATGGGGTGCGATAGTCGACCAGCTCGGGAACGGCGCCGCCACCTACTCCAGTTCCAGCAGCAGGTGCCGGGTCTTCTGCACGTCCTGGAGTCGGTCGATCAGCGACTCCAGCCGGGCCCACTCGGACTCCGGGATGGCCCTCTCCGCCTCAGCCACCACAGAGCGGTCCTGCGTCCCCCACGCCACCGGCATCGGGGAGATCTGCTCCCAGTGGTCCTGTTTACCCACCGAGCGCATGCCGGTGACCGCCATGGCAGGCACCCGCTCACCGACCTTGCGCTCCACCCCGGGGATCGAGGTCACGGTGCGCAGCGCGAGGGCCGGACGGGACCGGGCACCGCCGGTGGCGGCGGTGTCCACGAGCGACATCAGGACGACGTCGCGCGGGTTGACCTGGGCGATCACGGTGGGCGCCAGCGAGTAGGCGTCGTAGTACTGCTGCGGTGACCCGAGCTGGCGGGGGAACACCGGCACCATGATGAAGCAGATCACCGCCATGATCACGGCGGCGGCGCCGACGATCACGGCCCAGCCGCCGTCCACGACCACGAACAGGACCACGGCGGCGATGACCATGATCGCCCCCATCAGCCCGGCCGACCACTGGAACCGGCGGGAGTCACGGAAGAACTCGTTGTGCTTGCGGGCGAAGGACTCGTCGACGGGGAAGTTGAAGCTGACCACGGTGGATGATCCTACAGGTCGACCGCGTCGATGATGCGGTAGCCGTAGCCCTGTTCCGCCAGGAAGCGCTGGCGGTGGGCGGCGTAGTCGGCGTCGAGGGTGTCCCGGGCGACGACGGAGTAGAAGAACGCCGGGCCGCCGTCGGGCTTCGGGCGCAGGATCCGGCCGAGCCGCTGGGCCTCCTCCTGCCGGGACCCGAAGGTGCCGGACACCTGGACCGCGACCGAGGCGCCGGGCAGGTCGATGGAGAAGTTCGCGACCTTCGACACGATCAGGACGCGCAGCTCGCCGTGGCGGAAGGCGTCGTAGAGCTCCTCACGGCGGTGGGTGGTGGTGCGCCCGTCGATGACCGGGGCGTCGAGCTCCTCACCGAGTTCCTCGAGCTGGTCGATGTAGGCGCCGATGACCAGCGTCGGTTCGTCCGGGTGCTGGTCGAGGATCTTCTGCACGATCCGGTTCTTCGCCGGCGAGCAGGCGGCGAGCCGGTACTTCTCGTTCTGCTCGGCGGTGGCGTAGACCATGCGCTCGGACTCGGAGAGCTGTACACGGACCTCGGTGCAGTCGGCCGGGGCGATCCACCCCTGGGCCTCGATGTCCTTCCAGGGGGCGTCGTAGCGTTTCGGGCCGATGAGGCTGAAGACGTCGTCCTCACGGCCGTCCTCGCGCACCAGTGTGGCGGTCAGCCCGAGGCGTCGACGCGACTGCAGGTCGCTGGTCATCCGGAACACCGGTGCGGGCAGCAGGTGTACCTCGTCGTAGATGATCAGCCCCCAGTCGCGGGAGTCGAAGAGTTCCAGGGCACGGAACTCGCCCTTCGTCTTGCGGGTCACGACCTGGTAGGTGGCGATGGTGACCGGGCGGATCTCCTTCTTCTCCCCGGAGTACTCGCCGATCTCGTCCTCGGTGAGGGAGGTGCGCCGGACGAGCTCGTCCTTCCACTGCCGTCCGGCGACGGTGTTGGTCACCAGGATCAGCGTCGTGGTCTGGGACTTCGCCATCGACGCCGCGCCGACCATCGTCTTGCCGGCGCCACAGGGCAGGACGACCACACCGGAACCGCCTGCCCAGAACGACTCGGCGGCCATCTCCTGGTAGTCGCGCAGTTCCCACTTCTCCTGCTCGGTCGACAGGGCGATGGGGTGTGCCTCGCCGTCGACGTAGCCGGCGAGGTCCTCGGCGGGCCAGCCGACCTTGACCAGCTCCTGCTTGAGGCGTCCACGCTCCGAGGGGTGGACGATGACGGTGTCCTCGTCGATCTCCTCCCCCAGCATGGGGCGGATCTTCTTGTGCCGGCGGATCTCCGCGAGGACCGCACGGTCGGTCGACTCCAGGACCAGTCCGTGGGCGGGGTGGTTGGCCAGGATGAGCCGACCGTAGCGTTCCATCGTCTCGGCGACGTCGACCAGCAGGGGCTGGGGGACGGGGAACCGGGAGTAGGTCTCCAGGACGTGCACGACCTGTTCGGCGTCGTGTCCGGCGGCCCGGGCGTTCCACAGCGCCAGCGGGGTGATCCGGTAGGTGTGGACGTGTTCGGGTGCGCGCTCCAGTTCGGCGAAGGGGGCCAGCGCGGTGCGTGCCTCCTGCGCCCGGGCGTGACCGATCTCCAGCAGAACGGTCTTGTCCGACTGGACGATCAGTGGTCCGTCGCCGAGTCCCACGGGTGCCTCCTGACAGGGGTTGGTACAGGGTTGGTACAGGGTTGGTACGGGGTGACGAGCGGCTCTCGCCGCTCGTGCAACCAGACCATCCTACGCGTCGGCACCGCCGCGTGAGCAGGTCAGTGTTCCGGCGTCCCGACCCAGGCCACGCGGTGCGGCTGGATGTGCAGCGACTGCCCGCCGGCGTCGGTGACCCCGATGATCGACACGGGGCTCATCGTGACCACCGAGATCCACTCGTGGACGGCCGAGCCGGCGGCGTCGACGTACCCGATCTCCACGGAGGTTCCCGCGTCATAGGCCTGGCGCAGGGCGGTCATGATGGCGCGGGGCTCGCGGACCCGGGTGGTCTCCCCGCTGTGGCCCGACTCGTCCTCCTCGTCCTGCCGGGTGCGGCGGAACCCCTCCACCGCGCCGGCGAGCTGGTCGGCGACCCGGTCGAAGTCGGTGCCGGCCCGCTCCGGGTCCGGGACGGTGGAGAACACCGGTGCGGCGGTGGCGCGCCCGGCACCGGAATCACCGTCCACGCTGATCGTCACGCCCTCGTCCTCGAGTGCCTCGACGACCAGGGACAGCTGGACCGAGCTGGCGGCGACGGTGGGGGAGAGCAGGCGGAGCCCGGTCTCCGCCGCGGCGTCGGTGTCCATGATCGCCGCCATGGACTTCTCGTCGGGGGCGGTCAGCACACTGGCGGCGGTGCTGCCGACGACGGGTGCGTCGGGCCGGTGCGTCCGGAAGGTGTCCTGGATCAGGTACCAGAGTGACTGGGGGACGTCGGGTGCCATGCCGGCGAGGAAGTCCTCGATGCCCTCGGCGGTTTCACCGTGCTCCACGGCACGTTGCATGCTCTCCCTGGTCACCCGCCAGACGCTGGCCATACCGGTGGACTCGACGTCGGCGAAGGTGCGCAGCGTGGCCTCGGTGTCCCCGTCGAGCAGCCCGGGGGCCAGGATCGTCATGTCCGCCTGCACGATCAGCATCCGCACCGGGTCGGGCAGGATGGCCGCCAGTGCCGCGGTGAGGCCGTCCTCGTCGGACGGGTCGGTGACGGCGAGCGCGCCGGCCGCGGAGGACGGGTGCCCGTCCGCCGACAGGCCCAGGATCACACACTCGTCGCGCACGCTGTCCACGGCGAGGACGGAGGTGACCGCGGCGACGGAGGGGCGCAGCCGCCACAACTCCTCGGCGGTCGGTACGACGCCGCTGTCGGCGACGACGCCGCGCAACGCCGCAGTTTCCGGGGCATCGAGCGACTCCTGCAGCAGGTGGGCGTCGGTGTCCTCGTCCCTGGTCAACCACGGGGAGTGTGGACTGTGCCGCCACCCGGCCACCAGCATCGCCCACCGGCGGGACAACGGTGCGGAGAGATAGGTCGCGCCCCGCTCGGTGAGCGACCAGAACTCACCGGCGCCGACGACATCCTGCGGGGCGGGGACCGGAAGCCCGACGGCGACCAGGTCGGCGTGACGGCACAGGACGAGCGTGTCACTGACCAGCGCAGCGTCGAGGCCGAGGGCCTTCGAGAGCCGTGCGATCTCGCGGACGCCGACTCCGCCGGCGTTGAGCGGGCGTACCGGGGTGCGTCCGATCTGTTCCAGCACGTCGGCGACCAGGCGGACGGTCTCCACGACCCGGGCCACGGCGGTGGCGTCGGTACGGGAGTCGGCACGGGGGGTCCCGTCCCGCGTGTTCTGTGCGGTCGGCCGCGCGCTGAAGTCTCCGCCGGGGCGGGGGACGACGCGGCCGGAGACCGCGGCGGACACCCGCGGGGACAGGCGGGCGGTCTGGGCGTCCACCCGGTCCAGCAGTCCCGCGGCGATCATCCGTGCCAGGGGACGCTCCGGATCGTCGAGCGTGGCGGAATGCCCGATGCCCCCGGACACCTCCAGCGTGTCGAGCAGGCGACGTTGACGGGTCGGCAGGGCGGCGAGCATCTCCGGCAGGTCGTCGGTGGGGACCGGGCACCGGTACCCGTCGACGAGGACCCAGGGCAGGTCCGTCGTGGCGGCGAACAGCGGCGGCAGGTGCATCGGCACCTTCATCGCGCCGGGGTCCGTCGCACCGGCCGTGGCGGGATTCTGCGTGGACACCGACAGTCCCGGGCCGAACACCAGCCCCCAGGACGCGAGAGTGTGGACCGTCGCCGTGACCGTGGCGTGGTCTGCACGGCACGCGGCATCGGTGCCCGCGGAGTCCCACAGCCCGGTGAGCGTGGCCTCGACGTCCGACAGGGTCACCGGTCGGTGGTCGGCACCGGCGGTGACGAGCGCGTGCAGGACGGCCAGCCCGGTGGCGTCGAGCCGTCGTAGGGCGGCCACGTCGGAGACCGACCCCAGCGAACCGGGGTGGAAGGCACGCAGCCGCCAGAGCAGGTCGACGAGCACGTCGTCGGGGTGGCCGGACAGCCAGTCGGCGTAGGTGGGGAAGGAGTCAGGCATAACGTGGGCAACTTTACCCGGACGGGCTCCCCCGGGGTGTATGGCCCGTCGCCGGAAAGTCGCCCCATCGGGGCGGATGTGGAATGATCGACGGTATGGCTGACGCACACAAGAAGCACTACGTTGATCCGGGCTGGCCGCAGAACCTGCCCGAAGGTAAGCACGCCGTGACCGAGCTCGTGGCCGACGACGCCGGGGCGCTGAGCCCTTTCGGTGACGTCGAGCTCCCGGTGCCCGCGGAGCAGCTGTCCTACGTGCACCCGTACACGGTGATCAACCGCTAGATCGGCCGCTAGCCGCGGGACACGCGGGGGGGGGACCGAAAAAGTCTTCGCCCGGGTCATTCCGACTGTTCGGAATGACCCGGGCGAAGACTTTTTCGTCAGGTTGGGACCTGGGTGCCGGGGCGTGTCTCGCCCCGGCGGGGGTGCCTAGTGCGCGTCCGGCGGGGGACGCAGCGGACTAGAACAGGTTGCCGGCGAGAGCCTTGTACTGCTCGCCTGCGGCCTCGGCCTGCTTGACGGCGCCGGTGTAGTTGTCGTTGAGGGCCTCGCGGTTGTCCTTGTAGAGGGACTCCAGCTCGGTCGGGACCTCGATGCCGTTGGCGGCGAAGGCTGCGGTGACCTGCTCCCAGATGCTGTCGATGGCGAGCACGTCGGTCTGGCTGCTCAGGTCGGCGGCGGCCTCCTGGGGAGCGGCGGCGTAGTTGTCGGTGGCCGGTGCGGCCGGTGCGGAGCGCTGCTCGGGAGCGGAGTTCAGGCCCAGCTGGGAGGAGCAGGACGGCCATGCGCCCCAACCCTGTCCCTCGAGCACGCGCTCGGCGACGACGATCTGCTCTTCGCGGGAAGCCTGGTCGGCGGACGGGGCGAACTCGCCGCCGCCGTAGCCGCTCCAGGTGCTCGGGGAGAACTGCAGACCACCCTGGAAACCGTTGCCGGTGTTGATGTTCCAGTCGCCGCCGGACTCGCACTGTGCGAGGCGGTCCCAGTCGGAGTCGGGGGCGGCGTTGGCGGCCGGGGCGGCGACGGCGCCGAGTGCCAGGGTGGCCATGCCGGCGACGGCGAGGCGCTTGGTGCTGAAGCTGCTCTTACGGATGGTGTGTCGTCCCATGTGGGTTGATTCCTTTCGGAGTCGTGGTGCGGTGGTCAGGTCCCGTGGATCACCGCGGTGTTCATTGCTGGGGACCGACACTAACGGTTTGTCACGATTGAGTCACGCTGATTGGCCGGATTCGTGGCTGTTCAGGCGGCATGACGCCCGACGGGCTCCGGTGTGAGGGGGAGCGTCGACGGGGCGGAAACCCCCTTTGCCCAGTGCGTTACCGTTCCGTGTCTGGAACGTTATCGAACCGTTATTATTGGTGTGTGACCTTCGTCACATCAGCGTTCGTGTCGCCGGTGAGGATACCGTGCGGGGGTGGGGCGCCGGTGGCCGTCGATGGGTAAACTGGCGAATTCCCCAACCGTGGACAGACAAGTATGGAGAGAAAGGACAGGCCGACATCATGCCGACCGGAAAAGTGAAGTGGTACGACCCGGACCGGGGATTCGGCTTCGTGTCCAACCCCGACGGAGAGGACGTCTACGTCGGGTCGCAGGTGCTGCCCGAGGGTGTCACCGAACTGCACAAGGGGCAGCGGCTCGAGTACGACTTCGCCGAAGCGAGGAAGGGTCCGCAGGCGATGCGGGTCGCGGTGCTGGACGACGGTCCTGCGGCGTCGCAGCAGACCGGTGGCCGGGCACCGTCCCGCGGATCCGCCCGGGGATCGTCCCGGGGTCACAGGTACACCCCGGACAAGCTCCATGAGCTGGTGCAGGACACGGTCACACTGCTGGAGTCCCGGGTGCAGCCCAGTCTGGAGGCGGGACGCCGGCCCGACCGTAAGGAAGGGCACCAGGTCGCCGAGATCCTGCGCACCATCGCCCGCGAACTCGACAGCTGAGCGTCAGTTCCCCGTGTCATCCCCGGTGTCATCCCCGGTGTCATCCCCGGTGTCGGCACCGGCTTCGGGGTCCGGGTCGACCCCGGTGTTGAACGCCCACACCACGCCGTAGGGCACCTCCTCGCCGTCCTCCTCGCCGAGGATCAACGCGTGGATCTCGACGACGCTGAGCCGGGCAGTCCCGTCACCGTCGCTCTCGACGGAACCCCGCACGGTGACCTCCGACTTCTCCCCGGCCGCCCACGTGTTCTCGGTGTCCGCCGACTGGTCGTCGAAGATCTGCAGCAACGACCAGTCCTGGCTGGTGACCTCGTCCGGCAGTGACAGCGTGATCTCGTCGTCCGGGCCCACCTCGACCGTGGTCGGGTCGCCCTCCTCGCAGTCGCCGGTGAACCGCTGGCAGACGGAGTAGGGTGCGTACTCCTTCTCGTCACCGGAGGCGTCGGTCACCGTCACCCGCAGGTCCTGCGGGGCCGGTGCGGGGCGGTTGTCGCTCCAGTACTGGTACCCCAGCACGGCCGCGGCGACCACGACGACCAGCAGCACGATCGCGCCGAACGTCATGGCCTGCTTACGCTGCGCGGCCCGTCGCCGCTGCTTCTTCGACGGTTTCGGGGTCTGCTTCGGGGTCTGGTTCTCGGTGCTCATTCGGTGGGGAACTCCTGTCCACGGGGCCGGGACCGGACCTGTTCACCGGGGGCTCCTCGCCCGACCGATCAGGGCTCCCAGACCGACACCACGCGCCGCGGCGATGACATTGACGTACATCACTGTACCGACGACCGCGAGCACGGCCATACCGACAGTGAGCTCAGGGGGAAGCAGGATCCCCAACGTCCCGCCGAACACCCACGACAACTGCAGGGACGTCTCGGAGATGCCGAACGCCGACGCCTGTGCCGACGCGTCGAGACCGGACTGGATCGCCGCGTCCAGGCACACCTTCGACATCGCGCTGCCCAGCGACAGCACGGCGGTGGCGAGTGCGGCGGTGACCGTCCCGTCCCACACCGCCGCACACACCACCGACGCCAGGGACACCGCGCCCAGCGTCAGGACCGCGACCTGGGGCCGGGCGAACCGGACGCGTGAGCCCAGGGCGTTGCCGGCGAACGTCCCCACCCCGCCGGCCGCGCCGACGGCGGCGAGCATCGACAGCTGTTCGACGCCCGACAGGTGGGAGGACGACTTGGCGACGAAGGCGACGTAGATCGTCATGAACCCCGTCCCGCAGCGCTGCAGGGCCGTCCCCCACATGCAGGTCCGGGCGGCGTCGGGGAAACGCACCCGGATGGAGTGGCGCCAGCGGGTGAACCGGTTGCCCTCCGGCACGAACGGGCTGACGGTGACCTCGTCCTTCCCACGTTCGGCGGTGGCGGGGATCAGGGCGCACCCGTAGATCCCGGACAGGGCGACGACCATGAGGATCCACAGCGCCGCCTGCGGGTCGATGAGGTAGGCGACGGCCGCGGCGAGGCCACCGGCGACCAGGGACCCGCCGATGTGACCGGCGATCGTGAGCCGGGCGTTGGCACGCACCAGGTCCAGCGCCTCCGGGGCCACGCGGGGCGTGACCGAGGATTTCAGCACCCCGTAGGACTTGCTGAGCACCAGCATGCCGAGCGCCGCGGGGTAGAGCATCCAGGAATGGAAGTTCTGCAGCAGCACGGCCGCCAGGATCACCCGTCCCGCGAAGGTCAGGGAGAGGGCGAGGCGTCGGCCGGTGCGGATCCTGTCCAGGGCGGGGCCGATCAGGGGGGCGAGCAGTGCGAACGGGGCGATCGTCACCAGCAGGTAGGCGGCGACCGACGTCCGGGACTCCGCCTCCGCGGCGGAGAAGAACAGGGTGCCGGCCAGGGAGACCGCCAGGACGGCGTCCACCGCGAAGTTCGCGATGGAGGTGTACATCAGGGCGGTGAGCCCGGACTCGCGTGCCCCGTCGGCCCCCATCAGACCGGAGACCCGGTTGGCCGAGCGTGACATCACCCCGCTATTCCTCACGGAAGGTCACCTCGTAGAGCGTGTCCCAGAGCTTTCCGGTGACGAAGAAGCTGTCGTCGGCACCGCTCGCGGCGATGCCGTTGAGGACGTCGGCCCCGTCCCGGTCACCCGCCGGGAGGTCGAGCTCGGCGACCCCGGTCACCTCGCCGGTGGACGGGTCGATGCGCAGGATGTCGTCGGTGTGCCACACATTCGCCCACACCGTCCGGTCGTCCCCGGAGCCGGTGCATTCCAGTTCGTTGATCTCCTCGACCGGTTCGCCGTCGAGGGTGACCTCCACGGAGCCGGTCGCGGCGAAGGTGCCGGGGTCCCGGAACGTCAGGGTGGGGGAGCCGTCCGACATCACCAGGCGTTCGCCGTCGGAGCACAGCCCCCACCCCTCACCGTCGTAGGAGGCTTCGTCGGTGATCTCGAGTGTGTCGGCGTCCCGGGCGAACGCGACGCCGGACTTCCAGGTGAGCTGCCAGACGGTGTCCCCGTGCCGGGTGGCGCCTTCGCCGAAGTAGCGCTCGTCGAGGTCGTCGCTGACGGTGGGGGAGGCCGCGTCGTCGACGGGGGCGCGGTAGATGCGCGACTCACCGTTCAGCCCCGTCGACACCAGCAGGTCGCCCTCGGGCATGACCTCGAGTCCCTGGGTGAACGACGAGGGGTCGAAGCGGTGCTCGGCGGTGACGTCGGCAGTCAGTGTCGGGACGGTGGACCCGGCAGACCCGAGGCTGCCGGTGGCGTCGTCGGAGGCGTCGTCGGCCGACGAGCAGCCGGTCACCGTGGCCGCCAGCAGGGTGGCGGACAGGACGGACACCGTACGTGCGCCGCGCGGCGCGGACTGAACGCGGGGGGTCATGTCGTCCATGCTGCCACACCGCTTGCACGCAGGCCTGCCTGGTGCGATTCTTACTACTTATGTCAGATTCCACCGGCGAGAAGACCGCCGTACCAGCACCCGGGGCACTCGACCGGTACTTCCACATCACGGCACGTCGGTCGACGATCGGCACCGAGGTCCGCGCCGGTGTCGTGACGTTCTTCGCGATGGCCTACATCATCATCCTCAACCCGCTGATCCTGGGGACGGTCGAGGACGGCAACGGCGATGTCCTCGGGACGTCCCGGGTCGCCGCCGTGACCGCGCTGGCGGCCGGCGTGATGACCATCGCCTTCGGCGTGTTCGCGAAGTACCCCTTCGGTATCGCCGCCGGCCTGGGCATCAACACGCTGGTGGCGGTCACGTTCGTCGCCTCGGAAGGGCTCACCTGGCCACAGGCGATGGGTCTGGTGGTGATCGATGGTGTGATCATCGTGCTGCTGGCGGTCACGGGTTTCCGCGAGGCGGTGTTCAACGCCATCCCGAATTCGCTCAAGGCGGCGATCGGCGTGGGCATCGGGCTGTTCATCGCCATGGTCGGCGTGGTGGACTCCGGCTTCGTCCAGCGCATCCCCGATGCGGCGGGAACCACCGTGCCGGTCACCCTGGGCATCGACGGCTCCATCGCCTCCTGGCCCACCGCCACCTTCGTGCTCGGCCTGGTCGTCTGCGGCATCCTGGTCGCGAAGAAGGTGCGTGGCGGACTGTTCATCGGCATCATCGTCACCACGGTCTTCGCGATGATCGTGCAGGCCCTCACCGGCGACTTCGGCGAGGGAAAGGGATGGCAGATGGCCACCCCGGAGATCCCTGACTCGCTGGGGTCGGTGCCGGACCTCAGCCTGGTCGGGGCGGTCGACCTCGTCGGCGCCTTCGCGAAGATCGGGGCCCTGTCCGCCTGTCTGCTGATCTTCACCCTCGTGCTGGCGAACTTCTTCGACGCGATGGGCACGATGACCGCGCTGGGTAAGCAGGCACGACTCGTCGACGAGCAGGGCAACCTGCCGAACCTGCGCACCGCGCTGATCATCGAGGGTGCCGGTGCGGCCGTCGGTGGTTCGGTGTCCGCCTCGTCCAACACGGTGTTCGTGGACTCCGCCGCCGGTATCGGCGACGGTGCGCGCACCGGTCTGGCGAATGTGGTGACCGGCGTGATCTTCCTCGCGGCGATGTTCCTGACGCCGCTGTACTCCGTGGTGCCGATCGAGGCCGCGGCACCGGTGCTGGTCGTCGTCGGCGCGATGATGATGGGTCAGGTCACCGAGATCGACTTCTCCCGGTTCGAGATCGCGCTGCCGGCGTTCCTGACGATCGTGATCATGCCGTACACCTACTCGATCGCCAACGGAATCGGCATGGGGTTCATCGCCTACGCGATCATGGCGCTGGTGACCGGGCGCGGCAGGACCCTGCACTGGTTGATGTACCTGGTGGCCGTGCTGTTCGTGGTCTTCTTCGCCATCGACCCGATCATGGACGCGGTCGGGTAGGGGCGGTGGTCATGGACACCCCTGTGCCGGTCACCGATCCGACGGACCCCCGTCTCGACGACGTCCGCGATCTCAACTCCTCGGACAAGCGCCCCGACCTGCCCGGTGGTAAGGGGCTGGTCGTCGCCGAGGGCAACCTGATCGTCCCCCGCCTGGCGGCGTCCCGGTTCCCGGTCCGCCGGGTGGTCGGGTTCGCACACCGCCTGGAACAGCTGCGGGACGCCGCGGCCGCCGACCCGCAGGTCGCCCGGGGGCTCGAGGGGGTGCCTGTCCACGAGGTCACCCGGGACGTGCTCGCCGAGGTCGCGGGATTCGACATGCACCGGGGGCTGGTCGCCACCGCCGACCGGGTGGAGGAACCCTCGCCGCAGGACGTGTTGGACGACCTGCCGGCGGGGAACAGGGTGGTCGCCGTGCTGGAGGGCGTCGGTGACCACGAGAACATCGGTGCGCTGTTCCGGAATGCCGCCGGGATGGGTGTGGGGGCCGTCCTGCTCGGCGCCGGGTGCGCGGACCCGCTGTACCGGCGGGTGGTGCGGGTGTCGATGGGGCACGTGCTGCGTACCCCCTTCGCACACCTCGGTTCCCGTCCGACGACGTGGCAGCGGGGCCTGGAGGACCTGCAGTCGCGCGGGTACCGGGTCGTGGCGATGACACCGAACACGGAGACGACGTTGGCCGAGGCTGTTGCCGGGGCCGGCAAGGTGGCGGTCATGGTCGGCGCGGAGGGCCCGGGGCTGACCGAGCACGCGATGCGCGCCGCGGACGTGCGCGCGAAGATCCCGATGTCCCCGGGGACGGACTCGCTGAATGTGGCGACGTCGGCGGCGATCGGGTTCTACGCGACGCAGTTCTGACGGCCGTTCGGACGTCAGGCCCTGTCGCTCGGTGCTGTGTCCGGGCTATTCTGAGGTCATCGCCGACATCAGGGAGGCCGGGCATGGCTGGTGGACCGACAGTGACAGACGGGGTCGACGGTGCGCCGCCGGTGCCCCGGGTGGTGGGACCCGAGGAGTGGGCGGAGGCGCGCAGGACGCTGCTGCTGCAGGAGAAGGCCCTGACCCGGATGAAGGACAGCGTCGCCGCGATGCGCCGCCGGATGCCCGTCACCGAGGTCACCATCGACTACACCTTCGCCGGGGTGGACGGTCCGGTGACCCTGCACGAGCTGTTCGACGGTCGGCCGCAGCTCATCGTCCAGCACTTCATGTTCGCCCCGGACTGGGAGGAGGGCTGCGACGGCTGCTCGATGATGACCGACCACATCGGCCCACTGTCCCACCTGCACGCCCGCCGGACGTCCTTCGCGCTGGTTTCCCGCGCGCCGGTGGAGAAGCTGGAGCCGTTCCGGCGCAGAATGGGCTGGGACGTGCCGTGGGTCTCGTCGGGGGAGAGCACCTTCAACGAGGACGTCGGTGCGACGGTCGACGGCGAGGAACGCCAGGCGCTGAGCGTCTTCCTGCGCCACGGGGAGCGGGTCTTCCACTCCTGGTCCACCTTCGCCCGGGGTGAGGAGCCGTTCATGCTGGTCTTCGACCTCCTGGACCTCACCCCGTACGGGCGTCAGGAGACCTGGGAGGACTCTCCCCGGGGATGGCCCCAGGATTCGCCCTACACGTGGATGCGACTGCACGACCGGTACGAGGAGTGAGCTGATGTTGCTGAACGGGAAGAACGCCGTCATCTACGGTGGTTACGGCCAGGTCGGACGGGCCGTGGCCCACGGCCTCGCGGCAGAGGGTGCCGTCATCCACCTGACCGGGCGCAGCCGCGCGAAGCTCGACGAGGTGGCGGTCGGCATCCGTGCCGCCGGAGGCACCGTCCATACCGCCGTCGTCGACGCCCTCGACGAGGACCGGGTGACCGCACACGCGGAGGAGGTCGTGGAGTCGGCGGGGAGTATCGACATCAGTTTCAACGCCATCTCCCTCGGCGACGTCCACGGCACACCGCTGGCGGAGATGACGGTGGAGGCGTTCGAACGCCCGGTCGTGACCTCGGCCCGCACCATGTTCCTCACCACGCGGGCCGCCGCGAGGCACATGGTCAGGCAGCGGTCCGGGGTCCTGCTCTTCTTCGGCGGGGACGACGGGCACGACCCGATGCGCGACTACTACATCGGCGGGTTCCAGGTCGCCATCGGACTGGTGGACACCTTGCGCCGCCAGCTCGCCGCCGAACTCGGTCCGTACGGTGTCCGTGCCGTGACGCTGCAGACCGGGGGGATCACCGAAACCATGCCGGAGGACGACAGGGAACTGCAGGCGATCGCCTCGATGATCGCGGACAAGACGATGCTGAAGCGGGCAGCCACGTTCAGCGACGTCGGTGCCGTGGCGGCGTTCGTCTGTTCCGACAAGGCGCGGTCCATCACCGCGGCGTCAATCAACATCACCGCGGGTGCCGTGGCGGACTGACGTGCCGGTGTCAGCGTCCGGCGTTGCGGGCCCGCCGGCGGACCTCGTCGCCGATGCGGTGCGCGCCGGTCTGAAACAGGCGCACACTGCCGCGCAGGCCCCGGCCCACCCCGGTCACCACGGAGACCGCAGCCCCTTTGAGCAGGTCGGACGTGGCCCTGGTCGCGGACTCCTTGCCGTCGGCGTAGTCGTCGTAGCCGGGGGTGTTCGGGGTGACGGCACTCACCGGCCGGTGCGGGGCCGACGGTCCCGCACCGCTACGTCCGGGCCGGGGCGCGGGTCGGCCGTCCAGGGCGAAGGCGCAGACGGGAATGTCGATCCCCTCCCGCTCCACCCGGAACCCCAGCCAGTACTCCTCCGCTGCGGCGGCGAACTCGCCGGGCCGGAACGGCAGCTGGATCCCGGTGGACTCCACGTTGCCCTCCCAGAACGGTGCCTCGAAAGGCTCCGGCAGCCCGGTGTCCTCGAGGATCTTGTCGCGGGTGGCGGTGAAGCACCGCTTGAGCGCCCCTCCCGACCAGTGGGCGAAGCCGCCCAGCCCGTCCGGGTCGTCCGGGGTGCGGCACGTCACGTACAGGTCGGCCGCGGCGATCAGGTCGCGCAGCGGCTGTGGTACCTCTGAGAGCAGTCCCGCGCCGGGCAGGACCGTCTGGACGACAGACAGTCCGGAATAGCCCCCGATGTAGAACTCCCGGCGCCCCGGGGGCGCGGACCGGTTCATGTCGAAATCGCCGATATGGATCGGCGAGGAGAAGTCGCCGAACGCCGCTGACGCACCGCTACGTTCCGCCTCGAGGCGGACGCCGAGCTGGGCGAGGTACTTGCGGGCGAATCCTCGGTCCGGCGTCGGCTCAGCGGTGAGGACGTCGCGGGGGACGGCGGCCGTCGCGAACCAGAACGTCACCACCGTCTCGGGGGTGCCCACCGCCGCCTACTTCTTCTTGTTCCGGCCGGTGGACTTCGGGTTTGTCCGCACCCCGAGCAGGACATCCTCCCAGTGGGGGGTGACGGCCTTCTTTCTCCGCCTGGCAGGGTCGTCGTCACCGCCGGCAGGGTGGGTGCGCCGACCGAAGAGATCCACCGGGGCATCGGCGTCGGAGTCGGCGGCGGAACCGGCGGTGGAAGCGGGGGAGGCGTCGACGGGGACGTTGTCCGGTCGGGTCTCGTCGCCGCCGCGGGGCGGCACGCCGCCCGACCGGGACCCGGTGGTCCGGGCCTCGGTGCCGCCGTCGTGGCCCCGGTACCCGTCCTGCTCCTCGTCCTCGACATCGTCCTGTCGGCTGGAGGGGATGACCGGGGAGACCGTGCGGACGGGACGCTCGAAGCGCGGGTCGATCAGATCGGAGGCGACCGAGTTGACCGGTTCAACGGTCGACGGGCCGTCCTCTCCGGGGACGTAGCGGAAATCTGCGACGAAGCGCGAGGCCCCCTCCCGGTTCCCCTTCGTCCAGCTCACCGAGATGATCCAGTGGTCCGAGGAGTCCATCGCCGCCGACCAGTCCGCCGCGCGGAAGTTCTCGCCGCGCGCCGAGAAGGCACCGGCCAGGATCTCGCGCAGCGGGGCCTCCGTCGGCCCGTCGGCGCGCACGGGGTGAGCGTCCCGGGCCATGTCGGCGATGCGGTTGCGCTCCATGGCGATCGGCACGGCGAACGGACGGACGCGCCTGTCCTCCATGCCGGTCTCCGCGACGATCTGTTCGACGGTCTCGCCGTGGCGGATCCGGTCCTGGATCTCCTTGGGGCGCAGGTGGATGCGCTCACGCGTCGGGACGGCGACAGGCTCGGGGGTCGACGGTGCGGGGGTGGTCTCCCCGGCCGCGTCTGTCTCCGCCGGCTCCGCGAGATCTGAGGGATTCGAGGGATTCGAGGGATCCGGCGTCTCCGGGGAAGCTGCGGCGATGCCGAGGAACCCGGTCAGCTCGTCGGTGACCGGCAGGAAGAACTCGCCGGAGCCGTCAGCGCCGTCGGTGCCGTCAGTACCGGCGGCACCGTCAGCACCGTCGGTGGCGATGCGGAGAACGAGGGACGCCCGGTCGCTGTCGTCTCTGACGAAGCGCAGTTCCTGCATCGGTGGGACCTCCATCCACTGGGTGTTTTCCGCCACAGTAGCGCAGAAACCCCCGGAAGACGGTGAGCTTCCGGGGGTGAGTCAGCGACAGGGGTCCTGTGCGGGGTGGGTGCCGGTCCTACTTGCCGGCCTTGCTGGCGACGCCGGAATCGAGGATGTAGTCGATCGCCGTGGTGAGCGTCTTCACGTCCGCCGGGTCGATGGCGGGGAACATGCCGATGCGCAGCTGGTTGCGTCCGAGCTTGCGGTAGGGCTCGGTGTCGAGGACGCCGTTGGCGCGCAACGTCTTGGCGATGATGTCGGCGTCGACGGACTCATCGAAGTCGATGGTGCCGACGACCAGCGAGCGGCTGGACGGCTCGGTGACGAAGGGCGACGCCTCCGGGCGGGACTCCGCCCAGGAGTACAGCGTGGAGGACGACTCCGAGGTGCGGGCCACCATCCCGTCCAGGCCACCGTGGGCGTTCATCCACTTCACCTGGGCGTCCATCATCAACAGGGTGGACACGGCAGGGGTGTTGTAGGTCTGGTTCTTGCGGGAGTTGTCCACCGCGGTCTTCAGGTCCAGGAACGCCGGGATGTAACGGTCGGTGGCGGCGACCTCCTCGACGCGCTCCAGGGCGGCGGGGGAGAACGCGGCGAACCACAGCCCGCCGTCCGAGGCGAAGCACTTCTGGGGGGAGAAGTAGTAGACGTCGGTCTCGGCGATGTCGACGGGCAGTCCACCGGCACCGGAGGTGGCGTCGATCGCGACCAGGGCGTCGGTGGCGGGGCGGGTGACGTCCACCATCGCGCCGGTGGAGGTTTCATTGTGGGCCCAGCCGACCAGGTCGGCGTCCACCCCGTCGAGCTGGTCGGGGGAGGGGGCGGTGCCCGGCTCGGAGGCGACGACCTCGGGCTTGTCCAACCACGGGGCCTTCGCGGACACGGAGGCGAACTTGCCGGAGAACTCACCGTAGGTGAGGTGCGCGGACCTGTTCCGGATCAGACCGAAGGACGCCGAGTCCCAGAACGCGGTGGCGCCGCCCAACGAGGTGATGATCTCGTAGCCCTCCGGGAGGTTGAAGAGCGTCGCGAGACCGTCGCGGACGGAGCCGACGACATTCTTCACCGCGGGCTGGCGGTGGGAGGTACCGATGATGTCTCGGCCACCGGAGACGATGGCGTCGATCTGATCCTGGCGGACCTTGGAGGGGCCGCAGCCGAACCGGCCGTCGGCGGGCAGGAGATTCTCGGGCAGGGTGGGGAACTGGTCGCTCATGGTCGGCTTTCCTGATCTCTTCCTAAGTCTTCCAAGCACGGTCGTACGGGAACGTCGTCAGCCTAGCTGCTCGGGCCATTTCGTGGAACCGCACGTCCCACACTCCGGGACACAGCGGGGGTGGCTGACGGGGATACCGTACGACCCTACTGTGTCCGCCCGGGGGGTATTGGGTACAGTGTGTCCTATCCCACGATCGTCCACGGTCCGCAGCATGAGCTTTATTCACGCCGGGCCGCTCGGTTCGAGGCGGGCCCCGGGTCGGTGATCTCCGGCACAGGGGACACAACCGAAAGCATCGAAGTACCTGAATAAACGAAAGGGCTGTCAATGGCTTCCGACAACCAGGACAAGGCCGTTCTCCACTACCCCGGTGGCGAATATGAAATGCCGATCGTCAAGGCCAACGAAGGGAACTCCGGTTTCGCGCTGGGCAAGCTGCTCGCCGAGACCGGTCTGACCACCGTTGACCCCGGCTACGTGAACACAGGTTCCACCCTCTCCGAGATCACCTACATCGACGGTGGCGAGGGAATCCTGCGTTACCGCGGCTACGACATCGCCGACCTGGCCAACAACGCCACCTTCAACGAGGTCAGCTACCTGCTCATCAACGGCGAACTGCCGAACAACGACGAGCTCGAGAACTTCAACGCGAACATCCGTCGGCACACGCTGCTCGACGAGGACTTCAAGAGCCAGTTCAAGATCTTCCCGCGCAACGCGCACCCGATGAACGTCCTGGCATCGTCGGTCAACATCCTCGCCACCTACTACGAGGACGAGCTCGCCCCGCTGGACAAGGACTTCCAGAAGAAGAACACCTACCGCCTCATGGCGAAGGTGCCGATGCTGGCGGCCTACGCCTACCGCGCATCCAAGGGCAAGCCCTACATGTACCCGGACAACAAGCTGAACGCGCGCGAGAACTTCCTGCGCAACATGTTCGGCTACCCGACCGAGGACTACGAGGTCGACCCGGTGCTGTCCAAGGCACTGGACAAGCTGCTCATCCTGCACGCCGACCACGAGCAGAACTGCTCCACCTCCACCGTGCGTATGGTCGGCTCCTCGCACGCGAACATCTACTCCTCCATCGCCGCGGGCGTCAACGCCCTCTCCGGCCCGCTGCACGGCGGTGCGAACCAGGCCGTCCTGGAGATGCTCGAGGAGATCCACGACAACGGTGGCGACGCGACCGACTTCATGGACCGCGTGAAGAACAAGGAGCCCGGCGTCAAGCTCATGGGCTTCGGCCACCGCGTGTACAAGAACTACGACCCGCGTGCGGCCATCGTCAAAGAGTCCGCGCACGAGATCCTGGACCACCTCGGCGGCGACAACCTGCTGGATCTCGCGATGAAGCTTGAGGACATCGCCCTCAACGACGACTACTTCATCTCCCGCAAGCTGTACCCGAACGTGGACTTCTACACGGGCCTGATCTACCGTGCCATGGGCTTCCCGACGGACTTCTTCACCGTCCTGTTCGCCATGGGTCGTCTGCCGGGCTGGATCGCCCACTACCTGGAGCAGATCAACGAGCCGACGGCGAAGATCAACCGTCCGCGCCAGATCTACACCGGCGAGGGCAAGCGCGCCTTCGTGCCGCGCGACAAGCGCTAGACACGCACCCGGTCCGCACACCTGACGGACCACCGATGCCCGGTACCTGCCGCAGAGCAGGGGCCGGGCATCCGGCATTTCCGCTTCCGGTGGGTACGTCCTGGTAATCTGAGACGGTTAGCATGACAGCGAACCGTCAGGAGACATCCCATGAGCAAGCCCACCATCGACGTCCAGCCCGGCCCCGCGCCGACACAGCTCGTGATCGAGGACATCACCGTCGGTGACGGTCCCGAAGCCGTGCCCGGCGGCATGGTCGAGGTGCACTACGTGGGTGTCGACTACGAATCCGGTCAGGAGTTCGACTCCTCCTGGGACCGTGGGCAGACCATCGAGTTCCCGCTCTCCGGGTTGATCCAGGGCTGGCAGGAGGGGATCCCGGGCATGAAGGTCAACGGCCGTCGCAAGCTGACGATCCCGCCGGAGCTGGCCTACGGTCCCGCCGGTGCAGGCAACCCGCTGGCCGGACGCACCCTGGTGTTCATCATCGACCTGGTGGACGCCCGCTAGGACGGACCGGACTACTGCACCACCGTGCGCAGCCGGAGGGCGTTGATCCTCCCGAGCTCGCGCACGGTGGTGTCCCATTCGGTGACCGTGGGGTTCTCCAGGCGCCGTTTGAGCAGCAGCAGTACCTCGTGACCGCCGATCCCCTGGGCGCAGACGAGGAAGATGTGGTGGAAGCGTGCCTCGTAGCGTCGGCCCAGTTCGGCGATGTCGGCGAGGACCTCGGGTGGGGAGTCGAGGATGAACGACTGCTCCTCACGCGAGTAGGAGTCGGTGGTCTTCTCGCCGAGCACCGGGTGCGCCTGGATGCTCGCGAGGATCTCCACCCGGGGCAGGCGCAGCAGTTCGCGGTGGGCGGCGTCGAGCAGGTGCTCCAGACTTCTGAACGGTGCTGCGGCGGCGATCGCCGCACCCAGTTGGGGTGAGTACAGCAGGTCTCCGATGATATCGGTGACCTGGGTGGGGGTCATCCTGTTGAGGTCGTCGACGGTGGTGACGGGAACGGTGTCAATCATGGTCTCCAGTGAACTGGGGGTGCATTTCCGTCCCGTTTCCCCATGGTGAACTCCCGAGGCTGAGGAGACTGCGAGCTGAGCCACCGCACAGGTCATTTCCGGGGAGGAATGTGGCCCCTGCGGTGGCTCAGATGACACCGGCAGGTTCCTAGCTGGAGCGGATGGCGCGCATCCAGGTCATCTTCTTGCCGTTGTTCAGGATCGACCCACGGTAGATGCGGGCGACCAGCAGCAGGACCAGCAGTGTGGTCAGCGCGAGCACGCCGTAGGACGCGGCGAGGAGACCGAAGGACATGTCGCCGGCCGCGTAGCGCATCGGGGCGACACCCAGTGACATCGGCGGAATCCAGGCCAGGACCTCCATGACGGTGGAGTCCGGTGCACTCCACCCGAAGATCGGCGGGTAGAGGACCGTGAAGAAGGTCAGCATCACCGGCATCTGGGTGCTGCCCAGGTCCTCGGCCTTGCTGACCAGTGAGCCCGCTGCGGCATAGAGGGCGCTGAAGAAGAGCATGCCCAGCACGAAGGAGACGAGGAGTACCGGTATCGTCGCAGCATCGATGCTGACCTCGTCGAGCAGCCCCGCAACACTCAGCGACGCCACAGCGGCGCCGAGGATGACGACCGTCCCGATGAATCCGACGACCAGCATGGCGAGCACCTTGCCGATGAGCAGGTCGATCGGGCGGATGGTAGCCAGGATGATCTCGACGACGCGGGAGGACTTCTCCTCGGTGACCCGGCCACCGACATTACCGGCGAAGATCATGATGAAGGTGAGGACAACCATGGTGCCCAGCATGGTGGTGACCACGGCCGGGGTGGTGTCCTCCTGTCCTTCATCGGACAGGTCGACCGTGGTGACGCTGGAGTCGGGGAGGGCTGCGGCGAACTCCGCCGGGTCCACCCCCACCGACGACAGCGCCTCGTTCTGCGCGACGGCGGAGGCCGCGGCCTGTGCTGCGGCGGAGATCACCGGGTCGGGGGTTCCGTCACTGATCAGCTCGAATCCGTTGTCCGCCCGGACCAGCGCTGCGTCTGCCCCGTCCTCGACGGCGCTGACAGCCGCATCACGGTCGGAGGCGCTGTCGACGTCGACGCCGGTTCCGGCGATGTCTGCGACGACGGAGGTCTCGGTGCCGGCGACGACGAGGCGGGGATCGTCGCTGTCGCGGTTAGCGAAGAAGTTGATGACGAAGATGCCTGCGACCACGACCACCAGGACGATGATGAAGGTGGCGATGATGCCCTTGTTCTTCGTGGCGACCTGGATTTCGCGCCCGGTGACGGTGCGGATGGCGCTGGCCCGTGAATAACCGGTCTGGGTGTTCATCTGGGTACTCATGCGGAGACGACCTCCTTGAAAAGATCGGTCAGGTCGGGGACTCGTCGGGTGAATCCGTGGACGGTGCCGGCGTCGAGGGCGGCGCGGAGGATCTCCTGGTCGCCGACATGGCCGGCGTCGAGGATCACGGTGTCCGTGTCGGACTCGACCACACGGGTCCCCGCCGGGTACCAGTCGCGGGCGGTGGTCTCCACGGCGTACAGCGCGGGTCCGCGGCTGCGGAGGTCATCGACCGTGCCCTCGGCCTTCATCTGCCCCTTGGTGATGATTCCGACCCGGTGGCACAACCGTTGCACCAGGTCGAGCTGGTGCGAGGAGAAGAGGACCGGCACACCGTCAGCGGCCTTCGACAGGAGTATGTCGCTCATCACGGACACGGCGACGGGGTCGAGGCCGCTGAACGGCTCGTCGAGGATGAGCAGTTCAGGATGGTGTACCAGCGACGCGGCCAGCTGGACGCGCTGCTGGTTACCGAGGGAGAGCTCCTGGAGTTTGGCCTGGGAACGTTCAGCGAGTCCGAGTTGTTCGAGCAGCTCCTCGGCGGACGACGTCGCGGCTTGTTTGGTGAGACCGTGGAGGCGACCGAAGAAGACCAGCTGATCGGAGATCTTCTCCTTGTCGTAGAGCCCGCGTTCCTCGGGCATGTACCCGATGGTGCGGCGGATGTCGTCGTTGACGGGTGTACCGTCCACCCGGGCTTCGCCGGTGTCGGCGGTGAGCACGCCCAGCGCGATGCGCATGGCGGTGGATTTTCCGGCGCCGTTGGAGCCGACGAATCCGTAGATCTCGCCGGGGCGCACCGTGAAGGTCATGTCCGTGAGGGCCCGGACCGCGGAGTCACCGCTTCCGAACGTCTTGTTGAGGTGGTCGAGTTCCAGGGTGGGCATGAGGTTCTCCTCTGGTTGAGGGGCAGTGACAGCCAGACTAGTTGTTTGACGGGGGAACGGGTCCGAACGTCGTCGCGTAGGCGACGGTGGGCAGGGCCGTAGCTGTCATCATCCCGAGAATGCTGAAGAGCCCACCCGTGTAAACCCAACGGCCCAGGTTGTCCGGATTGAATACAGCGACGAGGACCATGAATAGGCTGACGGCGAGGATGATCATTGTCATCCACCCGTAGCCTGCGACCTGCCAGGTGCGAATGATCTTCGCTTCGTACTCATCCAGTTCTGCGTCAGGGGCGACATCACGGGTGTTGATCACGGTACGCAGCATCGTCCAGCTCGTGCAGACGATCACGGTGAACGGAACCCATGCGAACAGGAAAGGTGTCCAGAAGATCTGGGCGATCGCGGTGAGGAGCCCTGCCGCCAACGACCCGAGGTAGATCCTGATCAGAAGACGTACCCGGCTGTCCGTCCTCCATGCGGGTAGCTGGCTGGACAACGACTCCTCCCTGGCTGCCCAGCGTTCATCCCGTCGCTCGACACGCCTCTCCGCCCAGTCGTTGATGGTGTTGATAATGCTCATGAGGTATGTACCTCCTCATTGTCATCTCCGGAAATAAGAAGGTCTTTGTTCATGCCGTTCGCGATAGTCCGCAGGATGAGAAACGGGATGAAAAGCATGAATGCGGTGGTGCAGTACAGGCAGGCCACGACTGCGTCGAGGAAAGTCTCGAAACTTTCAGCTCCCTGGCGATTGAATATAGCGAGAAGCACGATGAGGGCGGTCCACAGCGTAACGAGGAAAGCTATTGCCCAGCGTAGGGCGGTGCGGTGAGCCCGATGTCTGCGTAGGAGCTCGTACTCGTCGAGCTCCTCCTCGTGTCGGACATCTTGACGCCGAATGGATCGTCTCAGACGATCGCAACTGACGGCAGTGATGAAGATTCCCACAACGGCACGTAGTTCGGACAGGCCGTCCCAACGGAACCTGAGTGCTGCGGCGAGGATGATGCAGGCGATACCGATGTCACCGAGGAGGCTGAATTGTCGTCGGTGCCGAACGGTTGTGAGTGTTGGTCGGTTCATTGCTGATCCTTCCGGTAGATCTCGGTGGACATCGGCGCGAACTCCGTGCGGCTGAAGACTGCCTCGACCGGCAGGTCGAAGACGTCGCAGAGGCGGAAGGCGAGGTCGAGGCTGGGGGAGTGGTCGCCCCGTTCCAGCGCGCCCACCGTCTGGGGGTTCACGTCGATGAGGGCGGCGAGCTCGGCACGCGACATGTCCCGCTCCGCACGTAGCACCCGGATCCGGTTGTGGATCGGGAGTGCCGGTTTCTTCTTCGGGGACATGGCACAGAGTGTTGTATAAACCCAATGACTTGTCAATACTTGTGGGTATCGGACAATGTTTTCGCGCCGATGCACGCACGGCGCAGGAGGCCTACGCTGGTCGCCATGACAGATTCGACGCAGACACAGGCAACAGTCATCCTCAACGACGGACACGAGATCCCCCAGCTCGGCCTCGGCGTCTGGGAACTCTCCCCGCAGGACGCCTACACCTCGACCCGCGCGGCGATCTCCGCCGGAGCACGGCACATCGACACCGCCGCCGCCTACGGCAACGAGAAGGACGTGGGCCGCGCGATCGCCGATGCCGTCGCCGACGGCGAGGTCACCCGTGAGGAGCTCTATGTCACCACCAAGCTCTGGAACGCCGACCAGGCACCGGGCAAGGCGGCAGAGGCCATCGACACCTCGTTGGACAACCTCGGCCTCGACTACGTCGACCTCTGGCTGATCCACTGGCCGCTGCCGTCCTACGGCCGGTACGTCGATGCGTGGCGTGCGCTTATCGAGGCCCGGGAGTCCGGGAAGACGAGGTCGATCGGTGTCTCGAACTTCTACCCGGAGGTCCTTGACGAGATCATCGACGCCACCGGCGTCGTCCCGGCCGTCAACCAGATCGAGCTGCACCCCGGCTTCTCCCAGCAGGCGCAGCGGGAGGACGACGCCAAGCGTGGCATCGTCACCGAGGCCTGGTCGCCGCTGGGACGGGGGCTCCTCGACCACCCGGTGATCACCGCGGTCGCGGAGTCGCACGAGGTGACCCCGGCCCAGGTCATCGTGCGGTGGCACCTGCAGCAGGGCATCGTCGTCTTCCCGCGGTCCAGTCGGCCGGAGCGTGTCCGGGAGAACCTGGACGTCGACGGCTTCGACCTCACCGAGGACCAGATCGCCGACATCACCGCCCTGGACGGTGACGCGGCCGCGGCCGGGCGGGTCGGTGCCGATCCGCGTGAGGCCGCGTTCGGCGTCCCCGAAGAGTAGGGCGGCCGCCGGAGACCCCCTCGATTGCGGTGTCCGCCCCACCTCCGCCCGTACTTTGGGGGACAATGGGGCACCGGAGAGACACTGGATAACCCGCTTTACGGTGAGAGGCAGTTGAGGGCATGGCAGAGACACAGGACACCCCGGTCGACGCAGGGATCCGGGTGGTGCGGGACAGCGCTGCGTCAGGGGTGGGGATCATCACCCTCTGCCGACCCGACAGGCGCAACGCCCTGGACGCCGACGTGTGCACCGGCATCGCCGAGGCAGTGGAGGGGTTCGTCGCCGCCGAGGACCCGGTGCGCATCATCCTCCTCCGCGCCGAGGGGCCGGCGTTCTGTGCGGGTGCGAACCTGAAGGGCGGGGTGTACGCCACCGACTTCTTCGGCAGTCTCGAGCGCATGATCCGGGCGATCACCGAGGCGCCGCTGCCGGTCGTCGCCGACGTGCAGGGGCCGGCGGTGGGGGCCGGATGCCAGCTCGTCCTCGCCTGTGACCTGCGTGTCATGGGGCCGAAGGCGCGTGTGTGGGTACCCGCCGTGCACCACGGTTTCAGCCTGGACCGCTGGACCATCCGGCGGGCGGTGGAACTGCTGGGCGGCTCGGTCGCGCGCAATGTCCTGATCGCGGGTGCCCAGGTCGGGCAGAGTATGGCGGTGTCCAGCGGCTTCGCCACGCTGGGCGGACCGTCGCACGACGCCCTGGAGCTCGCCCGCACCATGTCCCGGCAGGCGCCGATGCCCATGCACTACTTCAAGGTGGCGATGAACAACCCTGACCCGGACGCACAGCTCGCCGCGGAGATCGACCGGCTCGGTGGCGCCTGCTGGCTCAGCAGGGACGCGGCAGAGGCGCGCCGGGCCCGTGAGGAGAAGCGCGCACCCGTCTTCGAGGGGCGGTAGCGACGATGACGCAGACCACCGGCGCCGCGCTCAACGGACTCAGTGCCGCGGAGGTCTCCCGGCGCGTGGCGGAGGGGCGGACCAACACGGTTGGACGAAGCACGGGACGCAGCGTCTGGCAGATCATCCGGGCGAACGTCTTCACCCGGGTCAACGCGATCCTGGGTGTGCTGTGCGCGATCGTGCTGTCCACCGGGTCATGGATCAACGCCGCGTTCGGCCTGCTGATCATCGCCAACTCGGCGGTCGGTGTCATCCAGGAACTGCGGGCCAAACGGACCCTGGCCAACCTGCGCATCGTGGGCGAGACCCGGCCGACCGTCCTGCGCGACGGGGAGAAGCTCACCGTCCACCAGTCCGAGATCGTCGCCGACGACCTCATCGTGCTCAGGTCCGGCGACGAGATCGTGGTCGACGGCACGCTCGTGGTCAGCGCGGACTCCGGGTTCACCGTCGACGAGTCCCAGCTCACCGGTGAGGCGGACGCCGTGCACAAGCACGTGGGCGACGAGGTGCTGTCGGGCTCGTTCGTCACCGGTGGAACCGCCGTGTTCCGTGCCGAGAAAGTCGGGCAGGACGCCTACGCCGCGCGCCTCGCCGCCGAGGCCAGTGAGTTCTCGCTGACGGATTCGGTGCTGATGAGTGGCATCAACAGCATTCTGCGGGTCATCACGTGGCTGTTGATCCCCACCGGTGTGCTGACCGTCTGGACGCAGCTCGTCCGCTCGGGGACGGGCCTGCGGGAGTCGATCCTGTCGATGGCCGCGGCGATCGTGCCGATGGTTCCCGAGGGACTCGTGTTGATGACCTCGATCGCCTTCGCCGCCGGTGTGGTCAGGCTGGGGCAGTACAAGGCGCTGGTCAATGAGTTGGTCGCGATCGAGGGCCTGGCCCGGGTCAACACGGTGTGCACCGACAAGACCGGGACGCTGACCACCAACCGGATGGAGCTCGAGGGCGTCTACACCGCGACCGGTGAGACCGCCCCGGACGGCCTCCGCGAGGCGCTGGGGAGGCTGGTGGCCTCCCAGGAGGACCGCAACACCACCGCCGAGGCGATCCTCGCCGCCGCGGAGGCGGGTGCGGATGCGCCGGTGCCGTTCGAGGGCACGGAGATCCCCTTCAACTCGACATGGAAGTACTCCGGTGTGCAGTGTGCCGGGCACGCGTGGATCCTCGGTGCCCCGGACGTCCTGTTGGCGGACGGTCCTGCCGCCGACACGGCGAAGCGGTTCGGGGACCGGGGGTTGCGCGTCCTGGCGTTCGGTCGCGTGGACGGCACGGTGCAACGCCCGGACGACACCTCCGGGATGACGGGTGCCCCGTCGTTGGTGGAGCCGACACTGGTCACGCTGGGGCAGCAGCTGCGTCCCGATGCGCGGGAGACCCTCGACTTCTTCGACACCCAGGACGTCGACCTCAAGATCATCTCCGGGGACAACCCGGACTCCGTCGCCGCCGTGGCGCGCGGTGCGACCGACCGTGATCTCGTCGCCGTCGACGCCCGCACCCTCGACGATCTCTCCGAGGCGGACTTCGACGTCGAGGTCGGACGGGCCAACGTCTTCGGGCGGGTGCGTCCCGAGCAGAAGCAGCAGATGGTGGAGTCGCTGCACCGGGCGGGGAGGACGGTAGCGATGACCGGGGACGGTGTCAACGACGTCCTCGCCCTCAAGAAGGCCGACATCGGTGTCGCGATGGGCGCCGGTGCGCCGGCGACGCGTAGCGTGGCGCAGCTGGTCCTGCTGACCAACCGGTTCTCGGCACTGCCGAGGGTGGTCGGGGAGGGGCGTCGGGTCATCGGGAACATCGAACGGGTGGCGAACCTCTTCCTGACGAAGACCGTGTATTCGGTGGTGCTGGCCCTGGTGGTGGCCGTGCTGGGGATGTCCTTCCCGTTCCAGCCGATCCACGTGACCGTCACCGGCTGGTTCACGATCGGCATCCCTGCCTTCATCCTGGCGCTGGCACCCAACAACGAGCGCCCGCGCGACGGCTTCCTGCGACGGGTGCTCATGCTGGCGGTGCCGTCCGGCGTGCTCGTCGGCGGGTTCGCGGTGGCGATGTGGATCGTGGTCTACCCCGGCGGGGACGCCCCCGAGATCGAACGGGCGCAGGCCGGCACCGCGGTCCTGCTGGCACTGATCGTGATGGGACTGTGGGTGCTGGGCATCGTCGCCAGGCCGCTGGTCTGGTGGAAGGTGCTGCTCCTGGCCGGGTGCGTGACCGGCTATGTCCTGCTGTTCACCGTGCCGTTCCTCCGCGATCTGGTCCTGCTGGAGCCGGGGGACACCCGGCTGATGGCCCTCGGACTGGGCGTCGGAGCCGCCGGTGCGGTGGTCATCGAGCTGGCGCACCAGGTGGTCCGGAGGTGGCCGTCGCGAAAGTAGTTGACATGTCATCTACTTCGGGTGGATCATGGGTCCATGGACTTCGGAATCTTCACCATCGGCGACGTCACCCCCGACCCCACCACCGGGCGTGCCCCCACGGAACAGCAACGCATCGCCGACACGGTGCGGTACGCCAGGAAGGCCGAGGAGGTCGGTCTCGACGTCTTCGCCACCGGTGAACACCACAACCCTCCGTTCGTCGCCCCGGCCAACCCCCCGATCCTCATGGCCCACCTGGCCGCGCAGACCGAGAGGATCCGCTTCTCCACCGCCACCACGTTGATCACCACCAACGACCCCGTGCGCCTGGCCGAGGACTACGCCTACGTCCAGCACCTCACCGCAGGACGGGTCGACCTGATGATGGGCCGCGGCAACACCGGCCCGGTGTACCCGTGGTTCGGCAAGGACATCCGCACCGGAATTCCGCTGGCGGTGGAGAACTACCACCTGCTGCGCAGGTTGTGGCGTGAGAAGGACGTCACCTGGAAGGGCGAGTTCCGTACCCCGCTGCAGAACTTCACGTCCACGCCCCGCCCACTCGACGACACCCCGCCGTTCGTGTGGCACGGGTCGATCCGCTCCCCGGAGATCGCCGAGCAGGCCGCGTACTACGGCGACGGCTTCTTCCACAACCACATCTTCTGGAACATCGAGCACACCACGCAGATGGTCCAGCATTACCGTCAGCGCTTCGAACACTACGGTCACGGGGCGGCCGACCAGGCGATCGTGGGCCTGGGCGGTCAGGTGTTCATCGGCGAGACCGAGAGGAAGGCCACGGAGTTCTTCCGCCCGTACTTCGACAACGCCCCGGTCTACGGTCACGGGCCCAGCATGGAGGACTTCACCCGGATGACCCCGCTGACGGTCGGGACGGTGGACCAGGTCATCGAACGTTACCTCGGCTACGCCGACGCGGTGGGTGACTACCAGCGACAGATGTTCCTGGTCGACCATGCCGGGCTGCCGCCGGAGGTCGTCCTGGAACAGATCGAGATCCTCGGCACCGAGGTCGTCCCGGTCCTACGCCGTGAGCTGGAGGCCCGACGTCCCGCCCACGTGCCCAGCGGGCCGCCGACGCACGACGCCCTCGTGGCGGCAGGAATGGACGACCCGTTCCACGACGTTGAACCGGTGAAGGAAAGGAGCAGAGAGTGAGTACCCGACAGCTCGTCGTCGTCAACGCGGGCCTGAGCAACCCGTCCAGCACCCGTGACATCGCCACCCGCGTCGCTGACGCCGCGGAGCACGAGGTGGCGGCCACCGGTGGTGCGGTGGAGGTCACCGTACTGGACCTCCGGGCGCTCGCCGGTGACCTGGCGACGTACATGACCACGATGATCCCCACCCCGGACCTCGAGGACGCCCGCACGCTGGTCGGCAGCGCCGATGCGCTGGTCGCCGCCACCCCGGTGTTCCAGGGCAGCTACGCCGGTCTGTTCAAGATGTTCTTCGACACGCTCGACAAGCACGCGCTGCAGGGTGTGCCGGTGACCCTGGTGGCCACCGCCGGCACGCCGCGGCATTCCATGGTGCTGGATTACGCGATGCGGCCGTTGCTGTCCTTCCTGCAGGCCACGGTCCTGCCGACCGGGGTGTTCGTGGCGACGGGGGAGTACGGCGAGGACGGTGGCGCCGGGGGTGTGGAGGACCTGCGCGTGCGGATCGCCCGTGCCGGTCGTGAACTGGCTGCGGAACTGGGGACGGGCCCCTCCACCGGGACAGCTGATTCCGGCGCGCAGCCGGGGTCCGGTCAGGACCGTGGTGCCGGCGAGTTCGGCGGGTTCGAGGCCCTGCTGCGGGTGCATTCCGGGGCCTGAGGCGCGGACGGGCCGCCGCAGAGGCTGGTGCTGAACCGGTTTTGACCATCAATTTACGGTCGGAGAGTTCTGGCATTCTTGGGGTGCACACGACGTCGACCCAGGAGAGTGCACCATGCCGGACGCCCGACCCGCCCGCCCGCGATCATCCTGGTGGCGCCTGCTCCCCGCACTACTCATTCTGCTGTGGCTGGGTGTCGCCGCCGTGGGCGGGCCGAAGTTCGGTGAGATCAGTGAGGTGGCCACCAACGACCAGTCGTCCTTCCTCCCGGAGTCCGCGGAATCGACGAAGGTCAGCGCCCGGCTGGAGGATTTCCAGGACTTCGGGTCGGCACCGGCGATCGTCGTGGTCACCGCGGACGTGGACGGGCGGCCGGTGGACCCGACGTCGCTGGAGGACCTGCCTGACCGCCTCTCGGCGGCGGTGGACGGTGCCGCCGGTGTGACCGGGACGGAGGCCAGCCCTCCCGTGCCGTCCGACGACGGTGAGGCTGTGCAGGTCATCGTGCTGCCACCGGAGGCGGCGGCACCGGCGGACGCTGTCGACGCGCTCCGGGGGAGCCTGGATTCTGAACTCCCCGCCGGACTGCAGGCGCAGGTCACCGGGCCGGCAGGGTTCAGTGCGGACCTGTCGGAGGCATTCGCGGGCATCGACGGTCTGCTTCTGCTGGTCGCCGTTGCCGCGGTGCTGGTCATCCTCGTCCTGGTGTACCGGTCGCCGTTCCTCCCGTTGATCGTCCTGCTGAGTTCCATGGTGGCACTGTGTGCCGCAGTGCTGGTCAACGTGGCGCTGGCGAGGTCCGGCATCGTGATGATCAACGGACAGATCCAGGGCATCCTGTTCATCCTGGTCATCGGCGCAGCCACGGACTACGGTCTGCTCTACACCGCACGCTACCGGGAGGAACTCGGCAGGCACGACGGCACCTGGGGCGCGACCGCCGCGGCCCTGCGGGGCACCTGGCAGCCGGTGCTGGCGTCGGCGGCCACGGTGATCGCCGGACTGCTCTGCCTGCTCCTGTCCGACCTGGCCTCGAATGCCGGTCTGGGACCGGTGGCGGCGGTGGGAATCGCCGCAGCATTCTGCACGTCTCTGACGTTCCTCCCCGCCGTGTTGGCGGTGGCGGGCAGGCGCGTGTTCTGGCCGAGGGTTCCGCGACCGTCCGCTGCGCGTCCGCAGGAGCCCGTGGCCGGTGGCGACGGGATCTGGGGACGCGTCGCAGCCCTCGTCGGACACGCTCCCCGACGCATTGCCGCCGGCGTGGGTCTTCTCCTCCTCGCCGGGTGTGCGGGGCTGGCCACCCTGGACGCCGACGGCGTCCCCACCAGTGACTACGTGATCGGACAGAGCGACGCCCGCGACGGGCAGGCCGTGCTCGACCGTCACTTCCCGGCGGGTGCGGGTGCACCGACCTACGTTCTGGCGCCTGCCGCGAGCCGGGACGCCGTCGAAACACGGGTCGACGCGCTCGACGGCGTGCAGTCCGTCGGGGACGGGCAGGCGGGAGGGCCGTCCGTGGTGGACGGTGAGGTGCTGCTGGAGGTCACGCTCACCGATTCCCCGTACTCCGACGCGGCAGAGGACACCGTCCGGGAGATCCGTGACGAGGTGGGGCAGTACGGGGCGCTGGTCGGTGGGACGACCGCCACCGAACTCGACACCAAGGAGACGTCCGTCGCCGACCGCACCGTGATCATCCCGGTCGTGCTGCTCGTCATCACGCTGATGCTCGCCCTGCTGCTGCGGGCCGTGGTCGCACCGCTGGTGCTGCTGGCGACCACGGTGCTGAGTTTCGGGACCGCCCTGGGAATCGGGGCGGCGATTTTCGCGCTCGTCGGCTTCAGCGGCTCAGATCCCTCGGTTCCGCTGTACGCCTTCGTGTTCCTGGTGGCGCTGGCGATCGACTACAACATCTTCCTCATGACCCGGGTGCGTGAGGAGTCCATGGTCCACGGGACCGCGGCCGGTGTGAGCCGGGGACTGGTCAGCACCGGTGGTGTGATCACCAGCGCGGGCATTGTTCTCGCTGCGACGTTCGCGGCGCTGCTGGTCATCCCGATCCAGTTCCTGGTGCAGCTCGCGGTCATCATCTCCCTGGGGGTGCTGATCGACACGTTCCTCGTCCGGTCGTTCCTGGTGCCGGCGGTGACCCACATACTCGGCGACCGTATCTGGTGGCCGGGGAGGACGAGAAAGACCGGTCACGCAGATATGCCATGACCGGTCGCTGTCGAGAATCTGTGCCCCAGGGCAGATTCGAACTGCCGACACCCGCTTTAGGAGAGCGGTGCTCTATCCCCTGAGCTACTGGGGCGCACCGCAACAGTGTAGCGCGTCGGCACCGCGGGGTCGGGAACGTGGTGCCCTGTGTGTGGTCACCCCCGGTCGGACGGAGAGTCTGCGGCGGGTCCGTCGGGTCGCGACGGGCCGATGAGTGGGGCAGCCAGCGGGAAGATCAGGACGGTCAGTGCTCCTCCGGCGACGAGGAGCGACGCCTCCTGCTGCCCGATGATCCCGGACGAGGTGGCGACGCCGGTGACGGCGACGATGATCGGCAGGCCGGTGGCCGCGTAGAGCGACATCTCGAGTTTCTCCCGCCACCCCTGAAGCTCTGAGCCGGTGCGGGTCCACATCTCGCGCAGAAAGACCGGCATGCCCCGGGTGAGGAGGATGACCGGCACGATGCCGAGGACGAACCACGGGCGTTCGGCGATGACGCCGGTGTCGATCGCCATACCGGAGGTCACGAAGAACACCGGGATGAAGACGCCGTAACCGACGGTCTCCATCTGTTTCTCCAGACCCGGGCGGTAGTCGTCGGGCACGATCTGGTGCAGGATGATGCCGGTGGCGAAGGCGCCGAGCACGACGTCGAGGTCGAAGACGGCGGCGACGGCCATGAGGACGGCGAGCATCAGTACCACGGAGCGGATCACCGTCTGGTTCGTCGATCCGGCACCGTCCCGGATGGCCCACCCGATCCAGGGCGTCAGCGTGCGAACGGTCCGGGGGACGAGTGCCACGATCAGCGCGATGACGAAGAACACCGCCAGCACGGCGGCGCTGGCCCACGTCGTTCGCGCGGACAACAGGACGGCCATGGCGATCACCGGGGCCAGCTCGCCGATCGCGCCGTGAATCATCACGCTGTTGCCGACCGGGGTGCCGCTGAGGTCGTTCTGTTTGAGGATGGGCATGAGGGTGCCCAGAGCCGTCGACGTCAGTGCGATGCCCAGGACGACGGACACGCCGGCGTCCCCCGAGGTCAGCACCATGGCGCCGCCGAAGCTCAGGACGAGGCACAGGACCCAGGTCACCAGGGCGTGTCCACCTTCGCGGGACTTCAGCATGGACGGGTTGATCTCCATGCCGGCGAGGAGGAACAGCAGGCCCAGGCCGAGCTCGCGCAGCAGGTCCACGGCTTCACCGTCGCCGGCGAGTCCGGCACCGAAGGGGCCGATCACCAGTCCGAGGATGAGCAGGAAGACGACGGCGGGGACACGCTTGCCGGTGAGGAAGGCGAGCACCGGGGCGAGCAACCCTGCGGCGGCGATCCAGGCGAAAGAGACGAGGGCGTCGGTCATGGTGCTGAGACTACCGAGCGTTGTCCGGCAGGTGGGAAAACGCTCCCCGCCCCCTCCGCAGTGGTGGGGCGGAGGGGGCGGGGGACGGGTGTGGTTGCGGTGTGCCGGTGGTGAGTGGTGTGGGGGAGGGTCGCTGGAAAAAAGGGGGTGGGGTTGGCCTAGTGGTCGACCGGTGCCTCGACGCCGACACCGGTGAGGGAGCGGACCTCCATCTCGGCCTGCAGTGCGTCCTTGTTGTCCGGCTTGCCGAGGTAGGTGCCCACGATGCCGGCCAGGAAGCCCAGCGGGATGGAGATGATCGCCGGGTTGGTCAGGTCGATCAGCGACCAGTCGGAGTTGGCGAACATGGCCTTCTCGGTCCCGGAGACAGAGTTCGAGAAGAACAGCACGACCAGGGAGGAGATCAGGCCGACGTAGATCGAGGCGACGGCGCCGGTGGTGTTGAAGCGCTTCCAGTACAGGGAGTAGAGGATCGTCGGCAGGTTGGCCGAGGCGGCGATGCAGAACGCCAGGGAGACCAGGAAGGCCACGTTCTGGTCCATGGCCAGGATGCCCAGGATGATCGAGGCGATGCCGATGACGACCACGGTGATCTTGGAGACGCGGACCTGTTCGGCTTCGGTGGACTTCCCGCCACGGAGGACGGCGTCGTAGAAGTCGTGGGCGACCGAGGCCGAGGCGGTGATCGCCAGGCCGGCGACCACGGCGAGCACGGTGGCGAAGGCGACCGCCGAGATCAGGGCCATGAAGATGGACCCGCCGAGTTCGAGTGCCAACAGGGGTGCTGCCGCATTGGCGCCACCCGGCGCACCCTGGATGCGGTCCACACCGACATAGGCGGCCGCGGCGTAACCCAGGATCAGGGTCAGCAGGTAGAACCCGCCGATCAGGACGATGGCCCAGGTCACGGACTTGCGGGCCTCACGGGCGGTGGGCACCGTGTAGAAGCGCATCAGCACGTGCGGCAGGCCGGCCACACCGAGGCACAGGGCCATGGCCAGGGAGATGAAGTCGAGCTGGCCCATGAGCGAGCCGCCGTACTGCATGCCGGGTGTCAGGATGGCCTCCGGGTTCTCCGTACCGGCTTCGGCGTGCTTGTCGATGGCCATCTGCAGCAGCTCGGAGAAGTTGCCCTTGACCATCACCATGATGATCACGGCCATGATGAACACACCGGTGCACAGCAGGACTGCCTTGATCATCTGGACGTAGGTGGTTCCCTTCATACCGCCGATGAGCACGTAGGCGATCATCACGACACCGACCACGGCGACGACGGCCGCCTGGGCGGGCTTCTCGTGGATGTCGAGGAGCACAGAGACCAGCGAACCGGCACCGGCCATCTGGGCGATCAGGTAGAACAGCGACACGAACAGCGTCGCGAAGGAGGCCGCGAGCCGGACCGGGCGCTGCTTCAGGCGGAAGGACAGCACGTCCGCCATGGTGAACTTACCGGTGTTACGCAGCGGCTCGGCGACGAGCAGCATGGCGACGACCCAGGCGACGAAGAAGCCGATGGAGTAGAGGAACCCGTCGTAGCCGTTCAGCGCGATGGCACCGACGATGCCGAGGAAGGAGGCCGCCGACAGGTAGTCACCGGCGATGGCGAGACCGTTCTGGGTTCCCGAGAAGCTCGCGCCACCGGTGTAGAAGTCCTTGGCGGAGTCCTTCTGCTGGGACTTGCTGGCACGGGTCACGATGTACATCGTGATCACGATGAAGCCGACGAAGATGGCGATATTGAGGACGGGGTTGCCCGCGTCCGACTGGGCGAGGAGATGTGTCTGCATAATTTCTCTCAGTTCGTTAAGGGCTTACGCCGTGGCGGGGCCGGTCTCGGCGAAGTCACCGGTGCGCTCGAGACGGTCGCGCAGTGCGGAGGTCCGCGGCTCGATCTCGCGGTCGGCGAACTTCACGTAGGCGTAGGTGATGGCGAAGGTGGTCACGAACTGGAGCAGACCCAGGACGACGCCGACGTTGATGTTGCCGAGCACCTTCCCGGAGAACAGGTCGGGTGCGAACATGGCGAGCACGACGTAAGCCGCGAACCAGATCAGGGCGCAGATCGTCACGGGGAAGGCGAATCCCCGCTGCTTCTTTCGGAGTTCCTGGAATTCGGGGCTCTTCTGGGCCTCGACGAACTCCTCGGGGGACGGTGTGTGCCGCAGGTCGGGTGTCGACATCGGCTCCCTTTCTTGTGAGTGATAATGGTCACAGACTCGCTGTGGATGGGTGACAAGTTACAGAACCCACGGAAACCATTTCAAGGCAAAAGAGGGTGTGTGCAGGGGGCTGAACGCAATGCACCCCCGCTGGTCGTCCTGACATGCAACTAAGCAGGAGCCTAACGGGGGTGGGTACTGAACCGGTGCAGTCGCAGATCTGCGGCAGTGTGCGCCGAACTGCTTCCGAAAATATGTGCTTCTGTGGGGGGGGGGCTACCCCAACTCGGCGAGCTTGGCGCGCACGTCGTCCGCCGGTGGGTTGGTGGCGTAGGTGCCGTCGGAGTACTTGACGGTGGGCACGACGCGGTTGCCGTCGTTGACGGACTTCACCCACTCACCGGCGTCGGGGTTCTCCTCGACGTCGATGCGCTCGTACGGGGTCTCGGTGGCGTCGAGGTCAGCGGTGAGCCGCTGGCAGAAGGGGCACCAGGTGGTGGTGTACAGGGTGACGGACAAGGGATTCTCCTAGGACTTCTCTTCGGGGGACGTGGAGGCCGTGTACTCGCAGATACGGTAGCGCAGCGGGTCTTCACCGGTCAGGGCGCTGCCCTTGGCGGACTCAAGCCAGGGGCCGTCTGAGACGGTGAAGGAGCCGTCCTGCAGCGTCGCGCGCATGTCCGGCGCGACGACGGTGAAGCGGTCGGGGGCACCGCAGGCGATCTCGGTGACGACGACGCGGTCGGCGACGGGCAGGCACTGGCGGTAGATCTCCCCACCACCGAGGATCCACACCGTCGGTACGCCCGCGGCGTCCTCTCCGGCGGCGATCCGGTAGGCGGCGGCCACGGCCTCCGGGATCGAGGCGCTCACGGTGCCGCCGGGGGCGTCGAAGGACGGGTTCCGGGTGATGACCACGTTGTCCCGGCCCGGCAGGGGGCGGAAGCGCGGGTCCAGGGCCTCCCAGGAGATCCGCCCCATCACCACCGGTGCCCCCACGGTGGAGTTCTTGAAGTGCTCGAGGTCCTCGGGCAGGTACCAGGGCATGTCGGTGCCGTCCCCGATGACCCCGTCGGTGGTCTGTGCCCAGATCATCGCGATCTCGACGCCGTCCGGCAGTCCGGCGTCCCGCAGCTCACCGCGGGTCAGGGGGGTGCGTGCGTCACCGCTCGTGTCGTTGCTCATGGCGTCCTCCCTCATACCGCCACCGGAGCCTTGATGCCCGGGTGAGGGTCGTAGCCTTCGACCGAGATGTCGTCGAAGGTGTAGCTGAACATGTCCGCGGCCTTGGCCAGCGACAACGTCGGGTACGGACGTGCCGTCCGGCTGAGCTGACGCTCGACCTGCTCGACATGGTTGTCGTAGATGTGGCAGTCGCCGCCGGTCCACACGAACTCGCCGACCTCCAGGCCCGCCTGCTGGGCGAACATGTGGGTCAGCAGCGAGTAGCTGGCGATGTTGAACGGCACACCGAGGAACATGTCCGCGCTGCGCTGGTAGAGCTGGCACGACAGCTTCCCGTCCGCGACGTAGAGCTGGAACAGCAGGTGGCAGGGTGGCAGGGCCATGTCGCTGAGCTCGGAGACGTTCCACGCCGAGACGATGTTGCGCCGGGAGTCCGGGTTGGACGTGAGCGTCTCCAGGGCGGCGGAGATCTGGTCGACGTGGTGTCCGTCGGGGGTGGGCCAGCTGCGCCACTGCACGCCGTAGATCGGGCCGAGGTCGCCGTTGTCGTCGGCCCACTCGTCCCAGATGCTCACACCGTGCTCGTGCAGCCACCCCACGTTCGAGTCACCACGCAGGAACCAGAGCAGTTCCCCGACGACCGACGTCAGGTGGACCTTCTTCGTGGTCAACAGCGGGAACCCGGCGGAGAGGTCGTAGCGGATCTGCCGACCGAACAGGCTGCGGGTACCCGTGCCGGTGCGGTCGCCTTTCGCGGTGCCGTCGGCGAGGATCTCGGCCAGGAGATCCTCGTAGGGGGTGGGGACGGTCGGTCCGGCGGACCCGGGGGACAGAGAACTCATGGGGACTAGAATAGGGTCAGGACGGGGTCCGCCACCACCCGGCCGGGCTCCGGTCGACTGCGGCGGTCACAACACCTTCCGCAACGGCATGAGGGCGATCTCCGCCACCCGCGACAACGGGTGCTCGTCGCGCCAGGACGTGGAGTCCACCGTCTCGCAGTGCTCGATGTCGGCGGTGAAGACCTTCTCCATCTCTGCCGCGAAATCCTTGTCGGTGACCTCGATGTTCGTCTCGTAGTTGAAGGACAGTGACAGGCGGTCGATGTTCGCCGTGCCCACGGTGGACCATTCCCCGTCGATGGTCGCGGTCTTCGCGTGGATCATGGTCGCCGCGTAGAGGTGCAGGGTGATGCCGTGCTCCAGCAGTTCGCCGTAGAAACCCCGGCTGACCCAGTCGGCGACCATGTGGTTGGACTCCTTCGGCACCATCAGCCGTACGTCCACACCCCGGTCCGACGCCCGGTACAACGCCTGCAGGATCTGCTGGTCGGGAATGAAGTAGGGGGTGGTGATCCAGATGTGGTCCCGGGCGCGTTCGATGGCGGTGAGGTACATGTTCCGCAACGGGTAGACCAGCTGGACGGGGAGATTCGCCACGACCTGGATCCGGGAGTCCCAGCTGTCCGGTGCCGTCCAGGGGATGTCGCCGCCGTCCGACCACTTCTGGTTCCAGACCCGGGTCACCGCATTGCGCAGGCCCCAGGTCTTCGGACCGACCTGGCGCACGTGGGTGTCGCGCCAGTGTCCGGCGAACTGGGAGCCGATGTTGTAGCCGCCGATGAACCCGGTGTGGTCGTCGATCACCAGGATCTTCGAATGGTTCACCCCGGTGGTGCGGACCGGGGCGGTCCACAGCTTGCGGGTGACGAACGGCAGCCGGGCGACATGGACCGCGTCGGAGAAGTTGCGGTAGAACGAGCGGGGGACGACGAGGTTGCCGAAGCTGTCGTAGATCACGTAGACATCCACGCCCCGCTCTGCGGCGGCGTTGAGCGCCTTGATGAACCGCAGGCCGTCCTCATCGTCCTTCCACAGGTAGTTCTGCATGAGGATGATGTCGTCGGCACCGTCGATGGCCGCGATCATGTCGTCGTAGAGGGTGCGGCCGTCGGTGTAGACCGTCAACGCGGAGTCGCCGACGGCGGCGGAGAACGTACCGGGGCGGGGTGCCTCCCGCTCCGTCCGGCCGCGACGTTTGACGAGGTCGGCGGTGAGCGCCGGCAGTGCCGCGGCGGCGGCCAGGGCGGCGGTGCCGGCGACGGCGAGTCCGGCGTATGCGGCGGGTGACGATGTGCTCATCACGCCGATTCTAGTGGTCGCCGGTCACACGGTGGTGTACGAGCCGTGCTCCGCCGAGAAGTCCGCTGCGGCGGCGAGGATGTCGTCGGCGATGTCCGGCCGGCAGATCAGCAGGTCAGGAAGATAGGTGTCCTCGTTGTTGTAGACCAGCGGGGATCCGTCGAGCCGGCTGCAGTGCAGACCGGCGGCCTGGCACACACCCACCGGTGCGGCGTTGTCCCACTCGTACTGTCCCCCGGCGTGGATGTAGGCGTCGTTGTCGCCGAGGAGCACGCTGATGGCCTTCGCGCCGCAGGAGCCCATCGTCGTCAGCTCCGCACCGAGCGTCTCGGCGATGTGGGGCGCCACCTCCGGGGTGCTGTTGCGGGAGATGACGAACCGGTTCGTCGGTGCGCCTGTGACGGCGCGGGATTCCGCGGAGGTGAAGACCTGGCCCAGGTCCGGCATACCGACGGCGGAGACGGTCACGGTGCCCTGCACGGCCAGGGCGATATGGACCGCCCAGTCCTGGCGCACCCCGGCGTACTCCCGGGTGCCGTCGAGGGGGTCGATGATCCAGACCCGGTCGCGGCCGAGACGCGAGAGGTCGTCGGTGGCTTCCTCGGAAAGCACGGCGTCGTCCGGGCGGTGGATGGCGAGGGCACGGGCGATCCAGTCCTGGGCGATCGCGTCACCGGCCGCCCCCAGGTCGCCACCCCGGAGCAGTCCGACGTTGCGGACCCCCTTGAGGATCTCTCCGGTGCCCTGGGCGAGGCGACCGGCAAGGGTCTCGTCGTCGATGAAACGCGTCATGGGGACACAGTGTAGTCGCTGCAGCGGCCTGCCGGGACCTGACGGGGACGTGGTGGCGGCGTGGCGGAGGCCATGCAGCCGCCCGGAGGGCGTTTCATGTCCGTACCGCGTGGTTGACTGGTGGGCATGACCGACACCAGCGACCAGCGTGACCCCCTCGACCGGTTCGCGGCACCGGTGGCCTCCTGGTTCCGTGAGGTCTTCGCCGAGCCGACGGTGGTGCAGTCGCAGGCCTGGGACGCGATCAGCCGTGGCGACAACGCCCTCGTCGTCGCCCCGACCGGGTCGGGGAAGACGTTGGCGGCGTTCCTCTGGGCGCTGTCCCGCCTGAGCGCCGAGGGGCTGATGAAGGACCGGCAGGACGCCGGCACCGGCACCCGGGTGCTCTACATCTCGCCGTTGAAGGCACTGGGGGTGGATGTGGAGCGTAACCTGCAGGTGCCGCTGGCCGGGATCGCACGGACGGCCGCGGCGTCCGGCACCGACATCGCCCCGGTCCGCATCGGGGTGCGCTCGGGGGACACCCCGCAGGCGGAGCGGGCGAAGCTGCTGCGTACTCCGCCGGACGTGCTGATCACCACCCCGGAGTCGTTGTACCTCATGCTCACCTCCAAGGCGGCCGGGACGCTGCGGGAGGTGGACACGGTGATCGTCGACGAGGTGCACGCGGTCGCCGGCACGAAACGCGGTACCCATCTGGCGCTCAGTCTGGAACGGCTCGACCGTCTCAGCGAAGCCGGGGTGCAGCGCATCGGCCTGTCCGCCACCGTCAACCCGGTCGACACCGTCGCGGCGTTCCTCGGCGGGGATCGTCCGGTCACGGTGGTGAACCCGCCGACGCAGAAGTTGTGGGACGTGCGTGTACGCAGTGTGGTCGACGACTTCCAGGACCCGCCCGCGGTCGAGGACGTCGCGGCCGCGGCGGTGGAACCGGGTGGGGACGGCGCGGATGTTGGGGACGGAGTTCCCGTCGATGAGGCACTGCTCGGGCCGTCGCTGATCGGCGAGGGCGTCGGCGGAGTCACCGATGCGGGCAGCGGAAGCCGGGTCGCCTCCGGCGTGGACCGTGAGTCCGCGCTGCCACAGCAGAAGTCGGTGTGGCCGCACGTCCAGCGCGCGATCTACGGGCAGGTGATGGACAACCGCTCGACCCTGGTGTTCGTCAACGCACGGCGCACCGCCGAGCGCCTCACCGGGGCCCTCAACGAGCTGTGGGCCGAGGAGTACGACCCGGAGTCGCTGGCCGCCCCGACCCGGCGTGACCCGGCACAGTTGATGGCGCAGTCCGGCGCGGTGTCCGGCGCACCCCAGGTCATCGCCCGGGCGCACCACGGGTCGGTGTCCAAGGACGAACGTGCCGACATCGAAGCGGCGTTGAAGGACGGGTCGCTGCGCTGCGTGGTGGCGACCTCGTCCCTGGAACTCGGGATCGACATGGGGCTGGTCGACCACGTCATCCAGGTCGGCGCCCCGCCGAGCGTCTCCTCGGCGGTGCAGCGCTGCGGGCGCGCCGGGCACTCCGTCGGGGCGGTGTCCCGGGCCACGGTCTACCCCCTGCACCGGCAGGACGCCGAGGTCGCGACCGTGATCGTCGACCGGATGCTCGCCGGCGACCTCGAACCCCTGCAGGTGGTGTCCAACGCCCTGGACGTCCTGGCCCAGCAGACGGTGGCGGTTGCGGCGCAGCTCGCCGCCGGTGGTGGCCATGTGGCGGCGGAGGGGGCGGGGGTCGACGTGGAGGAGTGGTTCCGCACCGTCCGGCGTGCCCACCCCTACGCGGCGCTGCCGCGGGAGGCGTTCGACGGCGTCGTGGAGCTGGTGAGTGGACGCTACCCCTCCACCGATTTCGCCGAACTGCGTCCCAAGGTCATCTACGACCCTGCCACCGGAACCTTCGAGGCGCGCCCCGGGGCGCAACGTACCGCGGTGACCTCCGGGGGCACCATCCCCGACCGCGGGCTGTTCGGAGTGTTTCTGCCGGCGGACGGTGACGGCGGGGCCAACGCCGGTGGCCGGCGCGTCGGTGAACTCGACGAGGAGATGGTCTACGAGTCGCGGGTGGGTGACGTGTTCACCCTCGGGGCGTCGTCGTGGCGGATCGCCGAGATCACCCGTGACCAGGTCATCGTCACCCCGGCCGCCGGGCACACCGGGCGCCTGCCGTTCTGGGTCGGCGACGCTGAGGGGCGCCCCGCCGAACTCGGGCCGGTGATCGGTGCGGCACGCCGGGCGTGGGGTCGTGGGAGCGACGGGGACCTGCGGGGCGCGGACTTCCTCGACGACAACACCCGCACCAACCTCGACTCCTTCTACACCGGGCAGCGCGAGGCCACGCAGGTCATCCCGGACGAGCGCACGATCCTCATCGAACGGTTCCACGACGAGGTCGGCGACTGGCGGGTCGTCGTGCACACTCCGTGGGGGCGGTCGGTGAACGCTCCGTGGGCCTTGGCGATCGGGGCGTCCCTGTCCCGGCGGTCCGGCATCGACGCGATGGCGGTGGCCGGCGACGACGGTATCGTCCTGCGCCTGCCGTACACCGAGGACGCCCCCGGGGCGGAGCTGCTCACCGGCGGTGGGGACGGTGCTGCCGGAGGTGACACGGCACCGGTCGTCGACTCCGTCGTCGCTGAGGTGACGGAGTCGGTCGGGTCCTCGGCACTGTTCGCCGGACGCTTCCGCGAATGCGCGGCCCGGGCCCTGCTGCTGCCCCGGCGTAACCCGGGCAAACGTCAACCGTTGTGGCAGCAACGCCAACGCGCCGCCCAACTGCTCGACGTGGCCCGTCCCCACCCGGAATTCCCGATCATGGTCGAGACCATGCGCGAATGTCTGCGGGACGTCTACGACCTGCCTGCACTGGAGCGAATCGTCGGCGCGGTGGGGAGCCGGTCGATGCGGGTCGCCGAGATCACCACCGACGCGCCGTCCCCCTTCGCCGAATCCCTGCTGTTCAGCTACACCGGCGCGTTCCTCTACGAGGGCGACTCCGCCGAACGGGCCGCCGCCCTGACCGTGGATCCGGGCCTGCTCGCCGCCGTCCTCGGCACCAGGGGAGACGGCCTCGTCCTGGATGAGGACGTGGTCGCCGAGGTCGTGGAGTCTCTGCAGTGGCTCTCCGAGGGCCGGCGCGCCCGGACGGCTGAACAGGTCGTGGACATGCTCCGCGCACTGGGGCCGCTGGCACCGGAGGAGGTCTGGCGACGGACCGACAATGTCGACCGTGCCGAGGTCGAGGCGATGATCCCGCGCCGGATCTGTGCGGTGAAGGTCGGCGGCGTGCTGCGCTGGGCGGTCGTGGAGGACGCCGCCCTGCTGCGCGACGGACTGGGCATCCCCGTACCCCCGGGTGTCGCCGCTGCACGCGAGACGGTCGGCGACGCCGTCGACCAGCTCGTCCTGCGGTGGGCCCGGACACACGGACCGTTCACCGCCGCCGACGTCGCCGAAGAATTCGGTCTCGGCGTGGCCACCGCCGACTCCCTGGCGAAACGCTGGGTCAGCGGACGCCGACTGGAGTCGCACAAGGGCTGGGACGGGGACCAGTACGTTGATGCCGGTGTCCTGCGCCGGTTGCGTGCCGCGACCCTGGCGAAGGCACGTGGGGCCCTGGAACCGGTGAGCGTGCAGACCTACGCCGTGGTGCTGGCCGACTGGCACGGCCTGGGCACCGGTGAACGGGAGGACCTGCCCGGGGTCATCGAGCAGCTCGCCGGAGTCGCGCTACCGGCGAGTGCCTGGGAGACCGTGGTGTTGCCCGCCCGGATCCCCGGCTACCGGACGACTGACCTGGACGACCTCGTGGCGTCCGGCGAGGTCCTCGTCGTCGGGGCCGGCACCGCATCGGCGACGGACCCGCGGATCATGCTGCTGCCCGCCGACCTGGCACCACTGCTGGTGGACGGGGCCGTCGACGCCGACCGGCCCGAGCCCGGCCCCGTCGCCGCGATGGTGCGCGAACGGGTCAGTGGGGGAGGGGCGTTCCTCGCCGCCGAGATCGAGCGCGGCCTCGGTGACTCCGGTGACCCCGGTGACTCAGGAGTCTCGGGCGTCTCCGGAAGCGCCGGGCACGACGCCGTCGACGCCGCCATCTGGGAACTCTTCGACGCCGGGATGCTCATGCCGGACACCTTCGCGCCGGTCCGGGCCCGGCTGGCGGGGACCGGGTTTACTGACCGGACGGGGAACCGGGCCGGGGGTTCCGGTGCGCACAAGGCACCCCGACGCGACCGGGGCCGTGGTACCACCCGACGACTGCGCATGGGTCGCAGCACCTTCGCCCAGACCGTCGCATCCGAAGAGGTGCGCTCGCGTCGGGCGGCGATGAACGCCCATGCCGGGGTGCCCGGACGCTGGTCACAGGTGCCCCCGGCATCCGGCGCAGTGGCGGACCGGGCAGTCGCCACCGGCGAAGCCTGGCTCGACCGCTACGCCGTGGTGACCCGCGGCGCGGTGATGGCCGAGCACACCGAGGGCGGGTTCGCCGCCGCCTACCGGATGCTCACCGCCTGGGAGGACAACGGCACCGTGCTGCGCGGCTACATCGTCGAGGGTCTGGGCGGGGCACAGTTCGCCTCCCGCGGGATCATCGACCAACTGCGCCGTGTCGAGGAGGACACCGGTTCGCGCGGGGAGGCCACGGGTACCCCGGTGCTGCTGGCGGCGTCGGACCCGGCGAACCCCTACGGTGCGGCGGTACCGTGGCCTGAGGCGCCGGACGACGCACCGCGTCCCACCCGCGGAGCCGGTGCACTGGTCGTTCTACGTGACGGTCGGCTGCTGGCGCACCTGACCCGCGGAGGCCGGACCGTCACCGTCTTCACCCGACCGTCGCTGTCCGACGGGCCGACGCCGCTGGACCCCGGCGACGTGTCCGCCGTGGTCGCCGTCCTCTCTGATGCCGTGCAGGCCGGACGGCTGTCACCGGTGGCCGTGGAGCGCATCAACGGCGTGGAGGTGATGGGTGCCGCGACAGGGGTGTGGACCGAGGCCGGCGCGCGGCTGACCCCGAAGGGACTGATGGTGCGGTGACCGGTCCCGTGCGTGCCCGTCATCCAGGGCTGTTGAAGGCGTACCCTGTCCGGGAAGGACCGCAGTAGGCGACGGTGACGTAAGGAGGTGTGCGCGGCAGATGCCCGAGGGCGATTCCGTGCTGCAGCTCTCCAACCGCATGCAGTGGATGACCGGCAGGACCGTGACCCGCTCAGACATCCGCGTGCCCCGCTTCGCCACCGAGGACCTCACCGGCCGCGTCGTCGGCAGGGTGTGGCCCTACGGCAAGCATCTCTTCATGGACGTCGACGGTCGCATCCTGCACACCCACCTGAAGATGGAGGGTGTCTGGTCCATCCACGCCGCGGGGTCGCGGTGGCGTCGCCCCGGACACACCGCCCGGGTCGTCCTGCGGCTGTCACCGCAACACCCCGGCGGTCCGGAGATCGAGACCGTGGGACACAGCCTCGGATTCCTCCGACTCTTCGACCGCGACGACTACGACGGGGTCGTCGCACATCTCGGGCCGGACATCCTGGCGGCAGACTGGGAGAGCGCGGCGTTCGGACGCGATGAGGCACTGGGCAGGATCCTCGCCCGCCCCGAGCGCAGTATCGGTGCGGCACTGCTGGACCAGCGCAACGTCGCGGGTATCGGCAACGAGTACCGGGCGGAGGTCTGCTTCCTCGGCGGGGTTGACCCGCGGAGGCCTGTCGGCACGGGACCGGAGGCGGAGACGATGGCCGGCCACCTGCTCGACCTCTCCCGGAAGGTGATGTGGGAGAACCGTCTCGAGCCCCGGCGGCTGTTCACCGGTGACCGGCGTCCGGGTATGGGCAACTACGTCTTCGGCCGGGCGTCGAAGGCCTGCCGACGCTGCGGGTCCCCGATCCACAAGGGATTCCTCGGGGGAACCGACGCCGGTGGGGACGACGGGGAGCTCGAACGGGTCATCTGGTGGTGCCCGGTGTGCCAGGCAGGCTGAGCCGCCGGGAAGACAGGTGCCGGGTGACAGGGTAGGTCTGCCATGCCCACCCTGGGGCGGACATGTTGCAGGCAGCGGAGCGGCCGCGCTACCGCTTCCGGTTGCGCAGGATGTGGCGCAGCAGGGAATCGGTCGACGGGTCGCCGGTGTCGACGTCCGCGGTGTCGGTGGTGTTACCCAGCAGGGGCAGCAGCTCGTTGGCCTGCTTCTTGCCCAGCTCCACGCCCCACTGGTCGAAGCTGTTGATGCCCCAGACCACACCCTGCACGAAGCAGATGTGCTCGTAGAGGGCGATCAGCGACCCCAGTGTGCGCGGGGTCAGCTTGTCGGCGATGATCGTGCTGGACGGACGGTTACCCGGCATGACCTTGTGCGGGATGAGCTCCTCGTCCACGCCGGCCTCGCGCAGTTCCTCGGCGGAGCGGCCGAACGCCATCACCCGTGACTGGGCCAGGAAGTTCGACAGCAGCATGTCGTGCATGCTGGTCTCCCCGTCGGAACCCCGGTGATCGGTGTGGGGGTTGACGAAGCCGATGAAGTCCGCCGGGATCAGGTGGGTGCCCTGGTGGATCAGCTGCATGAACGCGTGCTGGCCGTTGGTGCCGGCCTCGCCCCAGTAGACCTCGCCGGTCTCGGCGGTCGTGAGTTCTCCGTCGATGCGGACCGACTTGCCGTTGGACTCCATCATCAGCTGCTGCAGGTAGGCGGGGAAGCGGCCCAGGTCCTGCGAGTACGGCAGGACGACATGCGACTGGGAGTTCAGCACCGAGGTGTACCAGACCCCGAGCACACCCATGAGCACCGGCGCGTTCATCTCCAGCGGCTCGGAGTAGAAGTGGTTGTCCACGTCATGGAAACCGGCGACGAACTCCATGAAGTCCCGCGGACCGATCGCCGCCATCAGCGACAGCCCGATCGCCGAGTCCACGGAGTAGCGACCGCCGACCCAGTCCCAGAACCCGAACATGTTCCGGGTGTCGATGCCGAACTTCTCGACCTCGTCGGCGTTCGTCGACACGGCGACGAAGTGTTTGGCGACGGCGTCCTTCACCGCCGCCTCGTCGGAGCTGTCGACACCGAGGCGTTGGAGGCCGTCGATCAGCCAGCGCTTGGCACTGTGGGCGTTGGCCAGGGTCTCCGAGGTGGTGAAGGTCTTCGAGGAGACGACGAAGAGGGTGGAGGCCGGGTCGAGTCCGTCCAGCGTGGCCGTGAGGTCCGCCGGATCGACGTTCGAGACGAAGTACGGGGTGATCCCCGCGGTGCAGTACGGGCGCAGTGCCTGCGCCGCCATCGACGGCCCCAGGTCGGAACCACCGATGCCGATGTTCACGACGTTCTTGATGGTGTGGTTCGTCGCGCCCCGCCAGTCGCCGCTGCGCAGCGCCTTGGCCAGCCCACGCATCCGGTCGAGGGTGTGGTGCACGTCCTCGGCGACGTCCTGGCCGTCGACGCTCAGGTCCTGGTCGATCGGCACCCGCAGCCCGGTGTGCAGTGCCGGACGGTCCTCGGTGGTGTTGACGTGCTCGCCGTTGAACAGGGCCTGACGGTAGTCCTCGATGCCCTTCGCCCGCGCCACGTTCAACAGCAGACGCACGGTGTTCTCGTCGACGAGGTTCTTCGACAGGTCCACGTGCAGCGGGCCGACGTCGAAGGTCATGTCCCCGGCACGGCCCGGGTCATCGCGGAAGAGGTCCTTCAGCGTGGTGCCCTTGAACCGGGTCGCATGGGCGACAAGAGCCTGCCACTCCGGCGTCTTCGTCACAGGGGTGGGGTTCGGGACGGTGAATGTCACTGGTGTCGCCCTTTCGAGAATCCGGTGTCTGTCGTCGTTGGCTGAATCCGTTGTCCCCGCCCACGGTAGCGGAAAATCAGGCGCCGGGTTTCCACCCCGCATCCAGTGCCGAGAGCACCGCGTCCTGCAGCAGCCCGTTCGACGCGACGGCCGATCCCCCGTGCGGGCCCGCGGTGCCGTCGAGTGCGGTGAACGTCCCGCCGGCCTCCCGGACGAGGACGTCCAGCGCCGCCAGGTCCCACAGGTTGACCTCGGGCTCCGCGGCGACGTCCACCGTGCCTTCGGCGACCATGCAGTAGGACCAGAAGTCGCCGAAGCCCCGCAGCCGCCAGGCGGAGTCGGTCAGTGCGATGAGCTCATCGCGGCGTCCGACCGTCTTCCACCCCTCCAGCGAGGACAGGGAGATCGAGCAGTCGGCCACGTCGGACACCTTCGACACCGAGATCCTGCGTGCCTCACCGGTGTTGAAGACCGCCCACGCCCCCATGTCCGCCGCGGCCCACCAGCGTCGCGCCAGGCCGGGGGCGGACACCACCCCGACGACGGGCGTCCCGTCGACGACCAGGGAGATCAGCGTGGCCCACACAGGTACCCCACGCACGAAGTTCTTGGTTCCGTCGATGGGGTCGATGACCCACTGCCGGCCCGTGGACGCCGTACCGCCGAACTCCTCGCCCAGCACCGTGTCGTCCGCACGACGTGTGGACAGGATCTCCCGCAGCTGACGTTCCACCTCGGTGTCGGCGTCGGACACCGGTGTCAGGTCCGGCTTCGTGGAGACCTCCAGGTCACCGGCGCCGAAACGGGCCATGGTGACCTCGTCGGCGACATCGGCGAGGGCCAGCGCCAGGGTCAGGTCGTCGGAATACTCGGTGCGGTCGGACGTCGGTGCGTTCATTCCTCCAAGGATAGGGTCTCCACCACATGACCGACACTGGAGGGGGAGCCTGCCACCGACCACACCCGTCCGCCGGCGGCGACCCGCTCACACCGCCCGCCCGCGCCCTCGATCAGCGCCCGACCCGGTAACAGGTCCCACGGCAGGACGCTGTGCTGGAACCAGCAGCTCGCGTTGCCCGCCGCCACCCCGGCCATGTCGACCGACGCCGACCCGTTGAAGCGCACCGTCGCGAAGTCCTTCACCGTGTCGGTGAAGACCCGGTTCAGCTCCGGTGCCGCGATGTCGGTGGGGTGCAGGTAGCCGGACAGGCAGGACGCCTCCGGGGGCAGGTCGGGGAGTGTGCCGACCGGCGTGCCGTCCAGCGTGGTGGGCAGGTCCGGCCCGCCGAACCAGGTGTAGCCCATCGCCGGACGGTGCACCGCGCCGAAGTGCAGCCTCTCCGGATCCTCCGGGTCGCCGTCGACCAGGGCGAGCGCCGAGCACCAGTAGTCGGAGCCGGTGGTGAAGTTGTACGTGCCGTCCACCGGGTCGATGACCCAGGTCCGTCCCGACTGCGACGGGGCGGAGGACCCCTCCTCCCCGAGCAGACCGTCCTGCGGACGCAGCGTGCGGAGGACCTCGGCGACGAAGTCCTCGGCCGCGCGGTCGGCGGCGGTCACCACGTCGGACACCGACGTCTTGAACTCCGTGGTGACGCCCGCCTCCCGCATGCGCCACGCCAGCCGCCCGGCGTTGTACACCAGTGCCTGGGCGAGTGTGCCGTCGTCGTCCCGGTCGTGGGAGATGATGAACGTCTTCGTGATGGCCTGCAGGGCGTCCGCGGGGAGGGGGGAGTTCATACGTCTATTGTGCACGGGGTGTGCCCCGGGTGCCGCCCGTGGGGTGAGTAGACTGGACGACCATGCAGCCCGATGTGATCTCCGCGATCGATGACCTTGACTCCACCCTCACCACCATCGAAAAGGTGCTCGACCTTGACGAGCTGGAGTCACGCGCGCGCGAACTCGAAGACCAGGCCGCCGACCCGTCGTTGTGGGACGACCCCGACCACGCCCAGCAGATCACCAGCCAGCTCAGCCACGTCCAGGCGCGGCTGAAGAAGGTGCGCGGTCTGCGCGACCGGCTCAACGACCTGCCCGTCATGTACGAGATGGCCGATGAGTCCGAGGGTGACGACGCCGCCGAAGCCACCGAGCTGGCCGAGACGGAACTGGCCGATCTGCGTGAGGAGATCGAGTCCCTCGAGGTCACCACGATGCTCTCCGGCGAGTACGACGCCCGCGAGGCCGTGGTGAACATCCGCTCCGCGGCCGGTGGTGTGGACGCCGCCGACTGGGCCGAGATGCTGATGCGCATGTACACCCGCTGGGCGGAGAAGAGCGGGCACAAGGTCGAGGTCTACGACATCTCCTACGCCGAAGAGGCCGGCATCAAGTCCGCGACCTTCGTCGTCCACGGCGACTACATGTACGGCACCCTGTCGGTGGAGCAGGGAACCCACCGTCTGGTGCGGATCAGCCCCTTCGACAACCAGGGTCGCCGTCAGACCTCCTTCGCCGAGGTCGAGGTCCTGCCGGTGGTGGAGACCTCCGACCACGTCGACATCGACGACAATGATGTGCGCGTGGACGTCTACCGGTCGTCCGGTCCCGGTGGCCAGTCGGTGAACACCACCGACTCGGCGGTGCGGCTGACCCACATTCCGACCGGCATCGTGGTGACCTGTCAGAACGAGAAGTCGCAGATCCAGAACAAGGCCTCGGCGATGCGCGTCCTCGCCGCGAAACTGCTGGAGCGTAAGCGCCAGGAGGAGGCCGCCGAGATGGACGCCCTGCGCGGCGACGGCTCGAACTCCTGGGGCAACCAGATGCGGTCCTACGTGCTGCACCCGTACCAGATGGTCAAGGACCTGCGGACGAACTTCGAGGTCAACGACCCGTCCAAGGTCCTCGACGGTGGCATCGACGGGCTGCTCGAGGCGGGGATCCGCTGGCGGATGGCGGAGCAGCAGGGCGCAGGGGAGTAGGTCGGAGGCTCCCCGGGGAACTCCTGTCGGACCCCGGGGTTGTGCCGGTCACCAGGGGATCAGACCGGCCCAATCCTGGGGTTCTGCCGTGCCGGGCGGCCGTGAAAATCTAAGGTTCCTTCCTTAAGCAAACTGGACTAGTGTGAGCTGAATGACAGCTGCCCGGGCGAGTGTGACGATCGTCTCGGGGGAGTGTGCCGCGACCCTGGCACTCCGGGGTGGCGGCCCCTCACAGCTGACGTGGCGGGGGCTGGAGATGCTCGAGGGCTACGGGGCTCCGGGACAGCAGGCCACCGCACCACTGTCCGCGAATGTCGTCCTGGCCCCGTGGCCGAACCGGACCAGGGACGGGGTCTACAGCTTCGACGGACGGCATCACCGCCTGGAGATCACGGAACCGGGGAAGTCCACCGCCCTGCACGGCTTCGTCGCTGACCGGGAGTGGACGGTGGTGGCACAGGAGACGGACTCCGTCCGTCTCGTCGTCGAGCCGGGGCCGCAGCCCGGATGGCCGTGGCCTGTCCACGTGTCGGTGCTCTACTGCATCACCCGTGACGGGCTGCGGGCGGATCTCGCCCTGCGTAACGACGGCACGACGGACATGCCGGCGGCCGTCGGTTTCCACCTCTACCCGTCGGCCCTGGGTGCGTCGACCGACACCTGTTCGCTGACGGTGCCGACCCACCGGCACCTGCCCCTCGACGAGCGTGGCCTGCCGTGCGGGGAGGAGCAGGAGGACGTCGGAGTACTGCCCGACCGGAAGAACCCCCTCGCGGGGCGCGTGCTCGACCACTGCCTGCGGACCGACGACCCGACGTTCGTCCTGTCGCGTCCCGACGGTGCCGGTGTCGCGCTCAGCACCTCCCCGGAGCTGCGCTGGTTCCAGGTCTTCACCCCGGACGCCCGGACCGGGATGCCCTATCCGGGACGTCCGGGAGGTCGTGCCGTCGCCGTGGAACCGATGACGGCCCCTCCGGACGCCCTGAACTCGGGCACCGGCCTGGCACGTCTACCGCCGGGGGAGAGCCTGACCTGTTCCTGGCGTCTTGACGTCCTCGCCCCCTGACCCCGACAGAAAGCGCATCCCTCATGGAGACCGCACAGAACGTCCTCCGGCTCGACGCGAGCTGGGTGGACTACGCGCTGGTCGCCCTGTTCTTCATCTTCGTCCTCGGCATCGGCTGGGCGGCGAAACGCAGGGTCTCCAGCTCCATCGACTTCTTCCTCTCCGGACGTGGTCTGCCAGCCTGGGTCACCGGTCTGGCCTTCGTCGCCGCGAACCTCGGAGCCGTCGAGATCATCGGCATGTCCGCCAACGGGGTCGAATACGGCCTGCAGACCATGCACTACTTCTGGATCGGCGCCGTGCCGGCGATGATCTTCCTCGGCATCGTGATGATGCCCTTCTACTACGGCTCGAAGGTCCGCTCGGTGCCGGAGTTCATGCGACGCAGGTTCGGTAACGGGGCGCACCTGGTCAACGCGATCTCCTTCGCCGTCGCCCAGCTGCTCATCGCCGGGGTGAACCTGGTGCTGCTGGCCAAGGTGGTCAACGCGCTGCTCGGCTGGCCGCTGTGGGTCACACTGGTCGTCGCCGCGCTGATCGTGCTGTCCTACATCACCCTGGGTGGACTGTCGGCCTCGATCTACACCGAGGTCCTGCAGTTCTTCGTCATCGTCGCCGCCCTCGCCCCGTTGACCATCATCGGCCTGAACCGCGTCGGTGGCTGGGGCGGACTCAAGGAGCAGGTCCAGGACTTCCAGAACCATGCGTGGCCGGCGCAGGAACTCTCCGGTTTCAACAGCCCGGTGCTCTCCGTGATCGGTATCGTGCTGGGCCTGGGCTTCGTCCTGTCCTTCGGCTACTGGACCACCAACTTCGTCGAGGTCCAGCGCGCGATGGCGTCCGACTCGATCAGCGCGGCGCGTAAGACGCCGATCATCGGCTCCTTCGTGAAGCTGTTCGTCCCGTTCATCGTCATCGTCCCGGGCATGATCGCCTCCGTCGTCGTCGCCGCCTACAGTGACGGCGGGGACGCCGCCCCGAACGACGCGATCCTCTACCTCATGCGTGACCTGCTGCCCACCGGCCTGCTCGGTGTGGCGATCGCCGGCCTGCTGGCGTCGTTCATGGCCGGTATGGCGGCGAACATCTCCGCGTTCAACACGGTGTTCAGCTACGACATCTGGCAGGCCTACGTGGTCAAGGACCGCAAGGACGGCTACTACCTGACGGTCGGACGCTGGGCCACCGTCGGCGCCACCGTGATCGCCGTCGGCACCGCGATGATCGCCAACAACTTCGGCAACGTCATGGACTACCTGCAGACGTTGTTCGGCTTCTTCAACGCGCCACTGTTCGCCACCTTCCTGCTCGGTATGTTCTGGAAGCGGATGACCCCGCACGCCGGCTGGTCGGGCCTGGTCGCCGGTACCGCCGCCGCCATCATCTTCTGGGCCTTCTCCCTCGGCGAGGACCCGCTGGTGAACCTGCCCGGCCAGGGCACGGCGTTCGTCGCCGCCGGCCTGGCGTTCGTCGTGGATATCGTGGTGTCTGTGATCGTCACATCCTTCACCGCACCGAAGCCGGACAAGGAACTCGTCGGTTTCGTGAAGTCCGTGACCCCGAAGGCGATGCTCGAGGACCCGGAGGAGAAGACGCTGCCCTGGTACCGCCGTACCGTCCCGCTGGGCATGCTGGCCCTCGCCATCACCGTGATCCTCAACATCGTCTTCCACTGATTCCGGTGACCTGAAAGGAGAAAACAATGTCTGACACTGCACACACCGCGAGCGTCCCGACCACCGACCCTGCAGCTCCGACGAAGCACCGGGCCGGCGCCTTCGACATACGGACCGTGACCGCGGCCCTGCTCGGCATCTACGGGGTCGTCCTGCTGCTCTGCGCCGCGTTCCTCGACCCCGGGGTCAACCCCGACACCGGCGAGGCCAAGTCCTCCGTGGACAACCTCTGGACCGGTGTCGCCCTGCTCGTCGTCGCCGGAGTGCTGGTCCTCTGGGCGAAGCTGAACCCGGTCGTCGTCGACGAGTCACTCATCGACGAGGACAAACTGCCGGGGTCCGGCGACTGATGGGGGAGCACCCGCTGAAGATCACCCCCACCCGCCTGGCCGACGGCCGCGAGCTGATCTACTTCGACGACGACCCGGACGTCCTCGCCGGACGCGTCACCCGCGAACTCCACGACTCCCGGGACTCCCGTGACCTGCCGGCGACCGTGACCGAATCCGAGATGCGACGCGACCCGCTGACCGGCCAGTGGGTGACCTACGCCGCGCACCGCAACAACCGCACGTTCATGCCACCGGCGAACGAGAACCCGCTGGCCCCCACCACGCCGGGCAACCTGCCGACGGAGGTGCCCGCCGACGACTACGACGTCGTCGTCTTCGGCAACCGGTTCCCGTCCTTCTCGACGTCCATCGCCATGCCGGACGACCCGGCCGACTACGCGTGGAGCGTCGACGGGGAGGACCTGTACCCGCGGCGACCCGCGGAGGCCGCCTGCGAGGTCATCTGTTTCACCCCGGACGCCACGAAGTCCTTCCGCGACCTGTCGCTGCCCCGGATCCGTACCGTCGTCGAAGCCTGGACGCACCGCACCGCGGCCCTGTCGCGGATCGACAGCGTGGTGCAGGTCGCCCCGTTCGAGAACCGCGGCGAAGAGATCGGGGTGACGCTCCAGCACCCGCACGGGCAGATCTACAGCTACCCCTTCCTGCCGCCGCGCTCCCGCCAGATCCTGGAGAACGCCCGCGAGCACCGCGGCGCCACCGGGCGTGACCTCTTCGACGACATGCTCGCCGCCGAACATCGTGCCGGCACGAGAATCATCCTCAGCACCGCCGAGTTCACCGTCCTCGTCCCCGCCGCGGCGAAGTGGCCTGTCGAGATCATGGTGGTGCCGAACCGTCCCGTCGCCGACTTCACCGGCCTCACCCGGGACGAACGCGCGGCACTGGCACGTGTGCTGAAGCCGCTGTACACGGCCGTCGACCGGTTCTTCGAGGGCGTGGAGCGCACCCCGTACATCGCCGCGTGGAACCAGGTGCCGGTGCAGTCACGGCTCACCGGGGACGACGAGTCACTGCGTGGGGAGGGGCGTCTGCACCTGCAGCTGTTCTCCCTGATGCGCTCGCCGCACCGGATGAAGTTCCTCGCCGGTTCGGAATCGGCCTTCGGGGCCTGGATCAGCGACACCACACCCGAGGCGGTCGCGGAGAGGATGCGCGCGGTATGGCCCGACGACAAGGAGTGGCAGTGACATCTGACGGGACGCCTGACGGGACACCTGACTGGTGGACGACCCGCGACGACGACCGGCTCGCGTCCGATGCCCGAGCACTCTTCGCAGCCCACTTCGGGGTCAGTGCGGGCTGCGACGGCGTGTGGGCCGCGCCGGGGCGGGTGAACCTCATCGGCGAGCACGTCGACTACGCCGGCGGGATGTCCCTGCCGTTCGCGCTGCCGCAGAACACCGCTGCCGCCGTGGGACGTCGGACGGACGGTCTGCTGCGGCTGGTCTCGGTGCTGCCGGGGGCGGACGCTGCCGAGTACGCGGAGATCAACCTGGACGACGTGGGCCCTGGGCAGCCCGACGGCTGGGCGGGGTACGCGGCCGGTGCCGTGTGGGCGGGCCTGCAGGACGGGGTGATCCCGCACTGCGACGGACTGGATATTGCCCTGGTATCCGATGTCCCCGTCGGTGCAGGCCTGTCCAGCTCTGCGGCGCTCGAATGTTCTGTCGCATTGGCTGCCTACGAACTCGCCACCGGCCGGACACCCGGTGCCGAGGACCTTCCGCGGCTGGTTGCGGCGTGCATGTGGGCGGAGAACGAGGTGGTCGGCGCATCAACCGGCGGACTCGACCAGCGCAGCGCCTTCTACGGAACTGCGGGCATGGCCTTGGCCGTCGACTTCCTCAGTGACACGGTGGAGGCGGTCCCGTGCGATCTCGCCGCAGTCGGCCTGTCGCTGTTGATCATCAACACCAATGCGCAGCACCGGCTCGTCGACGGACAGTACGCGTCACGCCGTGGCGTGATCGACGCCGTCTCCGGGTATCTCGGCGTCCGGACCCTCGGGGAGACGCTGGCGGGGGCGCCCGATACCGCTGCACTGGAGGATGCCGTGACGTCCTGGTCGACCAGTCGGCAGGCCCGTGACCTGCTCGGCGGTAGTGAGGAGACGGGCCAGGTGACACAGGACGAGGTCACCCGGACCGCTCTGCGCCGCGTCCGACACGTCGTCGATGAGATCCGACGGACCAAAGACGGTGCTGTACCGGCACTGCGGGACGGTCGGGCGTTCCCTGCCTACGGCACTACCACCTCGCTCGGGGAGCTCATGAACGCCAGCCATGCAAGCCTCCGTGACCTGTACGAGGTGACGGTGCCCGAGTTGGATTGTGCACAGGAGAGCGCGCTGGCCTGCGGGGCACGGGGTGCACGGGTGACCGGTGGCGGATTCGGGGGCAGCGTGATCGCGCTGGTCGGGAATGACGACGTGGCGCAGGTCGCCACCGGTGTCACGGAGGAGGCCGCCCGTCGTGACTTCCCGGCACCGACGTTCTTCACCGCCGAGCCGTCCGCCGGGGCGCGCCGGATCGGATGAGGCTCGTCGGCCCGTTAACGGGCCCGTCGCAGCAGTCCGTTGCAGTAGCCCGGGGCGTTGTCGGTGTCGGTGGGGTGAGACCGACAACGCCCAGCCATCCCGTGACAAGCATCGGGGCGAGTTGTAGTCTGCGGGCCATGAACCAGCGGCGCGACGATCTTCTTGAACTGTTCTCCGAGGTGGATCCCTGGAAACTCCGGGGAGAGCCTCTGAAGGCCCCGGCGGACGAGTATTCCCCGGAAGTCGACCGCCTCATGGAGTATGACCGCCCGACGGTGCAGGACGTGCTGAGGGTTTTCGTGGAGATGGGGAGCACCGGGACGCCGTCGGTGGGGGAGGAGCCGGTATTCGGGGAGTATCCCGCGATCAGCGAGCGCGATGCACAGCGCCTGGCGGAAGGGATCGCGCAGATCCGGTGATGTCGCAGAACCCCGGGGCTACGGTGGTTTCACCGGTCCGAAACCGACGCAACCCCGGGGTTTCACAAAGGAGGCGGGGCCAACCCTTGCAGGTAGGAAAGCAGTGTGTCATCATCATCTGGTCCGGACGGCACGATGCCCCGGACACAGACCATCGCAGGGTGGACACCAGAAGTCAGAAGCGTCAGAGATCCGGAAAGGGGGAACGGCATGTTTAGGAAGCACCAGCTTTCGTCGTGGCAGCAGCTGCGACAGTCGCAGCTAGAGCTGCATGAGCTGCCCGCCGTTTCCCTGAACGGTCACTGACCTCCACCTCGCAATTCCCCGGGCGCGGCGTCAGTGCCGCGTCCGGACGAGAATCCACGGATGTCCCGTGTGACCCCTGCCGACCCTTCGGTCGGGTCGCCCCGGATCCCGACTTCTCCGCCACGGATGTGCGCCTGCCGCCGTCGCCCTTTCACCAGAAAGGACGACCATCATGTCCACTGACTCCGTCGACATACCGGGAGTGACGCTGAAGGAGAACAAGCTCCTCAGCTTCGCCTCCGACGTCGACGACAACACCCTTGACCAGGCACGGCAGATCGCCGGCCTGCCCTTCATCTTCCCGCACGTCGCCCTGATGCCCGACGCCCACTTCGGCAAGGGATCCTCCGTCGGTACCGTCTTCGGCACCGAGCGGGCCGTGATCCCCGCCGCGGTCGGCGTGGACATCGGCTGCGGGATGATCGGAGTGCGCACCACGTTCACTGCCGCTGACCTCACCGGACGGGATCTCACGGGCCTGCGTGACGCCATCGAGCGCACCATCCCGCTGTCCCCGGGCAACTACAACGGCTGGGATCTCGGCGGGACCGCCGAGGCCAGGACCCGCGAGCTCGCCACCCTGGCGGAGGACACCGGCGTGGACCTGGGCCACTCGAAGAAGTGGCGTCAGCAGCTGGGCTCCCTCGGCGGCGGCAACCACTTCATCGAGCTCTGCCTCGACGAGGAGGACCGGGTCTGGATGTTCCTGCACTCCGGTTCCCGCGGCGTCGGCAACAAGATCGCCCAGAAGCACATCAAGACCGCGCAGCGGCTGATGCGGAAGTTCTGGGTGCAGTTGCCCGACCAGGACCTCGCCTACCTGCCGGAGGGTACCCCGGAGTTCGACTCCTATCTGCGGGACCTCGCCTGGGCACAGCGCTTCGCCTGGTTGAACCGCGAGGAGATGATGGACCGGTTCTCCACCCTGCTCGGTGAGTGGGTCGGTCAGCCGGTCGACGAGACCGAGCGGATCAACTGCCACCACAACTACACCGTCAAGGAGCAGCACTACGGACGGACGGTGTGGTTGACCCGTAAGGGCGCGGTCCGCGCCGACGAAGGAGTGAAAGCGCTGATCGCCGGGTCGATGGGGACGGCGTCCTACGTGGTCGAGGGACGTGGCTTCGCGCCGGGTCTGCGCTCGGCACCCCACGGTGCGGGGCGGAGGTTCTCGCGGAACCAGGCACGTAAGCGCTTCAGTGCGGAGGATCTCGATGCCCGGATGGACGGTATCGTCTACCGGCCCGGTGACGCCTTCGTCGACGAGATCCCCGACGCGTACAAGGACATCGACGTGGTCATGGCGGACGCCGAGCCGCTGGTGCAGGTGCTGCACAAGCTGCGCCAGGTCATGAACGTCAAGGGGACGTAGCGGCGCTGCTCCTGACCGCGATGATCTCCCCGTGAGTACGCCCGGGTCGCCCTGGCCGTGTCGCCGTGTGGGTGACCGCGCACCCGGTGTCTTCGACGAGTGGGACGAGGACGTCGAGCGGCCAGTGGTACGCCGTGGTGACGGCATGGTCGAACGGCCCATGTTCTGTGGCGGTGAAGAAGCCGAGGAGCAGACCGCCCCCGGGCCGGACGCACCGGGCGAATTCTCCGAGAGCCGTAGCAACCTCGACTGCGGTGGAGTGGATGAGGGAGTACCAGGCCAGGACCCCGCCGAGGGACGAGGAGGGGACACCGAGGTTTTCGGCACGTCCGACGCGGTAGGGAACCTCCGGATACGTCTGCCGAGCCAGATCGATGAACTCAGGAACGGGGTCCACACCGGTGATGTCGACGCCTTGCGTGGTCAGCCAGTGTGTCCATTGGCCGGGGCCGCACCCGACGTCGAGCATGGGGCCGTCGACACTCCGTGCCCAGTCACCGACCAGTTGGAGATCCGTGTCCTCGACGTGGTCGATGTGCCCCACAACCTCGGTGTACTCCTGGGCACGGGCGCCGTAGGCTGCGGTTGCTGGTGTGGACATGACGACGAGGGTAGTCGGAGTGGGTGAACCCGGGTTTGCGTTACCGTTCTCAGGATCTGCCGACCGCGGACGTCAGATCCTGTCACCCAAACCTGAACCGGGGCGGGTGGGGACAAGACGCCGTCGCGCCCCGCAACTACCTACGGCGTGGTGCCGTGGATGTAACCGAAGCGGTGCTCGGTGGTGGTCACCGCCTGCTCCAACAGCATCGGCAGCAGTTCGCGGCGACCGTCAGGGAGGACCGGCTGGTCGAGCACGACCGAGCCGGAACGTGCCGCTGCCTCGTAGAGCTCCTCGTCGACCTCGCCGAGCGTGCGGATCCGCACGCTCGGCTGAACGCCGATCTCCGCGGCGAACTCCCCGTCGGAGACCATGCGCAGCCGGTTGGCGAGCTCGCCCATCTCGGAGGCCACCCCCGGGGTGGCGGACACCTTGAGCTCCGTGCCCGTCACCGACGCCCCGAGGTAGAGGCGCAGCAGGTCGCGCAGGTTCGCGTTCTTGCCGATGCGCACCCGCAGCGGTTCCAGCAGCGGACGGTAGCGGAACACGTTGGACTCCACCACCAGGGCGGTCCGGTCGTGCTCGATACCGAACTCCGAGGTCCATGCCTGCGCGTCCGACTCCGCGGCACGGCGCAGCCACCGGTGGTCGTCCTCCGAGAGCACGGGGTGGGCCATGCCGTGGAACTCACGCAGCATCTGGGTGATCGCCGTGGAGACGCTGCCGCTGTGCAGCTCGCTGATGTCACCTTCGGACCAGTGACCCTGCTGGGCCACGTAGTTGGGTCCGCCGGCCTTGGCACCGTTGCCGATCGAGGACCCCTTCCAGCCGCCGAAGGGTTGGCGCTGCACGATGGCACCGGTGATGCCGCGTTCGACGTAGACGTTGCCGGCCTCGACGCGGTCGCGCCAGAAGGCGGTCTCGTCCCGGTCGATGGTGTGCAGGCCGGCGGTCAGGCCGTAGCCGGTGGAGTTCTGCCAGTCGATGGCCTCTTCCAGGGTGTCGGCGTGCATGACGCCGGCGACGGGCCCGAAGCACTCGTGGGTGTGGAACCAGGCGCCGGGGCGGACGTTGTCGCGCAGTCCGGGACTCCACAGGGTGGCGTCCTCGGCGGTGCCGTTGAGCGGTTCGGGCTTCACCAGCCACTTCTCACCCTTGTCCAGCGTGGTCAGACCGCGCAGGAGTTTGTCACCGGCGGGTTCGATGATGCCGTTCATGTCGGTGGCGATGTCGTGGCCCGGGCCGACGTTGAGCGACTTCACGGCGTCGACGAGCTGCCCCATGAAGCGCTTGGACTTGCCCATCGACCCCACGGTGATGATCAGCGATGCCGCGGAGCACTTCTGCCCGGCGTGACCGTAGGCGGAGGCGAGGATGTCGGAGACCGCCAGGTCGGGGTCCGCCGCCGGGGTGACGATGATGGCGTTCTTCCCGGAGGTCTCGGCGTTGATGACCATCCTCGGGTCCCAGGAGCGGAACATCCGGGCGGTCTCGGAGCCGCCGGTGAAGATCACCGAGTCGATGTCCGGGTGGGAGACCAGGCGCTTGCCCGCCTCGCCCTCGTCGGCGTTGACGAGCTGCAGCATGTCCTCGGTGATACCGGCGTCACGCACGGCCTCGACGAAGATCTCGGCGATGCGCAGTGTCTGCGGGGCGGGCTTGATGACCACGCAGGCGCCGGCGGCGAGCGCGGCCATGCAGCCGCCGACGGGGATGGCGATGGGGAAGTTCCACGGCGGGACGACGGCGACGGTCCGGTAGGGGGTGAAGGTGGAGCCGCGGTGGCGGTCGATCTTGCGTGCGGACTCCGCGTAGAACCGGCAGAAGTCGATGGCCTCGGAGACCTCGGGATCGGTCTCGGCCACCGTCTTTCCGGCTTCGTGGACGGCGGCGGCGATGAGCCGGTGCCGGTTGTTCGCCAAGGCGTCGGCGGCGCGGTCGAGTACCTCGGCGCGCTCCGCGCCGGACTTCGAGGCCCACTCCTCGTGCGCGCCGAGCGCACGTTCGACGGCCGTGTCGACGGTGGCGGGGTCGGTGACCTCGTCGCTGACGGCGGGGCCGGGGTCGGACGAGGGGTCGACGATGCGGGCCGCCCACTCGCGGTTGGCCGGCAGATCGGAGTCGGTGTCCGGTTCGTTGACGAAGTTGCCGGGGACGCCGGCGGAGCGGGTACCGAGCTTCTGCCGGGCCTCCTCGGTGCGGTCCTGCGTCCGGCGGGGACCGGCGACGGTGGACCACCGGTCGCGGACGGCGGCGAGGTAGCGCTCGCGCTGCCCCTCCATCGGGGACATTCCGGTCTCGTCGTCGTCCTCGGGGGTGAACATGGCGTAGAGGAAGTTCTGCTTGGCGCCGTTCTCCTCGAGACGACGGACGAGGTAGCTCACCGCGACGTCGAAGTTCTCTTTCTTGACCACCGGGGTGTAGAGGATCACCTCGCCGACGACCTGCCGGACGGCGTCGGCCTGGGCGGGGGCCATGCCCTGCAGCATCTCGGCGTCGATCTGGTCCTCGACGCCACGCTCCACGGAAAGTTCGTGGGCCAGCGCCATGTGGAAGACGTTGTGGGTGGCCACGCCGATGCGGATGGCGTCGGCGTACTCCGGGTGCAGCACCCAGTCGAGCAGTCGGAGGTAGTTCGCGTCGACCTCGGACTTCGTCAGGTACGGCGCCTGGGGCCAGTCGTGGGTCTCGGCGTCCACCCGCTCCATGGACAGGTTCGCGCCCTTGACGATGCGGACCTTGACCTTCGCGCCGCCGCGCTCCCGGCGCTTCTGGGCGAACTCGGTGATCTGACGCAGGGCGTCGAAGGAGTCCGGGAGGTACGCCTGCAGGACGATCCCCGCCTCGAGGTCGAGGAACTCGTCCTCGCCGAGCAGTTCGGTGAAGATCCGCAGGGTGAGGTCGAGGTCCTTGTACTCCTCCATGTCCATGTTGATGAACGGGTGCGGGGAGCGCTTCACCGCCTCACGGTAGAGCGGGCGGAGCCGCTCCTTGAGCCGTTCGGTGGATCCGTCGAGGTCCCAGTGGTTCAGCTGGGAGACCACGGCGGACGGTTTGACGCTGATGTAGTCGACCTTGGGGTTACGCACCAGGTCGATGAGGTCGTCACGGCGGCGCACCGCCTCGTCCTCGCCGAGGACCGCCTCGCCCAGGAGGTTGATGTTGAGCCGGAAGCCGGACTGGCGGGCGTCGTCCAGCATCTTGTCCATGGTGGACCCCTCGGCGTCGAGGACGAGGTGTCCGACGACGGACCGCAGGTAGGCCCGGGCGATGGGCATCACGATCTGCGGCAGCAACGGTGCGGCGATCGAGCCTGCGGTCATGAGGATCTGGTCGACGACACCGAGGAAGCCCGGCACCGGCGCCTGCCGTTTGACCGGGTGCGCGATCTTGGCGAACTCCTCGGCGGCGACCTTGTTGTCTTCCGGACGTGCGACGCGGTCGACGAAGCTGAAGGTGAACTCCACGCCGCTGGGTTCGTGGACCATGTCCGCGAGTTGTTTGGTGGACTTGCTGGTCTCCGTGACCTGCAGCCACTTGTCGGCGAGGTTCAGCGACCGCCTGACCACGGCCTCCACGTCGTCGGCCTTCTGCGGACGGGTGGTGGCGGCGTCATCGTCGGTGCTGCTGCTTTTGGTGTTGCTGCCGTTGCCGCCGGCAGTCGGGCCGGACGGTGAGGTGGTCGATGAGGTGCTCGGGGACACGTCTGGTTCTCCTGTGCGGCCACGGGACGGTGGCCGGTCGATTTCGGCTGCGGTGGTGAGGTGGGGGCGCTCACTCAGCGGCAGGAGGGCGGTCGCCGACAGGTCGGAGTCGGGTCAGTCCGACACGGTCGGACGACGGCGGGCGATGCGGCACTGTGCTCCTCTCTCGTCATCTACGTCCGGCGTCCGAGATGTGACGGACGGCGGCGTCGGTCATGTCTGCAGCGCGCCGGGGCAGAGGAGAGTGGGCGCGCGGGGATGCGGGGTTCGAGCCTACGCCCGACCTCTCAGTTTCGCTTATGGCCGCATGCCAGCGGGTGTGACCGGACCCCACCCGTGGAGGTGGGGATGACCTCCCGGTCCTAGTTCGCCGGATACTCCATCGGCGCGCCGGGGCCGAGGGGGATGCCGAGCGCCCACCAGGCGAGGAAGAAGAGGAACCAGCCGACGAGCATCGCCATCGAGTAGGGGATGGACATCGACAACAGCGTTCCCAGACCCGCCTTCTTGTAGTAGCGGGTGAGGAAGGAGAGGGCCAGGGCGAAGTACGGGCTCATCGGCGTGATGATGTTCGTCGTCGAGTCACCGATGCGGTAGAGCATCTGGGTGACCTCCGGGGAGATGCCCACGTACATCATCATCGGCACGACCACGGGTGCCATCAGGGCCCACTGTGCGGACCCGGAGGTGATCATGAGGTTGAGCAGGCACACCATGACGATGAAGCCGATGAACAGCACCACCGGGGGCAGGTCCCAGGTCTGCAGCAGTTCGCTGCCCTTGATGGACAGGAAGTTGCCCAGGTTGGACCACTCGAACCAGGCGAGGAACTGGGAGACGGCGAAGAACAGGACCATCATCGGCAGCAGGGTCTTCAGCCCCCGGACCATGAACTCCGGGATGTCCGCAGGTGCGGTCACCGAACCGACGACGACACCGTAGACGGTGCCCAGCAGGAAGAACCCGAGCGCGATGGGCACGGCGATGTCGGTGATCAGCGGGCTGTCCATCACCGAACCGCCCTCGCCCTGCAGCGGGGAGCCGGACACGAAGAGCAGCACGAAGTAGACGGCCAGCCCGACCAGGCTGACCAGGCCGGCGACCTTCAGCCCCCGGACCTCCTTGTCCTTGAGGGTCAGGTCCGAGACCTCGTTGCCGTCCTCGTCGGTGAAGGCGACCTCCTCGTAGTTGACGTGGTCGTGGTCGACCAGCTGGTGGATCCGCCTGTTCATGAACAGTTCGGTGACCAGGGTGATGATCACCGACAGGACGATGGCGGAGGCCATGACGAAGAAGTAGTTCGACAGCGGGTTGACCACGTAGTCCGGGTCGACGATCTGCGCAGCGGAGGTCGACAGACCCGACAGCAGAACATCGGTGATGTTCAGCACCAGGGACGAGTTGAAGCCGCCGGAGGAGGCGACGAAGGCGACCATCGCGCCGACGATGGGCGAGCGTCCGATGGCGTGGAAGGCCATGGCACCGAGGGGGATGACGATGACGTAGACCGCGTCCGACGCCACCGACCCGGTGACACCGGCGATGGCGACGGCGAAGGTGAGGGTCCTCGGCCCGGTCTTCGCCACCATCGCGCGGACGAGTGCGCTGATGAGTCCCGCATGCTCGGCGACGGCGACACCGAGCATCACCGTGATGATCACACCGAGTGGCGGGAAGTCGGTGTAGTTGGTGACCACGCCGGTGACGATCTGGTGCAGACCGTCGGTGGTGAGCAGGTTCGTCACCTCGACCGGGTCCCCGGACTGCGGGTCGGAGGCGGACCACCCGGCCAGTGACCCCAGCCAACTGATGACGAGGACGAGGCCGCCGAGGATGACGAAGAGCCAGAACGGGTTGGGCAGCTTGTTGCCCAGCCATTCCACCCATCCGAGGAAGCCGTGGGGCCTGGACTTCCGGCCGGGTGTCCCCGGTGTGTCCGACGTCTGTTCTGTCTCCGACGAGGTCGGGGTCTCCTGTGGCGTCATGGGGGAGCAGACTACCAACGCGGCAGGCGACGTGCAGGAAATGCACAGAAATAGACCTGTCACAGCAGTCACATCTGTTTCTTTTGTCCCACGGGGTCGGGTACGGTGGCGACGTGATCACATTCGACAAGGTCAGCAAGACATACCGGACGTCCACCCGGCCTGCATTGCAGGACATCTCGGTCGAGATCGAGAAGGGCGAGTTCGTCTTCCTCATCGGGCCCAGCGGCTCGGGCAAGTCCACTTTCCTGCAGCTCATGATCCGCGAGGAGGAGGTCGACACCGGAGACCTCCATGTCGCCGACTTCCACGTCAACACCCTGCCCAAGCGCAAGACCCCGCAGCTGCGGCAGAAGATCGGCTACGTCTTCCAGGATTTCCGGCTGCTGCCGAACAAGAACGTCTACGACAACGTCGCCTTCGCCCTCGAGGTCACCGGACGGCGTCGCGACGCGATCGGGAAGTCGGTCCCCGAGGTGCTGGACATGGTCGGTCTCGCGGGCAAAGGCCAGCGGATGCCCGACGAGCTCTCCGGCGGTGAGCAGCAGCGCGTCGCGATCGCGCGCGCCACGGTCAACCGTCCACTCGTCCTGCTCGCCGACGAGCCCACAGGCAACCTCGACCCGGACACCTCCGCCGAGATCATGGCCCTGCTCAACCGCATCAACCGCGGCGGCACCACGGTCGTGATGAGCACCCACGACGACGTCGCCGTCGACTCCATGCGTCGCCGTGTCCTGGAACTGTCCAACGGGAAGCTCGTCCGCGACGACGCCCACGGCATCTACGCCGTCGGACGCTAGGGAACGACAGGGAACAGAAGGAACACGACCATGAAGATCCGTTTCGTCCTCAAGGAAGCCTTCGCCGGGCTGACCCGCAACGTGACCATGACCGTCGCGATGGTCATCACCACCGCCATCTCGTTGGCGCTGCTGGCCACCGGTGTGCTGATCACCAACATGACCGCCGACACCAAGGAGCTCTACCTCGACCGGATCGAGGTGATGGTCCAGCTCGACGACGACATCTCCGCCAACGACCTCGACTGCTCCAGCGACGTCTGCAAGGACATCCGGGACACCCTCGAGGCCGACGATGACGTCGAGTCGGTGACCTACCGCAACAAGGACCAGAGCTACGAGCGTTTCGTCGAGCTCTTCGGGCAGTCCGACCCCGTCCTCGTCGAACAGACCTCGCAGGACGCGTTCCCCGCCGCGCTGCACGTCCGCCTCGCCGACCCGTTGGACACGACGCCCATCGACGAGATCGCCGAGAAGCCCGGCGTCGCGACCGTCGTCGACCAGCAGGACGACCTGCGCGGGGCGACGCAGAACCTCGACGCCGTGCGCAACGCCAGCTTCGTGCTCGCCGCCGTGCAGGCCGTCGCCGCGGTGTTCCTGATCATGAACATGGTGCAGCTGGCGGCGTACTCCCGACGGCAGGAGACCAGCATCATGCGCATGGTCGGTGCGACCCGCTGGTACACCCAGGCGCCGTTCATCCTCGAGGCGATGCTGGCGTCGCTCATCGGCTCCCTGCTATCGGTGGGGGCGCTGCTGCTGGGCAAGAGTTTCCTGCTGGACCAGGCGCTCGGCTCGCTGTATGACGCGAACCTCATCGCACGCATCACCGCCACCGACATCTGGCTGGTGGCGCCGTTCGTCATCGTCGCCGGCGCCCTGGTGGCCGGGGTGACTGCGCAGGTCACACTGCGCTGGTACGTGAAGAAGTAAGCGGGTAGACTTCGTCGGGCTATGGCGAAGAAGAGCACACCGGTGGATTCCGGACGGAAAAAGGGCGAGAAGGCCGCCAAGTCGGGCAAGACCGGCAAGGCCGGCACGAAGAACGGCGGCCCGCTCGTCGTCGCCACCAACCGCAAGGCCCGCCACAACTACCGCATCCTCGACACCGTCGAGGCCGGCGTCGCTCTCGTCGGAACCGAGGTCAAGGCACTGCGTGAGGGCAAGGCGTCGCTGGTGGACGCCTTCGCCACCGTCGACGACGGTGAGGTGTGGCTGCGTAACCTCCACATCCCCGAGTACACGCAGGGGACGTGGACGAACCACGCGCCGCGGCGCGTCCGGAAACTCCTGCTGCACCGCGGCGAGATCGACTCGCTGATGGGCAAGGTCCGCGACGGCAACAACACACTGGTCCCGTTGCAGCTCTACTTCGTGTCGGGGCGTCTGAAGGTCGAGCTGGCGCTGGCCACCGGTAAGCAGGACTACGACAAGCGCCAGGACATCAAACGACGGACCGAGGAGCGCGAGGCCACCCGCGAGGTGGGCCGCCGGATCAAGGGGATCACCGGCTGAGTCACCGTGGTACCGGCGGGGTTGACTGGGGTAACTCGCCCGAACTAGAGTGAGTCATCCTGCCATCGCCGAGCTTTCCGGTGGTGGGGTGCACTACCGACGACAAGTCGTAAAAGGGGTCGATCAGGTTTCGACTTCGTGCATTGAGCCAGGGGAAGCGTGCCGGTGCAGGCTGGAGACCACCGTGAGCGTCGCAGCAACCTATAGGCGCCGAGAAGAACACTCAGCGCGACTACGCCCTCGCTGCCTAATCAGCGACCGCGTGTCTGTCAGCCCGGGTAGGTCCCTGACCCGGTCACTGGCATCAGCTAAGGGACTTGACGCCACCGTCCTGTCGTTCGGGCGGGTGGCGGACATTTCAGGACGACTGGGCTCATCATCCGGGCACGTCCGCATGACCCGGAGAGCCGAGCAGAGATGACCGCGGACTGCGCACGGAGAAGCCCTGGCGAGGTCGCGAAGGACCCGGGTTCAATTCCCGGCGGCTCCACGGAAAGTCCCCCTGACCTGCATTCGCGGGGACGGGGGACTTTTGTTTTGGGGTGGGGCGCTCCGGGGGAGTGGATGTGCTTATAATCCTGTTGTCGTTTCATGCCGGAGTCTGTCAGCCCATCCCAGGAGTACCTGTGCGCCTTTTCCGCCGTCACCGCCGTTCCGGTGTCCGATCCGTTCTCGGCGCGGCGGCGGCAACCGTCGCCCTCGCCGTCGTCGGGGCTCCGGTGGCCTCCGCCGTCGGTTTCTCCACCGGTATCGTGGCAACTCCCGCTGTCCCGAGGTGTGAGCCGGACATCGTGGTCATCGTTCCCGGCGGCGGCCAGTCGGCGCCGGGGATGCCCGACAATCTGCCGGTCGGGGCGTACACCTCGGACCTCGGCGCGATGCTGGAGACCTTCGGGACATCGACGACCAGGACGGTCGCCTACAACGCCGTCCCGTTCGTCTCCACGGCCTACACGCAGATCCAGGCCGACGGCATCGCCAAGACCCGTCAGCTCATCGCCGCCACGGCAGCCCAGTGTCCGTCCTCCACCATCAGCCTGACCGGCTACTCCCTCGGTGCGGACGTGGCGTCACGCGTGGCGGCGGACATCGGCCACGGGCGCGGGCCGATCACCGCGGAGAAGTTCGGCTCCGCCGCGGTGATCTCCAGCCCCAACCGCGGTGCCGGCTCCGCAGAGGGCGGTTCCGCCCGCGGCGGCGAAGGTGTCTTCGGTGCCCTGCCCGACGGCTACGGTGAGGTCACCGACCGGGTGATGGACGTCTGCTCCGCCGCGGACTACATCTGCAACTCGGACGACCGGACGAAGAACACCCGTGGGCGCGCCGAGGCGATCACCCAGATGACGGCCCTGGAGCAGGGCCTGACCGGAAGTTCGGACGTCCGTGGCGTGGACAACCGCAGCATGGTCGCCGAGGTGCCCTTCGGGCTGGCGCCGGGGCAGTACGCGCATGTCTCGAGCTACGGCGGCAACGGTGGGGTCAACCCCGCCTACGGGTTTCTGACCCGGCACTTCTGACGCTCCGGTAGGGCAGTCTCGTGCTGTCCGGGGTGGGGTGGGCCGCGCCTCGACGAATTGTCGGTACAGTCTGAACAAAGACAATGGTGAGGAGTGGGACTGTGGTGGTTGAGACTCGACGGCGTAACGCCTACGACCGTGAAACTGTCCTACGTACCTGTGTCGAGGTCTTCAACCGTCGTGGTTACGAGGCCACCAGTATGGGGATGCTCGCCAAGGAGCTGGGGATATCGAAGGCGGGTATTTACCATCATGTGACGTCCAAGGAGGAGATCCTTGAGGTGGCCTCGGACCGGGCTCTCGCGGGCCTGGAGTCTGCCAGGCACCGGTGCGAAGCGCTCGAGGGGACGTGGAGCGAGAAGCTTGCGTATCTGCTGCGAGAGTCGGTCAGGTTGGCCATTGATGACCGACCGTACGTAGCGCTGCTGCTCCGTCTGCGGGGCAATTCGCCGGTGGAGACTGCCGCACTCGCGCGGCGACGTGAGTTGACACGTTTCGTGGAGGATCTGATGGTTCGCGCACAGGAGGCGGGGGAGATCAGGAGCGATGTCGATGCCCGACTTCAGGCGAGGCTTCAGCTCGGCATGGTGAATTCCGTTGTCGAGTGGTTTGCCTCGGAGGGGGATACCGGTGTCGGGGCACTGCAGGACAATGTTGTGCAGCTGGTTTTTCGGGGGATCGCCACGTAGTTGGTGACTCAGCTCATGTTTTGTGTAGGATATCGATCATCCCACCTACCGACCGAACGGTCGGCAGGGAAAGGGGAGTCCCCCACTGCGAGAAGAGATGGTGAGCATGACTGCGCTGATCACGAACCGCGTCGCCGGCGGCGGTCCGGAACTGGACATCGAATACGCCTCACGTGACGAGATCACGGCATTACAGATAAACAGGGCGAAAGCCACGCTGCGGCACGTGTACTACAACGTTCCTCACTACCGGAAGGCCTTCACTGACCTCGGTGTTCACCCGGATGACTTCCGGGAGATGGCGGATCTGGCGAAGTTCCCGATGACCGAAAAGGAGGATCTCCGACAGAACTATCCCTTCGGCATGTTCGCGGTACCCCAGGAACAGATCGCGCGTGTCCACGCCTCATCGGGGACGACGGGACGTCCCACCGTCGTCGGGTACACCCACAAGGACATCGAGACATGGTCAGAACTCGTCGCACGGTCCCTCCGCGCCGGCGGGATGCGTCCCGGTGACAAGATCCAGGTTGCCTTCGGCTACGGTCTGTTCACCGGTGGCCTCGGTGTGCACTACGGAGTCGAGAAGCTCGGTGCCACGGCCATCCCCACCTCCGGGGGAATGACGGAACGCCAGGTCCAGATCATCCAGGATTTTGAACCCGATGGCATCATGTGCACGCCGTCGTACATGCTCAACATCGTTGATCGGATGATGAAGGAGGGTATTGATCCCTCGGAGACCTCGATCCGTGCCGGAATCTTCGGGGCGGAACCCTGGACAGCGGGCATGCGCGATGAACTGGAGAATGTCATGGGTATCACTGCCACTGACATTTATGGCCTGTCTGAGGTGATGGGGCCTGGTGTCGCCCAGGAGTGCGTCGAGACCCGGGACGGGTTGACGATCTGGGAGGACCACTTCTACCCGGAGATCGTTGACCCGGAGACAGGGGAACAGTTGCCGGACGGTCAGGTCGGTGAGCTCGTGATCACCTCGCTGACCAAGGAAGCGTTCCCCGTGATCCGTTATCGTACCCACGACCTCACCAGGTTGTTGCCGGGGACAGCCCGGTCGATGCGCCGGATCGACAAGATCCTCGCCCGCAACGACGACATGATTATCCTGCGGGGGGTCAACTGCTTCCCCTCCCAGTTCGAGGAGATCATCACCGAACACGCGGACCTGCGGCCGCGGTACCAGTGCGTTCTGGAACGCAGTGGACGCATGGACACGTTGACCATCAAGGTCGAGGCCGTCGCGGGGATAGGCGAGAACAACCGGGATGATGCCGCAGCCTGGCTGACCCGCGAGATCAAGAACCGCATCGGGATCTCGACGGCGGTCGAGGTCCTCCCGGAGCTTGACACCGGTGAGGGCAAGGCTAAGCGACTGGTCGACAACCGGCCGAAGGCGTAGGGGAGGACAGCCGTAGTCTGATCGGTATCACGGGGCAGCTTCCGCTGTTGCTGTCCACGCCCGGTGTCCCCGGATGCCATCCGGAGCGGTCCGGAATGTGCCTATGTTCATTCAGGACTTTCTGAGATAATGAAAATAATATCTTTCATTATCTGGAAAGGGTTCACATGGGACTGTTTGATCGCCTTCGTCATAGCTCCGGGAAGAAGCCCACGCCGCCGTCCGTGGAGTCCTCTCCGTCATCGTCTGTGGGCGCCGCCGTGACTGGCACCGAGACACTGGAGTCTGTTCCTGGTTCAGCTCCTGCCGATGTGGAGCGAGCAGCTTCAGGTTTGACGATGACGCCGGAGTTCCGGGCCGCGCTGGATCATCTTCATGCGGGTCATCACGTGTTTCTTACCGGCAAAGCAGGAACGGGTAAGTCTACGCTGGTCCGGCACTATCTGGAGACCACCGGCAGACGCACGATCACCGTGGCGCCCACGGGCATCGCCGCATTGAATGTTGACGGCTACACCATCCACCGGCTGTTCTCATTCCCGAAAGGGGTATCCGCACAGTTCGTCCGCAGCCCGGGGTACCGGCCGGGACGATTCAGTAAGGTACTCGCCAGTATTGACACCCTCATCGTCGACGAAGTCTCGATGGTGCGGGCGGACCTTTTCGATGCTCTCACCGCCGCACTCGAGCGTTTCGGCCCCCGGCCTGGAACCCCGTTGGGCGGGGTCCAACTGGTGCTTGTGGGAGATCTCTACCAGCTGCCGCCTGTTGTCAACGATGTAGAGGTGGCGTGGATCGAGGAGAACTTCGGTACTCCGTTCTTCTTCTCTGCCCACTCTTTCGATCCCGGCACGTTTCCCGTGGTGGAGCTGGGGACCGTGTTCCGGCAACAGGGTGACGACCGCCTGGTGTACCTGCTGAACGCCGTGCGCGAAGGTTCGCTGCTCGAGGAGACCCGCGCTGAGCTGAACAGGTGCACGAGACCGGAGTTTGAGCCTGCGCTCGACGAGTTCTGGTTGACCCTCGCCACGACCAACCGCATCGTCAGAGCCCGCAACCGGCAGATGCTCGAGCGACTCCCTGAACCATCGCAGGTGTTCGATGCGACGGTCACTGGAGACACCGACGGATTCGAGTGTCCTGCCGACGATCCGCTGGAGATCGCCGTCGGTGCCCAGGTCATGATGTTGAACAACGATCCCGCAGGCCGCTGGGTCAACGGAACGCTGGGCAGGATAACGGCCATCGAAACTGACCGAGAAGGCCCGTTGGTCACCGTACTGCTGCGGGACGGTCACAGCGTGCAGGTGCGGGAGCACACCTGGGAGATCACGCGTCCGGGCGTACACGGAGGGGCGCTTGTCCACGAGACCGTCGGGTCTTTCACCCAGCTCCCGATGAAGCTGGCCTGGGCGATCACGATTCACAAGTCGCAGGGGCAGACCCTGGATAGGGTGATCGTGGATCTGACCGGTGGCACTTTCGCCAACGGCCAGCTGTATGTGGCTCTGTCACGCTGTACGAGCCTCGAAGGGCTTGTCCTGAAGCGGGACGTCCTCCCCAGGGACCTGAAGACCGATATGCGGGTGCGCCGCTATCTTGCCACGGGTACCACGCAGACCGGGAGCCCGGGGGAGGCGTACCTGTCTGTGCTCACGGTGGGGACGGACGGCCGTAACTGGCGTCCACGCCCCGTCGAGATCGCGGTGGTGACTGACGACGGCGACGAAGTGAGCACTGTCGTCAATCCCACCAGCGATCTCTACTCGGCCAGCACCGAATACGGCATCACGACCAGAGACGTCCAGCTTGCTCCACTGTTGAAGGAGGCATGGCCGGCGATCAGTTCGCTGCTCGCCGGCCGGGTCCCGGTGGGGGTGGACGTGGACAGGCAGCTCTCGTATATCGATGTCGAGCTCAAGCGGAACGGTGTCGTGGAGCCTGTCCCGTTGGGCATCGACGTGCCGCTGTCTCTTCTCGACACCGGTGAAAGGGGTCGGCTTACGTCGTCGACGGCGCTTGAGCGAGCCCGTGCAGTCCGCGACGCTGTGCAGCGCCTGTGCAGGGGCGGTACCGAGTTTCCGGGCACTGGCACCGCATTCCGGGAGATCGCCTATGGGCAAGGCTACCTGCTCTCACGGACAACCGGTCCTGAAGGAATCTCGGAGCCGGACGCCTTTGTTGTGGGAGGAAACCTCGCCGCTGAAGATGATGCCGCGGAGGTTCTCGCAGGTTTGCTGCGCGAGGCGTGGACACGGGTGCATCACCCGGACGAGTCCGTTGTCAACCGGATACGCGCGGTAGAGCGGCACTACGGGGTGAGCGTCCTGCCGAATGATGTGGAGTTGAGCGGGGCAGTTGACGTGGATACCGTACTTGTGCCGGGAGCGAGGATCTGTTTCTCCGGGTCTGTGAACTCCCCTGTCCACGGTGAGCTGTCCAAGTCCGACCTTCACGAGATGGCCGACGCCCGGGGTCTCGTTGCAGTCCAGACCCTCACCAAGAGCAAGACCGATGTGCTCGTCGTCGCTGAAGCGGGGACACAGTCGAAGAAAGCCAGGGACGCTGCCCGGTGGGGTAAACCCGTTGTCGTCGTCGAGGAGTTCTTGACCTGGGCAGGGAGGGAATGACTCCCCCGAGGGGTCGCCACCTACACCCGCAGATCACCCTTTTCCACGGACTTCGGAACTGCCCAGGCGGCCAGGAACGAGATGACACACACAATCGCCAGGTACAGGCCGATCATCCAGGACTGTCCTGTCGAGTCGAGCAGTAGCTGTGCGATCAACGGTGCGAAAGCCCCGCCGATGACGGAACCGATCGCGTAGCCGATCGACGTGCCGGAGTAGCGCACGCGGGCGGGGAACATCTCGGCGTAGAGTGCCGGCTGGGGTGCGTAGCACGGCCCCAGTGCCATACCCAGGATCACCACCGCGAGGATGAACATCCCGGTGTCTCCGGTGTCGATCAGGGACCACATCGGAACCAACCAGGCGATCAGCAGGGCATAGCCCACCATGAAGGTGACGCGTCGTCCGATACGGTCGGACATCCACCCGCCGAGGAATGTGAAGACCAGCCAGACGGCACCGCCGCACAGGGCCACGACCAGTGTGGAGGTTTTCGTCATCCCCAATTCCGCCGTCCCGTAGGAGGAGAAGAACGCGATGATCATGTAGCCCACGGCGTTGGTGCCGGCGAAGATCAGTGCCGCCAGGACAACCCCTCGCCAGTGGTGCCGGAAGAGTGAGCTCAGCGGTGCAGAGGCCTCTTTCTTGCGGGTCTGCATCTCCACGAAAACCGGGGATTCGTCCACGGAGCGTCGGATCACGTAACCGGTCAGGATCAGGATGATGGAAGAGAGGAACGGGATCCTCCACCCCCAGGAGAGGAAGGCGTCGTCGGACATTGAGGTGGTCAGCACCATCATGAAGGTGGTTGCGAGGATGAGACCGAGCGGGACACCGATTTGTGGGTAGGCGCCGAACCAGCCCCGCTTCTCCCGTGGTGCGTGTTCGACGGCCATCAGGGCAGCACCTCCCCACTCACCACCCGCGGACAGCCCCTGCAGGATTCGGAGCAGGACGAGCAGGATGGGGGCACCGACTCCGATCGAGGCGTAGGTGGGCAGGAGTCCGATCAGCGCGGTGGCCAGCCCCATCCCGACGAGGGTGAGGACGAGGAGGAGCTTTCGCCCGTAGCGGTCTCCGAGGTGACCTGCGATCACGGCGCCGAGGGGGCGGAAGAGGAAACTGATACCCAGCGACGCCCAGGAGAAGATCTGGGCGAGGGTGCTCTGGGAACCCACGGGTTCGAAGAACAGCGGTGCGAAGACGAAGGCCGCGGCCTGTGCGTAGATGAAGAAGTCGTACCACTCGATCGTGGTTCCGACCATTGTGCCGGCGAGGACACGACGTTCTTCTCTGCGACGTTCGGGGGAGCGGACCTCGTTCGGACCGCTGGTGGGCACGGCAGGATTGACGGGGTCGGGCGCAGGCATGGCGCCCGGGGTGAGTGTTGCCACGGGGGACTCCAAGGGGATTCGGTGGAGAGCAGACGTGTACAGCTATGACGGGGAGAACAGGTGCTACTTCAGGGTGACGACGCGTGAGGTGCCGCGGAACTGTGCGATGACGTGACCGTCGCAGGTGAGTTCGACATCGGTGATGCCGTTACGGCCCCAGGTATCTGACTGGACGGCGTGGCCGCGGATACGTTGTCCCTCTTTGCCGGGGGCGATGTAGTGCATGGTGTTGAACGCGGCGACGGCCGCCCGGCCACCGGAGTTGCAGGCTCCGGCGAACAGGGAGTCGGCGAAGGCGTAGAGGAACCCTCCCTGGGCGTTGCCGTGGCCGTTGCACATTTCCGGGCGCAACGTGAATTCGCCTTCACAGACTCCCTCGGAGAGCGACGTGATCGTGATACCGAGGAAATGGGAGGCGCGGTCGTCCCGGAACATACCCCGGACCCAGTCGAATGCCGGCTCGTCGGCGACGCCTGGGGCGAGGATGGTGTCGGGGGTGGTCTGCAGGGTCGTCGTCGCGGGGCTCATTGGTCTCCCCAGTTCGCGTAGGTGGTGTCTTCCTTCTCCACGAGAGTCAGCACGTCGTAGGTGGCGACGATGTCGCCGTCCTGGTTGGTGATCAGGGCATCCCAGCAGACTTCCCCGTAGTCATCGGTGACGCGCGGGGTGATTCGCTTCGCCGTCAGAGTGACGCGAATTGAGTCATCGTAGGTGACCGGGGTGACGAACCGGAGGTTCTCGAGTCCGTAGTTCGCGAGGACAGGCCCGGGGGAGGGCTCGACGAACAGGCCGGCGGCCCAGCTGACGAGGAGGTACCCGTGGGCGACTCGACGGGGGAAGAACGGGTTCGCAGTAGCCGCAGCCTCGTCGGTGTGGGCGTAGAAGGTGTCACCGGTGGTGTCGGCGAAGTACTGAATATCTTCCAGCGTCACGGTACGGGGTTCGGAGACGAGCTGGTCTCCGATCTGAAGATCGGCCAGTGATTTCCGGAAAGGGTGGGTACTCCTCCCCGCGTCGATGTCCTCGCGGGTGACAGTGCGCACGGCCGCCCCCCGCACCCATTCGCCGGTGACCGCGGTGAGATGGTCCGGGGAACCTTGCACAGCGGTGCGCTGCATGAAGTGCTTGATGCCGCGGGTGCCGCCGAGTTCCTCTCCTCCGCCGGCACGGCCGGGGCCGCCGTGGACGAGGACGGGCAGCGGTGATCCGTGACCGGTCGAGGTTTTCGCGTCCTGCCGGTTGACCAGGTGGAGACGACCGTGCATGGGGGCGATACCGCGCGCGACGACCGCGGCGGTGCCCATGTCGTTCGTGACCAGGGACGCTACCAGGGATCCACGGCCGAGGTTCGCCAGGTCGATCGCTTCGTTGATGTCGCCGTCGGCGTAACCGATGATGGTGACGACGGGGCCGAAAGCCTCGGTGTCGTGGACGGCAGAGATCCGTGCATCGTCGACGGAGAGGATGGTGGGGGAGAAGAAGGCACCGCCCTCCCCTCCCTCGGGTGCCCCACCGCCGAGTCGGACGGTCGCGCCGGCGTCGACGAGGGTCTGGACGGCTGCGGCGACGTCGGACTGCTGAGTCCTGGAGACCAGAGGGCCCATCGTGGTCCCCTCTTCGCGGGGGTCGCCGAGGACGACCTTGTCAGTGAGACGTGTGGCGAGGGCGTCGACGACGTCATCGAGGAGAGCGGACGGCACGATTGCACGGCGGACGGCGGTGCACTTCTGCCCTGCCTTCGCAGTCATCTCGCCGAACAGGACCCTGATGTAGGCGTCGAACTCCGGTGTGTCGGGCGAGGCATCCGGTGCGAGTATCGCCGCGTTGAGGGAGTCGGCCTCCGCAGAGAAACGCAGGCCGTGGATCTGGACCGCGTCGGAGCTACGGAGGAGGCGGGCGGTGTCGGCAGAGCCGGTGAAAGCGAGGTGGTCCCGCTCATCGAGGTGGTCGATGAGATCCCGGCCCCCGCCCGCGATGATCTGCAGCGAACCCGCCGGGAGCAGGCCGGACTCAACCATCATCCGGACACACTCGACGGTGACGGGCGCCGTCTGGGTGGCTGGTTTGACGATGGAGGGCACCCCCGCGACGAAGGCCGGGGCGAACTTCTCGAGCATGCCCCAGACCGGGAAGTTGAAGGCGTTGATCTGCGCTGCCACACCTGGGACAGCGGTGTAGATGTGACGGGCGACGAAGCTGCCGTCCTTGCTCAGCGTCTCGACGGGGCCGTCGGGGATGATGTTGGTGTTGGGGAGTTCGCGGCGTCCCTTCGACGAGAACGCGAAGAGTGTCCCGATGCCGCCGTCGATGTCGATGAGGTTGTCGCGACTGGTCGTTCCGGTAGCGAAGGACAGTTGGTAGAGGACGTCCCGACGCTCGTTGAGGTACAGGGCGAGATTCTTGAGGATCAGTGCCCGCTCATGTGTGGTGAGGTCGCGGAGACGCTGTTGTCCGACGGTTCGTGCGTGAGCGACGGCTGCTGCGGAATCCACAGGGCCGCCTGGACTGTCGGAGACGGCCTGCGCGGTGACTGAGCCGGTGGAGGCGTCGCTGATGGTTGTGAGGCGTGTGCCGGGAGCAGACGGGTCAGGGGTGACCCACTGGTCGGCGATGTAACTGGGGAGAGTGGTGACGTCGGCCTGTGCAGGTGCGGAAGCAGTCACGGGGGTCCTTTCTGTGATGCTTGGTTACCGAACGATCGGTCGGTTCGGCTATAGTATCGTAAAGGAAAGAAGTGACACAACACACAATGGAAGAGGATGTCGGGTGGACGACGAAATGTGGCAGATCAGGCTGGGGGAGCTCGACGAGAAGATGGGGGTGAAAATCCTCGAGGAGAGCCCGGAAAAGGTGGTTGCGACGATGCCTGTGGCGGGCAACCGGCAGTCACTCGGACTGCTGCACGGTGGGGCAATGGTGGCGCTCGCCGAGGCGGTCGGATCATGGGCGGCTTTGAAGTACGCGTCGCGACAAGAAAAAGCCGTGGTCGGCGTGGATATCAATGCAACGCACCATGCATCCGCGAGAACGGGGGCCGTGACGGCGACCGCCGTTGCGATACGGCTCGGGCGGCGGATCTGCTCCCATGAGGTGACCATCGCCGATGGTGACGGACGTCGCCTCTGTACGGCGCGGATCAGCAACCTTGTTGTGGCCCGCGAGTGACTTCACGTGCCGAGGGGGGCAATTATCCTACATTTGGTTCTTTGTTGTTATGCTGTTTCGCATGTCCAGGATTCAGCCGCGCTCCACATTGCCCGAGCAGGTAGCCGATCAGCTGCGACGGCGTATCGCCTCCGGAGAATTCCCGGTAGGCACACGCATTCCCACAGAACATGACCTGGCTGAGGACTTGGGGGTCAGCCGGAACAGCGTCCGCGAAGCCGTGCGCGCTCTCGTGCACGCCGGGATGCTCGGGGCACGCGCCGGGTACGGCACCTTCGTCACCGCCACCAGTGACCTTGCCCCTACTCTCGCACGACGTGTCGACCAGGACCGGGAACAGGACGTTGCGGAGGTTCGTGCGGTCCTGGAGCGCGAGGGTGCCAGGCTTGCCGCACTGCGGGCAACCGACGTACAGATCGGTGCGTTGAAAGAGGCACTTGTTTCACGTGCCGTCGCCGCCGATGACCATGCCTACGCCGCGGCCGACATCACGTTCCACCGGATCCTCATGGAGGCATCGGGCAACGCCCTGCTGGCGGAGCTCTACCGCGGAGTGGGCGGCAATGAGCAGGCGCTCCTGCATTTCTCCCAGGAGGACATCAACTTCGCTGACCGCCCCACCGCCATCGCTGCCATCGACGATGAGCACACCGCCATCGTCCGGGCTGTCGCCGCCCACGAAGCCGATGATGCAGCAGACGCCGCCACGCGCGCCGTCACGTTGGTACAGGACTACGCCGTAGTCCACGGAACATCACTGGGAGCGTCACACGGCCCGGAACTGGGGGAGGCCGGGAAATGACGGATAACCTCACAGACACCGCCCCTCCGGCTCGTGGTCAGCGCGTTCCCACTGTGCTCATCGTGGTCGGGATACTCCTTGTCGCGAGCAACCTGCGGGCGGCGATCACCACCGTCGGGCCTGTCCTCACCGACATCGAAAGTGATCTGGGCATCTCCTCCTCCGTGGCGTCCTTCCTCGTCAGTCTGCCTCTGCTGGCGTTCGCGTTGGTGTCGCCCCTGGTCCCGCGGTTGGCGCATCGTCTAGGGCTGGAACGCATCATCGTTGTGGGACTCACCGTCCTCGTCACAGGCCTGCTCGTGCGGTCTACACCGCCGATCGCCCTGCTCTGGGTAGGCACACTCCTGATCGGCGTTGCCATCGCTGTTCTGAACGTGGTGCTCCCCGCCCTGGTGAAGCGTGATTTCCCCGCGAAGATCGGTCAGGTCACCGGTGCGTACTCCGCGGTCCAGTCGGGGTGTGCGGCACTCGCCGCCGGAGTAGCGGTGCCGGCGGCGGGGCTGACTGCCGTGGGGTGGCGGCTACCCCTGGGAATGTGGGCGGGCCTCGCGCTGCTGGCCATTGCCGCTGTCCTCCCACAGCTGCGCCGGGGTAGCTCCGAGTCCGCCGTCGTGGCAGCACCGGCTGCTGCGCGGGTCCGGCAACCGGTGTGGCGTCGCGCGCTGGCCTGGCAGGTCGCTGCATTCATGGGGTTGCAGTCCACCGTCTACTATGTCCTGGTCACCTGGCTCCCGTCGATCGAGCAGGACGCCGGTGTCAGCGGGGCAACCGCCGGTTCCCATCTGCTGCTCTTCAATGTCTTCGGAATTGCCGGTAGTCTCGTCTGCTCAGCTCTGCTGGTGAGGCTGCGGGATCAGCGCATCCTCGGGGTCGTCATTCCCGTGACCCTGCTCATCGCCGTCACCGGGATTCTCAGTGCACCCGGGCTGACGGGGATATGGGCCTGTATCGCCGGCATCGGTGGTGGCGCGAGTATCGTGCTCTCGTTGTCGTTGTTCGGACTACGGACCCGACACCACACGGCAGCGGCGTCGTTGTCAGGAATGGCTCAGTCTGTCGGCTACATTCTCGCTGCCCTCGGGCCGGTCGCTGTCGGGGCATTGCATGACGCTACCGGCTCCTGGACACCGGCGCTCCTCATGCTCATTGCCGTGACCGCCGCGATGCTCTGGGCAGGAGTACTCGCAGGACGGGACCGGACGGTGGATTGAGCTGGACCGCCCCGTGCGAGACATCAGGACGGGTACTCGTAGAATCCCCGGCCTGACTTACGCCCCAGCTCTCCAGCACTGACTTTGTCCCGGAGTATCTGTGGCGGGGCGAAACGTTCACCGAGTGTGGACTCCAGGTACTCGGCGATACCGAGTCGGACATCGAGCCCGACGATGTCGGTCAGGGCCAACGGGCCGACAGGATGCTTGTACCCCAGGGTCATGGCGTTGTCGATGTCTTCCGCTGAGGCGACACCTTCCTCGACCATGCGCATCGCTTCCAATGCGATGGCCACGCCGAGCCGTGATGACGCGAAGCCGGGACGGTTCTTCACCACTACGGGTGTCTTCCCCAGGGCCGTGGCCCACGAGGGAGCTCTGTCGGCGAGTTCTCCGGAGGTCGCGTCAGCGATCACCACCTCGATCAGCTTCGAGGCCGGTACCGGGTTGAAGAAGTGCAGACCGCATACGTTCTCGGGGTGACCGGTGACCTGTCCGACGGCGTGCGCGAGGTCGTCGACTGACAGGGACGAGGTATTTGTGGCGAACCATGTGTTCTCCCCGACGACGCGGGCCGCATCGGTGAGGGCGGTGGTCTTGATGCCCATGTTTTCAGGCACCGCTTCGATGACCAGTGTGCTCCCGGCGAGCGCCGACATGGACGCCGACACGCTGAGACGGGCGGCGGTGTCCTCCACCGTTCCCTGGAGCTTTCCGCGCTCTGCTGAGGCTCGGACCTGGTCCACCACCCGGTCGTGGGCGGCCGCGGAGGCGTCGGGATCGGCCTCCACCACGGTGACGGTGGAACCGGCGGTGAGGAAGGCATGGGCGATGCCGGCTCCCATCCGGCCACCACCGATGACTCCTACGGTGTCGGGGATGTGGGGGACGGTCATGTCACTTCTTCTTTCTGTCGATGAAAGCCTGCATGCGGTCGAACTTCTCCTGTGACTCGAACAGGATCGCCTGGGCGAGTTCGTCGACGTGCGGGTGGGCGTCGCGTGGCATGGAGAAGACGCGTTTGGACACCCGGACGGCGAGCGGATCCTGGGTGTCGATGCGTTCGGCGAGCTCAACCGCCGCGTTCATGATGTCGTCAGGATCGTGGAGGGATAGCAGGATACCGTTGGTGAGACACTCTTCGCCGGTGAGGATTCGCCCCGCCAGAAGGATCTCCTTGGCCAGCTGCTCTCCGGTGACCTCTCGGAGCCGCCACAGGCCACCGGCTGCGGCGATGATGCCCAGTCCGGTCTCCGGTTGCCCGAACCGGACCGCCGGGGTGCCGAGGCGGAAGTCCGCGGCAAGCGCGAGTTCTGCGCCCCCGCCGAGTGCGGCACCGTCGACCGCGGCGATGACCGGCATCGGCAGGTTCGCGATACGCTCGAAGATCTGCGAGTTGATCCCCCGCAGGGCATCCTCGCGGCGTCGTTCCCGGAGCTGGGTGATGTCGGCGCCGGAGGCGAAGATCCCCTTCGGTCCGTACCGTCCGTCAACCTGGCATCCGGTGAGGATGAGGGTCCGCGGGCGGGCCTCCAGGTCGGCGCACACGGCGTGGAGATCGTCCACCATCGCCTGGTCGATAGCATTGCGGACCGCGGGACGGTTCATTCTGACTACGGCGTACGTCCCCGTGCCGTGGTTTTCATCGGTGAAGGACAGTGTGGAGAGACTCATGCGTCCACCCGCTCGATGAGGATGGCGGTGCCCTGGCCGACCCCGACACACATCGTGGCGAGGCCGCGGTGCCCGCCGGTCCGTTCGAGTCGGTTCAGCAGGGTGACGATCAACCTCGAACCGGAGGATCCCAGTGGGTGCCCGAGAGCAATCGCGCCACCTGAGGCGTTGACGATATCCTCGCGTCGGTCCAGTCCGAGTTCCCGCATACATGCCAGCGACTGGGTAGCGAAGGCCTCGTTGAGTTCGACGGCGTCGAGGTCCTCGATGTTCCATCCGGCCCTCTCGAGAGCACGGCGGGTGGCGGGCACCGGCCCCATACCCATGATCTCGGGGGCCAGCCCGACCGCCGCATCGGTCACGATGCGTGCCCGTGGAGTGAGGCCGTAGCGGGTACACGCCTCCCCGGAGGCGATGAGCAGGGCAGAGGCCCCGTCGTTGAGGGAGGAGGAGTTTCCCGCGGTGACGACACCGTCCGGACGGACGACCGGACGCAGGGCGGCGAGCCTGTCCAGGGTGGTGTCGGCCCGCGGTCCCTCGTCGGTGTCCACGACGGTCACGGCACCCTTGCGGCCGTGGACGGTGACGGGTGTGATCTCGTCCACGAAGTGTCCTGTGTCGATCGCGGCAAGCGCCTTCGTGTGCGAGTGCAGTGCGAACACATCTGCGTCGGCACGCGTCACCCCTCTGACGTCGGCCACCTCCTCGGCGGTCTCGGGCATCGACAGCGTCCGCTTGTCGACCTCGAGGTGCTTCGGGTTGGTGAAGCGCCAGCCGATGGAGGTGTCGAAGCTGGGCCCCGGCTTGGCCCACGCCGTCGACGGTTTCTCCTGGACCCAGGGCGCCCGGGTCATCGACTCCACGCCGCCGGCGATGACAAGATCGGCGACCCCGGCCGCGATCTTGTGCCAGGCATCCGCCACCGAGCTCATCCCGGAGGCGCACAGACGGTTCAGGGTCATGCCGGGCACATGCTCGGGCCCGCCCGCGAGAAGCCAGGCCATCCGTGCGACGTTACGGTTCTCCTCGCCGGCACCGTTGGCGTTCCCGAGGATCACCTCGTCGACACTGGACGGATCAGCGCCGGACTTTTCCAGGACATCGGAGATCACCGTGGCGGCGAGGTCGTCCGGACGGACGGACGCGAGCGCACCCCCGTAACGTCCGACCGGGGAGCGGCGGGCCTCGATGATGTAGGCGGAGCGGGGATCGAGCTGTGTCGGTGCATTCATGGACGGACCTTTCCGGTGAAGACGGGCCGCCGTTTCTCCTGGAAGGAGCGGAAGCCCTCGGCGTAGTCGGAGGTGTGGGACAGGCGGACCTGGGCGGCACTCTCGAGACGGAGTGCTTCGTGGGGCCCGAGCGCATTGTCAGCGATGGTGGACAGCAATCGTTTGGACTCACGGAAAGCTTCGGTGGGGCCCGTGGCTGCCGTGCGTGCTGCGGTACGTGTCGCGTCCAGGAGCTCGTCGTCGGGCAGCGCCCGGGAGAACAGTCCTTCAGCGACGGCACGGGTGCCGCTGATGAGTTCGCCGGTGTAGATCAGGTCGAGGGTGCGGTGACGACCGAGTCGGGAGAGGAGATAGGCGTGTCCGCCGGAATCGAGTGTCGCCCCGAGTGCCGCGAACGGCGATCCGATCTTGGCGTTTTCCGCGAGGTAGACAACGTCGCAGGCGATTGCGAGTCCTAGTCCGACTCCGAGGCAAGCCCCGTGGACGGCGGCGAATGTCGGCGTGGGGAACTCCTCCAGCATGTGGAGGACCGGTTCCAGGGCGGCGAGGTAGCCGGCGGCGTCGTCGTTGTCCGGGTCGGCACCGGAGACGTCGCGTCCGGCGCAGAAACCGCGTCCTTCGCCACGGAGGAAGAGAGAACGTACCTCACCGCGGAACGCCTGTGCGGTGGCCTTGTCCAGGACAGCCCCGAGGTCAGCGAGGTCATCAATGGTCAGCGCATTGAGCTTCTCGGGCGCCGACAACACGAGTTCCGCGACGCCGTCGCTCACCGTGAGGATGATGGTATTCCCGACATCTCCGACGCTGTGCCCAGAGGGGGATTCTTCGCGCTGGTCAGGCATCGAAGTTCACACTCACAGCGTCGCTGGTCGGCCGGGACTGGCAGGTGAGGATGTACCCGGCATCGACTTCATCCGGTTCCAGGGCGAAGTTCTCGTCCATGTCGCAGGTACCTGACACCAGCTTCGCCCGGCAGGTACCGCAGACGCCTCCGGCGCAGGCGAACGGGACGTCCGGACGTTTGCGCAGCGCGGCGTTGAGAATGGTTTCCCGGGCGGACCGAGGGGAGTCCACTGTGGATGACGAGCCGTCCAGGGTGAACTCGACATTGTAGGTCGGCTCGTTGTCCCTGACCTCGATGACGCGACCCTGCTGACCGTCCGGGCTGGACGGCTTTCCCGTGGTGAACAGCTCGAACCGCACACGCTCCTCGGGGACGCCCCGGTCTTTGAGCTCGTCGCGGGCAAGTTGCACCATGTCGAAGGGACCGCAGAGGAACCACTCCTCCACATCTCCGGCGCGGAGCATCCGGTCCAGCATGAGGGACAGCTTCTCGTCGTCCACGCGTCCGGTGTGCAGGGGGCTCGTCCGGTTCTCGCGGGACAGGATGTGGTGGACCGTGAACCGGTCCGGGTACCGATCCTTGAGGTCGCCGATCTCTTCGGCGAACATCACGTCCACGGTCGACCGGTTGGCGTAGACAAGTTCGAAGGTGGCGTCGGGAGAGCCGGCCAGCGTCGCCGTGGCGATCGCCATGACCGGCGTGATCCCCGAACCTGCGGCGAACGCGACGAGACGGGCCCGTGGATTGTGGTCCAACTGCTCGGAGACCAGTCCGGCGGGGTCGTTCATCGCTGTGGTCCGCACCTTCTGCGTGAAAGCCCCCTGCGGGTTCATCACCTCGATGACGTCGCCGGCGGCCAGGGCTTCGTTGGCCCAGGTGGAGAAGACACCGCCCAGGGTCTTCTTGATCGCCACCCGGATCTCGCCGGGCACCGGGGCGGCGCAGATCGAGTAGGACCGGCGGATCTCGGATCCGTCGATGGTAGCGCGTAGGGCCACGTACTGTCCCGGGACGTAGTTGTAGTCGGCCACCAGGTCGTCGGGCACCGAGAAACTCACTTCCACGGCATTCTCCGTCAGCGGTCTGACCGCAGAGACTGTCAGCGGGTTGAACCGGGCACGGGTGCGGGGGGTCGTTGTTGTCATCAGTGCACCTTGAAGTAGTCGAAGGGTTCGTGGCAGTCACTGCACACGTACAGCGCCTTGCAGGAGGTCGAGGCGAACCGGGTCAGTTCTCGGGTGTTGTGGGACCGGCAGCGGGGGCAGGGGACGTCCGGGCGGTGGAGACCGAGTTGCAGGGTCACCGGACCGGCGGGAGTAGACCGGTGTGTCGGTGGGGCGATGCCGTACTCCGTGAGCTTTCGTTTGCCCTCCTCCGTCATCCAGTCAGTGGTCCAGGCCGGGCTGAGCACGGTCTCTACCTGGATCCGGGAGTGGTCGAATCCGGTGCGCGCCACAGCATCTGTGACATCGGCGGTGATCTGTGACATCGCCGGGCACCCGGAGTAGGTCGGTGTAATCGTCACTGTCACGGAGTCGTCCTCGACAGTGACCTTCCGTAGAATCCCCAGGTCGGAAATGGTGAGCACGGGAATCTCCGGGTCCGTGACCGTTGCTGCGGCAGTCCATGCCAGAGCCTGTGTGTCCGGTGTAGTGGAGTCGGCGGTCACCATGTCGCTCCCGGGTGTTGGCGGGCCAGCGACTGCATCTCGGTGATGATGTAGCCGCGGTGTTCACTGAACCGGCCGGTTCGGGCGTATCCCAGGTCGGCGGCCGCGGGGACGGTGGGCACCGAGAGTCCGGCTTTCTCGATCACCGTCGACAGGTGGGTGTCCACGGCCTCCTTGAGGTCTGACGGCCGGACGATCGCCCCCGGTGACTTCTCGTCCGCCCGGTCGATGGTCGCTGTGTCGGTGAACAGCTCGTCCTTGTACGGCCACATTGATTCCAGTCCCGCCTGTATACGACGGTGGGATTCCTCGGTGCCCAGGCCGAGACGCAGTAGCCACTGGATCGCGTGGTCGACGTGGTAGCTGACCTCCTTGACGGCCTTGTCCGCGATGGGGGCGAGCATGGGGTCGGTGGAGGCGGACAGCCGGGAGTAGAGTTCGCCGGCGTAGAGGCTGAAGATCAGCTGGCGTGCGATCGTGTGTCCGAAGTCCCCGTTGGGTTGTTCGACGAGCCGGCACGAGCGGAAGTCTTCTTCGTCACGGAAGTAGGCCAGATCGTCCTCGGTCTTTTCCCAGGCACTGCCGGCGTAGGTGTAGAGGAATCGGGCGTGGCCGAGGACGTCGAGGGCGATGTTGCCCAGGGCGACGTCCTCCTCCATTTCCGGTGCGCGCGAGATCCACCAGCCCAGGCGCTGGGAGAGGACCAGCGAGTCGTCGGCGAGCTGGAGAGCGTAGTCGGCGATCTCCGGCGAGGCATTCCCTCCGCTGTCCGCGATCATGTCGGTGACCTGTTCGGCGGTGATTGCATCACCGACGGACATGTGGGTGGCGGAGTCCGTGCTGACGGCGGTGTCGGTGTTCACAGGTGCTTCACCCCTTCTGAGGCGGTGTAGTACGTCGCGTGGCGGTAGTTCTTCCCGGAGGACGACTGGAAGTACCCGCCCTTGGAGTCGGGATCGGACGCCGTGATCGCCGCTGACGGGACGACCCATACCGAGGTGCCTTCATTGCGGCGGGTGAAGAGGTCACGGGCATTGCGCAGTGCCATGGTCTCGTCGGGGGCGTGCAGCGAGCCTGCGTGGACGTGGGAGAGTCCCCGGGTCGACCGGACAAAAACTTCCCACTGCGGCCAGTTGGTGGACATGGTGTTCCTCTTCTCTTTCGTCTGTCTACAAGTCAGGTATGTGCTCAGGCGGGTCAGGCGCTGACCAGTGTGGTCTCGACGGCAGTGGAGCGTTGGGCGTAGGCGGCGGCGGCCTCGCGGACCCATGCTCCGTCGGTGTGTGCCTGACGTCGGTGTTCCATGCGCTGGGTATTGCACGGGCCGTGGCCCTTGATGACGGACATGAACTCATCCCAGTCGAGCTCGCCGTAGTCGTAGTGGCCGCGCTCTTGGTTCCACACCAGGTCGGGATCATCGAAACTGAGTCCGAGTGCCTCTGCCTGGGGGACGATCGTGTCGACGAAACGTTGCCGGAGCTCGTCATTGGAGAAGCGCTTGATCTTCCAGGCCATGGATTCCTCGGAGTTGGGGGAGTCCCCGTCGGGTGGGCCGAACATCTGCAGGGCGGGGCCGTAGAATCGGTTGATCGCCTCCTGGGCCATCTGCTTCTGTGCAGTGGTGCCGTTGGCCAACGAGTGCAGGATCTCCCATCCCTGACGCTGATGGAAGGATTCCTCTTTGCAGACGCGTACCATGGCCCGCCCGTATGGACCGTAGGAACAACGGCACAACGGAACCTGGTTGACGATTGCGGCGCCGTCGACCAGCCAGCCGATCGCGCCGATGTCAGCCCAGGTGCGTGCCGGGTAGTTGAAGATCGAGGAGTATTTCGCGGTGCCGTCCAACAGCTGTTGCACCAGCGTCGCACGGTCAGTCCCGAGGCTCTCGGCGGCAGAGTAGAGGTAGAGGCCGTGGCCGGCCTCGTCCTGGACCTTGGCCATCAGAATCGCCTTGCGTTTGAGGCTGGGGGCCCGTGAGATCCAGTTCGCCTCGGGCTGCATCCCGATGATCTCGGAGTGTGCATGCTGGGAGATCTGGCGGGTCAGGGTCTTACGGTACTTCTCGGGCATCCAGTCCGTTGACTCGATGCGGGCGTCGTTGTCGATGAGCTCGGCGAATGCCTGGTCCGGTGTCGTCGTGGCAGTCATGGTTACCTCCGGTCGTTGCCTCGGCCGTGAACTGACCGATCGTTCGGTAAGTGTATGTTCCGTCGTGGTGTGTTGTCAAACGAAACTTGATGACGGGCGTGCGTCCTGAAGCTCACCGTGCCGAATGGGAACCCGGGCGTGGGATTGGTAGCGTTCCCGGCAATGTCGAGATCAGTATCTTTCCCACGTACCGTCGGGGCCGCCGCCCTCGTCCTGGTGCTCGTGGCCGTGGCGTCCTATCCCGCACGCGACACCCTCTACCGGTCGATCGCCGAAGGCACCGCAGGGTCACCCTTCAGTGGTGCAGTGGGCGTGTTCACCGAGGCGGGCCTGCTCGTGCTCGTCGCGACGGCTGGTCTGGTCGCCCTGTGGTCGTTGCTGCGTGACCACGAGGTGTTGCGCCGTCTGGTGCTGGGCGGCGTCGGTGTCATCGCCGCGTACCTGGTCAGTGAGGTGACGAAGAGCGTCGTCCGGGAGGCGCGTCCGTGCGCGGCAGGGGATGTCGCCACCGTCCTGACGTGTCCGGAGGCGGGGAGCTGGGCATGGCCGTCGAACCACTCCACGATCGCGGCGGCCTTCGCCGTGGCGTGTGCCGTCGCGCTGCCGAAGCTCGGATGGTTCACCGTGCCGCTCGCGGTCGCCGCGGCGTTCAGCCGTGTCGCGGCAGGTGTCCACTACGTGCACGACGTCGCCAGCGGTCTGGCGGTCGGACTCGTGGTGGTCGTGGTCGTGGTGACGGTGCTGGACCGACTGGTGCCCGAGGTGGTCAGCCTTCCGTGGTCGCGGCGTCGTCCTGCTCCTCCGATGCCTCGTCACGCAGCACATTCTTCCGGACCTTCCCCGTCGAGGTCCGGGGCAGCTCCTCGATGACCCGGTAGTCACGCGGCACCTTGTAGCCGGCGATCAGGCCGCGGCAGTGGTCGATCACCGACTGTTCGAGGGTGTCGTCCGGCTCGACACCGGGGGAGAGGACGACATAGGCCCGCAGCGCCTCGCCCCATGTCTCGTCCGGGACGCCGATGACGGAGACGTCCGCGACCGACGGGTGGCTGATGATCGCCTGTTCGACCTCGATGGTGGAGATGTTCTCTCCGCCGGAGATGACCACGTCCTTGGCCCGGTCGAGGACCTGGATGTAGCCGTCGGGATGCTTCACCGCCAGGTCGCCGGAATGGAACCACCCTCCGAGGAAGGCCTCCGCGGTGGCGTCCGGGTTGTGGAAGTACTCCCGCATCACGATATTGCCGCGCATCACGACCTCACCCATGGTCTCACCGTCCTGCGGCACGTCGACCAGCGTCACGTCCTGCGGGGCGTCCTTCGCGACCTGCTCGACGACGCGGACCTCTTCACTGGTGACCATGGCCAGCCCCTGGCGCGACTTCAACGTCGCGCGTTCCGCGGTGGACAGCGCGGACCATTCCGGCTGAGGGGCGCACGCGACCGTCGGCCCGTAGGTCTCGGTGAGCCCGTAGACGTGGATGACGTCGATGCCGAGATCCTCGCACGCGCTGATCACCGTCGGGCTGGGCGGGGCACCGGCGGTCGCGATCGACAGGGAGGTGACCTCGTGGGCCTCGTCGGCACCCACGATGGTGGCCAGGACGGCAGGGGCGCCGCACAGGCTGGTCACCCCCTCCTCGTCGATCAACCGCCAGATCTCCGGCCCACGCACCGCCCGCAGCGCGACCTGTGTCGCGGACGCCGCCATCGCCGCCCACCCGGTGCACCAGCCGGAGCAGTGGAACATCGGCAGCGTCCACAGGTACACCGTGTCGCGGGTGTAGGTGTGGGTCATCACCATCCCCAGCGCCGCGAGGTAGGCACCGCGGTGGGTGTAGACGACGCCCTTGGGACGTCCGGTGGTCCCCGAGGTGTAGTTGATGGCGATCGCCGCGTCCTCGTCGTCGACGGTGAAGGTGAGGGGGACGTCGGCCTCGTCGCTGTCGCCGTCCCCACCGGTGAGGTACTCGTCGAAGGTGGTGACCACCCCGGAATCGGGGAACTTCGGCTCGGGCTGTGAGCCGTCCGCGTTGTGGATCAGCACGAAGGTGTCCACCAGTCCGGCACTGCCCAGGGTGCGGCGGCAGGCGAGGATGAGGTCCTGTTCGCCGAACAGGGTGCCGATGCCGGCATGGTCGCAGATGTAGCGGACCTCCGCCGGTGCCAGGCGTGTGTTGATCGGGACGAGGACACCGCCGGCCAGCGGGACGGCGAACTGGGCGAGGAGGGCTTCGTAGCTGTTCGACGCGAGCATGCCGACACGTCCACCCGGGCGCAGTCCACGACGCAGCAGGGCGCGGGCCAGGCGTAGGGCGTCTTGACGCATCTCGGCGAAGGTGACGCGGCGTGGTCCGTCGACGCAGGCGGTCCGGTCCGGGTAGGCGGTGGCGCTGCGTTCGAGGAAGCGGAGCGGGGTCAGGGGAACGTTGAGTCCGGCGGTCATGTGGTGTCCTTGTGGCCAGGTGATGGTTTCCCTGAGGGTATATCCTCAGGCCCGGTCTCCGCGGCGACATGCGAAATCCATCTACTATCGACGGGGAAACAGTCTCCGAGGGAAGGATCTGCCGTGAACATCACCACCATCCGCCGACGTACGGCCGTCGCCGCCGTGGGCATCGTCGCCGCCGGCGCGCTCGTGGCCTGCAGCGACGGGGACGGCGGCGACACCGCCACCGACACCGCCGCGCAGGAGACCGTGACCGAGACGGTCACCGCCGAGCCGTCGACGTCGACCGAGAGTTCGACCGCGGATACGACGACGAGCTCGGCGCCGACGTCGGGGAGCAGTGCAGGGGGAGACGGTAGTGTCGCCACCCTGATGTTCGACGGGGAGGACGTCGCCTCCCAGTTCACCGAGGTGCAGTGTCGTGAGGACGGTGCGGACGAGTACGAGATCGACCTCTGGAACGAGGAGCGTACCGACCACGTCGAGATCGATCTCGACGTCCGGGACGCGCCGCGGGTCGACGGACTCGGAGTCGACCGTGGCGGCAAGGAGTGGGAGTCCACCGACGCTCAGGAACGGGATGCCACGGTCGAGGTCGACGGTGACACCTACCGTGTGAACGGCCAGCTGGAGGTCGATGACGACCACCCGGACGCCGGTGACGTCGCCGACCTCGAGGTGGAGGTCAGCTGCGCCTGACCGGCGCTGACCGGCGCTGACCGGCGCTGACCGGTGCTGAGAGGGGGGAGCGGTCAGCGCCAGGGGGTCTTCTGCTCGATGAGGAACTTCTCCACCTCGGGGGCTGACGCCCTGAGCTTCGGGTCGAAGTCGAGGTAGGCCTTGGTCTCGCGGGCGATGAGCCCCGAAAGGATCAGCAGGCCGACGAGGTTCGGCAGGGCCATCAGCCCGTTCGCCAGATCCGAGAACGTCCAGGCGACGTCGAGTTCCATCGTCGCACCGACGACGACCACGCAGGTGAACAGGATCCGGTAGGGGATCGTGGCGTAGTCGCCGAAGATGCGTTGTGCGCTGCGCTCACCGTAGTACGACCAGCCGAGGATGGTGGAGAAGGCGAAGAACACGATCGAGATCGTCACGATGTAGCCGCCCCAGTGACCCGGGAGAGCCTCGGCGAAGGCGTCGCTGGTCATGGTCCCTGCGCGGTCGGCACCCTGGTCCCACACCCCGCTGGAGATGATGACCAGGCCGGTGAAGGAGACGACGATGATCGTGTCGATGAAGGTCTGCGTCATCGACACCAGGCCCTGACGCACCGGGTGGGTGGTCTTCGCGGCAGCCGCGGCGATGGCGGCCGACCCCATGCCCGACTCGTTGGAGAAGATGCCGCGCGCGGCACCCATCTGCAGGGCGAGCAGGATGCCGGCGCCGACGAAGCCGCCGACGGCCGCGGTGCCGGAGAACGCGTCCGTGAAGATCAGTGCGATCGCCTCGGGCAGGTTCGCGGCGTTGATGGTGAGTACGGCGAGTCCACCGATGATGTAGATGGCGATCATCAGCGGAACGAACCCGGAGGTGACCTGTCCGATCGCCTTGATGCCGCCGAGCAGGACGGCACCGATGAGGATGAACAGGACGATACCGGTGATCGTGGGATCGACGCCGAAGGAGTTCTCGAGGTTCTCGGAGACCGCGTTGGCCTGCGTCATGTTGCCGATGCCGAAGGAGGCGATGACCGCGGCGATGGCGAAGAACCAGGCGAGGAACTTGCCCAGCGGCCCCTTGATGCCGCGCTCCAGGTAGCGCTGGGGGCCGCCGGACATGTTGCCCTTGCCGTCGGTGACACGGAACCGCACGCCCAGGAACGCCTCGGAGTACTTGGACGCCATGCCGAGCAGCCCGGTGACCCACATCCAGAACAGCGCGCCGGGTCCGCCGATGGAGATAGCGGTGGCGACACCGACGATGTTGCCGACACCGACCGTCGCGGCCAGGGCCGTCGTCAGCGCCTGGTACTGGGTGATGTCACCCTTTCCACCGTCGTCCTCCCGGTCGATGAGGCCGAGGCGCAGCGCCGGAGCGAGTTTCCGGAACTGCACGCCACGCAACCGGATGGTGAGGATGAAGCCGGTGGCGAAGAGCAGGGGGATGAGGAGCCAGGGCCCCCAGACGAAGGAGGCGGTCGCGCTCAGGCCGTCCTCGAAGCCCGAGGCGAGCAGCATGTCGGTTGTTTGCATGAGAGAAAGATATCCTGCCCGTGTTTCTGTGAGGTAATGAACAGGGAAGTTTTCGGCGACGGGGGTAAGTGCCCCGCAGCTGTGCACGCACTGTGAGCGGGGGAGTCCGGGATGCCAGTTTGCTGGGAATGGCGCGACCCGGGGCGACACCGTGTGGAACTACGAGGAGGGCGAACGCTAGGGTAGACGCGGTCACGTCCTGCGACAATGCCGGGACGAGGAGAGAGAACACCGTGAAAGGTTGAGGTTTGTGAGTCAGAAGATCAAGGCGCCCAACGACAAGAACCGGAGTTTCCTCTGGGGGATCGTGGCCCTCGTCGTCATCTGCGTGGTGTTCATCGGTTTCATGGTCTTCAACGGCCGGAAGAGTACCGATGTCGAACTCAGCGCTGCGGATGTGTCCTTCTCGGTCGCGGTGGAGGACGGTGTTGTTCAGCTTCGGTCCAACGACGTCGCCGACGACGCCCCGACTGCGGACGTCTACGAGGACTACAGCTGCACCCACTGTGCTGATCTTGTTGAGGCGGACAGCGAGTCCATGGAGGAGGCTCTCGACGCAGGAAACATGAACGTCAACCTGCACACCGTCAATTTCCTCGACAGCAACGGCAACGAGTCCTCGTCCCGGACGGGGGCGGTGGCGATGGCCATCGCCGAGACCGGCGACGCCGGGGCGTTCTGGGCGTTCCACGAGAAGGCATTCGGCGACCAGTCGGAAGTCGCCCGGGACTGGCGCTTTGACGAACTCGCCGACGCCGCGGAGCAGCTCGGAGTGGATTCAGCGGTAGTGGATTCGATCCGCGACGAGTCTGTCGTGGAAACCTACAAGCCTGACCTGCAGAGTAACGGGGATCGCCTGCGTGAACTCATGGGTGACCAGGCAGGTACACCGGCGCTGTACATCGACGGGGAGTACCTCACGGTCGAACGGGATCCGGAGGATCCGTCGAAGCTGAAGGACTGGGTGCCGGACGTGGTCGGCAGCACGACCGAGGACGCCCCGCAGGAGTCCGCGACGGAAACGGAGTCGGCTGACTCCGAGTAGATCTGGGCAGGTCCGGGTATCCGGCTCTGAGTGAGCCGGTGGCCCCCGACGAAAAAAATACGCCCTCGCCCGTCGCTGTTTCTCTCCGCAGCGACGGGCGGGGGCGTCACTGTTCTCACTCCAATTCTCCTCCGGCTGACACCGACACGTGAGGGCGGTGGTGAACGGTGAAACCGCCCTCACGTGTCGGTGTCAGCTGAGGGGGCTGCGCCGGACCGTGTACAGTCCCGTAGCCCGTGTTCCCGTATCCCCCACACGAGCGGGAGGGGGAGAGGACGAGAAAGAGGTCCGGCCCTCGTTCTTCCTGGGAAGAACGAGGGCCGGACCTCGGTGGTGGAGCTAAGGGGACTCGAACCCCTGACCCCCACACTGCCAGTGTGGTGCGCTACCAGCTGCGCCATAGCCCCGTACGCTGTTGCGGAGAAGATGAGCTCCTCGCTGCGGACGAGATATAACGTACCCCAGCGTTCTCCGACGGTGCAAACCGGCAGGTAAATGCGGTGAGAGGTGCGTTACAGGGTTGCGGTTCCGGTGCCGCGGTATGCGAGAATTACAGCTACAGCCATGGCGGTCACCGTGTCCGCTCCGGACTTGATGGGAGATCCAGTGAGTGCAGCAGTAGAGACGCGTCCCGAGGCGCGCGCCCCAGGCCTCTGGGGGGCGTCGCAGCTTTATGCTGTCTGGCTCGTCCTGTCCGGGGCCGTCGGACTGTTCATGTCCGGTCTGATCCTCTTCGACAAGATCAAACTGCTCCAGGACGCGGGGTTTACCCCGGCCTGCACCCTGAACGACGTGGTCTCCTGTACGGACGTGATGAACTCCAGCCAGGCGTCCGCCTTCGGCTTCCCGAACCCCTTCATCGGCCTGGTCGGATTCGCGGTGGTGCTCACCCTCGGTGTGGCTCTGCTGGCGGGCGCCCGGTTCCGTGCGTGGTTCTGGTACGGGTTCCTCGTCGGGCTGATCCTCGCCGTGGGCTTCGTCCACTGGCTCGCCTATGAGGCGGTCTACGAGATCGAGGCGCTGTGCCCCTACTGCATGGTGGTCTGGGCCGTCGTCCTCCCGTTGTTCGTCTCCACGGTGGTGCGCGTCGGCCGGTCCCGCGCTGTCGACCGCGGCGACGAGCCGTCGTCCGGGATGTCGGCGGTCGGTATGCCTCTGGCGGTCGTGATCGTCTGGTACCTCGGCTTCACGGCCCTGATTCTGCAGCAGTTCGTGTTCTGACCCACGGTCGTCGGGTCCACTGCCGCGGCACCGGTTTGGTCGAGGCTGTGTCTGCGGCTAAACTGTCGTGCTGTGTCGCGACCCGGCCTCGCCGGGCTCGCACGTTGCTTCTCCGGCGGGTTCTGCCCGGCACGGGAAGCCTGATCAATTCCGATCAATCACGATCAACACCGCGCCGAGGTTCTGTGTGAGCAGCCCGGGGCGCACGACGAGAAAGGAGCGCCCGATGAAGGTCCGTAAGTCCCTTCGGTCGCTGAAGAACAAGCCGGGCGCCCAGGTTGTCCGCCGCCACGGCAAGGTCTTCGTGATCAACAAGAAGGATCCGCGGTTCAAGGCTCGTCAGGGCTGATTCCCCCGGTTCCGGGTTGTCGAACCCCTCCGCTCCTCCCCTTCCGGGGTGGTTGCCGGAGGGGTTCTTCCGTGCGCGGGGATCGTGGTGCAGGGGCATGGGGGAGGGGAACGGCACGTGTGGAATTACAACGATGATTTTTCGGCCCAACATGTAGTGTCGCCACCGCTGAGCCACCTGCGAATACTCTCCTTGTAACTACTACATCTTGTATTTTGTAGTTGATTTCACCCCAATATCTCGTGGGAAATCGGCTTGTGCGCCGATCTGATCCCGGTGTAGTGTCGTCCTCATCAGCCCGGCAGGGGCGCGGTGCCGGGGACTCCCGGTGACCTCCTCGAGCCGGGCCTCCGCCACCGAACCGTCCGCCGTCTTTTCTTCTCAGGAGCGCCTCGATGATCACCGTCTACACCAAGCCTGCCTGCGTCCAGTGCACCGCCACCAAGAGGGCTCTCGACAAGGCCGGGCTTGACTACGAGATGGTCGACATCAGCCTTGACGACGAGGCCCGGGACTACGTCATGGCTCTCGGCCACCTGCAGGCTCCGGTCGTCGTCACCGAGGACGCGCACTGGTCGGGCTTCCGTCCGGACCGGATCAAGGCCCTGGACGTCGCCGCAGCCTGATCCCGCCCCCTGCCGAGGGGACGGAACACCACCGGGAAGGAAGCTGCGTCAGGCAGCGTCCTTCCTTTCTTTTTGTGCCTGACCGACAACAAACTCCCGGGAGCGGTGTTTTCATGGTTCCACGCTCTACGCGACGTCCGACTCGGGCGGCACTGCGGTCGATCCTGGCCGACACCACGCCGCTGCAGTCGCCGCACTTCCGTCGGTTGTGGACCGCGAACATCATCACCGTCATCGGGGCCCAGCTCAATGTCATCGTCGTCCCTGCGCAGATCTACGCGATCACCGGGAGCTCCGGGTACGTCGGCCTGGCCGGCGCGTTCGGCCTGGTCCCGCTGATCATCTTCGGTCTCTACGGCGGCGCACTGGCGGACATGATGGACCGTCGCCGCCTGCTGATGATCACGACCGTCGGGCTGATCGTCACCGCCGGCGCCTTCTGGGCCCAGGCGGCGGCCGGTGTCGACAACGTATGGCTGCTCCTGAGCATATTTGCCCTGCAACAGGCGTTCTTCGCCGTCAATCAGCCGACGCGCACGGCGATCACCGCCCGCATCGTCCCGGACGGGTCCATCGCGGCGGCCGTCTCGCTGAACATGACGGTGCAGCAGGCGGGGGCCATCGTCGGGCCGATCCTCGGAGGCCTGCTGATCCCGGTGACAGGGTTCGCCCTGCTCTACCTGATCGACGCATTCTGCCTGGCGGCGACGTTGTGGGCCGTCGCGAAACTTCCCGCGTTGCCGCCGGATCCCGGCGACTCCACGACCGGGCCGGGCTCGTCGGGGGTCCCGGGGCCGCAGGCCCGTCGCCGTCGTACCCCGGGGTTCCGCAGCATCGCCGAGGGTTTCGTCTACCTGGCAGCGATGCCGATCCTGCTGATGAGCTTCGTCATCGACCTCATCGCGATGGTCTTCGGCATGCCGCGCGCGCTGATCCCGCAGATCTCCACCATCGACTTCGGTGAGGCGGGCGACGGCGGGCTGTTCTACGCCCTGCTCTTCGCCGCTGTGCCGTTGGGTGCGGTTCTCGGCGGCGTCTTCTCCGGGGCGGTGACCCGGCTCCGGCACCAGGGCGCCGGCATCGTCGTGGCCGTGCTCTGCTGGGGCGTCGCGATCATCGTCATGGGCCTGGCGGTCAACCTCGCCGACGGTCGTGCCGGGCTGTGGGCCTGGGTCGCCGTCGTGGCGTTCGTCATCGGCGGTGTCGCCGACATGTTCTCCTCGGTGCAGCGCTCGGCGATGTTGCAGGAGGCGGCGGACGACCGGATGCGTGGACGACTCCAGGGCGTCTTCCTCATCGTCGTCGCCGGTGGGCCGCGGCTGGCGGACATGCTGCACGGGTGGGCGGGGTCCACCTTCGGCGCGGGGACGGCGACGCTGCTCGGCGGCGTCCTGGTGATCGTCGGTACCATCGTCGCCGTAGCGGTGGTCCCGTCATTCCTGAAGTACATTCCGGCCCGGTTCAACGAGAAGTAGAGACAGAGAGAAAGAGAACGGACAGGCACCCATGCTCATCGTCTATTTTTCCTCCACCACCCGCAACACCGACCGTTTCGTCCACAAGCTGGGGTTGCCTGCTGCCAGGATCCCGCTGCGTCGCACCGAACCCGCGTTGACGGTGGACGAACCCTTCGTTCTGGTCTGTCCGACCTACGGCGGGGGAGCGTCGATCACCGGTGACGACTCCCGGCCGGTGCCCAAGCAGGTCATCCGGTTCCTCAATGACCCGTCGAACCGTGCCCTGCTGCGGGGGGTCATCGCCTCGGGCAACCTGAACTTCGGCGAGGACTTCTGCCGTGCGGGCGAGGTCATCGCGGCGAAGTGTGGTGTCCCGTTCCTCTACCGGTTCGAGCTGATGGGCACACCGACAGACGTCGCCCGCGTCTGCGAGGGGCTCTCGGACTTCGAGGACTCGCTGCGGCAGGACGGGCGCTGGGAGGCGGCGGCATGACATAGGCAGCCGACTCCAGTAGACATAGACAGACCGACACAGTCACACACCATCTTTTTCACAACGGGGAGAACCATGACCACCGATCTCGGGAAGACCGTCGCAGAGCCGGTCCAGCAGGCCGACCAGCTGGACTACCACCAGCTCAACGCGTTGCTCAATCTGTACGACGCAGACGGTCAGATCCAGTTCGACAAGGACCGTGAAGCCGCCAACCAGTACTTCCTGCAGCACGTCAACCAGAACACCGTCTACTTCCACGACCTGGAGGAGAAGATCGGGTACCTGGTCGACAACAAGTACTACGACCCGGCCGTACTCGACCTGTACGAGTTCGCCGACATCAAGGCACTGTTCAAGCGCGCCTACTCCCACAAGTTCCGTTTCAAGACCTTCCTCGGAGCGTTCAAGTACTACACGTCCTACACGCTGAAGACCTTCGACGGACGTCGGTACCTGGAGCGCTACGAGGACCGTGTGTGCATGGTGGCCCTCGGGCTGGCGGACGGTGACATCGACCTGGCCGGGGATCTCGTCGACGAGATCATCGGGGGCCGGTTCCAGCCGGCGACACCGACCTTCCTGAACATCGGCAAGGCCCAGCGCGGCGAACCGGTGTCCTGCTTCCTGCTGCGCATCGAGGACAACATGGAGTCCATCGGACGCTCCATCAACTCCGCGTTGCAGTTGTCCAAGCGCGGTGGCGGCGTCGCCCTGCTGCTGAGCAACCTGCGTGAGACCGGTGCACCGATCAAGCACATCGAGAACCAGAGCTCCGGCGTGATCCCGGTGATGAAGCTGCTGGAGGACTCCTTCTCCTACGCCAACCAGCTCGGCGCGCGTCAGGGTGCGGGTGCGGTGTACCTCAACGCCCACCACCCGGACATCATGAAGTTCCTCGACACCAAGCGGGAGAACGCCGACGAGAAGATCCGCATCAAGACCCTGTCGCTCGGCGTCGTCATCCCCGACGTGACCTTCGAGCTCGCCAAGCGCAACGACGACATGTACCTGTTCTCCCCGTACGACGTCGAGCGCATCTACGGCCGTCCCTTCGCCGACATCTCCGTCACCGAGCACTACGAGGAGATGGTCGAGGACCCGCGGATCCGCAAGAAGAAGATCAACGCCCGCCAGTTCTTCCAGACCCTCGCCGAGATCCAGTTCGAGTCCGGTTACCCGTACATCATGTTCGAGGACACGGTGAACAGGGCGAACCCGATCGAGGGACGTATCACCCATTCCAACCTGTGCTCGGAGATCCTCCAGGTCGCCACGCCCAGCGAGTTCAACGACGACCTGACCTACTCGACGGTCGGCGAGGACATCTCCTGCAACCTGGGGTCGCTCAACATCGCCGCGGCCGTGGACTCCGAGGATTTCTCCCGCACGATCGAGACCGCCATCCGCGGCCTCACCGCCGTGTCGGACCAGACGGCCATCGACTCGGTGCCGTCGATCCGTGAAGGCAACGACGGTTCCCACGCCATCGGCCTGGGGCAGATGAACCTGCACGGTTTCCTCGGCCGGGAGCACATCCACTACGGGTCGGACGAGGGCCTGGACTTCACCAACGTCTACTTCGCCGCGGTGATGTACGAGTGCCTCAAGGCGTCCAACGCCATCGCCCGCGACCGTGGCGCGAAGTTCCGCAACTTCGAGAACTCCGACTACGCCTCCGGTGCCTTCTTCGACGCCTACGACCCGGAGACCTTCCAGCCGCGCACGGAGAAGGTCGCGGCCATCATCGCGGACTCCTCGATCCACGTCCCGAGTGTCGAGGACTGGGCGGAGCTGAAGGCCGCGGTGATGGCCGACGGCCTGTACAACCGCAACCTGCAGGCAGTGCCGCCGACCGGGTCGATCTCCTACATCAACAACTCGACCTCGTCGATCCACCCGATCGCCTCGAAGATCGAGATCCGCAAGGAAGGCAAGATCGGCCGCGTCTACTACCCGGCGCCGCACATGGACAACGACAACCTCGAGTACTTCGAGGACGCCTACGAGATCGGCTACGAGAAGATCATCGACACCTATGCGGTGGCCACGAAGTACGTCGACCAGGGACTGTCGTTGACCCTGTTCTTCAAGGACTCAGTGACCACCCGTGACATCAACAAGGCTCAGATCTACGCCTGGCGTAAGGGCATCAAGACCTTGTACTACATCCGTCTGCGCCAGACGGCGATGGCGGGGACCGAGGTCGAGGGCTGCGTGAGCTGCATGCTCTAACGGCTGCGTCGCACCCCGGTGGTGCGACACGAACACCCTGGGACGGGTTCTGAAGTTCAGAACCGTCCCAGGGTGTTCGTGTCAGGTGAGCCAGTCGGTGACGGCGGTGACGCCGGTGGCGCGGGAGAGCCTACTCTCCGTCGCGACCGCCGAGCTTGGCGTCGATGCGCAGCAGACCGGAACCGTCGTTGCCGACGGTCTTGATCCAGTCGATGATGTCGTTGACGGAGGACTCTTCCTCGATCTGCTCGGCGAGGAAGAAGTTGATCAGCTGACGGGAGTCGATGTCGCCGGTCTCGTCCGCGGTGCGGGCGAGGTTACGGATCATCTCGGAGACCTTCTGCTCGTGGGCGAGGGCGGCCTCGAAGGCGTCCAGGGGGGTGGCGATCTTCAGGGACGGCAGCTCGATGTCGGTGAGGTCGACGCGGGCGTCGCGGTCGAGGAGGTGCTCGGCGAACTTCGCGGCGTGCTCGCGCTCCTCGGCGGCCTGGGCGCGGAACCAGTCACGCATGCCGAGAAAGGAGAGGCGGTCCATCTCGTAGGACAGCTGGGTGTAGATGAGGGCCGCCTGGTGCTCGGCGACGACCTGCTGGTTGACGGCTTCCTGGAACTTCTCGTTGATGCTCATGGCGATAACGGTACTGATCGGTTAATCCACTCTCCAGGCAGTTCAGGCTAACCAACTGGTTATATGTGCAGGTGAAAAGGCATGTCTGCCCTAATTGTGCATTGCCTGCGCTACGTTGCCAGCGGCCGTATATGCCCAGGTGGTGGGCGGTGCGAGAGGGTCTACCGGTATCTCGCGGGCACTCCGGGGCCGTAGCAGGCGGCGGAAGGTGTTAGTGCGACCTTGTCTAAATTACCCCATTTCAGGGGTGGTCGTCCCGTTGCGGGAGGATGTCGTGCGGGGTGGGGAGCGGGACCGTGCAGGCGTTCGCTCCGGCGGTCACGTCAAGGATAGGATGGCGGTCACCCGTGTCCGTCGGGTGCCCGGTGCCATCCGGGCCGACGGGCACTGCAGGCTCGCACACTCGCTCCTCAGGAGAGGTACATGACAACGTCCCGGCAGTCGCACTCACCCGTCCACCACGACCAGGGCGGGCCCGTCACCGCAATCAACTGGAACACCATCCCCGACGACAAGGACCTCGAGGTCTGGGACCGGTTGACCGGGAACTTCTGGCTGCCGGAGAAGGTGCCCCTGTCCAATGACATCCAGAGCTGGGGCACGCTGACCGAGACCGAGAAGCAGGCCACGATGCGGGTCTTCACCGGCCTGACGATGCTGGACACCATCCAGGGCACGGTGGGGGCGACGAGCCTGATCCCGGATGCGGTCACCCCGCACGAGGAGGCCGTCTACACCAACATCGCCTTCATGGAGTCGGTCCACGCCAAGTCCTACTCGTCGATCTTCACGACCCTGTCGTCCACGCCGGAGATCAACGACGCTTTCCGCTGGTCCGAGGAGAACAGGAACCTCCAGGACAAGGCGGACATCATCCTCGGCTTCTACCGGGGCGACGACCCGCTGAAGAAGAAGATCGCCTCCACTCTGCTGGAGTCCTTCCTGTTCTACTCGGGCTTCTACCTGCCGATGTACTGGTCGTCGCACGCGAAGCTAACCAACACCGCCGACCTGATCCGGCTGATCATCCGTGACGAGGCCGTGCACGGCTACTACATCGGCTACAAGTACCAGCGTGGCCTGGAGCATGAGTCCCAGGCTCGTCAGCAGGAGCTCAAGGAGCACACCTTCGAGCTGATGTTCGAGCTCTACGACAACGAGTGCCAGTACACCGAGGACATCTACGACGACCTCGGCTGGACCGAGGACGTCAAGCGCTTCCTGCGGTACAACGCCAACAAGGCGTTGAACAACCTCGGTTACGAGGGGCTGTTCCCCGACGACGAGACGAACGTGTCCCCGTCGATCCTGTCGTCACTGAACCCCGGCGGCGACGAGAACCACGACTTCTTCTCCGGGTCGGGCTCCAGCTACGTCATCGGTAAGGCGGAGAACACCGACGACGACGACTGGGACTTCTGAGCGGGGCGCTCGGGTCGGTTGTCCATCGTCCTCCGGTGCAGGCAGTGCCGGGGGGTGCACCCCCGAACGCGTCACTGAGGGGGCGACGGGGGGCGTCGGCTATTAAAGCCGGGCCCGACCGATTAGTATTGACCCCAGTCTGCGCGGGTGGCCCCGTGACGGGTGACGTTCAACGCCACCGGGTACCCGCCGTGCAGCTCATTCATTGGGTGCCGTCCCGACGAACGGCACCGCGTAGTCAGGAGGATTGAATGACCGCAGTAGCGCCCAGGGAAGACCAACCGGTCTCCCCAGCCCGGCCTGCTCCTCAAGGCGGTAAGTCGAAGAAGGGTGGTCACGCGTGGACCATTCTGACCACGACTGACCACAAACAGCTCGGTATCATGTACATGATCACCGCCTTCATCTTCTTCGGAATCGGCGGCCTCATGGCGTTGCTGATCCGCGTGGAACTCTTCCACCCGGGCCTGCAGTTCCTGTCCAACGAACAGTTCAACCAGCTGTTCACCATGCACGGCACCATCATGCTGCTGCTGTTCGGCACCCCGATCGTCTGGGGTTTCGCGAACTACATCATGCCACTGCAGATCGGTGCGCCCGACGTCGCCTTCCCCCGGCTGAACGCCTTCGGCTTCTGGCTGACCACCTGGGGCGGCATCATCATGCTGACCGGCTTCCTCACCCCCGGTGGTGCCGCCGACTTCGGCTGGACGATGTACATGCCGCTGGCCGACGCCATCCACTCGCCGGGCATAGGTTCGCACCTGTGGATCATCGGCGTCGGCGTCGGTGGCGTCGGCAGTATCGCCGCCGCGGTCAACATGCTCACCACGATCCTGTGCCTGCGTGCCCCGGGCATGACGATGTTCCGCATGCCGATCTTCACCTGGAACATCCTGGTGACCTCGTTGCTGGCCCTGCTGATCTTCCCGCTGCTGACCGCCGCTGCGCTGGGCGTGCTCTACGACCGGATCCTGGGCGGGCACATCTACGACTCCGCCAACGGTGGCGCGATCCTGTGGCAGCACCTGTTCTGGTTCTT
>NZ_JAQPZT010000009.1:0-2325 GCF_037619475.1 Corynebacterium sp. USCH3
TGTGGGAAGGCCTCATGGTCGTCAGTGTTGTGCTGGCGGTTGTGGGGTCTTCCCCTTTTTTTGTGCGTGTTCCGGGGTGTGGTGCCCACCACCACACAAGCAGCGAGCCTCATCCAGGAGTCGTCGGTAGTAGCTGGTGGGGATTGTCGCACTCTTGTCCTGGAAAGGGCCGTATGCGCTGCTGAAGAGTAGGGCGTATCGAGGTGTTCTTCTGGGTCTTTACGGGACCGTTGTCCAAGAAGGCGGCCCGGTCATTCGAAGTATCATCCGCCAGATAGTCCGTGATCACCCCGAGCACTCGGGGCCAGCACTCGCACAAGCGTGGGGCGCTGCGTTCTCTGATCTGCTCGGAGCATCGTACGGCCCGACGTTTCGTACCCAGCGGGAGCTAGAAGTCGCATCGTTGTCCTCGCTCCTCGAACTGGTCGGCTCCACCCTCGACCCAACTGAGTTGGTCCGTGAACAGTTCAGTTACTGGCGGCGCCCCGACCTACGTGCTGGCAGCCGGGATTTCTTGGCCTCCTGTCCCGTTCCGGTGTGTGTGGTGTCGAACATCGACAGGGCCGATCTCGATGCGGCGATATGCGGCGGTGCCTCTCAGCGTTACCAGCGAGGAGGTTCGCTCCTATAAGCCACGAGCGGAGTTGTTCGATGCTGGGCTCGGATTGTTGGGCTTGCCCGCCGAACAGGTTCTTCATGTCGGCGACTCCCTGAGAGCCGACATCGCCGGAGCACAAGGGCTCGGAATCGATGCCGCCTGGGTCAACGACCACGGACAGGAGGTACCAGGGTCGATGGCCATTGTCGCCGAGTGCACCGACCTGAATGACCTGCGTCCGCTCTTGACGGACGCAGGGGAGAGACTCGGGACGGGCCCGCGCCCCGTGGGGTAGCTCTCCGAGTATTGCGGGGCACGTCGATTAACTCAGCGTCGTTAGACTCGCGCATCACTGCCGGCAGTACCGGGTGGCCGGAGATCGGCGCTGCTGCCCCCGTGGATGTCTTTTACGCAGGTGCCAGGATTGTCAGAGGAGGCAGTCGGCCGACGCGGTGCATCATTGCGCGCAGCATCCTTCACGGCTGCCCCGACAGCGGAGGTGATGACCAGTTCGGGATCCACCTTCGACAGTGCTTCTTCGGCGAGCTTCACCGGGAAACCGGTGTCACCCACGTCTTCGCTCCCTACGGTTGCACTCTGCTGGAGCAATAGACCCAAGAGCTTGTCGTGGCGCTCGAGCACCGCAGATGTAGGCACATCGTCCTATCGACGACGAAACGCCTGACGATGCGGTCATGTCGGCACACTCAGGCGTGATGTCTCAGGACGTCGGTGACACGCCCTGTCGCCGGCTGATCTGATACCTGCCTGCTCTTCTCCGGGGATTGTCCTCTACCTTTGGGTGTGCTGCTGTCATGGGGGGTTCGGGCCCGTTCACACTACCGACGTCGGTGATGCGGGGAGCCAGCGTGGCCGGTGAGCTCATCGGTCGCGGGGAGGTCGGGGACAGGGCCGCGGCCTGGCCGTCGGTGTCTGCGCCGCCAGCGGCGTCATGGGGGCATTGGCTGATGAGCAGTTCCACGGCCGGCCCGATCGAGCTGTCGATCGGCATGCTCCTCACAGTCACAGGGGGCACCGACGTCCAAACAGACGAGGAAAATGTCACCGACGCTTGTCTCGGATGCCGGCAGCCGTGCCGTCATAGCCCCCGGTTGATCTCCTCACCGGCGTCAAGTAGCTATCCGTCTCGCTTGAGTAGACCCGCTTGGCGCGAAGCCTGAATACGGCGGAGTCCCTTGGGAGGGGCGAAGCGATGACGGGTGGCGGGGCGGGGCCTGGAACGGCGCGGTGCAGTCTCTAGAGGCCAAGTACCAGTGATGTGAGTGCTGGACAGCGCTGGCGGCCTCCTGCCGGCGCGCACGCATACCCCGTATTCCTGAAGCGAAGGCGACTGCCGAGTGTCCCCGGATGTTCCGTTAGTCGTTCGAGAGAACAACCGGAACGTCTGCGGGAGCGACGGGAGAGTCCGACATCGTCCGACATCCTGGTCGAATTGGCGTCCTGGGACAGCGACGGCGCGGAAGAACTGCGCGATCGTCATTCGTTGTCCTTCGGATTCGGCTCGGCTCAACTTCGCAGGACGGCAGGATAGTAGACGACCAGAGCAGTGGCTCCGTCGCGGTCACTCGCAAACGACGAAGGAGTGCGGCAGAGACGGGGCGTGACCAGAACAGAAGGGCGAGCGACCCGCGGCGACGGGTCGGGTAGGGAGGCAACGGAGGCGGGGGCCTGTGGAGGAGTGGCGCTCTCTGGCAGGCGGTTGTGGT
>NZ_JAQPZT010000010.1:0-598 GCF_037619475.1 Corynebacterium sp. USCH3
CTTGGCGGCGGCGTAGCGCTCGGCGACGTCGTCCCAGTTGAACACGTTCCACACGGCCTTGACGTAGTCGGGCTTGACGTTCTTGTACTGCAGGTAGAAGGCGTGCTCCCACATGTCGAGCATCAGCAGCGGGGTGAGGTTGATCGAGGTGTTGCCCTGCTGGTCGGTGAGCTGTTCGACGACGAGGCGTCCGGCGATGTGGTCGTAGCCCAGCACGGCCCAGCCGGAGCCGTAGAGGCCCAGGGCGGCCGAGGAGAACTGGTCCTTGAACTTGTCGAAGGAGCCGAAGTCGCGGGTGATGGCCTCGGCGAGTTCGCCGGTGGGCTCGCCGCCGCCGTTGGGCGAGAGGTTCTTCCAGAAGATGGAGTGGTTGGTGTGGCCGCCGAGGTTGAACGCGAGGTTCTTGGACAGGGCGCGGATCTGGTCGGGGTTGGTGCCTTCCTCGCGGGCCTTTTCGAGGGCTTCGAGGGCGGTGTTGGCGCCGGCGACGTAGGTGGCGTGGTGCTTGTCGTGGTGCAGCTGCATGATCTCGGCGGAGATGTGCGGCTCGAGGGCGTCGTAGTCGTAGGGGAGGTCGGGAAGCTCGTACACAGCCATG